>DIHL01000073.1 GCA_002420145.1 Bacteroidetes bacterium UBA5697
GACAACATTATTTTTATATCCTTAATTTGATAGTAGATTTTATTACCTACCATGCTATGGGCTATAATCTGCTCATCACGCCACCTTTGGGCTAATCGTTTACTAATATTCATTACCTGAATAAATTGTTGATTGTCTAAAAAATCAATATCATATTTATTTAAAATTTGTTTTTCTACAGCAACTAGCCTCTCTAAGATGGCTTGGTGTTGCTCTTCTGTTACCCATTTCATAATTATTTACGTCTATTACGAATGATGTAATCAGTAGCTGCTTTTTCCATTTCATCGTTTGATGTTTGGCGATTGCGTTGCAACCAATCATCCAACTCAATGCGTTTGAAGTACAACTTTTTGCCTTGTGGGCAAAAATGTGGGATTGTTTTTGCACTTGTCAGTTTGTATAAATGACTGGCACTAATGTCTAAATAAGCGCAAGCTTCATTTAGATTTAAAACATCCTTTTTAAGTAAAGTTTGTTCATTTAACTTTTGTTCAATGCTCGAAAGCATTTGTATTATTTTTTCATCGTTGCTCATTTTGTTTAAGTTTTTAAGATTAATAAATGAGTCTTGCAAGACTATATTTTGTCTGTTATAACGATGTAAAACTACAAGCTAATAACACTGAAAAAGTAAAATGAATAACAGTGTAGAGCGAACCGCAGAGCGTAGAGTATTGTAAAAACACTAGTATTTACTAATGTTTACAAAGTTTACTTTTAGCTTTCGGGAGATAGCTTTTATTTGGATAAAAAGAAGAAGTGTAGAGTGTGTTGATTACAAAACTGAAATAATTTTATCTAGTTTTGTACTACTTGCAGGTGTTTTTTGTCCTCTGAATTTTTTGAAATCGTAAGGAGTATTTGCGCTGTCCACAAAGCAATTTGCGGTTATTTTCCAAACCTCTTTGCCTGTATTATCAATAAGTTTTTTATCGTTGTGTAATGTTTTAATTAAGTAATAAAGCTCTGAAAGATTACCTGACCAAATGATAAGAGTATCAGGCAATTCGTTTTTAAATATTTTGTTGAAGTCTGCGAGTTTTGTTGATTTATCAATAAAACCGCCATCTATTAAGCTTTTTCTAAATTCTGTAAGATTATTTTTAAAGCTTGCACCTTTTTTAGAATACGAAAAAGCAATGTTTTTAGAAGTTTCTTTTTTAGTTTTAATTACTTGAACTGGCTCTTCTTTTGGAGCATTTAAAGGATTTAAAATATCTAACACTTTAGTAACACCTACAGGCGATAAATAATCAATTTCAGCTTTAGTAAATAAATTCTGCATATTATCATAGAAAAAGCAAAGCTCATTCCATACCTTCATAAATGTTTCATCATCAAAAGCATCTGTATTTTCAAATTCTCCCTGGTCAATTTGATTATATATCTGTTGTGAAATGTCAAAATATTTATCAAGTAATACCAAAGATTCTTTTGGCTTGTTTTCGTATTTATTTCTTAATGAATTGAATTTTTCGATTGCTCTCGGAATATTAAAATATTTCATTTTAATAATCTTTCCCTCCATCATCGACTCTAGTTCGTAAAAACCCTTGTTTATATACTCGATTGTTTCATTAAAGCTTGTAGGTAATTTAAAAGCAGCATCAAAATCGCTTAATCTGTTTATTAAAAGTTCATCTGAGATCACTTTCAAAACACCATTATATACCATACTTTTAACACTTAAAAAGCAGTAAAAAAAAGGGTCTGTATCTCTTTTATCCTGAAAATAGCTAAGAGTATCTTCGCTATCATGAAAATTATCTTTAATTGAAAAATCGTGCAGTTTTTCATAAATGGAAGCGAAACCAACTAAATAATTTTCGCGTGATAATTTTTTTAATTCATCAAGGTTCTTATATAATGAATCGCCAAGGCTACGAAATGCACTATAACGTTTATTTATAACTGTTTTAACAGCTTTATCAATCACTTCTAAATCCTTGCTTGAATTAATTAAAGGCTCTAACTGTACTTTTATGGAATCATTCGTAATTTCTTGAGCTTTGAAAATAATTAATGAAATGTCTTTCTCAAGGTTAGCTAGTGTTTCGTTTGAAATGTCTTTTTTGTGAGTAAGAATAGAAAGCATACCAATGTATCTCTCTGCGTTTGCGAATTGTTGAATGAAATCTTCGAGTGCTATTGTATTTAAACCTAAATAATGAATATAATGTTCTATATCTATTGTGATTGCATCTTCAATATCCTTAGGCTTTAATTCTACAAGTAATTCTATAACTGCTGAATATTCGTGCAGAAAGAAGTTTCTAATAATAGTTTCTTTTCTTTCATCATAAGAACTTTTATCAGAAGGATGGACGTTTATAAAAGCTGTAATATAAGGAGCTACCTCCGGCACACAGTTTTTAAAACCTGCTTGAAGTTTTTTAATAGCTTGTTTTGTGTATTTAGTTTTTTCTTTATCATCTAAGCAAGTGCTAAAGGCTAGTTTATCCTTTTCCTTTGCTCCATCTTCAATACCAAATATCTTATAACCTATTGTTTCGGCAATAAGTGTAAGTACTTTTATTTCATATTCAGTTAATTGTCCCATAGGATGGCAAAAACTAAATATCCAATTTTATTTTGGTAGCTGCAAGTGTTTTTCGTTCATCAATTACTTTAGCATAAATCTGTGTTGTTTTCAAGTCTTTATGTCCTAATAATTTTGACACCGTATAAATATCTGTGCCTAAAGTTAATTGCAAAGTTGCATAAGTGTGCCTGGCGCAATGAAAGGTAATTGTTTTCGAAATACCTGCTTTCATGGCCCATTGTTGTAATTTCAAATTGTGCCAAGCACTATATTTTAACCCTTCAAAAACTCTTTCTTTTAATCCTGTTCGTTCTCCTAATAACTTTAAAGCATCATCATTAAAGGGTAATGTTTCAGAGCCTTTTGTTTTCTTTTGAGTGAAACGAATGTAATTACCAATTTCTTTTGAGTGTTGAATTTCTGACCAAGTTAATTTATTAATGTCTGACCAACGCAAACCAGTTAATGCACTAAATAAAAAAGCTTTTTTCATTATTTCGATTTCACAAGTAGCTTTTGACATAGCGATTAGTTCATCGTAAGTTAAAAACTCCCTTTCAGGTTCTCCTTGTTTTATACCATCAACAGTATCCGCAGGATTACGTTGTATGATCTCTTCTTTTAATGCTTCTTTTAATGCAGCTCTAATTTTATTAAAATATGAGCTTTGCGAATTTTGGGAAAGCGCCTTTTTAGATGGAGTTTTAGCAGTCTTTTGTAAATACTCTTTAAAGCTCTCTAACCATTTTTTATCAATTTGGTTAAAAGTTATGTCTTGATTATTTGAAAACTTTTTAAGATGTTTTAAAGCACTATCCCAATTGCCGTAATTACCTGCACTATCCTTGCGCTTATCAGCTAAATAATCAATGTAATTAATAAAACTGCCTTTCATTTTACCGCTATCACTAAAGCCGTAAATGCCGTTTTTTATTTCAACATGGCGTTTGCTCCGAATTGATTCAGCTAATTCTAAATTACTTTTATTTTCGTTTTTCTCTTCCTTAGTTAATGGAGCACCTTTTGTAGCAACCTTTATATATAATTTAAGGTACTCATACTCTCGTTTTCCATTACTGTAATAATCTAAGTACAAGCTTATTTTATCACCCTTTTTACGTTGCCTAAGTGTTACATTCATCTTTATTTATTTTAATAGTAAATCAATTTCTCTGCGTTTAATAATGCATCTGCTACCAAGTTTTGCAACTTTTAATTTTCCATCAGAAATAAGCCTTTGAATTGTTCTACGACTTGCACCGATTAACATTGCCGTTTCATCAATACTTAAAAATTCTTTAAGGTTTATAGTTGCATCATAAACTTGTGGGTCTGTGTTTTTCTTAATAGCTACTTCAATTTTTTCTTCACGCTTTAAAGCTTTATAATGACGGCTATTACATTTGTGGGAGCAATATCTAGTTTGCAGAGTTTTAGCAGTAAATTCATTACTGCAAAATTCACACTTTCTTACTATTTTAATGTTACTGCTCATGTATGTCTTTTAGTGCCTTATTGCGACATGATGTGACTATGTGTGACATCATTTCGCCAATGCTCTAAAATTTGTTGCCCAAACATATAGGCAATAAACTTAGGCACCGTTACGGCAACAAAAATACATCAAAAAGAACTTTTGGGCAACAAAAAAAAGAAGGATGTTTGGCTAATTATCAACAATAGCAAGGGCTTAGAAATCAAGAGAAGGATAATTACTTTCCGATACAAAACTTCGAGAAAATATTTCCTAATAAATCATCATTGGTTACTTGCCCTGTAATTTCTCCTAATGCTTCTAAAGCATAACGGATATCTAAGGCTAAAAAATCACTTTGAATATTAGAACTCAAGCCTTCGTTTACTTTTACTAAAGCAGCTTGGGCATTATTCAAGGAACTCACGTGGCGCGAGTTAGTCACAATGGTATCAGTTGTATTGACTGTACGTGTATCAAATAAGCCTACTAAAGTATCTTTGAGTTGTTGTATGTTACTTTGTTCTTTAGCCGAGATAAATAAAATGTTTGGCACATCTGCAAACTCCTTTTTCAACTCGTCTAAATTTTCGAAATCAATTTTATTACCCACTACTAATAATTGTGAAGTACCAATATAATCTTTAATCACATTCATTTCCAATTCCAAATCTCCTCTGCTCAACTCATGGGTATCAAATAAGTAAATGACAATAGCCGATTTTTTAATCACTTCAAAGGCTTTGTTCACTCCTATTTGCTCAATCACATCGGTAGTTGTTCTAATCCCTGCTGTATCAATAAATCTAAACAACACCCCATCAATAATCAATTCATCTTCAATAGTATCTCTTGTAGTACCTGGTATATCACTCACAATGGCTCTGTCATCTTCCAACAACACATTTAGCAAAGTTGATTTACCGGCATTTGGTTTTCCCACAATCGCTACCGGAATTCCATTCTTAATCACATTACCCACTTCAAAACTCGAAATCAATTTTTCAATGATTCCTAAAATGGTATTGATTAATTTTTTTAAA
>DIHL01000016.1 GCA_002420145.1 Bacteroidetes bacterium UBA5697
AATACTCTTTTTAAAATCAATTTTTAATTACTTTTTGATTGATACATTTTCCATCATTTAATGTAGTTATCTTCAATATGTATATCCCGTTTTTTAAATTACTCATATCTGTTTTTAAATCATTTTTACCTGAATGAATGTGTTGTTCTTCCTTGATTATAGAATTACCCATAAAATCAATCAACTCTATGTTAGCGATATCTGATTGAGATGTAAATACATTGAAATAGATATTTTCATTTGTGGGATTAGGATGTATATCACTTAAGTAGGTTTCAATATTTTCTGAAGATTCTATACTAATGATATTGGAATACTCAAAATCACCTGAAAAATCAGTCTGCTTTAATCGATAGTAGTTTATTTCATTACTTATAAAAGAATAATCTTCGTACTGATAATGGTTGTAATTCGAAGAATTACCAGCTGCCTTTATTTTTGTTATTTCTTGCCAATTTATTCCGTCAATTGATCTTTCTATAGTAAAATAATCGTTATTGCTTTCAGAAGCTGTCGTCCATTTAATTAAATTAAATCCGTTGTTGTTACTACCAGAAAATGATAGCAGCTCTATAGGTAAAGTAGTACAACCTAAAGATGCACCACCACTTAATTGCCAGCTAATATTAAATGGCGTACTTGTTGTATTCCAATTATCTAAAAATAAAATGTATTTCTGTCCTGCAATTACATTTATAGGAGCAACCCATCCATTTCCTCCACTGCCTTCTTCAGTATCTACAGCTCCATTTCCTAGTCCTGTTTGTCCGCCTGCCGAATTAGCTGGAGCTGCAGCAGAGCAACGTAATGGAAGACCAGTTGGAGGACAAGAAATAGTTGCGTAAGGTCCCCAAATGGCCCAATCGTAATCAGAGGTGGCTGTGTTTGGAGCAATCGTCATTCCAATAGTACCACTTACAGAAGGCGAGAAAAAATACCAAGTGGATTGATGTTCAGCAGAGCCATCATTTGTATTACCATAGTCATTTAAACAACCTAAATTGCCTAGCCCTTGGTTAGCATCATTAAAATTCCCAGTTCCTAAACTATTACCAGGAATAGCTGCGTTGCCACAAATAGTTACTGCACCATAGCAATCTTGTTGAACTGCAACCGAAGGAGCTGCCACGCAAGTAGCGCAAGATATATTTGCTGCCCAGCCCGATGACAGTGTTGCCCCGTCAGAAGAGAATAAAAAGGTTAAGCATCCAGATGTGTTAGTGCTAGTGGCCGTTATAGTGCCAGGAGAAGACGCTGTGTATGAAGAACCTAAAATCATTGGTGATGATGTGGAATTGCCATCATATACAGATAGGTAATCAAAATTGTCTTCTAAATTAAAAGATGTAAAGGCTGCTTTCATGCACTGACCAGCAGTGGATGGACAAAAAACGGTAGTTTTTGTTTCATTGTTAGAGTAATTTGATCCGGAGCCCCCACTATCATAAAAAGTAGCACTACAAACAGTATAATTGCCAGTTGTGCCATTAATAACTGGCGGAGGGGCAGCGACACATGAAATGGTGGCTACCCAACCAGAGTAGACAGTTGAGCCATCTGAACGAAACCTAAAGGTTAAACAGCCAGAACTATTACTTCCACTGGCGCTGATAGTCCCAGGAGAAGATGCTCCTGCATAACTGCCAATTTGAGTAGCTGCAGTTGAATTGCCGTCATAAATGGTAAGTCTATCATATGTTGCACTCCAGTTTTCGGTACTAAAAGACGTAAATGCTACTTGAATTACTTGTCCAGCGGTTGATGGACAGAATGTAATTGTATAATCTTCATTATTTACATAATTTGCCCCAGAGCCACCACTATCATAAAATGTTCCAGAGCAAGCACTAACAGTTCCTCCTAGACTAATATTATAATTTTGAGCATAAAGAGGTTGTATAATAATGATTGCTAAAATAAATACATATGCTTTAATAATTAGTTTCATTTTATGCTTATTTAGTATAATGTATTGGTAATTTATAGGTCAATTCATTAATAGAAAGAAGAGTAAGTTTGAAACCATATTTCCAAAAATCACGAGTGTAACGTGAGTTTTTTTGTCTCAAATATTCATATTCTGAAACATCAAAATTTACTAATGAAACAGGAGAGCAATCATTACATTCGCTTTCTTCAAAAATATAAGATGATGTGTAGTAATAAACGATGCTATTAAATTTAATAGTATCAGTTTGTTGCAATGATTGTAAATCCTGAATGGAGTAGTGATTTAAAATAACAGGATTTTCAAATGGATTAGAGTTTGAGGTCTGTCCATTGATTGTTATGCTCAATAAATAAAAAAAGATAAGCGTAAAAATTTTCATCTAAAAATTTGGTTGTTAACCAAAATTAGTAGTTTTTCTGAATTTTAAATTTTATACAGAATTAACGGAAATGATTACTGAGTAAAATGTAGTGTTGTTTTTTTGATTCTAAATCCTTGGTGTTACTAGAAACAAAAAGGGTAAAATAATTTTGTAATTGCAATACCCTGTAATTTTGTGTCTGATTATTCGAAAATATTATCTATTAAATGAACTTATATTTTAGACGAAAGAGTTTTTTATTAGAATCCTTACCCTCTTAATTTAGCTCTCATAGTTACAGCTGTAATAACAGATGTAATGACGCCTAAAAATAAATTTTTAAATACAATGCTAGTGCATTCTTTAAAAAGGGTAACCTGTTCAACTTCTTGTTTAATTAAATTAGGTATCTCAGCTTCGGTAATTTTTAAATTTCCATTTTTTATTTGCGTCTTTGCTAACTCAACTCCATATGTTTCAATAAAATCAACTTTATAAGCTTTAAAATCTAAAGTGAAAAAGATAGCTTGAAAAACAACTAAAATGATGGTACTGAAAATGATAAATTTTAATCCTTCTTTCACTGCATCTTTACCGCCAATGTTGCCTTGATATACATTCTTTTTAGAGTATATCATAGCTGCTACACAAAAAGGAACAATCATTAACCATCCAATAATCGTCACTTTATTGATGTGATTAATATAACCACCATAAAAAGTAATACAAGTAGCTAAAATCACTAATGAACTATAAATGGCAGGAAAAATGTATGTTTTAGTGTTCATGGTTATCGATTCATTCCAATTAAAAATTCTTCATTTGAGCGAGTTTTACTCAATTGATTTAATAAAAACTCCATGGCTTCCACTGGGTTCATATCTGATAAATGTTTTCTTAACACCCATAAACGTTGTAAAGTTTCTTTGTCTAATAATAAATCATCTCTACGTGTAGATGAAGAAGATAAATCAACAGCTGGGAAAATACGGCGGTTAGCAATTTTTCTATCTAATTGCAATTCCATGTTACCAGTACCTTTAAATTCTTCAAAGATAACCTCGTCCATTTTAGATCCAGTTTCTGTTAATGCTGTTGCAATAATAGTTAATGAGCCGCCATTTTCGATTTTACGAGCGGCACCAAAAAATCGTTTTGGTTTTTGTAAAGCATTTGCTTCCACACCACCTGATAATACTTTTCCGCTACTTGGAGCCACTGTATTATAAGCACGAGCCATACGCGTAATACTATCTAATAAAATCACTACATCGTGTCCGCACTCTACCATACGTTTTGCTTTTTCTAAAACAATGTTGGCAATTTTTACGTGTTTTTCTGCGGGCTCATCAAAAGTAGATGATACCACTTCTGCTTTCACACTACGTGCCATATCAGTTACCTCTTCAGGTCGTTCATCAATTAATAAAATAATTAAATAAACTTCAGGGTGATTGTAAGCAATAGCATTCGCAATGTCTTTTAATAAAACAGTTTTACCTGTTTTAGGTTGTGCAACAATTAAACCACGTTGTCCTTTACCAATAGGGGCAAACATATCAATAATACGAGTGCTGTTATTTTGTAATGGATGACCCGTTAATTTTAATTTTTCAGAAGGAAATAAAGGAGTTAAATAATCAAACGGAACTCTATCTCTAATATAGGATGGTTCGCGACCGTTAATTTCTTCTACTTTAACTAATGGAAAGAATTTCTCTCCATCTTTTGGAGGACGAATTCCACCACGAACAACATCTCCGGTTTTTAATCCAAATAATTTTACTTGAGATTGAGAAACATAAATATCATCTGGTGAACTTAAATAATTGTAATCCGAACTTCTTAAGAAACCATATCCATCTGGCATCATTTCTAAAACACCTTCACCAATAGCAATACCATCAAAGTTGTAGTACACACGCTCTGGTTTTGGTTGTTGTTTTTGTTCAGGTTTATTATCACTCATCTCCATCCCATCTGGAGTTTGAGGCTTTTCTTCAGGCTCAATATTAATGGCTAAATCATTATTGATAACAGGTTTTGATTCTGTGTGCTCATTAGGAGAAGGATTATTATTGTTATGATTATGCTGAGGTTTTGGATGATTATGAACAGGAACTTTACGAACATGCTCTTCTTTTCTTTCGGGAGCTGCTTGACGAACCTGACGTTCAGAATGAATTTTTTCAGCTAAAGGTTTTACTTCAATTTCTTTTTCAATTGCAGTTTCTTCAAATAGTGTTTTTTCAACTTTCACTTCCCCTTCAACTGGTTTTTGAATACGAGGTTTTTTTACTTTTGCTTCCGCAGACTTTTCTGTTTTTTCAACTTCTTTTTTAGGAAATTGTTCCACTAATTTAGCTGCTAATTCTTGATTAGTAGCTTGAGCATCAATAATTTTCATCACCATATCTGGTTTTGCTAATCCTTTTACGTCGATGCCAAATTGCTTACAAATGTCTTTTAGCTGAGGTAAAGCTCTGCTAGTTAAATCTAATACTTCAAACATAGTTATGTTTAATAAGGGGAATAATAATTAAAAAAGAGTTTTTTATTTTTAATGCTTTTTGTGATTTTAGACCAACAAGAAAATGTGTAGTCTTATTTACGATGATGCAAGTATAAGCATTAATTTTATATTACAAAATAATTTAAAAATAATTTTTTAGGCTAAAATAAGTGCCATTTTTGCTAAAAAAAATACCTTTGTTGTATGAGTAAATTTTTAATAGTTGGATTAGGAAATATTGGTGATGAGTATGCTCATACGCGCCATAATATTGGCTTTGATGTATTAGATTATTTGGCTAAAGAAAATGATTTAAAATTTAAATCGGATAGATTAGCAGATATGGTTGAGTTTAAATATAAAGGCAAGCAATTAGTATTGATTAAACCTACCACCTACATGAATTTAAGTGGTAAAGCGGTTAATTATTGGATGCAAGCTGAGAAAATACCTGTAGAAAATGTACTAGTAATTGTTGATGAATTAGCTTTGCCTTTTGGTAAAATTCGTTTAGGTCCCAAAGGAAGTGATGGCGGACATAATGGATTGAAAAATATTCAGGAAGTATTAAATACAAATCAATATCCTCGTTTACGTTTTGGTATCAGTAACGAATTTAATAAAGGAAGTCAAGTAAATTATGTGTTAGGAAAGTGGAGTGATGAAGAGAAAAAAACATTAGATAATAGAATAAAAATTGCTGCTGATGCCGTGAAAGCTTTTGCTTTTATTGGGCTAGCGAGATGTATGAATGAATTTAATACAAAATAAATTATTTGTTTTGTATATCATATCTGACAAGTGGAGTAGCTTCTAAACCACAAAATTCTTGCTTTAAATATTTGTAATAACCCGTAATAGCAATCATGGCTGCATTATCTGTGCAATACTCAAATTTAGGGATGTAAGTTTGCCATTGATGTTTCTTTCCTAAGGCCTCTAATTCGCTTCTTAAACCTGAGTTAGCTGAAACACCTCCAGCAATTGTAATTTGTTTGATACCTGTTTCTTTACTAACGGCTAATAAATTTTTTAGTAAATATTTTATTAAATGTGCTTGATAAGAAGCGCAAATATCGTTGAGGTTTTCAGTAACAAAATTTGCATTTAATTTTGTTTGCTCTTGAATAAAATATAAGAAAGCTGTTTTTACACCACTAAAGCTATAGTTATTATTTTTGAGTTGAGGAGTGGGGAATTGGTATTTTGTAGCATCACCCAATTGCGCATATTTATCAATTAAAGGTCCGCCAGGGTAGGGAAGTCCCAATATTTTAGCTGCTTTATCAAAGGCTTCTCCAACAGCGTCATCTTCGGTTTCTGCTAATAATTCAAATTGTAAATAATTGCTAATTTTTACAATTTGTGTATGCCCACCGCTAACAGTTAAACATAAAAACGGAAAACTAGGTTGACTATTTTCGGAAGCTGAGCTAGTCGAAGCTTCTTGAATAAAATGCGCTAAAATATGACCTTGCATATGATTCACTTCTACTAAAGGAATGCTTAATGCAAGTGATAAGGATTTAGCAAAAGATAATCCAACTAATAAACTTCCACTTAATCCTGGCCCTCTAGTTACAGCAATGGCATTGATTTGTTGCAAGGTAATATTTGCTTTTTTAAGAGCAGCATCAATAACAGGTACAATGTTTTTTTGATGGTCTCTACTAGCTAATTCTGGAATAACGCCTCCATACAGTTCATGTATTTTTTGATTAGCTGTTACATTAGATAACAAAACAGCATTTTTGAGAATAGCGCATGACGTATCATCACAGCTAGATTCAATTCCAAGAATAAATATGTCTTTATTGTTTGATGGCATTTATACAATCTTTAAGCCAATATCTTAGGTTATATTAACGTTATATATTTAGGTTATTTCGTTATTTTTATACGCAATGAACGCACTCGGTAAAATTACAAGAATATTATGGAAAACGATATTGTTTTCTGTATTACTTATTGTGATTTTATGCAATTTACTTTTTGTGGCATTGCAAACCGAAACATTCCAAACTTGGTCGGCACAAAAATTAACAGCTTATCTGTCAAAAGAATTAAATACAAATTTAAATATTGAACGAGTTAAAATTAGTTTGATTAGTAATGTCACACTTGAAGGAGTTTTTATAAGCGACAAACATCATGACACTTTAGTTTACGGAAAAAGTATAACGGTTGATGTAACGGGGTTTAATTATAAAACTCAACAGCTAAAACTAGATGAAGTTGAACTAACAAATATTAAAGTTAAATTATTGAAATATAAAAACGAGGAAGATTGGAATTTTCAATATTTAGCGGATTATTTTGCATCTAATGATACTACTAGAACAGATACTACTAAATCACCATGGAAAATTTATTATGGAGATTTAAAATTAAACAATGTTGATTTTATCTACCATTTGTTAAGAGATACAAATAAGATAGTTCAGAATATGAATTATCGAAATATTCATGTGTCAAATATCTATGGAACTTTTACTGATATTGATTTTAAAGGAGATACAATTTTTGCTCAAATAAATAATTTGAGGGCTAAAGAACAATCAGGAATTGAATTGAAACATTTAACCACCAGAGCTAAACTCTCTTCCACAGAATTGCGTTGTGATAGTATTTATTTAAAAACCCCTAACAGTTTTGTGAAAGGGAATCTTCAATTCAAATATGATCATTGGGAAGATTATCAAGACTTTATTAATAAGGTGTACATCAAAGGTAATTTAAGAGACAGCACTTATGTATGTTTTAAAGACATCGCTTATTTTGCTGAAGATATTAATGGTTTTGAAGAAGTAATTTATGTAACTGGAAAAGTAAGAGGTTATGTGAATGATTTAAGTGGAACTAATATGAACATGAGCTACAGGAAACATACTCAATTTATTGGGGATGCAAGTATTACAGGTTTACCCGATTTTGAAAAATCATTTATTCATTTTGATGCACAAAAATTATCTACTTCAAAATCTGATTTAGAAAATTTTCCAATTCCTCCTTTTGATAAACCATCATATTTAAATCTACCGAAAGAGTTAGAAAATTTAGGAGTCATATCCTACAGGGGAAAGTTTGATGGGTTTGTTAATGATTTTGTAACATATGGTACTTTTAAAACAAATGTTGGCTCCTTAAAAACAGACCTCCATTTAAAAAATGATAAAAATAAATTAGTTGAATATTCAGGCTCTATAGCAACAACTAATTTTAATTTATCTAAATTGTTCCCTGGTGTAAAATTTGTTGGCCCTATTTCTTTGTCATCAAAAGTTAAGGGTAAGGGATTTAAAACAGAAGATTTAGACGCAGAGTTTGATGGAATGGTGAGATCTATCAATTATAACAATTATCAATATGATAATGTTAAGATAGATGGAACATTTAAAAATCAAATATTCAAAGGTAACGTCATTAGTAAAGATACCAATGCTAACTTTGATTTCATTGGCTCCATTGATTTCAATAATAAGTTGCCTAAAATGGATTTTATTTCAACTATCAATAATTTTGATTTGGAGAAAACTCATTTTTCTACCCCTCAATTAAATGGTAAAGTGTCTTCTCAAATCTTAATTAATTTAAATGGAAATAGTATCGATAATTTAAGTGGACAAATAAATTTTGATAACACTATTTATACAACAGTGGAAGGGAAAGTTAATAAATTAAGTAGTTTTAATTTAGATTTGGATCAATCAACAGAAATCAAAAACATTAAACTTAATTCAAACATTGCTAATGTTCAATTAACTGGAAAATATAATTTAAGTACTTTGCCAAATGCTTTTAAACAGTATTTAAATGAGTATTTCCCCACTTTTGTAAAAACAAGAACGCGATACATTTATAGTGATAAGGCCGATTTAAAACTAAAAATAAAAAACTATGCTATTGTAAAAGAACTTTTCACAAAAGATTTAATGATTGGTTCTAATGCATTAATAGAGGGTTCTTTTGATGCGTCTATAAATTACCTATATCTAAAAACAAACAGCGATTTAATTGAATATTCAGGGGTGAAATTCAAAGGAAATAATATCGCTGTCAATTCTTTAACTAATGGAGTAAAGTTTACGTATAATTCAAAAGCAATTAATATTTCAGATAGCTTTGCGTTTAAAAATCCAAGTTTTGTATTTGTAGCAAATGATAAGATAACCAATTTTAATTTAAATTGGGACAATTTAATGAGTCCAAATAATGCTGGTATTGTTAACGGAAAAGCAATTTTTGAAACGACACAGGCAACTATTCTTCTTGATAAAATAAGATATGTTGTGGAAGATAGTGTTTGGCAAATTGTTAAATATAATCCTATCACAATTGATACTTCGTTTGCCGTTAAAATAAATTCATTAACGTTTTACAATCAAAATCAGTTAATTACTATTGATGGTAATCTATCTAAAAAAAGTAATGATAAAGTAGATATCCATATTCAGAATTTTAAATTAGCCCAATTAAATCCATTTTTGAAAGATGCTAAACTTTCGATAGAAGGGAATGTTACTGGCTCAACAAGTGTCTTTTCTGCTTTTGGTAAACCTTTAATAAGTAGTGAAGTAGGATTTAACGATTTAAAATTAAACAACAAACTCATTGGTTTTGGAGAGATAAAAAGTGAATATGACCCACAAAAAGAATACGTGAACATTAATGGCTATTCGGCGTTTGCAAAAGACTTTGATGGGAATTTAATGAAAAATATTATATTCAATGGTTACTATTATCCTAAAAGAAAAGAAGAGAGTTTGGATATTTCTTTTAAAGCAGAACCATTCGACTTATCATTACTACAACCTTATTTTAAAGATATTTTTACTGTAAAAATTGGTTATTTAAATGGCAATGGAACAATTACTGGCACGCTTGATAGCCCACAAATTAATGCTAAGCTTAAATTTTTTAAATGTTCCATTGTTGTTGATTATACAAATGTTCAATACATCATAAATGGCGATGTTGAAATACTTCCAAAACAAATTAGGTTTGATAATATTTTAGTTCAGGATGTCCCTTATAAAGGTATGGCAGGTGGAAATACAGGTAATTTGTCGGGGAATATATTTCACAACAATTTTAAAGATATGCGGATTGACTTTGACTTGAACACAAACAAGTTAATGGTTTTAAATACAACGGCTGCAAATAATCCAAGTTATTATGGAACAGCTTATGCTTCTGGTAACGCGGGAATTTATGGTTTTGTTGATGATATAAAAATGGAATTAAATTTAAAAACTTCTGGAGGCACTTATTTTTATATCCCTTTAGATGGGCCTTCTGAAATCGGGAATAATGATTTTATAAAATTTGTAACAAAAGACACTGTAAAAACTATAGTTAAAAAAACAAAGTCTAACTTTTCGTTGGATTTTAATTTAGAAGCTACTAGGGATGCAGAAGTGCAATTAATATTTGATGAAAAATCTGGTGATATTATTAAAGCTAGAGGCGATGGTATTTTAAATATGAAAATTGATAGTAGAGGCAAATTTGATATGTTTGGTGATTATGTTCTCTCTACTGGAGATTATTTATTTACGCTTGAAAATTTTGTGACTAAGAAGTTTGAAATTCAAAAGGGTAGTTCAATAAAATGGAATGGAAATGTTTACAAAGCTAATATTGACATTGTAGCTAATTATAAGCAGAGGGCATCAATTAAACCTCTGTTTCCTAATGATTCGGTAAATAATTACAATAAACGATTTCCTGTAGATTGTAAGTTGTATATGAAAGATAAATTAACTTCTCCTGATATAACATTTGGAATTGAATTGCCAACCATTGATGAAAATACTCGATCTGCAATCAAGAGTTTATTAAATGACGAGAATGAATTAAATAGACAAGTCTTTTCTTTATTATTATTACGAAGTTTTGTAACACCTCTTTCTGTTGCCGGGTCTGGAGGTATTAGTGCGGGTGGTGCAGCAGCTGCTACAGGTTCTGAGATGTTAAGTAACAAAATGAGTAATTGGTTAAATGGGATTACTAAAGATGTTGATATAGGTGTAAATTACAGGCCCGGCGGAACTTTAAGTAGCGATGAGTTAGATTTGGCTTTATCAAAACAATTATTTAATAATCGATTAACGATTGATGGAAACTTTGGAGTAGCAAACAATAATACTCCTACAAATTCAACAACCACAAAAAACAATAATACCAGTAACTTAATTGGAGATGTTACTTTAGAATATAAATTATCCGAATCAGGGAAGTACAGAGTAAAAGGCTTCAACAGAAGCAACGATAATACAGAAATAGCAACTAGTGGAGGTCCGTTTACGCAGGGTGTTGGTATATTTTATCGAGAAGAATATGAAAGTTTAAGCGAGTTGTATAAACGTTATCTCGCTAAGTTCAAAAAGAAGGATAAAACGAATAAATAAATTAATTAATTAATTAATTTATTTATTTATTGGAAGTAATAATTTCCAAATGATAACACCAATAACTGCTCCCGTTATTGGTGCAACTATATAAATCCACATATGTTCTGTGTTTCCTGAAATAATTGCCGGAGCTATGGAACGAATAGGATTCATGGATGCTCCACATATAGGTCCAGCAAATAATGCTTCTAATAATACAACTCCTCCAATCGCAACTCCCGAAAACATTCCTTGTTCTTTTGTTCCCTTTGCAACTTGCAGAATCACAAACATTAAAATAAAAGTTAGAATTAATTCTAAAATAAACGATTGCATTGCCGAGCCAGATGGCAGTGTAGCTCCTAATGTATTATTAAATGGAAATAATAATTTTAAACTTATACTAGCTATAAATGCTCCAAGTCCCTGACTTATAATATAAGGTATAATTTCTTTTATAGGGAATGATTTTGCAATCCAAAAAGCAATTGTAACAGCTGGATTTAAATGTGCTCCAGATATATCTCCAACTGCGTATATCATAGCTGATACTATTAATCCAAAAGTTATTGCTATTCCTAAATGTGTAATAATACCACCTGTTTCTTGATTGATGATAATAGCACCAGTTCCACAAAAAACTAAAGCAAATGTTCCTATAAGTTCGGCTAAATATTTTCGCATATTATTTTATATTTGAAAAAACATAAAAGGTTTCTAATGCAATTTGTTTGCAACGCTCATCATATTTAGCATCTTGTAAAGGTGTATTATCAAATGCTTTTGGATCGTCATAAGTTGTTCCAATTCTTAATTCTACTCCAGGTATAAATGGGCAATTCTCTTCAGCATCACTGCAAGTCATAATTGCAGCAAATTCATGTTTAGGATTCACCTGATCATTATAAACCTTTGAAAAACACTCTATTGGTTTTTCTCTTTCGTCATAGTATAAGTGATAAATTGAGTTTATAGTCTCAGTTGTTTTTTTTATATCAAAGCCTATGCGTCTAACTGCGTTAATAGCATTAATATTAAAAGCAGTGGCTTTAGTGCCACCTGAAAAAGTTTGAACATTATTTACTTTGTAGTAATCTGCTGCAACCTGCGCCCATATTTGTCCAAAATGACTTCTACGAGAATTATGTGTGCAAACATAAACTAACTGTATTGGTTTATGTTCTTGTTTTTTTTGTTGGATGTATTGTGATATTTTCTCTAAAAGAATTTTTCTTTCTGGTTTAATAGAAGGAAAATCGTTTACCAAATTATCACAGTAGGTTTTAATATTAGTAATCATATTTTAGTTTATTAGCAGCATTTACCACCAGGTGTGCAACAGCTTTGGTTATTTGATAAGTCTACTAAGTTTACTTTTAATTTTTCAGCAGGAATCCCACACTTATCTTGCGCTAAGCAGTTTGTTTGAGTTGAGTTTAAAGTAAAATCTTTACCGTTAAATTCTATACTATATTTTCCAATAGTTTCACTTTGATATTCTACTTCTATTTCAGCATCTTCTAATCCTAAAACTTTTTCAGATAAAGAAATAATGTCATTTAATTTTTTTGGAGCTAAACGATGGTCAAAGTCATTAGCTTCCCACAATTGAAAATTGACTACTTTCTCATTTCTTACAGTTCCGCCGCAATCAATAAAGTTTTTGGTTACTTGTCCTACTTCTGTTACGTGAAAGTGTTGAGGAACTTTAGTTCCATTTGGTAATACAAAGTTTAAGTCTGTAACTGTACTTAATTGTTTTTTAAATTCTGAAAGTTTCATGATGTTTTGTTTTTAGTTTTATATCGTTATTTTACGATGTATTTAGTTGAATGTTTTAGCAGCATTTAGGTTTTGAAGTATAAGAATCAAATAAAGAATTGATATATTCTTTTGCTATTTCCCATTCTTTCTCATCTATACAATAACAGATCTTAGTACCATCAATATCGCCTTTGATTAAGCTGGCTTCTTTTAGTTCTTTTAAATGTTGTGATACTGTACTTTGAGATAATGGTAATTCGTCTACAATGTCTCCGCAAACACAAGCCTGTTTTTTAATTAATAACTGTAATATTGCTACACGAGCTGGATGAGCCAATGCTTTAGCGTATTTAGATATTTTATTATCCTTAACTGTAAATTCTTCAGATTTAGTAGTTCCCATATTAATCGTAAAATTACGATTAATATTTTAATTCACCAAATAATTATTGTACATCAATTATAAATTGTTTGGTAGCTGATGTATCTCGGTATTTTATTAAGGCAAAATTAAGTGTAGCTTTCCCTTTTTCTAAAGTTCTAAAATTAAAGTCTACACCTTTTTCATTTCCTCTAAAAACTGAACCATAGTAGTCTAAAACTTTACTGTCATAATTGCTATTGATTTGCCACATGTATCCAGTAGTATGATTTTCTGGTAAACTAATTCTAAATTTTTCCCCTAAGTTGATTGAATTTTCTAAAGGAGCTTCTTTAGTAGCTTGTTGGTAGGAACAACCTGATATAACTAATAGGATTAAAAAGGCAAAAAAGTTTGTTTTCATAAGTCAAATATAATCTCCTTATTCTTCAGTTTGTTTATTTTACATATTTTAACAGCTAAAAAAGTTGTATTTTTATGTTGGCACGAGATTTGGATTTATTATACCAAACGTACTAAAATGAAAACTATTAAACATATTGCAATTATCGCATCTGCTGTTGTAGCTACTGTGGCTTTATGTTCTGCAGGCTATTATATCTCAGTTGAAGAAAAATTAGACCAAATTATTCCTACAGAAGTTCCTAAAAAAGAATTGCCAGTTAAAACTAACGAGGCATTTAAAGAAGGTGAGATTTTATCTTATCGCTTACATTATGGTATGATGGATGCAGGTGTTATTTTAATGGAAGTAAAACCAGAAGTTATTGAGGTAGCTGGTAGAAAAGTATATCATATTGTTGGTAACGGATATTCTAAAGGAACTTTTGATTGGTTTTTTAAAGTCCGTGACAGATATGAAACGTTTATGGATAAAGACGCCTTGTTACCTTGGATGTTTGTTCGTAGAGTATATGAAGGAGGAACTACTATTAATCAAGATTATACTTTCAACCATTATACAAACAAAGTAGATGTTGGTGGTGGCGAAAAAGTAGAAATTCCCGAAGGAACACAGGATATGATTTCTTCTTTTTATTCAGCTCGTAATTTAGATTTAACAAATGCCAAAGAAGGTGATGTGTTTACGATTAACAGTATTGTCGATAAAGAAATTTGGCCATTGAAAATTAGATTTGTGGGAAGAGAAAAAATTACCTGCGATATTGGAACCTTTAATTGTGTGAAATTTAGACCAATAGTTCAAAAAGGACGTATTTTTAAACGTGAAGACGATTTAAATGTATGGTTAACTGATGATAAAAACCATGTACCATTAAGAGCTCAAGCAAAGTTAGTAGTTGGTTCTATTAAGTTGGATATTGTTTCCGTAAAAAACTTAGCTAATCCAACTTCAGAAGTTAAGTAAAACAAGATATTAAAAATTTAAAAGGATATTGTGTAAATCAATATCCTTTTTCTATTTTTAGCCTTATGGAATTGAAAAAAGAAATAATCGACCGAGTTCATCAGCTTGAAGAAAAATACAGCCTTATGGGCCAAAGTTTAGATAGTTATTTAGATGGACTTTTGTTATCAAATTATTTGACCTATTGGGATTACATCCAAGTTGATACTCTATTAACTCTTCAAAATCCTAAAACAGATTTTCCTGATGAAAAAATTTTCATCATGTATCATCAAATTACAGAATTGTATTTCAAGCTATCGCTTCATGAAATGGAGCAAATTGCTAATAATGGAAAAAATATTCAGCCAAATGGACATGATCAAGGTTGGAAAGAAACTTTAGATGTAAATTTTTTCGCAGAACGTATTACACGTATCAATCGTTATTTCGAATCATTAACCAAATCGTTTGAGATTATGGTAGATGGTATGGAAAAAGAACAGTTTTTACGCTATCGTATGGCTTTGCTTCCTGCTAGCGGTTTTCAAAGTGCTCAATATCGTAAAATTGAAATTTGCGCAACCGATTTTTTTAATTTAGTGGATAAAGATGTTCGTCCAAGTTTAGTGGGTAAAAATCCTAGCATTGAAGAAATGTTCCAAAATATTTATTGGAACAAAGGCGCCACCGAATTAGCTACTGGTAAAAAAACGTTAACGCTTAATCAGTTTGAGAAAAAATATGGAGCAGAATTTATTGCCTTAGCTAAAGAATATCAACCGAAAAATATGTGGGCTAAGTATAAATCATTATCAGCTCACGATCAACAAAATCCAAAACTAATTAATGCATTAAAAGAATTAGATGTAAATGTAAACATCAATTGGCCATTAATGCATTATAAAAGTGCAGTTAAATATTTACAACAAAACACCGAAGATATTGCCGCTACTGGGGGAACTAATTGGCAAAAGTATTTACCTCCCCGTTTCCAAAAACGTATTTTTTACCCTGAAATATGGACTGAGCAAGAACATGAGGATTGGGGAAAGGGTTGGGTAGAAACCAATGTATTTAGAATGGGAAAATAATTGCACAATAAAGCTTATTTTTAGGCGTTTATAATCATATTGAAAAAAATAATTACATATATTCTCGTTATTCTTAGTTCTGGCATTTTTGCTCAAATTGGAGGCATGAAAACTTTTAGTTTTTTAAGTCTGCCAGTTCCTGCTCGTTCCAATGCATTAGGCGGTGCTTCTATCGCTATTTGGGATAAAGATGTCAATCTTGGATATAGCAATCCTGCTTTATTAAGTCCAAGTTCATCTAATCAATTATCACTGAATTATGTCAATTTTGTTTCGGATGTGAATTATGGTAATTTTTTATACGCCAAACAATTTAAAAAATACGGAACATTTGGCGTTGGTTTGCAGTATTTTAATTATGGTAAGTTTGACGGAAGAGATGAATATAATATTGAAACAGGAACTTTTAAAGCAGCTGATTATTCATTAAATCTTTCGTTTGCAAAAACTTTAAATAAGGATAGTACATTATCATTAGGGGTAACATTAAAAACCATATATTCTTATTATGATATTTACTATTCTTTAGGAAACGCCATTGATGTTGGATTAACATACCATAATAAAAAACAGTTTACCGTTTCTTTATTAGCTAAAAATTATGGAAAGCAGTGGATGCCTTACTTTGAGGGTGCTCCAAAAGAAAATATGCCTAGCGATTTGCAAATTGGTATAAGTAAAAAGATTTCAAAGGCACCATTTAGAATTATTGCACAATACGACCAATTATTAAAATGGGATTTGACTTATGTAGATCCGCAAGATGTATCAAAAGACATTGACCCATTCACAAATAAACCCATTGTAAAAACCCAAAAAGAAAAAAGAAACGAGAAAATTGGTGATTGGTTTGATAAATTAGGACGACATTTAACAATAGGAACTGAGGTATTAATAGGTAAAAACTTTAGTCTAAGATTAGCTTATAATTTCAAAAAAGGAAAAGAAATGTCCTTACCTGATGTGAAAAAAGCAAACGGTTTATCGGCAGGTTTTGGCTTTAAAGTATATAAATTTCACTTAGATTATGCTTATTCTAAGTATGCTGCAAACGGCAATTCTCATACAATCGGTATTATGACCAATTTTAACTATTTCAAAAAGTAGTTAATAATTCCAAATTATCTTAAACTCTCATTTTATTGCCGTAAATTTATGGCAAGATAGCTTATTAACTATCTCCGCAACTAAAACTATTATTTGTTATGAGAAATTTCAATGTTCGTGTATATGGTATTTTAATACATGAAGATCGACTTTTAGTATCAGATGAACACATAAAAGGTATGAATATTACCAAATTACCTGGCGGAGGCTTAGAGTTTGGAGAAGGCACAATTGATTGCGTGATAAGAGAGTTTAAAGAAGAGTTAGATTTAGATATAGAAGTAGAAGCTCATTTTTATACTACCGATTTTTTTGTTAATTCAGCTTTTAGCGTCAATAATCAAGTCATTAGCATTTATTATAAAGTGAAGCCGAAATCGGAGTTTAATCCTTTAGAATTAGCTTGTAAAATTTCTTCAAAACCCTTTGATTTTGAAAAGAAAAAAGAGGGAGCTCAGACCATGCGTTGGATTGAGCTTAATAAAATATCAGAAAACGATTTTACGTTTATTATTGATAAAAGAATAGGGGAAATGCTAAATAATAGCTGGAAACAATTATTTTAAATCTAATTCCAACTCTGGTTCATTTACACCTTCGTTTAAATTAGTGACCGCTTTAATTGTAGGTAATTCTTCAGCTTTTACTTTCTTTTTCTTCTTTTTCACAATTGTAGGAGCCGTTTCTTTTTTTATTTCGCTTGTTGGTTGAATTTTTTCTTTTGGAGTAGACTCAACAATTTTTATAGGCTCTAATTGTTTTGTTTCAACTGCAGGTAATGGTGTTGTAACAGTAGGTGTTGTATTTATTGAAGGCGTAGATGCAACAACCGTTTTTATAGGATTTATTTTCACTTCCGTTGGCTTAATAACTTTAGCAGTTTTTACGTCTGGTTTTTTGAAATTTTCGGGATTGGCAACTAAAGGAATTTCTTTATCAATGCTTTCTTTTTTCTTAAAATCAACAAAACTAAAAAGCATAGCAGATAAACCGCCAATTAAAATGATAAATAAAACAGGTACTATTATCGAACGACTAATACTTAAATTGAATTTAGGAATATAATTGCCAATTTGAACAGAAGATGATTTACAGCCAGAGGTTGGCTCTATTGATTCAAATTTATCCCATAACGCCTCGTTGTAATTCGTTTCGGCATCCTGCATCAAAATTCTAATTTGACGTTCATCTAATTCGTAACTAAACTGGCTGCTCATCGTTACTTAATTTTAAATTTCGTTCAATCGTTTTTTGTAAATTAAATCTTGCTTTTTCTAAATTAGCTTTCATACTTTGTTCGCTGCTATCTAGCAATTCAGAAGCTTGCTCCAATGTATAATTATCTATTACATGCAAATTAAATATTAATCGCTGCGATGGAACTAAAGTTTGAATGGATTTTAATAAAATATCTTGATCTACATTATTGACGTCAATAAATTTACTATCCAAAAATAAATCATAGGTTTTTTCCTTGTGTTCAACTGCTTTTACTGTACTTGCTACATAATATTCATTTCTGATGCCCTTTATGTATTTCACCACAAAAGAAATGAACTCATTTTTAATGAATTCATCCAGAGTAATGCTATTTTGAGATTTGAATTGACTTAAATTTGAAAAAACACAAGCAAAGCCGTTTAATAATAATTGTTCTGCTTGTACAGAGTTTTTTGAATATCTGGCTGCTATGAAGTGTAATTTACTACAATAGGTCTCAAACAGCTGTTTTTTAGCAGTTTTATCGTTTTTAAGGCATGCCGATATAAGTTCAGCTTGAGACATAAATTAGGTTTCTGGCTAATTTATACACAATTAATGAACAAATAGTTACGTTTTATTTAAATAATTTCACTTTATCGGTATAGTTTACAGGAAATTTCTTTTTCAAATAGAATTTTCCTGCCTTTAACTCCCCTTTAACCTCAATTTTTCCCAAATTATCCAAATTTAAAAGTCTTAAAGCATCCAAGGGATTCATATCAGAAATTTTAGAGTTTAACTTAAAAGTATACACTTTTTCGGCTTTTCCGTCTATATGAACCCGTTTGTCTAATTTAGCCTTCCCTAATCTAATACCACTAAAAATGACCTCAAATTCTGATGGATAAATTGAAAAACCCGAATTGTTAGGGTTGTTAATTTTCACGTTTACTTCAGCTTCAATTTTTTCGGTGGTAATTTTATTCATGTAAAAACTATCTACGTTAGTGACAGTGATTTCTTTAAATTCTTTACATGACATAAAGAAAATAGAAATGAATATGATAAAAAGATTAAATCTCATTTTGTAAAGTTATAATTCAACTTTAATAATAAGTTACAAATAAACTAAAATGCTTTTTATGATGGCAGTTTTTATAATATTTTATGAATACGATTTATAACATTTAACCACATAGAAACATAGATTTTTTGGAGTGATAGGTTTTGATAGAGCTTCGCTTTTAACATAGCATACTATGTGTAAAGTAAAATGCTTTGTTTTTGCTCTAAAACTAACAGTTATCCCCAAGTTCCTATGTGGTTAAATATTTTTTATTCAATTATCTTATTTTTTTGTTTCATAATAACTACCTTCGAAAGGTATGCTTCCAATTACTCAAAATAATTTTATTGTCTATAAATCTTCTGCAGGAAGCGGAAAAACCTTTACATTGGTTAAGGAATATTTGAAAATTGCCTTAGTTGATAAACACAATTTAGCAAAATCTTATAAAGGAATTTTAGCTATTACTTTTACTAATAAAGCAGCTTCTGAAATGAAGTGGCGTATTATAAAAGCCCTTAAAGAAATTAGTTTAGAAAGTAATGACATGCTTAGTTCTTTAATTGCTAAGGAATTAACTATATCAAAAGAAGATTTAAAGGCAAGAGCAGAAGTGGTGTTGACTGATATTTTGCACAACTATTCTGATTTTTCGATTGGCACCATTGATAGTTTTACGCATCGCATTATTAGAACCTTTGCTTTGGATTTGAAGCTGCCCATTAATTTTCAAATTGAAACAGATTCGGACGCGGTATTTAAAAAAGTGATTTCTACATTAATTAATAACTTAGGTAAGGATAAATTAATTACGGATTATTTAGTTCAGTTTTCGATTGCACAAATCGAAGACAATAAAAACTGGGATCCTGAGCAAACATTGATTGATTTTATTAAAGAAATTAATAAAGAAGGCGTAGGCGATTTAATTAATCAACTCAATCAATTTGATATTGCTGATTTTGATAGAATTAAAAAACAACTCAAATCAATTACCAAAGAGTTCGATACATTCTTAAAATCTCAGGGAGAAAAAGCCTTGAAATTGATTAACGATAAACAATTATCAGCAAGTGCTTTTGCGAGTGGCGGAGCTGGTATTTATAATTTTTATATCAAACTAGCTAACTTAAAAGAAACATCAGAAAAGGAATTATTTGGTGCTAATGTGGTAAAGACATTAGATAATGATAAATGGCATGGCGGCAAAGCAACAGTTGATGAAAAATCGGCTATTGACAGTATTAAAATTGAGCTTGAAAAAATCGCAAAAGATGTTTTAGCTTATTTGAGAGAAAACGAGCAGCGTTACAATGCCTTTAGTTTAATCTATAAAAATATTTACGCCATGGGCTTGGTAAACGAATTAGCCAAACTCACTAACGAATATAAAAACGACGAAAATATTTTATTTATTTCTGAGTTTAATGAGCGTATTTCGGAGGTAGTGAATAACGAACCAACACCATTTATTTTTGAACGATTAGGAGATAAATACAAGCATTTTTTATTAGATGAGTTTCAGGATACATCGGCTATGCAATGGCAAAATATGTTGCCCTTGATTGATAACTCATTAGGTAATGGCAATATGAATTTGATAGTGGGTGACGGTAAACAATCTATTTATCGTTGGCGCAATGCTGATGTTGAACAGTTTGTGAATTTACCTAACGTAAATGCGCTTAATAAAAATGAGTTATTACAAGAGCGTGAAGATTCTTTAATCAGAAATTTTGAAGGAAGAGTTTTAGATACCAATTTTAGAAGTGAAAGTACGATTGTGAAATTTAATAATACTTTGTTTGAGTATTTATCTAACACTGTATTAAACGAAGATTTAAAGAAAATCTATCACAATCAAAAACAAGAGCATAAAACGGATGAACTAGGATATGTGAGTTTAGATTTTCCTGAATTAGGCGAAGATGATACAGATACGATTAACACAAAATTCATTTTAAAATATATTCAAAAAGCCATTGAAGATGGTTTTGCTTATAGCGATGTATGTGTAATCATTCGTCAAAACAGACATGGAAATACCGTTGCTAATTTTTTAATAGAGCAGGGCATACCAGTTGTATCAGCCGATTCGTTATTGTTGAATAATGCAAAAGAGGTATCGGTTGTTTTAGCATTTTTAAAATACATTTCTAATCAAAAAGATTTAGTATCTGCTTCGGTAGTGGTTAATTATTTATTGGATAAACAACTCTGTAACGAATCACATTGCATTACTTTTTTAAGAGAATTAAATACCTCTAAAATCAAAACCTTATTTGATGTTTTAAACGAATGTCAGTTAAGAGTAGATATTTTAAAACTTACCGCCTCTAATTTATTTGACGCTTGTTTAGAGATTGTTCATGTACTAAAATTAAATGAGAGTAACCCGCAATACATTCGTTTTTTCTTGGATGAGGTATTGGGATTCTTACAAGGTAATACCTCTAATATTAGTTTGTTTTTAGAGTGGTGGAACCGCAGAGCAGATAAAGCTTCGGTTATTATTCCTGAAGGTATTAACGCTGTTAATATTATGACCATTCATGCTTCTAAAGGTTTGGAATTTCCTGTTGTGATTACGCCCTATTTAGCGTGGGATATCGAAAAAACGCAATCTATTTGGGTGGATATTGATGAGGAAGGAATTGATTTACCTGTTGCTTTAATTAATACAACTAAGGCTGCAGATGATACTGTTTACAAACCATTAGCAGAAAAGGAAAGACAGCAACAAACCTTGGATAGTTTAAATATGTTGTATGTTGATTTCACTAGAGCAGTAGATAGACTACATATTATTACGCCACAACTCAAAAAGAAAAGCGCGAAAAATTGTCATACTTGGTTAACATCTTTTGCCGAAACACAAGCTCAATATGATGCTGCCAATCATGTATTAGAATTTGGTGCGATGATTAAAAACACCAAAGCGCCTCATAGTAAATTAGGGTTAGAGCAATTACAAATTAAAGAATTGAGTTTTAATCCTAATCAAGATGTGGTTCAAATTAAAGGTGCTTCAACTTATGGCGCCAACGAGGATGTGACTAAAGCTCGTGAATATGGGATTTTAGTACATTATATTTTATCGAAAATAAAAACCAAAGAGGATGTAGATGCGGTGATTGAACAGACTATTTTATCTGGAGATATTACAGTTGAAGAATCTGAGAAGATGTCTTCTGAAATAAAATCACTTTTAGCCATTAAATCTATTTCATCTTATTTTGAAAAAGGTGTTGACGTGAAAAACGAATTAGAAATTTTAACTTCTACAGGAGATATTTTGCGACCAGATAGAGTAGTGATTTCTAGAAATAATGCTGTAGTAATCGATTATAAAACTGGTAAAAAGAATGCTCAAAAATACCATGCTCAAATGCAAGATTATGAATATGCCTTGTTAAGTTTGGGTTATTCTTCAGTCAAAAAACTTTTGTTATATATACAAGAGCAAGAAGTCGAGGTTTTATAATTCTCCTAAAACTACCATTTACCGCCTAATGACATTACTTCACCTAATAAGCTTAGGTTAAACTAGTTTTCCCGAACTATATTTGCGCTGTTACTTACAACAATTTTTAACATTAAACGTTACACAAGAGGTAAAAAAATCGTTCAGGAAACTTGAAATGAAAAATTAGTTTCCTAAGTTTGCACCCGAATATTTTAAAAAATCATGAAGAAAATTATTCTATTGCTTATAATCTGCTCTTTTTATAACATAAAAGCTCAAGATAAATTTACGGTTAGCGGTTATGCCAAAGATGCCAAAAATGGCGAGGCACTCATTGGCGTAACTGTATACAAAAAGAACTCACAAATTGGAACTAGTACAAATGTGTATGGTTTTTATTCATTAACCCTTCCAAAGGGACAGGATACGATTGTTTTTTCGTTTATAGGATATAAAACAGTTTATATGCCAGTTGATTTATCTTCAAATAAAACAGTGAGTTTAGAAATGGCTGAAGAGGGAAAGGAATTGGAAGAGGTAGTTGTTTCTTCTGAAAAGGAAGATAAAAACGTGAAGAGTATGGAAATGAGTGTGGCAAAATTGGATATTAAACAAATTCAAAAAATGCCTGCATTACTAGGAGAAGTTGATATTATAAAAAGTATTCAATTATTACCTGGTGTAACAACAGTTGGTGAAGGAGCAAGTGGATTTAATGTACGTGGAGGAAATATCGATCAAAATTTAGTATTGATGGATGAGGCTCCGGTTTATAACTCATCTCACTTATTTGGTTTCTTTTCTATTTTTAATCCAGATGCGGTTAAAGATGTAAAACTAATCAAAGGTGGTATCCCAGCGCAATATGGAGGAAGAGCTTCTTCGGTATTAGATATTAGAATGAAAGAAGGAAATAGTAAAAAATTAGAAGTAAATGGAGGATTAGGAACTATTTTCAGTCGTTTATCAATTGAAGCTCCATTATTAAAAGATAAAGCTTCCTTTATAATTGCTGGTAGAAGAAGTTATATTGATGTATTAGCTAAACCTTTTATAGCACAACAACAGCCAAATTTAAAAGATGCTAAATTTTATTTTTATGACTTAACCGCTAAATTTAATTGGCGCGTCAATGATAAAAATACCGTGTTTGCAAGTGGTTATTTAGGTCGTGATGTATTTGGCGCTGGCTTTAAATTCAATTGGGGAAATACCACAGCAACGCTTAGATGGAATCATATTTTTAATAGTAAGTTGTTTATGAATCTGACTTCTTTTTATAGTAATTATAAATACGAGTTAGGATTTAAAGATGAAGGTAGCAGTCAGAAATTTGATTGGACCTCAAACATTATTAACTACAGCTTAAAACCTGATTTTACCTATTACTTAAATAGCAAAAACACTATTAAGTTTGGTGCACAAGGTATTTTATATACGTTTAAACCAGGTCAAGCAATTATTACTTCACAAAATGGTAGCGAATCTAATATTAGTTTAGATAATCAATATGGAGTAGAGTACGCTGGATATATTGACAATGAACAAAAGCTTACCAATCGATTTACACTACAATATGGGATTAGATGGTCGTTTTTTAATTACTTAGGTAAGGGAACAAAATATACTTACAGAGATACAATTCCAAATGAAAGTAAACCTTTAGATGGTGAAGAAAAAATTGGTGATGGAAAAACGATTAAAGCATACAATAATCCTGAGCCTCGTTTTGCATTAAACTATACCATTAATGACAAGAGTTCTGTGAAATTGGGTTATAACCGAATGTCTCAGTATTTGCATATCGTTTCAAACACGGCAGCGTCTACTCCACTTGATATTTATACGCCAGTAACAAATAACATTAAACCATTGATTTCAGATCAAGTTACCTTAGGTTATTTTAGAAACTTCAAAGAAAACATGTTTGAAACATCAGCTGAAGTTTATTACAAAGATTTACAAAATCAATTAGACTATGTAGATAATGCTAATCTATTATTGAATGAATACTTGGAAGCTGATTTAATTCAAGGTAAAGGAAGAGCTTATGGATTAGAGTTATATATTAAGAAAGCAAAAGGAAAATTAAATGGTTGGGTAAGCTATACTTTGTCAAAAACTGAACGTCAGGTACGCGGTATTAGTAACGACGAATGGTTCTTGTCTAAGTACGATAGAACACATAATATCAATACTGTTTTAATTTATGATTTGAGTAAGCGTTGGAGTTTCTCAGCTAATTTTGTGTATCAAACAGGTACACCAGCAACTTTTCCAACAGCAAAAGTTGAAGTTCAAGGTTATGTGATTCCTTATAATACAGATAATAAGCGTAATAATTATAGAAACACAGCATACCACAGAGCGGATATTGGTATTACTTATAATTTCAAGAAAAACGAACGACGTCGTTATAAACAAACTATTGCAATTAGTGTGTACAACGTTTATAATAGAAGAAATGCTTTTTCTATTTATTTCCGAAACAATCCTGATTATCCTGTAAATACAGAAGCCGTTAGATATTCAGTCGTTGGATCATTTATCCCTGCTATTACATATAATTTTAAATATTAATATTTATGAAAACTATTAAATTATTCATCTCATTACTTACAGTGTTAGCATTTACTTCTTGTGAAGATGTGATTCAGGTGAAGTTAGATAAAGGAGAACCTTTAATCACGATTGATGCATTTGTGAATGATATGCGTTCTACTCAAAAAATTCGTCTAACGTATACAGATGATTATTTTAGTCAAAGACCTAATTATCCAGTTACTGGAGCAAACGTTACTATAAAAGATTTAACATCAGGATTAACGTATACTTTTACTGATATTAATAGTGACGGAAATTATTTATACACTCCAGCATCAACAGATACGTTAGGGAGAATTGGACATAATTATGAATTAACAGTGACTCACCAAGGTTATATTTATAAATCTACTTCTCGTATGAACAGAACTACAAAAGTAGATAGTTTAGTTTCTGAATATAATGAAGGAGGAGGTTTAGCAAACTCGGAACCAGGATATGAATTCGCCTTTTTAGGTTTTGATATTCCCGGAGATACGGTAGATTACTACTGGATTAAATCATATAGAAATGGAGTGTTTTTTAATAAAGGAGGAGATATAAATATATGTGCTGATGCTGCTTTTGGGAACGGTGCTGATGGCTTTCCTTTTATAACTCCCATCGCTAGAGGTATTACTCCCTTTGGAGAAGTGTTTAAATTAAATGATGTTTGTAGAGTGGAAATACATTCTATCAATTTAGAAACATTTAATTTTTTATTACAAGTACAAACACAAGTTACTAATTCAGGTTTATTTGCTACTAGCCCCGAAAATGTGAAAACAAATATTGTTAATACAACTAGTGATAAAGTGAAAGTAGTTGGTTGGTTTTGCATGAGTGCTGTTGGTTTTAAAGAAGCAATAGCACAGTAGTTCTAAATAGATATTTAATTCTTGTAAATTAAATTCATCATTTCTTCATCTTTTCTATATACATCAATATATAGTTTTAATCCTAAGCTATCGGCATAAGCGGTATAGTATCTTGTGTAAATAGGTAGAGCTTTTTTTAATCTTATTTTCTTCTGCTCTTGTTTTGCAAAATATACTTGCAAACTATCATGCTTGTAATGTACGCTATCATCTCTAATTAAGAAATCCGCAAAATCAATAAAGTTTTCTAATCTGATACAGCCATGACTTTGTGCACGTGAACTTGTTTTAAAATAACGTTTAGAATTTGTGTCGTGTAAGTAAACGCCAAAAGGATTATTGAAATTAAATTTCACAACGCCTAAGCTATTTTCTTCTCCAATACGTTGTCTAAATCGTACTGGTAAGTAATCTTTAGTATATTTTTTCCATGGAATTTTTGTATAGTCCAAAACTTTGTCTTTTGCGCCTAACACTTCAAAATTCTTTTTTCTTATGTAAGAAGTATCTCGTTGAACAGCTGGTAAAATTTCTTTGGTGGCAATGCTAATAGGTACGTTCCAATAAGGATAAATTAGCATGTGATCTATTTTACTTTTTAATATTGGAGTTTGATTTTCTGGTTTCCCGCAAACAATAGCAGATTGCATTACAACAGTATCTTTTTCGTAAACTGTTAACCAAAATGCAGGAATATTAATAAACGCATATTTTTCAGGAAATTTGTTTTCCCAACGCCACCGCTCTAAAGACATGCAAATTTGTTTAATAATTTTATCTCTGTTGTATGAAAGTGCCTGTGCGGTATATTTTCCTATTTTCCCGTCGGGTTGTATGAACCATTTTTTTTGAAGTTTATTTAGTGCTCGGTTAAGTTTGATACTATCATTAGCCAATGATGTTGTATCATAAAACCCTTGTTTAATTAAGCTTTTTACTATCAACTCTCTTTTTGCTAAAGAATCTTTTTCTGTTACAAATGGAATTGAATCTATTTGAAATAAAGAAGTGTCTTTTAGTATAATTGCTAATTCTTTTTTGAGCATTTGATAATGGTAAAATTTGGGCTCCAATGAATCGAAAGCGGCTTTGAAATTCCCAGAGTTGTATCCGCTTACTAAAACACTATCCCAACCTTTATCTAGCTTATCAAAATTAGTTTGAATAACCAATGTGTCAGAGTTAAATCTTCCTTTATTGAGGTGAGCACCTATTAAAAAGTAAGCATCGCTCATTAACACATCAGCTCTTACTAATGATGTCACATTTATTAGTTCTTTGTTTGAATGGATAGAATCAATATTATTTTTAATTTGTTTAAGATGATATTGTGTGGGGATTAAACCATAGTAAGTAATGTTTTCTATCAGTTTTAATAAACTATCTCCTTTTGAATTTAATTTAGAGGTATTAAACCATAAAAGATGATTTGAGTACAATGGTTTGAAATACTTGTAGCAAGATAGATGTATTGAATCGATTGTTAGTGCAGTGTCCTCTTGATTGATATATTTTGAAATAAGTGTTTCAATTTCCTTATTCAAATCTTGTGGGGCATTTACTTTAACAATTTTAATTTCTTCTTTTGTTTCGTTTGAACAAGAAGAAAAAATAAATATGCTAATTAGTATAAAAAAATAAAGCCTCATCTCTAGTAAAGATAAGGCTTTGTTTTGATTTAAGGAAAATGTTATTTACTAACGTTAAATTTACCTGTAGTAAGTGTTTGGTTGTTTTTGTCAGTTACCTGATACATATAAACGCCACTTGCCAAGTTAGAAGTATTCATTTTTGCTTTACCCATTTCCATGATTTCAGTTGCTACAACTTTACCTGTCATGTCAAAAGCAATTACTTTAGTTGCTTCTAAGCTTGTTGTAGAAAAGTTAACAAAAGATGATGCTGGATTAGGGAAAACTGATAATTCAATTTTCGAATTTTGAACTTCATTTACACCTACAATATTATAATCTTTTAAAAGAGTTGTGATTGTTTGAGTACTTGTTCCGCCAATTGAAGATGAAATAGTTGAAGTATTTATTGAGAAAATAGGAGATTTTACAGTGTCATCAGTGCAATAATAATCGTATACTTTTAAATACACTAAAGTGTTAAAAATTGAAGGTGCAGATAAAGTTTGAGATGTTACCACGCGAAGAGTGTTGTTGAAAGTTTTCGCAGGTAAAGTTAAAGTTCCTGAAGCATCCGCTATAACATCACAAGTTCCAGAAAATGCGCCAGTAATAGCAGAAACTACAGTTCCACTAGTAATGGAAGTTGTTGCTGAATTTAAACTCATTGGGTATAAAGCAACAATTGCTGGATTAGCATACTTTACGGTTAGGTTAATTCCAGAAATAGTTAAATCACCACCATAGTAGTTTAACTTAGTAGTAGCTGATCTGTAATAGTTTGTATTTGTTGAACCAGAGCTTACATAAACATCTGCTGGATTGTAGGTTGCGTTTACAGATGTTAAAGTTGTAAATGTTTTTAAAGTAGATAAGTGAGGAGTATGTGCTGAAAAATTCCATGTTTGACCTGCCCCATTTCCACCAGGTGTAATGCCTGTAGAATCACATTGGTATGTACTGAATAATGGATCTTGATTCATTGGAGCATGGCTTCCTTCTGTAATAGTTTGAGCCGTTGTTACCAACCCAATAAATGTGAAAATTGAAAGTATAATTTTTTTCATGTGTTTGTTTTTATCGTTTATCAAATATATTTAAATTAAAAGAGCTTTCAAAATATAATATAGAAACTTAATACATAATCAAATGCTTTTATGATGAGTGTTTATAAGCTATTAGATTGTTTTAATTCTCAAATTCAGCTTTAAATCATTTGGGATTAAAATACCATTTTGCCTGGGTTTAAAATTAAATTTGGGTCAAATAATTTTTTGATATTTCTCATCAATTCTAACTGGTACTCAGGGAAAACAATTGATAAATAATCTTTTTGTACTAAGCCAATGCCATGTTCGCCGCTAATTGTGCCACCTAGTTTTTTACATAGTTCAAAAATTTCTACAATGCCTTTTGGTAATTCAGTTTCCCATACATCATCCGATAAATCTCCTTTAATAATATTAACGTGTAAGTTACCGTCGCCTGCGTGACCATAGCAAACACTTTTAAACCCATATTTTGAACCAATTTCTTTTACACCTTTTAAAAGAACAGGTAGTTCTGCTCTTGGTACCACTGTATCTTCTTCTTTGTAAACTGAATTACTTTTTACGGCCTCTCCAACCTTACGACGTATTTTCCAAAGCGACGCTTTTTGTTCAGCACTATCTGCCATTAAAATTTCATCACAACCATGTTCTGTCATAATATTACTGATGGTTTCGCAATCATTAAATAATACGTCCATGTTATTACCATCTACTTCAATCAATAATAAAGCTTGCCACTCTGGTTTAATTGTAAAATTTACTTCACCTGCATATTTAATGCTCCAATCAATGGCATCACGCTCCATGAACTCCATTGCGCTTGGTGTAATACCTGCTCTAAAAGTTGCTCCCACTGCTTCGCATGCTTTTTCAGCCGAAGTAAAAGGAACTAACATTAATAAATCGTGCTTGGGTAATGGTATTAATTTAAACACTATTTTGGTAATGATACCTAGTGTTCCTTCGCTACCAACCATTAAATGTGTAAGGTTATATCCTGTTGAATATTTTAAGGTGTTAGCACCTGTCCAAATAATATCACCATTAGGTAATATCATTTCAATATTCAGCACATAATCTCTTGTAGTGCCATATTTTACAGCTTTTGGTCCACCGCTGCTATGCGCTACATTGCCGCCTAAAGAGCAACTTCCCCAACTTGCTGGATCTGGAGGATAAAATAACCCAACTTTTTTTACTTCTTCTTGAAAAATATAATTGATTACTCCTGGTTCTACAGTGGCTTGTAAATTTCGCTCATCAATATTTAAAATATTATTAAAACGTTCCATACTTATTATAATTCCACCATGAATAGGTAAGGCACCACCACTTAATCCAGTTCCTGAACCACGAGCAGTGACAGGTATTTTATGAGTATTAGCTAATTTCATCACTTCTGAAATTTGACTAACAGTTTTGGGTTTAACTACTACTTCTGGTTTAAAAATAAAATCTTCAGTTTCATCTTGCCCATATTTTTCAAGATTATCATGGTCAATTAATACATCATGCGCATCAATTATTTTTTTTAATTGTTCAATAATGTTTTCGTTGATTTTTGTATAAGTCATGATGTAATTTATTTATTAAAGTATTGTTTGATAATTTTTTCAGCTTCTTCTTTTTTTTGAGTGCCAATTAAAAATGGTTTATTATTAGTTGTAAATAATTTAATGCCATATTCTCCAACTACGTTATAACACCAGCCGTTTCCAGATAAACTATATCTGGCACCCCAGCCACCATAGTCGGTTAAGGGAGAATATTTTATCACAGCAATGGATGATATATCTTCCCATTGGATGTTTCTTTTGCAAAATGGAATACTTCTATAGTTAACAAGAATACCTTTTTCGCTAATGGTTGTTTCTAATTTTAAAAATAAAAACCAAACAAAAACTAGTATCATGAATGAAATGAGTATTAGGAAAAATAAGGGTTCTTTTTGATTATTTTTGGTTTGTACAACATCTAATTGAACTAAAAAAAACATCACGCTAATTATAATTACTGGAAATCCAGCAATTGCAAAATGCCACCATTTTCTAAAATTTTGTTCTTCTTTAAATTCTAAATTCATGTTTTTAAATGAATTATTTTTTTAGTTTAATAACTGCCCATTCATTTTTGTTATAGCTTTCAATAAATGTAAAACCGATGCTTTGTGTTAATTGTTTTAATTCCTCCACATCCGCTGTAAAAAAACCACTTAACAATAGATAGCCATCTTTTTTTAAACAAGTGTAGTAGGCAGGTAAATCTTTTTTCAATACATTTTTATTAATGTTTGCTAAAATAATATCAAATGTTTCTGTACTTGGTAGTATTGAGGCATCTCCTTTCTTAAATTCAATATCTGATGCATGATTGATGGCTGCATTTTCAATGGAATTTTCAATACTCCAATCATCAATGTCAATTCCTAATAATTTAGTAGCGCCTAGTTGTTTAGCAAGTATGGCTAAAATTCCTGTGCCACAACCCATGTCTAAAACATGAGTGTTTGCAAATGGAATGCTAAACATGGTTTTGCTAACTAACCAAGTGGTATCGTGATGTCCAGTACCAAAACTCATTTTAGGGGTAATTACGATATCATGTTTTATATTCTCAGCAGCTGGATGAAAATGTGCTCTAATGCAAACTAAATCATCTACGTAAACCGGACTGAAATTTTTTTCCCATTCTTCGTTCCAATTCGTTTTTGGAATAACGGTTCTTGCATAAGAAAATGTAAAATCTTCAAATGATAATTCCTTTACTAAATCTTCATTTTCAAATTCTTCTTGAATGTAGGCTTCAACACTAGTTTCGTTTTGGGTAAAACTTTCAAAACCTAAATCTGCTAATAAAGCGATTAAAATATCTGATCCTGGCTCAGTGGGTGTAACGGTAAATGTATATTGAATGTAGTCCATTTGATTAATTACGAATTAAGATACGAATATACGAATCTGAGCGTACACAACGATTCGTATATTCGTATAAATTCGTAATCAAAAATTAGGAGTAAAAGTTAGTTGCTTGGTTAAAAAGAAAATATGATCTTACAAAAATCATCTGCTTTTAAGGATGCACCTCCAATTAATCCACCATCTACATCAGGGCATCTAAATAATTCCTGAGCATTTTGAGGATTGCAGCTTCCTCCATATAATATAGAAACATTACTAGCAATGGATGAATCGTAAATGTCAGTCACAATACTTCTAATAAAAGCATGCATTTCTTGTGCTTGAGCGGCAGTCGCTGTTTCTCCAGTTCCTATAGCCCAAACTGGTTCGTAGGCTAAAACAAATTTTGGAAATTCTGCTATCGAAAATTGTTTTAATACGTTGGTTAATTGTTCTGTAATAACCTTAAAATGATTATCGGTTTTACGTTCGTGAATGGTTTCTCCAATACAAAAAATAGGACGTATATTATTTTTTAAAGCTTCTTTGATTTTCAAAACCAAATCCGCATCTTTTTCCTTAAAAAACTGCCTTCTTTCGCTATGGCCAACTAAAACATACTCACATCCTACAGAACTTAACATACTAGCACTTACTTCGCCAGTAAAAGCGCCGCTTGCATTAGTATGGCAGTTTTGAGCACCAATATAAAAGTTTGGTTTATTTGAGATGCTAGACTTAACAGTTTCTAAAAATGGAAATGGAGGAATGATGATTTTTGTTACTTCATCAAATTCATTTACTTGATTTATAATTTGCTCTACAAGAGTTTTAGCTTCTTGTAAAGATTTATTCATTTTCCAATTACCAGCAACTATTTTCTGTCTACTCATTATTTTACTCTAACACGTGGATCTAATACACCATAAGCGATATCTACAAAAATATTAGTCACCACAAATATGGTTGCAAATATCAAGGTAGCACCCATTACTACAGGCAAATCATTTTTGGTTAAGGCTTCAAACACTTCGTATCCAATCCCTTTCCAGCTAAAAATATACTCTACAAATACTGCCCCAGCCATTAATCCTGCGAACCAGCCAGATATAGCAGTTACAACAGGGTTTAACGCATTTTTTAAAGCATGTTTAATAATAACGGCGTACATAGTTAATCCTTTTGCTTTTGCCGTTCTAATGTAATCTTGACTCATTACATCCAATAATGAACTTCTCATTAATTGTACTACAATTGCTAATGGTCTAATTCCCAGGGTAATTGATGGTAAAATCAAGTTTTTTAATTTCAATTTTTCACCATCCCATACATCAATATCGTATAAGCTTCCAGTTGGCGATAAACCAGTATAATCTTTCAAAACGTACCCAAATAACCAAGCAATAATTAACCCCACAAAAAAAGATGGAGCTGCCATACCCAATACTGCTAATACAAGGGATAATCTATCATAAATTGTATTACGTTTTACAGCGCTAATGATACCTAAAAATATACCAACAATAGAGGCTATAACAATAGAAGTAAATGCCAGTACTGCTGTTTCTGGTAAGGTTTCAACAATAATATCAGAAACTCTTCTTTTGGTAATATATGAACGTCTTAAATAAGGTAATTTAAGAACAACTGATTTGTTTTCTCCTATGGTAAACAAGGGTTTCCAAGTAAATTTTTCAGGGTTTAAAAACCAAAGACTTTCGTTATTAGAATTATTATGTATTGAAATGGGCGATAAATCGTTTAAATACATGGCATATTGTTCCATGATTGGTCTGTCTGTTCCTAAATCTTTATGAATAGCTTCAATGGCTTCTTTGTTAGCACGTTGCCCTAGCATAATAGTAGCAGGATCTCCAGGCAATACATTAAATAAAAAGAATATAACAGTGATTACTCCGTATAAAACGAGAATACCATATAATATTTTTTTAGTTATATATTTAATCACAATTTAAGGGACAAGTTCTATAATCTGCTAAGTAAATAAAATATTTCAGTATATAAAATATTTTAGGCGAAATTTAAACAATATGTCATGCATTAAAATTTTAAGGTAAATTTGCAAAGATTGAGATTTAGACATCGTATACTCGTTTTTTTTAATTCCATTTTTTGCATTTGGATGCTTTTTAATGCTCATTATGTTCAGGCACAAAAGGTGGGTTTGGTTATGAGTGGAGGCGGAGCAAGCGGTATCGCTCATATTGGAGTTCTGAAGGCCCTTGAAGAAAATAACATCCCTGTAAATTGTATCTCTGGAACCTCCATAGGAAGCATTATTGGTGGACTTTACGCTGCTGGATATTCGCCCCTCGAAATTGAACAAATGGTTAAGGATCAGACCTTTTCTAATCTTACAAAAGGCGAAATGTCGCCAAAATTTGGATATTTTGTTAGAAAACGGGATGATTATGCCTCTTGGAGAACCCTAAAATTGAATTTAAATAACTCACTGATTAGTAATCTGGCAACCAATTTAATTAATTCGGTTCCTATTGATTTTTATTTAATGGAAACCTTTGCTCCAGCAAATGCAGCTTCCGGATATAATTTTGATAGTTTAATGATACCATTTAGATGTGTAGCTTCTGACATCGAGAAAAAGAGAAGTGTTGTTTTTAGAGATGGTGATTTACCATCGGCTATCAGAGCATCCATGAGTTATCCTTTTTATATCCGTCCAATATCTATTGATAGTGCTTTATTATTTGATGGCGGATTGTATAATAATTTTCCTTCGGATGTGATGTACGAGGAAATGTATCCCGATTTTATTATTGGGAGTTCGGTTACTGAAAACTCGCAACTACCTAGTGATGATAATTTGTATTTACAGTTACGAAATATGTTGATGAGTAAGAGTAATTTTACTCCTGTTTGCGAAAACGGTATTATAATTCAGCCATGGGCAGATGTGAGTGTTTTTAATTTTGAATCAGCACAAAGATTAATTGATAGTGGATATGTTGCAACTATTAGAAGAATGCCTGAAATTAAAGCACATATTTCTAATTACGAAAACGCGCTACAGTTGGCTCAAAAACGCAAAGACTTTAAAGAAAAAATTGCGGCTAGGCGCATGATATACAATAAGGTTGTAGTAAAAGGTGTTAATCCTAAGATGCAAAGATTTGTCACGAAAAGTATAACAAACAAACGCGATACATTTTCTTCAAAACAACTTAAACGCCAGTATTTTAGGCTTATGGCAGATGAAAAAATTAAATCTGCTTATCCTACAACAAAGTTAGATAGTGCTTCTGGAAAATATACATTAATCTTAAATACTAAAAAAGATAAACCTTTATTTTTTGATATTGGAGGTAACTTATCTAATCGACCCATTAGCAATTTCTTTTTAGCAGCTCAATACAATCATATAGGTAAAATAGGTTTTACGGCTTATGTAAATGGTTATTTAGGAAAATTAAATTCAAGTACACACGCTAAAGTAAGATTTGAGTTTCCAACCAAAATACCTTTTTATATTGAGCCTTCTTTCACACTTTCTAGATGGGATTTTTATAAAAGTAGCGCCTTGTTTTATGATTTTGAAAAACCCTCTTATTTAGTGCAAGAAGATATTTTTGGAGAGCTAAATATTGGTGCGGCAGTTGGTAATATTAGTAAAATAGTAGTTACTGGTGGCGCTAGTGAATGGAGAAATAAATACTACCAAGTGGATGAATTTACAAGATTAGATACTAGTGATGTGAGCTTATTTGATTTTGGCTATGGTCAATTGTCTTACCAAATAAATACGCTTAATAGAAAACAGTACGCATCGGAGGGAACTCATCTTCTTGTGAGAGCAAAATTTGTGAGTGGAGTCGAAAATTATTACCCAGGTTCAACATCACTGGATACTGTTTCTCGAATTTCGGGCCCAGGACATGATTGGTTTAACTTTAAAATTACAATAGATAAATATATTAAACCAATAAAATATTTTAAAATTGGGGTTTTTGCTGAGGGCGTTTATTCCTCCCAAGATTTTTTTAGAAATTATTCAGCTTCTATTTTATCAGCCCCTTCTTTTAATCCAATTCCCGAAAGTCAAACTTTATTTATTGATGATTACAGGGCGCACCAGTATATGGCGGGAGGCTTAAAAGCTATTGCTACACCATATAATAATGTTGATGTGAGATTCGAGGCCTATTTATTTCAGCCTGTTTTATCTATTTTAAAAACATCCGATAATCAAGCAACTTATAGCACACCATTTTTATACAGACACTTTTTAGGAATGGGAGCCTTAGTCTATCATTCGCCTATTGGCCCATTAAGTGTAGGTGTTAATTATTATGATAAAAACGATAATAGTTTTTCCTTTTTCTTCCATTTTGGATACACTATCTACAATAAAAAATCAATCGACTAAGGTTTGTTTTAGGTGGCTAGACATTATACCACTATCACTAGGTGTTATAATAGTCTCACTCATTTAACAAATTTTAAATAAATCCAATCCTTTATTGGACTTAAATTTGAAAGCTAACAATTCAATTAAATCCTTATTTTTGAATACTATTATATCCTATGAAGAAATTATTATTAAGTCTTAGTTTGTTATCTATTATAACAAATGTTTCTGCCCAAGCAAATCAAGGTCATGATATCAGAGTCAATTTTAAGAATTGTAAAGATACTGTGATGTACTTAGCTTTTTATCAATTTGATAAATCGTATTTAGCCGACACTTGTAAAAAAGTAGTAAAAGGTCAAGTAGTTTTTAAAGGTAAAAATACGCTCGAAAAAGGGGTTTATTATTTAGTGAGTCAAGATAAAGCAAGATACTTTGATTTTTTTGTAAGCGACGCCAATCAAAAAATTGTGATGAGTACTGATACAGCCGATTTGGTTAAAAATTTAAAATGTACCTCACATAAAGAAAACGATGATTTTTTTAACTATATAAAATTTATTACTGCAAAAAATAAAGAATATGTTGAGGTGAAAAATAAAACAAAAGGAATGAATTCTAAAGATTCACTAGCTTTTATGACCGAAAAAGGTAAAGTGCTAAACGAAACAGTGATGGCATTTGAAAAAACATTTTTAGAACAACATAAAGGTACTTTTGTAGGAGATGTTATTAATTTGAAAATGGAAAAAGAAGCTAAGGATATTCCAAAGGCATCAAATGGAAGACCTGATAGCTTATATATTTACAATTATTACAAAAGCCATTTTTGGGATGGTGTAAATTTTGAAGACGATGGAATTATGCGTACTCCATTTTTTGCTGATAAGTTAAAAAAATACTTTAATAATGTGATTGTTCAGCATCCTGATACAGTGAGTTTAGAAATTGATAGAGTGATGGCTAAAACTAAAGCTGGATCAATGATGCAAAAGTTATTAATTGCTCACTTCCTTTATACATCTGAATCTTCAAAGTTAATGGGATTTGATAAAGTATTTGTTCATGTGATTGATAAATACATTAGAACTGGAATGGCAAAAGAAGTGTATGATGAAAAAACAATTGAGAAAATTAAAGAACGTGGAGATATATTAAAACCATTATTGTTAGGAAGTCAATCTCCTGATTTATTAATGATTGATACCATTGGTCACAAACAAATTCAAAAAATGGGTTTTGATACAGTTAAAACTAGCCAAGGGGCTACTAAATTGTATTATGATAACGTTCAAAATTTAGCTCAAACATTTGTTTCATTATATGGAGTAAAAGCTGATTATTTAGCTTTAGTGTTTTGGGATGTAGATTGCGGACATTGTAAAACTGAAATCCCGAAACTGTTAGCAGAATACCATGCTTTGAAAAAAGAAGGATATGATATCAAAGTATTTAGTGTGTACACTCAACATGATTACGATAAATGGCGAAAATATGTTATCGAAAATAAATTAGATTGGATGAATATTTACGATGGCGTTCATATTAATAATATCAAAGAAAAGTTCGATATCTATTCAACACCAGTAATTTATATGTTGGACAAAAATAAAAAAATAAAAGCTAAACGTATCGGCACTGAGCAAGTGAAAGATATCGTGAAGCAAATGGAAAAAGAATATAAAGCTGTTAAAAAGTAAAAACTCAGATAGCATTTTTTTAAAAGCCTTTCGTTCATTAACGGAAGGCTTTTTTTATGTATTTTTATACCTTAATATATACAAATGAAAAAACATTTATTTTTTATTTATACTCTATTTTTTATTGGAGTTTGTCAATTTACTTTCGCGCAAATTAACATTAAAGTTAAAGTCAACAGTGTATCAGTTTCTACTGTATTAGATTGTGATGCTGGCGCTGCCGATAACAGCGATTTTGTTTTTGAATATAAAGCTCAAGATAATTCTCCATCTGCTTTTTCAAATAATACACCAGTGGCAGGTAGTATAGGAATGTGCAATTATGTTGTTATAGACGAACAAAATGGTGCATATACATTAAGTCCATCTGCACCAGGAACTGCTATTTTCACTCCAACAAACGGTGTGTTTTTCGATAGAAGCTATAATTGTAAAAACGATGTTCCTACTTCCTTAACGGTTACATGGAGTGCTTATGAAAATGATGATGTTTCGGCCCCATCTATTACACCTGTTGCGAATGGAACAATTTCTCCTCAAATAGCTACGTACAATGTACCTGTTTCAAATGGAACATACACCACTCAATACACTCAAACATCTTTAGATGGAACCTGTCCTCAAACGTATATCATCGAATTTGAAATTGAGAAAACAGTAGGTACTTTTTCTCCTTTAACCATTAATTTTTTAGATGGAAATACGATTTGCACAGGCGCTTCAAACGGTGATTTAGAAGCTTCGTTTGGTGGAGGTTCGGGTTCTGTTTCAGTTGATTGGAGTATTGATGGTTTAGGTGATTATGATGATAATACAAATATATCTGGTGTTCCAGCAGGCTCATACACTATTGTGGTGAAAGATGCACTGAATTGTACAGATACAGGAGTTGTGGTAATTAACCAAGAGAACCCTCCTGCAAATCTTACTGCTTTTTCTGTATCATCTGCAACGGTGTGTGCTAACCAAACAGGAGTAACGTATGCCGTTCCAAATCAAACCAATGTTACTTTTTTTTGGAATTATTCGGGAGGGGTTGCTACTATTAATGGTACAGCCCATAATGTTGATTTAGATTTTGGTAATGCCCCTGTTACAGGAACAATAAGTGTTTATGCACAAAATAGTTGTTCTACAACAGCTACTTTAAGCATGACGGTGGATGTTTTACCAGCACCAAATGTTGTTATTTCTGGAAATAATAGCATGTGTGATAATGCACAAGAAGTATTAACGGCTTCGGGAGCTACTACTTATACTTGGGATTCAGGTGCCACAACTTCAACTATTTCTATTACGCCAACAGTAACAACCGTTTATACGGTTACAGGAACTGATGCTATTGGATGTATGGCTATGAAAGCATACACCATGAATGTGTTGCCATCGCCAACAGTGCAGGTGAGTGGTTCTACTGTAGCAGTTTGTCCTGGGCAAACAGTTGCTTTAACAGCAAGTGGAAGTGGAGCATTATTTATTTGGAGTGATGGGTTTATTGGAGCTAATCATACCATACAGGCACCTTCTGCAACTTCGGTGTATACAATTACAAATACTTATACCAATTCATGTTTTACTCAAATTACTTATACATTTAATGTGTTGCCAGGGCCAGCATTAGCTATTGCAGGTAACACCGTAGTATGTGATAAGGCTTTAGCAACGTATACGGCATCTGGTGCTAATTCATATGTATGGAATAATGGATCAACTTCTCCAATTATTTCGTTTATTGTAAATACCTCTACTACAATTACAGTTGTTGGAACAGCGACTAATGGTTGTGTAGATTCTTTATCAAAATCAATAGTTTTAGTGCAAACGCCAACAGTAACTATTTCGGGCAATGATACCATTTGTCAGGGCGGCACTGCTAATTTAGTTGCCAGTTCAACAGGTACTGTAAATTATACTTGGAATAGTGGAGCAAATACACAAAGTATTTCAGTAACACCAGTTGGTACATTTACTTATTCGGTCATTGCATCTAACGGTGCATGTAGCGACACGGCTTCGCATGAAGTGTTTGTGAGTTTATTGCCAGTAATTGGTTTCGAAATTAATACAGCACCTTTATGCAACAATGGCTCGGTGTTCACATTAACGGCTACTCCATCGGGTGGAGTGTATTCGGGTACAGGTGTTTCGGGTAATACATTTGATCCAACGGTGGGTGTGGGTATTTATCCAATTACTTATTCGGTTAATGTAAGTAGTGCATGTGCCGCTGCTGAAACGCAAACCATTGAAGTGATGTTATGTACTGGAATTAATGAAATAGAAAATAATTCACTAATTGTTTTTCCAAATCCGGCAAGCGATTTTGTTACTATCCAATCTGATAAAGAAATAAAATCGATTTTAGTGTATGATTATTCTGGTAAATCAGTAAGAATGATAGAGACCACTTCTTTTGAAACAACAATAGATATCAGCGATTTTGCAAAAGGATTTTATTCATTGACAATTACGATGAACGATCGTTCTCAAAAAACGATAAAGGTCGTGAAGGAGTAAATTATATTTTTGGATAAAGAAAAGCTCCTTTCGAAAGAATGGAGCTTTTTTGTTTTACTTAGCAAATACAAAAAACAATCCTGTACATAAAGCACAACTTACAATAATGTTTATGATAGCCCACATAGTCATACCTTGTTTAACGAGTTCAAAGGTTTCGTAACTAAAAGTAGAGAAGGTGCTTAATCCACCGCAAATGCCAATTAAAACCAAGTGTTTATAGTTATCGGGAATTAAATTTTTTTCTTGGTACGTATAAATTAAGGACCCGAAAATTAAGCAGCTGATCACGTTTGACGATAAGGTTGCTAATGGCAAATTGATAGTTGTTTTACTAATGCCTAATGAAATTAGAAAACGTAATAAACTTCCTAATCCTCCGCCGATAAATACTAATAGATAGTTCATGTTTTTTATTTTGTCAGTTCGAGTAGTTCTGCCGCCTCTTTGCAGAACGTATCGAGAACATTTTTCGTCAACTTCTCGATACTCATTTGCAAGAGGCAGGCAAATGAACCTGTCTGCCGATAGGCAGGCTCGAAGTGACATTGTAATTACTATTTCCCTAAATACACCGCTCCGCCAACGCTATCTCTACTTGCTTTTGTTACCGAGTTTAATGTATTTGCTTTTTCATTTAATCTTAAATAACCTAAGTAAGCAAAAATAATCGCTTCTTTAAATTGTATAATGTCGTCCGCTGGAATTTCTATTCTTTCTTTGTAGTAATGTTTTAATCGTTCAATTAAAAAAGTATTGTAAGCGCCACCACCAGTTATTAAAACCGATTGTAATTGCTGTTGGTTTAATGTTTCAGAAATTTGTAAAACTGTATATTCAACACAAGTCGCAAGTTTATCATTCAACGAAATAGTTGAATGATTTAAAACAGGCAAAAAATGATTTTCAAAAAACTCTCTTCCTAAAGATTGTTGGTTTGTATTTAATTTTAATAAAGATTGTAATAAAGCATCATCACAATTTCCTGCTTGTGCCATTTTTCCACCATCATCAAAAGCTTTTCCAATAGCTTCGGTTAAATAGTTGAGTGCCATATTTGCTATGCAAATATCAAAGGCTGAGGTTTTATGGTTTTTAGTAAAAGAAATATTAGCTATACCTCCAATATTTAAACACGATTCGAATTGATGAAATAAATCTCTATCACCAATTGGCACTAAAGGCGCACCTTGTCCGTTTAAGGCCACGTCTAGACTTCTAAAATCACAAATAGTAGTAATGCTTGTTTTGGCTGCAATAGTTGCCCCACAGCCTATTTGTGTGGTAAAGCCTTGTTGAGGTTGATGAAATACAGTATGGCCGTGAGAGGCAATGGCATCGGCAGTTTGCTGATGTTTGGTTAAAAATGCATTCACATGATTACCAACAAAAACACCATAAGCACTATGTAACTTAAAATAAGTTTCGGCGCTGGCACTAAATGCCGTTTGTAGTTGTTCTTTCCAATTGGCATCGTAGGGAATAGTTTGAGAAGCTAAAAGACTAAAAGAAACCTGTTCGTTTTGGTTTTTAAATTCGCATAAGGCTAAATCCAGTCCGTCCATCGACGTTCCGCTCATGATACCAACTATTTTCATGGATTTTTCCTGCATTTTAAACTAAATTTACATAGAATTGTTATGATATATATCATTAAAACGAAAAACTCTCAACAAAATAATTTTAACAAATCGACAATTAGAATTTGATAATTAGAAATATCTCTTATTTTTGTGAGGATAAAATGTTCAACTATTAAAAACACAAGACCATGCAATTTCAACTAACAGAAGAGCAATTGATGATTCAAGCAGCAGCGAGAGATTTCGCTCAAAACGACTGCAAACCAGGAGTAATTGAGAGAGATGAAACTCAAAAATTTCCAGCAGAACAAGTTAAAAAGCTTGGAGAATTAGGCTTTTTAGGAATGATGGTTGATCCTAAATACGGCGGAGGCGGTATGGATGCTATTTCTTATACTTTAGCGATGGAAGAAATTTCTAAAGTAGATGCTTCTTGTAGCGTTGTGATGAGTGTAAACAACTCATTAGTTTGCTGGGGATTAGAGCATTTTGGAAATGAAGAACAAAAACAAAAATATTTAGTGCCTTTAGCTAAAGGCGAAAAAATTGGTGCATTCTGTTTATCAGAACCAGAAGCGGGTAGTGATGCTACTTCTCAGCGCACAACGGCTATTGATCAAGGTGATCATTATTTAGTAAATGGTACAAAAAACTGGATTACTAATGGTAGCTCAGCATCTATTTATTTAGTAATGGTACAAACTAACGTAGAGTTAGGGCATAAAGGAATTAACTGTTTAATTATTGAGCGTGGAATGCCAGGATTTGTGGTAGGTCCTAAAGAAAATAAAATGGGTATTCGTGGAAGTGATACACACTCTTTAATGTTTACAGATGTAAAAGTTCCAAAAGCAAATCGTATTGGTGAAGAAGGATTTGGTTTCAAATTCGCAATGAAAACTTTAGGTGGCGGACGTATTGGTATTGCTTCTCAAGCTTTGGGGATTGCACAAGGTGCTTATGAATTAGCATTAGCGTATTCAAAGGAGCGCAAGGCATTTGGTAAATTAATTTCTCAGCATCAAGCTATTCAATTTAAATTAGCTGATATGGCAACTCGTATCGAAGCTGCTCGTTTATTAGTTCACCGTGCCGCTTGGTTAAAAGATCAAGGTTTACCTTGCGAAAAAGAAGGAGCGCAAGCAAAAGTATTTGCATCAGAAACAGCGATGTGGGTAACTACTGAAGCAGTTCAAATTCATGGTGGTTACGGTTACGTAAAAGAATACCACGTGGAGCGTTTAATGCGTGATGCAAAAATTACTCAAATTTATGAAGGAACAAGCGAAGTACAACGTATTGTAATTTCAAGAGCTTTATTAGCAGATTAATTTTTAAATAAAATTATAAAAGGAAAGCCCCCACAGATTTGTGAGGGCTTTTTTATTTGAATAAAATCTGCTATTAATTCTTAATTATTTTATACGATTGCGATTGCTTATTACCAATTTGTAAAAAGTAAATACCTGATTGTAATGTTTGAACGTTGATAGTTGTGTTGTCATTTTCTAGTTTTCCATTTAATACAGTTTGCCCTAATGTATTTATAATACTATACGATTCATTTGTTAAACTAGTGGATGTATTAATGTGAATGATATCATTTGCTGGATTTGGGTAAATAGAAAGGACAGTGTTGTTTAATTGGTTTTCCTGAATGCCAACAGAAAGAGGATTTAGTTTAAAAATCCATGCATTATAACTGTTGTTGCCCAAGGCTGATGTAACATCATGATCTACTGAATTTGAAACAGTAGAAATAATATAACCATTATCATTTGTTTTACAAATGGAATTTGCATAATCGTCAGATGAACCTCCATAATTTTTCTCCCAAATTATATTACCATTTATATCTGTATTAACTATCCAGCAATCATAATATCCTCCATAAAAGTTGCTGACATCTCCATCGTTTGATTCTGTATTTCCAAGAATAATAAAACCTCCATTTGAAGTTTCTACAATACTGCTAAATTCATCATGTGAAGTACCCCCATAAGTTTTTTTCCATTGATATGTTCCGTTTTGGTCTATTTTTAATAGAGCTCCAGAGTTATCTGAAGAAGTTGACGAATTACCTGCTAAAATATAGCCACCATCGGAGGTTTGTTTTACACATTTTGGCACAAATCCTTGTGCAATTAGAAATGAATTATCCCATATAATACTACCGTTGGCATCTAGTTTTATGATCCAACCTGCCAAAGACCAAAGCGGCAGTCCAACAGGAGTTACGTCGCCATCAATAGACATTGAACTCCCTGCAATAACGTAACCTCCGTCTGAAGTATTGTCGATAGAAAAAACAAATTCATCATCAGATCCGCCAAAGGATTTTTCCCATTGAATAGTTCCATTTACATCTAATTTAATAATCCAATAATCAGGGTCGGCGCCACCTCCATGATGGTTTGATACATCTCCATCATTAGAAAGCGATGTTCCCGCTAAAATACAACCTCCATCTGGCGTTCCTTTTATGGACCAAACTTGTTCCGCCGAAGAACCACCCATAGTTTTTTGCCATAGTATGTTTCCATTTGCATCTAATTTTACTACCCAACAGTCATCTTCAAAATATTGATTATATTGGTTCCCATGATTTCCTGAAACATCTCCGTCATTTGATTTCGTATATCCCGCAGCAATCAACCCGCCGTCAGTAGATTGTGCTATACAATATAACCTGTCTTGAGACGAGCCTCCTACATTTTTTGTCCATATGGCAGTACCTGAGGCATCTAATTTTGCTACCCAACCATCTTGGTCACCTTTACTACCAGTAAAGTTTCCATCTGTCGAATTAGTTCCTCCTGTTGCAGCATATCCGCCATCAGCTGTTTGAATAATTGCATGACATTCGTCCCAACCTATGCCCATTAAATTTGTTTGCCATTGTATAGTTGGTGCTTGAGAATAAGTGTTTAGTGCAAATGCACTAACGATAGTAAGTAGTAGTAGTTTCATAATAGTTAATTTTATCTATTACAAAAATACTAGCTATTAAAACTATAAAATTCAATAATGAGTAAATGGCGGGTTTGATTTGATAGGTGGTGGGTTTTTGCCGATAAGTGATTTTGGATTTTATTTAATTACAGCATAATGCGTATTTAAATCTCTATCTAAAATAGAAAAGCAAAATTCAGTTCTTAAGGTGCAGTTTAATACTTTGGTGACTGAGTTTGTCGAAGTCAAAAAGTATCTTAAAAAATAATCTATGAGCACCCCTCTGGCCCACAACCACAAGAACTATCAGAAGCAATCGGTTCAGTCACTCCATTAATATTTTCTTCATACGCTTTGGTTAAAGCACCTAAAAAAGTTTCGCTTTCTTGCGCTCCCGAAACAGCATACTTTCTATCCAATACAAAAAATGGAACGCCTCGCACACCAATTTGTTGTGCTTCGGCAATGTCTTGTTCAACTTCGTTTGAATAAGTTGTGTTATTTAAAACATCATTAATTTCTTTTTCATCGATTCCTAACTCTTTACCAATTTGTAATAGGGTAGAGTGGTCGGCGGTGTTTTTGCCATCCGTAAAATAAGCTTGAAATAGTTTTTCTTCTAATTCATTTTGCTTGCCATACTTTTTAGCTAAGTGTGATAAACGATGCGCATCAAATGAATTAGCAACAACTGCTTTATCAAAATTAAATTCTAAACCAACTTGCTTAGCAATATTAGTCACATGTGCCGTTGTTTCTTGCGCTTGTTGTTTACTCCAACCTTTCTTTTCTGCTAAATTATCTATCGTATTTAAGCTTGGGTCGGTAATCGTTGTTGGGTCCAGCTGAAAGCTTTTCCAAACCACTTCAATCTTATCTTTGTGAGGAAATTGCGCTAAAGCATTTTCAAATTTGCGTTTGCCTATATAGCAAAACGGACACATCACATCACTCCAAATTTCTACTTTCATTGTTCTTGTTTTTTATTGTTGTCACACTGAGCGGAGTCGAAGTGGACAACCGGAGTGCTCTATTATTTAATCACAAAGGTAATTAATGTATGATGCTTTTGCAACGTCGCTATACTTTAGGGAAGTATTAAGCATCTTTCCTCTTTATACATCGACCTCTTGGCTCATCACCCTCGTGAAGTACAATGTCTGAATGTAAGAAATGCACCGCTTCTGCGGAGTCTTTTACTTTAGTGGCACTACGCTCTAACATTTCAGATTCAAACTCCGTTAATACACTTTTTCTGATTCCAATTTCTTTCCATTTTGATAAGGAACCACAAGATTTATAGATTCCTCTGGCTAATGCCACCGCATCTAGCAAAGCTTGATTGGCGCCTTGTCCTTTAAACGGACTCATTGGATGAGCCGCATCTCCTATCAATGTGGCATTCCCGCATTTTTCTAATAGGTCTGATGTGAGTAATTCTCTGTCGTAAACTGGATAGCCTGAAATCTTCGCTTCCAGGGTTGATGATACAATTTGAGGAATAGGGTTGTGCCATTGCGTTCTTCGACAAGCTTCTTCTTTAAGAGCTTGAGTTCCTTTTGCACTCAGTTCCGTTGCTTCTTTTTCAGATAGAGGAAAACTCAATTGCCACATCACTGAGCTTGCATCAAAAGGCATGATATAAATTCGGTCATTACCATTGGCAGTTTGAAATACAGTCGCTGAATCTAGCAATTCACTATCAACCTCTTTGAGCGCTTCTAAAGGACAAATACCTAATATCACCATACAGCCTAAATAACGTAAAGGGCTACTATCTTCACCAATTAGTAAGTTACGAACCGAACTACGAATGCCATCCGCTCCAACTACTAAATCTGCTTTAGCGTTTTTTATTTCTCCATTTACCTGAAAACTTAAATTAATACCACTTTCATTTTCATTTATATCAATTAACTGATGTCCCCATAGCACTTTATAACGTTCATCAAGTTGCTCTAGAATAGCTAGTCGCAAAGACTGCCTTGCAATATGCATATTGGTTCGTCGAGGCGATATTTTTTCATTTGATTGTAGCCACTTTCTCATTCCCCATTCTCCAACTATTTTTCCTTCTGTGGTATGAACCACATGTCTTGTTGAAACCACTCCTTTTTCTAAAGATAAAATACCCAATGCCTCAATAGCTTTAGTTGCTTGTTGTAAGGTGAGTCCATAACCTTGAGATCGAGCATCGAAGTTATTATCGCGTTCATACAATGTAAAAGGAATGCCACGATGCATACATGCTACTGCTAAAGCCACTCCTCCAATACCAGCGCCAATAATAGCCACGTGTGGGTAGTTTTTGGTATCAGCTATTGGAGGATTATTTGAATGTACTAATCCAGTTCCGTGGCAATTTAAGCAAGAAATTAAAGGACTTTTAGGACGAACGGGAGCAAGGCCTTTTCCATTTATTTTTTCAAATTCATTCATTGAATTTTGATAATGGAGTCGTACTTTTTTACGAAGCCTTTGACTTTTTTTACCTCGTCCCTTACATTCGGGACATATTGTCCAGTTAGTTTTTTCGCTTATCTCCTTTTTCAATTTATTAAATAACCAGATTTTGAATAACTTTTCTAGGAAAAAAAAGCTACCACATTTGTGATAGCTTTTTTTAGTTTTTTACTTCGCTTCCATTTCAGCAGGTTTGAGTTTATTTAACTCTGCCATTACCATTTTGCGTTTGTCGTTTAACTCAGCAATTTTTTGTTTTTCAGCGTTAATTTTATCTTCTATTTCTTTCATAAAAGGATTTACTCCTTTACTACTTGTTTTAAAGAAACCTAAATTGTTATCGTAAGTTTTAATACGGCCTTGGATTTCATCAATTTGTTTTTTGAAATAATCTGCTTCTTTCTTTAATGCTAATTCAGGGCTTTCTCCATTAGATAAACGCTCTAACTTCGTTTTAAATTGCATCATGAATTTTTCAGAAGCACTCACATTCATTTTATCATACAATTCATCTAAGCGATTATAAAACGCATCATTCACACGTTTTTTATCTTTCATTGGTACCATACCCGCTGCATTCCAATCGGCAGAGAATTGTTTTAATGCGGCGTGGTTAGCTGCTAAATCTTCTGATAAATTAAAGTCTTGTATTTTTTTCAATAACTCTTCTTTAGCAACTAAGTTAGCATCAAAGCTCGCGTCAATGGCGCCGAAATGTGCTTTCTTAGCATCAAAAAAGTGGTTACAAGCAGCACGGAACTGATTAAATAATTTAGTTTCATCGCCACCAGCGTGAGGCACTTTTTTCCAAGCGTCTTGTAATTTAATTAAAGCTAAACCTGTTTTTTGCCAATCAGTACTGTCTTTTAAGGCGTTTGCTTTAGCAATTAATTCTTGTTTTTGAGATTTAATCACGCCCATTTTTTCGTGAACCACATTAAAGAATGCTTTTTTCTTTTCGAAGAAAGAATCGCATAATTCTCTAAACTCTGCCCACACTTTATCATTGTCTTTTGCGTTAGCTCTGCCAATGCCTTTCCATTCGGCTTGTAAAGCTACTAACTCGTTGGTTAAATTATTCCAAACTTGTCCGCTTGCTGTTTCAGATTTAGTAATGATTTCTTTTATTTTTTCAATCACTGCTTTTTTCGAAGCTAAGTTTGCTTCTTTCTCTTCTTCAACAGAATTGTAATGTGCTTTTAATTTTGAGTAAGCTTCTTCTAAAGCGGCTCTAAAACTACCTTTTAACTCATCCCACTTATCATTAGGCACTGGTCCAATTTCTTCCCAATCATTGCGGTAAATTTTAATTAAGCGCTCCGCTTCCTTAATATTTTCTTGATTTTTTAAACCTTTAATTTTTTCTAATAACTCCGTTTTTAATTCGTAGTTACGTTTTAAATCATGCTCTTGTAATTGTTTTGATAAACTTAATTTGTAATTAAATTCTTCAATGGCTTTACTGTAATCTGCTTGATTTTCTTTGTATTTATGAGGAGACACAGCGCCCGTTGCTTTCCATTGTGCTTGTAATTCTACTAATTTTTTAATAGCAGCTCCAATGTTATCACTAACTTGACTTAAGTCGTTTATTTTATTAATAATCTCTTGGCGAATCACCAAGTTTTTACCTTGTTCAATTGCTAAACGAGCATCTTCTTCTTTTTTCTTTTTTTCGATTTTGTCAATCAGTTCCGAAATTTTAACATCTTCGGGCGATTTGGCATATTCAAATTCTTTTGCTTTGCCGCCTTCGTCAACAAATTCTTGTTTTGCTTTTTCAAATTCGGCTGTCCACAATTTTTGATACTCTTTTTGCAGAGTGCGCATTTGGTGAGCAACAGCACTAGCTTCAGGTTGCTGAAGCATTTCTTCCAGTTTTGTAATAATTACGTTTTTCATTTTGTAATAAACCTTTCTTTAGGGTTTTTGTTTTTAATTTATAATGATGTTATTTAAATTTTTGAACCACATAGGTGCATAGATTTTGTGTTATTTAAAGTTAGTTATAGAAAGCTTTGCTTTACACATAATACAGCTATGTGGAAAAACTAGTTTCTATCTTTAACTTCTCGTACGGTACATTTTCTATGTTTCTATGTGGTTAAATATTCTAATTTATTTAACCTATCAAAAATAAAGGAAAATTTTAGTTTACAAAACTTTCAAGGTGTTTTTTTATATAAATAAAAGGTTAATTTTATTGCTGAAATGAATATCATAGAGTCTGAAGCCCTCGAATTATTAGAGTTTTTTAAAATTAAAAAATACGTTACTGATTTTTGTCATAGTAGCGGCGCTAAAAACAAAGCATCACACATTTCTGTCTTTGCTAATCACGAAAACTTAACTACTGAATTACATCGCGTTTCTGAATTAAAAAATACATTTAGTAGCGATTCTTTTTTTCCTGATATACAGTTTCAAGATTTCAGGAAAGAAGCTTCTTTATTGGGTTTAGATGGAAGCATGCTCACCGAAGAACAATTTCTGTTAATTAAACAAGCAACCGAAATTAGTAATACTGCCATTCGTTTTCTAAAAAATAAAAAACAAACATTACCTTATTTATCACAATTAGCAGATGAATTAGAGGATAATAAAATTATCATAGCAGAAATTGATCGCATTATTGATTTTGATGCGACGGTGAAAAATTCGGCGTCTAAAGAATTACAAAAAATTCGTAAAGATTTATCGGAGAAAAGAAGAGAGAGTGATGCGAAGTTTGATAGACAGGTGAATGAATTACGAAAGCTAGGATTTATTAGAGATAATGAAGAAAGTTTTTTTAATGGCCGAAGAACCTTAGCGGTGTTGGTTGAATATAAATCGGAAGTGAGTGGATTTGTGCATAATAAAAGCGAAACAGGGAAAACTATTTTTATTGAACCCGGTGCTACCATCAGTATTAATAACGACATTGCCGAATTAGAAATTGATGAGCGCAGAGAAATTAATCGCATTCTTCGTGAGTTATCTGATACGCTTCGTCCGTATGCATTTCAATTAAAACAATACGATGAATTGTTAATTGAATTAGATTTTTTAAAAGCCAAAGCGAAATTCGCTCAATTAATTAATGCGTCTTTACCAAGTATTTCAACTAATTCAGAGTTAAAATTAAACAAGGCTTTTCATCCAGTTTTATTTTTGCAAAATAAGGAACTCAAAAAGAACACGGTTCCTTTAAATATTCATTTGAATGCTGAAAATCATTTGGTGGTGATTTCTGGACCAAACGCAGGAGGAAAATCAATCACCTTAAAAACAGTAGGTTTATTACAAACCATGTTGCAATGTGGATTGTTAGTTTGCGTAGCAGAAAACTCGGTGATGAGTTTCTTTAAACATGTTTTAATTGATATTGGAGATACGCAAAGCATCGAACATGAATTGAGTACGTACAGCGCTCGATTAAAAAACATGATTTCGATTTTAAAAACGGTGAATGCGCAAACCTTGATTTTAATGGATGAATTTGGTAGTGGTACCGATCCTGAGTTGGGTGGCGCTATGGCAGAAGTTGTTTTAGAGGAATTAGTAAAATCAAAAACTTTTGGAATTATTACCACACATTTTCCGAATGTGAAATTATTAGCTAATAAATTAGATGGTGTTTTAAATGGTAGTATGCTGTTTGATTTAGAAACCCTAGACCCAAAATATATGTTGACTGTTGGTGAACCAGGAAGTAGTTACACCTTTGAAGTAGCAGAAAGAGTAGGGTTTCCAAAGGATTTGATTACAAGAGCTAAAGCAAAAATTGATATTGATAAAGTGGATTTGAATGTCTTGTTAGCAGAAGTTCAACAACAAAAAACAAAATTAGCAGAAGCCGTTGAGCGAACCGAGCACGAAGAATTTTTAAGGAAAATTTCGAAAGAAAAATACGAAGTACTGTCTGCTAATTTTAGAGATAAAATAGACAGAGAACGAGAGCGTAAAATCGAATTAGCACGTTTAGCAGATTTCGGACAAAAGTATTTGCGCTTAATGGAGGAGTGGAATAAAAATGAAGATCGTAAAATGGTGATTAAACGTTTTATTGATGGCATTACGGCGGAAACTAAAAAACGTAAGGATTTAGAAAAACAAAACAAACGCGATAATTTTGCTGAGAAAAAAGTGGCTCGTATTAAGCCATTATTAAAAGTAGGAAGTAAAGTCAAAATTTTAAATAGTAGCGAGGTAGGTGTTGTTGAATCCCTTAAAGATGAAAAAGTAAACATCACCTTCGGTATTTTAAAAATGACGGTTAATATGGAGAATCTTGAATTGGTTAGGGATTGATAATTTAGTTAGTCATGCTGAACTTGTTTCAGCATCTCATGAGACCCTGAAACAAGTTCAGGGTGACGAACAGAACGTTTCTTTTCCACGCTCTCTGCGTTTTTTCTTTGCGCTCTTTGCGGTTAAACTTTTTCTTTTTTTCTCTTTTACCTCTTTTTCTCAAAACCCCATCATCATCGCCCACCGTGGCGCCAGTGCATACGCTCCAGAAAACACATTAAGTTCTTTTGAAAAAGCAATCGAAATGGGAGCTTTAATTATCGAAACAGATGTACATCAAACTAAAGATAGCGTAGTGGTGATTATGCACGATTTAAGTGTGGATAGAACAACTAATGGAAAAGGATTAATTAAAGATATAAATTATCAGGAATTTAAATATTTACAAATCAAACAAAAGAAAGGTTGTGTTTCATGGCAAAATCCTCCAACACTTGAAGAAACGATTCAACTCATTAACGGCCGCTGTAAATTATTAATAGAATTAAAAAAAGGAAACTCCTATTACCCCAATATCGAAAAACATATTGTTGACTTAATAGCTAAATACAATGCCCAAAGTTGGATAAGCACTATTCATTCGTTTGAAAAAGAGCCTTTAATCAATATAGCCAAAAGAGATAGTAGCATTAATCTCCAAAAATTAATTGTTTTTAATTTGCCTTTGGTGAGTTTTAATTTTGATAAACACTTTAATAAAGATGATTTTAAAAATTGGGAAGGCGTTAATGTGTATTATAAATTTTGTAGCAAACGTGTGATTCGAAAAATTCATAAACTTGGCAAAACGGTTTATGTTTGGACGGTGAATAGTCCTCGAAAAGCTCGAAGATTAGCTAAACGTGGCGTGGATGGTATTATTACTAATAAACCTGATATTTTAAGTTTGAAGTAGTATTTTGTTTGCAAAAACAATTAGTATCTTTACACCATGCCTCGCTATTTTATTCAGTTAGCCTATAATGGTGTCAATTTTAATGGTTGGCAAATTCAGGATAATACGCCCAATACCATACAACAAGTTTTGCAAGATAAACTCTCTATGATTTTATCTGAGACAATTGATATTGTAGGTTGTGGAAGAACAGATACAGGGGTAAGTGCTAAAGATTATTATGCGCACTTTGATTCTACCAAAACAAACTTGCATTTAGAAGAATCTAACTGCGTTTATAAATTGAACAAAGTTTTGCCTTACGAAATTGCGATTAAAAAAATCTATTCAGTAAAAGATGAGGCCAGTGCTCGTTTTGACGCTGAATTTAGAAGCTATGAGTATTTTTTACATTCCTATAAAGATCCATTTTTAACCACTACTTCTTTATTGCATTATGGTGATTTAAATTTAGATGCCATGAATGAAGCAGCCGCCTATTTGCTAACGGTAACCGATTTTACAAGTTTTAGTAAAGTCAATACTCAAACTAAAACTAATAATTGCAATGTTACTTTTGCCAAATGGACTAAACTAAATGATACGCAGTTTGTTTTTAAAATAACGGCTAATCGTTTTTTACAAAATATGGTACGCGCTATTGTAGGTACTTTATTAGAAGTTGGTAAAGGAAAAATGACTTTGGAAGAATTTAAGATAATCGTAGAGAATAAAAATAGGTCCGGGGCAGGTATGTCGGTTGCTGGACATGCTTTGTATTTAACCGATATACAATATCCAAAAGAAATTTTTAATGACTAAAAAAGAACAAAAGAATAAATTCAGTTTTAAGTTATTAAAACGAATATTGTCTTATAGCAAACCTTATAAAGCATTATTCTTTTTTGCAATCACTCTCACGCTGTTACTATCGTCATTAGCAATTGTTCGCCCTTTATTAATTAATCAAATGTTGAACTGTATAGGTGCTGTTAATGTAACAGACGATGGTTATTTGCCTGATGGCGAAAAAACATCTTATATCAATTACATGGGAATCTTGTTAATTGGAGTTTTGTTAACAGAGGCATTTTTACAGTTCACTAATATATATGTGACTAATTTGTTAGGACAAAATATCGTAAAGGATTTACGATTACAAGTGTACACTCACATTTTAAAATTAAAGAATACTTATTTCGATAATACACCTGTTGGCACATTAGTAACCAGAGCTATTTCTGATATTGAGAGTTTAAGTGATGTGTTTTCTCAAGGTTTTATAGTTATCATGGGAGATATTTTGATGCTTGTTATTTTTATTACGGCCATGTTAATGAAAAACTGGGCGGTTGCTTTAGTCACATTAAGTACGATTCCATTGTTGTTAGTTGCTACTAATTTATTTAAGAACGGTGTTAAAAAAACATTTGCCGAGGTTCGTAATGCGGTTGCTTCTTTAAATGCTTTTACTAATGAGCATATTTCGGGAATGCGAATTGTGCAATTGTTTAATCGCGAAAAAGTAGAGTACGAAAAATTTAAAGAGATTAATGAAAAACATAAAGTAGCCAATATCCGTTCTATTTGGTATTATTCTGTATTTTTTCCAGTGGTCGAAATTTTATCGGCTGTTTCAATAGCACTGTTTGTGTGGTTTGCAGGCTTAAAGGCAAATGACTATAATTTGCAATTAGGAGATATTACCTTTTTTATCATGATGATTAACATGGTGTTTCGCCCTATAAGAATGCTGGCAGATAGATTAAATACCTTGCAAATGGGAATTGTAGCTTCGGAGCGTGTTTTTAAGGTGATTGATACAGATGAAATTATTTCTGAATCAGGAGCAGTGTCTGCCAAAAACATGAAAGGTAAAGTGGAATTTAAAAATGTTTGGTTTGCGTATAAAGGAGATAATTTTGTTTTAAAAGGAATTTCATTTACTATTCATCAAGGCGAAACAGTAGCCATTATTGGCGCTACGGGAGCAGGCAAATCAAGTATTATTAATTTGTTAAGTCGTTTTTACGAAATTAATAAAGGACAAATATTAATTGATGATGTAAATGTCTCGGATTACAAATTAAATGAATTGCGAGAATCTGTAGGTGTTGTATTACAAGATGTGTTTTTGTTCAGCGATTCCATCTTAAATAACATTACATTGCATAATCCAAATATTACGGAGGAACAAGTAATCGCAGCTGCCAAAAATATTGGCATTCACGAATTTATTACTTCATTACCTGGAGGCTATCATTACAATGTTAAAGAACGTGGAGCCATGTTGTCTGCTGGTCAAAGACAATTAGTAGCATTTGTAAGAGCTTATGTTTATAATCCTCCAATTTTTGTATTAGACGAAGCAACATCATCAATTGATTTAGAAACTGAAAAATTAATTCAAAAAGCATCTTTTGAATTAGCTAAAAATAGAACCTCTATTATTATCGCTCATCGTTTATCAACTATTCATCACGCTAAACAAATTATTGTGATGGATAAAGGAAAAATCATAGAACAAGGTCAAACATCCGAATTAGTTGATAAAGTAGATGGTGTTTATAAAAAAATGCTCGAATTGGCTTAATATCAGTGTCCTAAAACTGTTTAGCGAAAATTTAACTTTTTACTCTAGCTGATTTTTCATAGTTTTAAGGGAATTAAACTATCCTATGAAGAATCTACTACTTATTGTTGCAACTATTTTTTCTTTGCAATCTTTCTCAAACTCAATTGGAGAATTATTAATTACAAACCCTTACGATGCTTTTTTTAGAAAAGCTTACGCTTTAAATCCTTCTATTCCCAAAGGAGTTTTAGAGTCGGTGGCATTTTCTCAAAGTCGATTTGAACATTTAGGAACTCCATCACAAGAATCTAGTTGTATTGGTTATCCAACAGCACATGGAGTAATGGGTTTAACAGAAAATGGCCAAGGTTATTTTAGAAATAATTTAGTGTATGTTTCTCAATTATCTGGTTTTTCTGTTTTAGATATTAAAACAAATCCGGAGAAAAATATTTTAGCCTATGCTAAGGCTTTTTCAGTGTTGCAAACACAAATGTCTATTTCAGGAAATGATTTGTCATTATATAAACCAATTTTTATTGCGTTAAGTGAATTACCATTAGCGAATGATTTGCAAAATGATTTCGCTATGAACTCCCATTTATATCAATTGTATTGGTTTATGTCAAATGGAGAGTTTCAGGATTTTTATGGTTTCCCAGATTACTTAATTAATCTTCCTTCTATTTTTGGAGCAAATTACGAAGTATTGAGTTCGTCATCAGTTGTAATTAATCCAACTACAATTACTAATACTTCAGGAACAGCTTATCGCTCATCGGGTGTAGCAAATATGGTCGCATCTCCAGATTATGGTCCTGCTATTTGGAATCCAACAACTTGTAACTATAGTTCAAGAAACGGAACAGCTATTTCAGCAGTTGCCATTCACTTTGTTCAAGGGTCTTACGCTGGTTGCATTTCTTGGTTTAAAAATTGTAGTGCATCAGCATCTGCACATTATGTCATTCGTAGTTCGGATGGACAAACAACACAAATGGTTTACGAAAGCGATAAAGCTTGGCATGCAGCATCCGCAAATCCTTATACATTAGGTACTGAACATGAAGGTTATATCAACAATGCTTCATGGTTTACAAATGCCATGTATCAAGCTAGTGCCGATTTAACTAGAGATATGTGTACGAGTAATGGAATTAATCCTTTACGTTGTTATTTTGGTCCAGGGTGCAGTGGTTCAACTACTCAATGCGAACAAGGTTCTTGTGTGAAAATTAAAGGACATCAAATGTTTGCTAGCCAAACACACACAGATCCAGGCCCATTATGGAACTGGGAAAAATTTTATAAGTTAATTAATAATACACCTGTTGTAACAACTGTTACGGCTACTAGCGGCACATTTTATGATACAGGTGGAGCTTCTGCTAATTATGGAGATGATGAGCGTAAATTATGGTTGTTTCAACCTTCTGGTGGTGCCACTTCTGTTAGTATGAATTTTTCTTCTTTCAATTTAGAAAACAATTATGATTACTTATTTATTTATGATGGTAATTCAACAAATTCCCCTTTAATAGGAAAATATACGAGTACTGTTTCGCCAGGAAGTATTAACTCAACAGGAGCTAATTTATTAATTGAATTTCGATCTGATTGTGCAACCACTGCTTCTGGTTGGGCAGCAACTTATACTGCAAATGGAGTAGGTACCCCAACAACAACTGCTGATGTTACGGCTCCAACAACTGCTGTTAGTTCTTTAGGTGCTTGGAAAACAACAACTTTCACAGCTACATTTACTGATGCTGATAATGCAGGAGGTTCAGGTTTAGAAAAAAGCTACTATCAGGTAATTGATTATAATGGAACAGAATGGAGAGGGAATTATACTCATGGTTTCTTTTCTGATAATTTTGATGTGGCTATTCATCCTGAGTGGACTCAAAAAGTTGGAACGTGGAGCATTAGTAATAACGCGATTCAGCAAACAGATGAAGTAAGCACGGCAGCAGCTAATACCAATATTTATGCAGCACTAACTCAAAATTTATCAAATCGTTACTTATATAATTTCAAAGGAAAACTAGAAGGAACTGGAACTAATAGAAGAGCTGGTTTTCATTTCTTTTGCGATGCACCAGATAGCGTGAATAGAGGTAACAGTTATTTTGTTTGGTTTAGACTAGATAATCAAGCGGTTCAAATTTACAAAACATCTTATTCGGGAGGTGTAAATACCTTTGGTTCTCCAACGTATACAGCTGCAGTAAATTTAGTAGCTAATCAATGGTATGATTTTAAAGTCATTTATGATAGAATTACTGGCAAGATGGATGTATATAAAGACAATTCATTAATTGCAACTTGGACTGACCCTTCTCCACTCGCTAATGGAAGTCATATCTCATTTAGAAGTGGTAATTGTAAATGGAGTTTAGATGAAATTAAAGTGTATCGTTCTCGTCCAACAGCATCTGTATCTGTTTCTGTAGGTTCTGGAAACACAAATGATGTGCGATACCAAAATCCAAGTCCAACACAATTTGCTGCTAAAATCAAATCAATCGTTAATGATGCTGCAGGAAATTTATCCTCTATTTTTTATCATGATTTAAATGTAGATTGGACTAATCCTTCCAATATTACAACGATTAATGATGGAAAAGCCGCTGATATAAATACAGTGACTACTAGTGATTCTTTGTCGGCTAACTGGAGATCATCTAAAGATCCAAATTCTTCTATCGCACAATACTGGTATTCAATTGGTACAAGTCCAGGCGCTGTTAATACATTAACGTGGACTAGTAGTTGGGGTGATACCACAGTGACAGCAAAAAATTTAACTTTAGTTAATGGAACAACTTATTATTTTAATGTTCGTTCAGAAAACGGAGCAGGATTATTTAGTAATGTGATTAGTACAAACGGACAAACCGTTACTGTGGCTATTCCAACAGCGCCAACTGCCTCTATTAGTTCTGTTAATACTGTTTGTGCTGGTCAACCAGTTGCATTGTCTGATGCTTCATCTGGTGGCCCAACAGCTTGGGCATGGTCAATGCCAGGTGGCTCTCCTTCATCGGCCACTTCTCAAAATATTTCAGTAACCTATACTGCGGCTGGAACTTATACAGTTAGTTTAATGGCTTCTAATCCAACAGGAACCAATACGGCAACTAAAACCATTACAGTAAGTGCTAATCCTGTAGTTAATGTTTCGGCATCTAATTCTACTATTTGCGCGGGACAACCATCAACGTTAACAGCAACAGGTGCAACTTCATATGCATGGAGTCCAGCTACAGATTTAAATAATACAACAGGCAATTCAGTGATATCAAATCCAACATCTAGTATTACATATACTGTTGTTGGTACTACAGGCTCATGTATCAATACAAAAACAGTTTCGTTAAATGTAAGCCCAAATCCTACAGTGAATGTTGCGGCTTCAAGTCCATCTATTTGTGTAGGGCAAACAGCTACGTTAACAGCATCTGGTGCAGGAACCTACTCATGGAGTCCAGCAACTAATTTAAGTTCAACTACTGGCTCATCAGTAGTATCGAGTTCAGGTGCAAGTGTAGTTTATACAGTTGTAGGTACTACAGGAGCATGTATAAATACAAGTACAGTTTCGTTAACAGTAAATTCAAATCCAACAGTTAGCGTTGGTGCATCTAGCTCTTCTATATGTATAGGACAAACGGCTACTTTAACTGCAACAGGCGCTACATCTTATTCATGGAGTCCAGGAACAAATCTGGATAATACAACAGGAAACTCAGTAATATCTAGTGCATCATCTAATACGACGTACACAGTTGTTGGCACTACAGGCTCATGTATCAATACAAAAACAGTTTCGTTAAATGTAAGCCCAAATCCTACAGTGAGTGTTGCGGCTTCAAGTCCATCTATTTGTGTAGGACAAACAGCTACGTTAACAGCATCTGGCGCAGGAGTTTATTCATGGAGTCCAGCAACTAATTTAAGTTCAACTACCGGTAGTGTAGTGATAGCTAATCCAACAGTGAGTACGGTTTATTCTGTAACAGGAACAACAGGTTTATGTTCTGGAAATAATTCGTATTCTATTACCGTTGACGTTTGTACTGGAATTGAAAATTTAAATACAGATAATAATGTGTCGATAAATCCTAATCCTTTTTCGGATGCTTTACAAATAACTTTTAATGTAAGTGCCCAAACACAAATTGATGTGATGTTGTATGATGTTTTAGGAAAAGAAATTTTGAATCACACATTTAAAGAAACTAATGGAACTATTCAATTAAATGATTTGAACTTGAGTAGTGGTGTTTACTGGATAAAGATTAAGTATGATAATCAAGAATTTTACAAGAAATTGATTAAGAATTAAACAAAAAAGGCTTCTCTCTGAGAAGCCTTTTTTGTTTGTAGAATTAGTGATTTATTTTTCAATCATTATTCGTTGTGATGATGATTGGTTATTTGAACTAACGTTTATTAAATACAATCCATTTGCTAGATTTAAATCTGCTAGATTAATTTCAGCTTTAAATTCTGCGCCGTTCGTATTTAATTTTTCAGTTTTATAGATTGATTTACCGTAGATGTCAAATACCTCGATGTTGTATTTTGAATCAATTGCATTATCTAAATTGATATTTAACAAACCGTTTGATGGATTAGGAAATAATGCTAATGCCAGTTTATTATTTGATGAGTTGCTTATTTCACTTAGGTCATCATTCTTTTTTCTGAAAGGAGAAATAATGCTAGGGCTATATGATTGCCATTGACTACAGTAGGCATTTCTAACATAACGAGTAATTCTGTACGTTGTGTTTTTATTAAAAATACCTTGAGTGACAGAACATGTTACGTTGTTTATATTATCATATCCATTGAAATTTGTATACCCTACTATTTGAGTTTGCCAGCAAGATGGATTTGGATTATTACCTAATTCAGTATTTGATAACACATTTCCGTTAGCGTCAAGCTTTTCAATCTTCCATTTTTCTTCATATCCAAGTGTGTTTATTCCTGATAAATCATTTGGTGTGGCAGTTATTGTATTATATAGAGAATTTGATGTATTTACTAAATAACTAAAATTAGGATTTGGTGCAGAGTATGAATTTACAATAAACTGTTTTTGACCTACACATCCTGTAATTGTATTTGTTATAGTTGCCGCATAAGTAGTTTGACCACTTGTAGTTGGAGTTACATTCACACAGTTTATATTACTGCCTCTTTTTCCCCAACTAACGGTGTAGGTAGTAGACGGTTGTTCATATATTTCATCAATACATAATGTTAAGCTATTACCTAAACAATTATTGTTAATGCTAGTTAATCCATTTGGAGTGCATGACAAATAAATTATTTTTGGTTCAGATAAAGTCCAGTTTAAACAATTAGTAAGATTTTGTACAACTGAAGTGATTTTATAATATTTGTTACAAGCTAATTGAGCACTGTTAAAAGTATAAGGAGTCCCTAATGTATTTGGGTCCCAAATTACATTTGAATTATAACCGCCTGCAACAGACACTCCAGATTGAGTACACTCTTCTAAAATCCATCCATGATATTCAATAGGGATATTTCCATTGTAATTCGCGTTTACTGTAATTTGACTTCCTGAACATACCACGGTATTAGAAATCGTAACACTTGAAGATATAACTGGCACAGGATTTAATTGTAAAACAGTTGGTAAGCCAAGTTTTGTACCTCCTGTATAACTACCTGATACACCGGTCCAAGGACTCTGAATGGGACCAATGCCTTGATCTGTATCAGGGTTTAAATTATAATATTGTACTGATCCTGTAGTAAAAGAAGGAAGTTTGTATGCCATGTAAATATTTCCATCTGGACCTCTTTGTAAACCACCATAAGGTGATGGCTGATTTAAAACTTCATCTATAAAGCATGAAGAATTTTGTATCATCGCTGAGTTTGTATTTGAGGATTGTACATTAAATTGTATGAATCCATTATATCCTGCAGTTGTAAAATTTGTTGTAATGTAAAGTAAATTTCCGTTTGGAGAAAATTCTACCCCATATGGTAACCCGTTACCACACCATCCTTTTGGACCACCAGGGGAAAATCCACCCACGATTATTTGATTAGAATAAGTACCTGTTGCTTTATCAAAGTCATATAATTGAAAATGTTGCCCACTAGTAACAGCGCAAGCTAATCTATTACCCTTGTGATTAAATTTCATTTGTCCTTTTACAGTAGTTTGAGCAGACGGGGTGAAATTATAAGGTGTGGTATTCGAATCTCCACCCAAATAGCTGTAATTCCATGCTTTATGAGCTCCACTCGTGAAAACTGATGTTACTGACGAGGATTGAAGAGCTGAAATATTTGTGTTTGATGGTGTTACGTGATACGTATAGAATGTGTTCTCACCAGCGTTATTGAAAATTTTTTGAAAATTTCCCCCATACACACCAACACCATGGACAGAAACCCAGTATCCACATGTTTCATCTGTTGTAATTGCTATTTTTTCACCTACTCTAACATTTGGGGGAGTTATTGTGATGTTTTTATCTGTAGTTATATTATCAAAAGTAATTGTGGTATTAGGAGCAACACCTGTTACTTTTACTTTTGATACTTTTAAAGGTCCATAACCACCATTATAACCAGTTCCAACCGAAGTAATACCATCAGTTACTGTAAAAATATAGAAGTATTGATTATTTGTGCCTGGTATTGGGCAAATTGCCGCAGCATGTGTAGAATTTGCCATCCCTGCAGCATAGGTTCCGGTATTTATTGTTAATTGTAAAGTGTGATTACCATTCCATACTTTTGATCCATCTGTGTAAAGCACAACGTTATTGTTTTGATCAACAATTCCAGCCGCGCCTTCATTTGTATTTATTGCAGAGCTATTAATTGAAGAGGCCACATTTCCAGTGAATTTAACTCCAGAATTTGTGCCAAAGTACCAAGTAGTTTGTGCATTTAGCATAGACATACCTGATAATAGAATTAGTGTAAGTGTTTTTCTTAGTTTCATTTTTCAATTGTTTTTTACCTACTCTTTTTAAAGCTTTTCGGTTACCGCTTTGGGGATTATTGGCGCAAAAGAACTTTTTAAATTTTAGGTTTTAATGCTATAATTAGTAACTAACAGGTTTGATTTATTATTTAACAGAAAACATAAGCATTTGGTTATTAAATTTGTTTTGTGGTTTTAGCTAATCTATATTTGAAAAGGAGTCTTAAATGCTTATTGATTATTGTACTAACAATATTATCATATGAGTACAATGCTCAAAACACCGTTATAAAACATTATGGAGTAAATCAGGGTTTACCCAGTTCCGAAACGTATTGTGTAACACAGGATAGTAAAGGGTATTTATGGATTGCCACAGACGCTGGTGTTGTTAAATATGATGGGTACCAGTTTAAAACTTATACTACAGCCGATGGTTTACCTGATAACACAGTTTTTAAAATTCACGAGGATAAATATGGAAGAATTTGGTTTTCTTCCTATTCAGGGCGTTTTGCTTATTATATTCACAAAACAGACTCTATTTATACAATAAAGGCAAATGATGAATTGACGAAAGTTATAAAAACTTTGCCTCTTGATTTTATTTTTGATGCTAAAGACACTTTGTATGTTTCGGTAGATAGAAAAGGATATCTTAAAATTTATCCTCCAAATTATGAGATTGTAAAATCTTATCAGTATGCAACTAATTGTTTATTTGTAAAGCAAATCGATGAAAATAAATTTTTATACGGTAAAAGTTTCTTACATGAATTGCCTAGTGCTCCATCTATACCTCTTGTTTTTGATTATGTAAACGATTTGACCTTAAATCGTGTTGATACCTCTACTCAAATTAAATCGTACGGAGGGGCTGTTTTTTTAGCCAACTTAAATGATAAAATTATTGTTTCAACAGGTGTGAATTTATTTGAAATAAAAAATAGTCGATTTCATTATTTTAAAAGCACAAACTCGAAATTTGATTCAACCTATCCTGTTTTAACAGCTAATATAGATTATCAAAACCGCCTTTGGTTAAACACCTTAGGAAAAGGCGTTTATTTAAATAGTTTAAATGGAGAAAAAACTGATTTGTCTTTCCTTTCAGGAATGTCAGTAACGTCTACGTTTCAAGATCATGCAAAAGGATTGTGGTTTTCTACTCTTGAAGATGGTTTATTTTATATTCCCACACTAGAATTTAAATTTTATAATAAAGAAAATGGGTTAAGTACTGATAAAATATTTGCCTTAACCAAGCAGAATAATACACTTATTTGTTTGGCTGCTAATTATCAATTTAATGATATCGATTTAAATAATTTTTCTATCACTCATCGTAAAAATATAGATAATAGTTCTTTTTGGAATATTAAATCATTTGAAAATATATATGTTGTTTGTGGAAGCCCTGCCTACATCTTCGAATCTTCTAAAAAAGTGACAATTCCTATCTATTTTAAAAATAAAGAAGCAAAGCAGTTTTTAAGAATGAAGGATGTTGAAAATTTTGATACCGAAAACTTATTAGGTTGTGAGTATGGTAGTTTGTTTCTTATTAATAAAAAAACAGGGTTAGCTACTAGTATTGTAAATGACTTACCTACGATATTTTCTATTTGCAAGGTTGGTGATGAAATTTATTTAGGCACAAAAACTGGTGTTTATAAATACACGAAAAACAAATTAGTGTTTTTAGGAGATAGTTTGCCTTTACTGAAAAGTCGTATTGATGATATTTTATATGTTAATCATCAATTATTTATTGCAACAAAAGGTAATGGCGTTTTGCTTTTTGATGGTTCTAGCGCTATAGCACGTTATACAGAACGTGAGGGATTAGCAAGTAATATGGCTAAATACCTCACAGCGGATAAAGATGGTAATGTTTGGGTAGGAACTAATAGAGGTATTTCTAGATTAAAAAAAATTGATAGTAATCATTATAAAGTAAACACTATTAACTTATCGGAAGGATTAGTTTCAAGCGAAATAAACCAATTATTAGTAGATGATAGTTTGTTGTTTTTTGCTACTAATAAAGGGCTAGGGCAAGTAAATATTAAACAAGCATTTAATGAAGGAGTAGTTATTCCTACTTATATAGAAGACCTTTCTATTAATTCGGTAAAGTATAATTACGATACTACATTATTTTTAAATCATCATCAAAATTTTGTTCAAATTTCCTACAAAGGAATTAATGTAAAAAGTGAAGGTCGGATTTTATATAAATACCGATTAGAGGGACTTGATTCAAGTTGGACTTATACAAAAAATACATTTGTTCAGTTTACAACCTTGCCACCTGGTAACTACAAATTTATAGTGTATGCTTTAAACTCTGACGGGCAAACTTCATCATTACCTGCTGTAATAAATTTTGTTATAAACTCTCCTTTTTGGAAAACATGGTGGTTTTATGTGATTTTGATGTGTTTTGTTTTTATTTTAACGTACTTGGTTTACAAAAAAAGGGTACAGTTTATTCAGAAACAAGAACAAGAAAAAACAGAAATAAACAAACGAATTTCAGAATCTGAATTAAAAGCATTACGCGCCCAAATGAATCCTCATTTCATGTTCAATGCCATTAATTCCATTCAAAATTTCGTTCTAAAAAATGATTCTAAATCAGCGCAAAAGTACTTAACTAAATTCGCAAGATTAATTCGGTCAGTACTTGAAAACTCTAAACACGAATTAGTTTGGTTAAACAAAGAAGTAGAGGCACTCGAACTTTATGTAGAACTTGAAGCCTTGAGAGCATCTTTTGGTTTTGACTATGAATTTATATTGGAAGATAATTTAAATGCAGAGAATTTATTTATACCACCGATGATTATTCAGCCGTATATCGAAAATGCTATTTTGCATGGCATTATTCCTTTAACGGAAAGAAGAGGAATGTTATCTATTAAATTTTCTAAAGAAGGAACCGTGTTGACTTGCATCATTGATGACAATGGTATTGGAAGAAAAAAAGCAAAAGAAATTAAAGAAAGAAAACAATTGTCTCATCAATCAATGGGAATGAATGTTACTCAAGATAGAATAGATATTTTGAATCAGCAGAATGATAATTTATTAACTAAGGTTGTAGTTATTGACAAGGAAATAGATAATAGTTCTTATGGAACAACTGTTGAAATAACTATGAATATTAAAAATTCACAAAATGATTAAAGCAATTATAGTTGATGATGAAAAAGATGGGGCAGAAGTGTTGCAATTTTTGGTACAACAAAATTGTCCTCAAGTGCAAGTGATTTCTATGGAACATTCGGTGGAGAGTGCTATTTCGTCCATTCAAAAAATGAAACCAGATTTGGTGTTCATGGATATTGAAATGCCTACAGGAACAGGATTTGATGTTATTCAAAATACCAATGAAGTGGGTTATGAAACCATTTTTATTACGGCTTACGAGCACTATGCTATTAAAGCTTTTAAAACAAATGCCATTGATTATTTGTTGAAGCCAGTAGATGTTGATGAATTGATAAATGCCGTTAAAAATGCTGAGAAAAGAATTAACACATCTAATAAAAATAATAATGCAGCTATTGAAGCTTTAATTTTAAATGCTATCCAAAAAAGTAAAAAAATATCTATTCCATCACAAAATGGAATTCTTTGGGTGGATTTAGATGATATCATCAGATTTGAAGCAGACTCTAACTATTCGCATGTATATATAAAAAACAAAAAGAAAATAACGGTTGCTAAAACATTAAAAAGCTTTGAAGATCAATTATCTGATACTATTTTTTGTAGGATACATAGCGCACATCTTATTAATTTAAATGAGATTGAAAAGTATATAAAAGGTGATGGAGGAGCTCTTATATTAAAAGATGGTTCTAATGTTCCAGTATCTAGAGCTAATAAAAATGATTTAATGGCTAAATTAAATTTATATCTTTAAGAAAATTTATTTTTCTTGAAAAATATACTTCTTATATCCGATACGCACAGTTATTTAGATAAGGCTTTATTAAAGCATATTGAGGCTGCTGATGAAGTTTGGCATGCTGGCGATATTGGAAATATAGAAGAAGTAACTGATGTAATTAAAAAAATAAAACCATTGCGTGCTGTATATGGTAATATTGATGATGCCAATGCTCGAAAAGAATTTCCAAAGAATTTGATTTTTTCTTGCGAAAATGTAAAGGTATTTATGACGCATATTTGCGGACAACCAACTAATTATTTAAAAGAAGTAAAGGATATTTTAATAGCTGAGAAACCAAAATTATTTATTTGCGGGCATTCTCATATTTTAAAAGTAATGTATCAAGAACAGTATGATGTGTTACACATGAATCCTGGCGCTTGTGGCATACATGGGTTTCATCAAATTAAAACGGTATTACGTTTTGTAATTGATGGAACTGAAATCAAAGATTTAGCGGTGATTGAATTAGGTAAAAGAGTTTAGATTCCTAAAATTCGTTAATTCAAATTTATTTTATCTTTCCTTAACAATTTCAAAAACTCTTCAAAGGCTAGTTTTTAGATATTTGATTGAATCAATATTTCATCACATGCGTCATCTTTTTTTAGGATCATTTATTGGATTATCAGTGTCTGCTTTTTCTCAGCAGCAACAACAGTTAGCTAATGTGTTTTTAATTAACAATAGTAATCCAGCAATTCAAATAGCTCAAACAAATGTGTTTAATGCAAACGATGATAATAATGTAGGCAATCAAATGAGCCAGCAAGGTAATTTTGATGAAAACAAAAACGATGACTTATCAGATGAAGGATTGAGTAATGTAAGGCAATTATCAAGTTCTGGTAATACGATTGATTTAAACCTATCATTTAAAATGCCTTCTCGTTCTTCATCTTCTTCAAGTGCTTCTTCTAAATCAAAGTCTCAAAAACATGTCTTCTCAAAGAAATTAAAAAAGTTTGAACGCAATTTTTATGGCAAAATGGGAGCGCATAAAAAAAGCAAACACCTTGTCGATGTTTGCTTTAATTGGAAGTAATAATCGTTTAAGATTATCCTAAATATTGTTGTAATAATTTACTTCTTGAACTATGACGTAAACGACGGATTGCTTTTTCTTTAATCTGACGAACGCGCTCACGAGTTAAATCAAATTTATCACCAATTTCCTCTAATGTTAAACCGTGGTTTAAACCAATTCCGAAAAATAATTTAACAACGTCTCTTTCTCTTTCTGTTAATGTAGATAAAGCTCTATCAATTTCTTTTGATAAAGATTCCATAATTAAACCAGCATCTGCTTTTAACGAATCGTGGTTAACTAATACATCTAATAATGAACTTTCTTCACCATTAGCAAATGGTGCGTCCATACTTACGTGACGACCAGATACTTTCATCGTATCAGAAACTTTATCAATTGGTAAATCTAATAATTCAGCAATTTCATCAGCACTTGGCTCACGCTCAAATTCTTGTTCTAATTTAGAGTATGCTTTATTAATTTTATTTAATGAACCAACTTGGTTTAATGGTAAACGTACAATACGAGATTGCTCAGCTAAAGCTTGTAAAATAGATTGACGAATCCACCATACAGCGTAAGAGATAAATTTAAATCCACGAGTCTCATCAAAACGACGAGCTGCTTTAATTAAACCTAAGTTTCCTTCGTTAATTAAATCTGGTAAACTTAAACCTTGATTTTGATATTGTTTTGCTACTGATACAACGAAACGTAAGTTAGCACGAGTTAATTTTTCTAAAGCGTCTTGATCTCCATCCTTAATTTTCTTCGCTAAAACAACTTCTTCTTCTGCAGTAATTAATTCTTCTCTACCAATTTCTTGAAGATATTTATCTAAAGATGCACTCTCGCGATTGGTAATCGATTTGGTTATTTTTAGTTGTCTCATTGTATATGGATGGTTTTATAAGCCAACAAAGATAGAAAAAAAAAGGCTTTTTTCCAATTCTGTATCGCTTTGATTATTAAATGATTAGGTTTTTGTTATGTTTTTAACAGTTTAATTTTAAGTTTTTAGACTTATAACAAATGTATCAAGACATAAGCCCTAATGCAAAAGATAAATCGGTTGATTTCTTCGATTTTTACAATCCAAAACCATAATAAGCTCTCATACCATTTGGATACATGCCTTCAATTAAAACGCCTCCTGTTTTATTTTCTAACATCGTTTGAATATCTTTAATGTTACTAATTTTTTTCTTGTCAACAGAGGTGATAATAAATCCTTCTTTAATTCCTGCATTAGCTAATTTGCCTGCCATAAGTTTTGAAATTTTCACACCAGATGGAATATTATATTTTGCTAAGTCTTCTGAATTTAATTCTTCAAACTCTGCACCTAAAGAATTCACAGCCGTTCTAAATACTTCTGGTTTTTTAATAATACCTAAGCTGTTTTCTTTGTTTTTTAAAACAACTGGTATGATCATTTCTTTTTCGTTTCTCACAACGGTTACATTAATCTTATCGCTAGGTCTAAATTTACCAACTTGTTCTAAAAGTTCTGAGGTACTTTTCACTACTACATTTTCAATTTTAGTAACTACATCACCAATTTTAATTCCTGCTTCTTCGCCAGCACCATTTTGAGTTAAACCATTAATATAAACTCCTTTTAATTGTTTAATGCGTTTTTCTTCAGCAAATTTCGCATCAATATCCTGAATGCTTAAACCAATAAACGCACGTTGTACTGTTCCATATTCAATTAAATCAGACACTACTTTTTTTACAATGTTAACTGGTATCGCAAACGAATATCCTTGATAAGAGCCGTTATTTGAAGCGATAGCCGTATTAATACCAACTAAATCACCTGTTGTGCTAACTAGTGCGCCACCGCTATTACCAGGGTTTACAGCAGCATCTGTTTGAATAAATGATTCGATAGGAGCAAGGTTACCGCCTTGTGCATTATGTTCTAAAATATTGATGTTACGTCCTTTTGCACTGACGATACCTGCTGTAACTGTTGAATTTAAATTAAATGGATTTCCAACTGCCAATACCCATTCGCCAACTTTTACATCATCAGAGTTTCCGTAATTTACATAAGGCAAATCTTTTTCTTTTACTTTTAATAATGCTAAATCCGTGTTAGGATCGGTTCCAATCACTTCGGCAACATAAGTTCTTTTGTCGTTTAGTATCACTTCAATTTTTGTTGCTTCGTTAACAACATGGTTGTTTGTCACAATGTATCCATCTTGACTAATGATAACACCGCTTCCACTTCCTTGCATCATATTTGGTTGACGTTGTCTGCCACCAAAAAACCAATCTTGAAATGGATCGTAAGCTAAATTATTTTTTTGTTCTACAATCGTTTTAATGTGTACGACTGAGTTAACAGATTTTTCTGCTGAAGCTACAAAGTCGGGAGCATTAGCTGCTGCGCTTAAGCCACTATAATTAGTTAATTGAACTGGCGTAGCATAAGGATTGTAATTAGTTACTTGATTATTATTTTGTTGATTAAAGTAATAATTACCTACCAGCGCAAATGCGCCTCCTAAAGCGCCTACAAACAATGATGAGATTACTTTTTTCATATGATTTTATTTTTTTGGTTTTTAATTGTCATATGGTTTATTCATCATTTTTATTTGTGTTCGCCTTGCGGCATGATGAATATTTCATATGATTTTATTTTTAATAATTAGTTGAAAAATTGTTTTGTTGTATTCATAACGCAAAATTACATCAGAAGTTATGGGTTTATTTTGTTTTTAACAATACTTAACGGCAACAAGGCTTTCGGGGCGTTTATGGTAAAAATTTGTTAAAAGTGGATTTACTAAAACTATTAGTTTTGTTAATATTGTTAGACAAACTGGTTAAAACTATAGTTAAATACTTGAAAAGGATTTAGAGAAATTTTGTACTTTTAGTCTCCCAGTTTAATATGAGATTTAAATATAAAATACCGCCCTTTGTTTTTGGAGTTTCTATTGGCTTATTAGTAGGCGTTGCCTTTTTTATTTTTAAAATCGATGATTATTTAAAGAAAATTAATAAGCCTGATATTGATAATATTAAGATTGTAGAACAATCTGTTTCAAATACTTCTTCTGAAAATAAAGAGTCTAGTAAAGGTGATTCTAAACCGAAGAAAAAATTCACTGTTAATACAAAAAATTCGCCTAACATTAACTACAGTGAAATTGACGCTTTATTAAAAGAAGATGATATTAAAGTAGCTCAAGAAGAATTACTGTCAGTTAAAAACATTAAGGTTATTGATTTAGATGCGACTTCAAAGCGTGATACCTTAACGGGTCAATTAGCTGGTGTTACAAGTACGGATTATCCTAATTTATTTTTTGTGGAGTTTTGGAAAACCCCTTTAAACTCTAAAGGATATCGCATGACACGCAATAGAGTGATACTTTATGGTTTGTCAGATTTTAGCAGTATTACTATTTACAAAGTAGATGATAATTTCTATTTAAAAAATGATGACGTGGTTTATAAAATATCTTCGGGTACTGAGTTTAAACCAATGGAGTTAGTTCAAGACTCTAATCTATTAGCAAGAATTAATTAATTTTTTAAGATGCAGTTAGAATGCTTTAAATATCAAGGTACAGGAAATGATTTTGTACTGATAGATAATCGTGAAAAAAACATTTCATTAACTACAGCACAAATAAAATGGTTGTGCGATCGTCGTTTTGGTATTGGTGCTGATGGCTTAATGTTGTTGGAATTAGAACCAGGCATTGATTTTAAAATGGTTTATTTTAATAGCGATGGAAACGAAAGCAGCATGTGTGGCAATGGAGGAAGATGCATTACTGCTTTTGCAAAACGTTTAGGGATTATTTCAGATACAGCAAAATTTTTAGCCATTGATGGTATTCATGAAGCTAAAATCAATAACGAGATTGTTTCTTTAAAAATGAATGATGTGAGGGAAGTAGAAGTAGGCGAAGATTATTTTTATTTAAATACTGGCTCTCCGCATTATGTGAAGTTTGTGAATGATATTGAAAAGGTGAATGTATTTGAGGAAGGAAAAAAAATCAGATACAATCATCGTTTTGCTGCCGAAGGAACTAACGTTAATTTTATTGAAAAAAAAGACAACGAATTATTTGTTCGTACATACGAAAGAGGAGTAGAAGACGAAACTTTATCTTGTGGTACTGGCGTTACGGCAGCTGCTTTAATTGCCGCTTTTAAAGGACAAAGCACTGATAAAAATAATTGCGCCATTAAAACATTAGGTGGAAACTTAAATGTAAAGTTTGATAAAGTTTTAGAAAATACGTTTTACAATATTTGGTTAGAAGGTCCTGCTAATTTTGTTTTTAAAACACATATTGATATTCCTGAAGAAAACTAAATTTAATTTATTACTGATGTCAGCCAATAAATTAATAATCTATTCTATTCTCTTTTTAATTTTTATTTCTCATTCGTTTTTTGCACAGCGTATCAATCGTTTAAACAAGCATGGCGAAAGAACTGGTAAATGGATTGTTTATATTGATGATGCTAAAAATATTAAATCATTTGAAGGTAAATTTAGAAATGGGATTACCAAGGGTAAATGTTATTTCTATACCAATGATGGTGTTTTAGATAGAAGAGAAATCAATCGCTTTAAAAAAATGAAAACTACCTTTTACTATCCTAACGGGAAAGTAAAGCTAAAAGGCAATGCGCGTATCGAAAATTTGCCCGATAAAGTTCATTATTATTTCTACGGCAAATGGCAATCATATAATGATAGCGGAGTATTAGTCAAAAATCAGTATTACGAAAAAGGTAAACTCATCAAAACTGAATACCTAGATAAAACGATTAAAACCAACGATTCGTTAATTGAAGCGTTGAATGTGATTGATAAAGAATTCGCCTTGCATAACAATACATTAACGGATAGCATCAACGCCAATTTAAAAAATCCATACAAAAAACACTGGTTTGAAAAGCAGCTTCATTATTTTGATAGTTTATCTTTTGATAGAATTACTCATGTTATTGATGTGTTTGGTTATCCCTCAAGAGCCATTGCTGGCGAATCAAACAGCATTCCGTTTTATATATTAAGTTTTGCGCCTGCAGATATAAAAGAGAAGTATGTGAATCAATTAATTTTAGCAGCCGATAGAGATGATATTAGTTGGAAATCATTAGCTTATTTTATTGATAAACTCAAAATTGCCAAAGGTCAAAAACAAGTGTATGGCACACAAGGTGTCTATGATAACAACTATAAATTTATCATGCATCCATGTGAAGATCCCGAGCAATTAAACTCACGCAGAGAAAGAGTTGGTTTAGAAAAATTGGAATAGAGGATTTTTGATTCTTTTTCGTTAATTTTAATAAACGAATTTTTTATGAAGAAAATTATTTTCATTTTATTGATAGGGTTTTGCTTTCATTTTTTGAATGCACAACCATTTTTAAAAAATAAATCCAACAGAGCTTTAACTTTTAATGAATTGAAACTACAGTTCAATGAATTTAAAAAGAACTCGGATTTAACTCAACAAAAACATTGGAAAAGCTACAAGCGTTGGGAACAAGAAATGGAAATGCATACCGATGCTAAAGGAGAACCAGCTGGTTTTGATGAGTACCGAAATGCCGCTATCAATATGGCGAATTATAAGCAGCAATTAGCGCAACAAAATTCGTCTGCTATATGGACGCCTTTTGGACCAAATGTGTTACCCAATAACTTAACGGGTTATATGGAAAATGGTATTGGAAGAATAAACTGCATCGCTTTTCATCCAACCAATGCGAATACCTTTTTTGTTGGTGTAGCACAAGGCGGTGTTTGGAAAACAACCAATAATGGCAATACTTGGACTCCATTAACCGATAATTTACCAATAACAAGAATTAGCGATATTTCAATTAATCCAACCAATCCAGACGAGATGTACATTTCTGTATGTGATTTTGAATACATTGGAGTGAGTTTGCATTTAAACGGAAGAAAGCGCCATACGCATTACGGACTTGGAGTGTATAAAACCTTAGATGGAGGTTTAACATGGAACCCTACTGGTTTAACGTTTAATTTAACTAACGGAGATGCCTCTTTAATCCGTAAGGTTTTAATAAATCCCGCAAACACCAGTGATGTAGTAGCTTGTGGTGTAAGTGGTATGTATAAATCATTGGATGGAGGAACTACTTGGACAAAAAAATTAGATTCGTTGTTTTGGGATATGCATCAAGATCCTGTTAATCCAAATGTGATTTATGCCGCTACAGGTTGGGTTATGAATTCAAATATTGGAAATGCTGGAGTTTACAAATCCACTGATTTTGGAAATACATGGACGATGTTAAATACCAATATGCCTTTAACAGGCGATATACAACGTGTGAAGTTGGCCATTGCTCCATCCAACAATAATATCATTTATGCTTTGTGTGTGGATGTGATGAATGGATTGTATGGTATTTACAAATCAACTAATGCAGGATTGAGTTGGAATTTTATTCCGCCAACCGATAATATTTTAGAAGGTGGAATAGGGGATACACCTGGCGGACAAGGAAACTATGATTTGGGAATGATTGTGGATTTTACTGACGCTAATACATTGTATGTTGGAGGCGTTAATATGTGGGCCTCTTATGATGGAGCCAATTCGTTTGCACCTGTAGCTCATTGGACAACACAGTATGGTGCTACCCTGCATGGAGATGTGCATGACATGGCTCGAAATCCATTAAGTGGAAATTATTTTGCGTGCAGTGATGGAGGTGTGTATCAAACATCGGCTATTATTGCCGATTCGTGGGCAACAAGTGCATGGCCAACGGTGTGGACAAAAATGAATGATAATATTCAAGTGACTTCGTTTTACAGAATTTCAAGTTCAAAAACAACGAACGAACAATTGATAGGTGGCGCTCAGGATAATGCTTCTATGTATTATGATGCAGGTGTTTGGTCAACTATTTTTGGTGGCGATGGTATGGATAATTGTTTATTGCCAACGAGTCCAACAGATGTTGTAGGTTCGAGCCAATACGGTAATTTTTATTACAGTAACGATAATGGCATGAGTGGTTTTAATGTGACAACAAACTTTAATAGTGAGCAAAGCGAATGGGTAACACCTATCGTGGCTGATTACAATAACGCAGGAACGATGTATGTAGGGCATGAAAATGTGGTTCAATCAACAGACGGAGGTATGTCGTGGATGCCTTTGGCAACTATTAATACCAATACCTTAACGGGAGAAAACACAGAAATTTCGGCATTGGCAGTTTCTAACTCTAACAGTCAGGTAATTTACGCTGCACGAAGAGTGCGATACGAATACGGATTAAATGGTATTGTGTTTAAAACTAGCGATGGAGGAAACACTTTTGTAAACGTCACTAATAATTTACCGGATAGCTTATATTACACAGGTATTGAAATTAATGCCTCGGATGAAAATACAGTTTATGTGAGTATGGCAGGATTTGCGGCAGCAGATAAGGTTTATAAAACCAGTGATGGTGGAGCCACTTGGCAAAACATTACTTACAATTTACCTAACATTCCAGTAAATTGCATCAAACAAATACCGGGCACTAACAATTTAATTGTAGCTACTGATATTGGTGTTTACACATTAGCTGCAGGAGCAACTACCTGGGTTAACAATAGTTTTGGTTTACCAAATGTGATTGTGAGTGATATTGAATTTAACGCGACATTAAATAAAACTTACGTCTCAACCTTTGGACGTGGCATTTGGGAAACAACCATTACTGGTATTTTAACCGGAGTAAAAAACGGGCAACCAAACAATTTTAATTTTCAGTTATACCCAAGTGTGAATGATGGGCATTTTACTTTAGCTTTTGAAAACAATCAACAAGAAAAAACCATTGAAGTGATTGATGTGATGGGCAGAGTAGTGCATACACAAAAAACAAAAGCCGAGAAATTAGAATTAAATATTGCATTAAACTCAGGAACTTATTTTGTAAGAACAACTAGTAAGCAATTATTAGGGGTTAAGAAAATGATTGTGGAGTAGGGCTTATCTGAACAAACTAATGTATCCGTTTTTCTTTTGTTCCTCACCTTTAGCGTCTGTGTATCTTAATACAAAAAAGTAAACTCCTTCACTACATGTTTCTCCACTAGTAGTTCTTCCAAACCAAGGTTTAATAGTATCTACTGATGTAAATACAACATTGCCCCACCGATTATAAACTTCCAAATTATTTAGTTTAGACCCTGCCGGTAAAGTTATTTTCCAAAACTCATTTACATCATCTCCGTTGGGTGAAAACACATTGGGTATAACAGGTTCCTTTATATCAGAAGGCAACACTGGACATGCTCCTGTATAAGTTACAAGCAATGTATCAAATGTGGTAATGCAACTGGTTTCTTTTTGAACAATATAAGTTGTATTGCTATTTGGCTTTACTTTTATTTGGCCATGAATGGTATCTATCAATATGCCATTAGCATACCATTTATAATTTGTTTCAATCCAATTTGGTTCCCCTATCAATAAACTATCACTTTCTGTACATGTAGTGGTATCATTCCCTAAATCTATATCTGTTGGTACTAAACTGAAATCATCCATAAAAAGATATGTTTCATCAACTTGATTTAAAGGAAACAAAACTGGATTATTTGCTAATGACGATGGCATATAACCTCCTATCATAAAATCTGATTCATTCCCTATAGATGTATATATACTTTTGAATTTATACCAAATCGTTGTATCATATACTAAATCAGAAATTGGCATTATTAGTTGAGGGGTTTCTGATGTCAAATAGAACGTTGATTCACTAAAAACTGTATTTTTAAAAAAAACACCTACATTATTTGTTCCTCGTCTATGTTGAATTGATATTTTCAAATATGTTGTGAAACAATAATTATTAAACTGTCTCAACGTATCTGCTAATTTATTTGCTGAATACTCAAATTGATCTCCAGAATGCAAAGGCGCATAGAAAAAACTACCGATTTGGGAGTAGCCTGTTCTTGGCTTATACAAATTAATTATAGTAGGATTTAAACACGATGGATAAGCGTCAGGAGTATTAAGTGTAGGATTATACCAATATTTAAATTTACTTATATCTGTGTTACCGACTGGTTGACACCACAAAGTATCTTCAAAACTACCATTTTGAATTAAATTTTGCTGAGCATTTATAAAGAAAGCACAACATACTATCATATATGTAATAATATATCGCATTCTATAAAACATCGTAAATAATAATAATTTATTTTTGAATTACTAACTTGTGAGATTGAATGTAAACGGAATTACTAAATACTTTTACAATATAAATTCCATTTTTTAAATCAGTACAATTAAGTTGTATACTATTTGTATTAGTAATTGAATTACTACAAACTTCTTTACCAGTTACATCATATACTATTAAAGATAAATCTTGTACTTCTTTATCCAATAATAATATAAAGTTACCATCGTTAGGATTCGGTATTAATTTAAGTAAGTCATGAGTATTTTGTTGTTCTGCTACATTGGTTAAATAATTACAGAATGTACTGTCATTTCCTAAGCTGTCAGTTTTCACTAACCATAAATTTAAATACGGTGGCATTGTATTTACAATAACGCCAGTGATTATAAAACCTTTATCCTTTGTGAAATCAAATCCATTTAAATTCATAAGTAGTGTGCCGGATGTAGGTCGATTATAAAATTTCTCCCAAAGTAAATTTCCGTTTTTATCTAGCTTAGCTAGTAATCCTCTTCTGGAACTACCATTTACATGTAAATAACTGTCGGCTGTTATGTATACTAGACTAGAATCAGATAATTGCTTAACCTCTCTAACTGTTGTGTAAGCCGTTAAACCATAACTATTTGACCATTGTATTGTTCCAGTTGAATCTAATTTCCAGAGCCAACCTTGAAAGCCAGCTTGACCTCCAATAAAATATCCTTTATCATATGTTTGACAAATAGTATTTGCATAAATATTTTGACTACTGTTACCATTTACTTTATTCCAAATTACATTACCTGAAGTGTCTATTATTGAAACAGCAATTTTAAAATTTGATGGCCTTTCAGTTCCACCAATTAAATATCCTTTATTATTATTTAATATTTGTAGTGAAGTGTATTTTTCATCAATAGTAGGAGATCCTATTATCTTTCTCCAAATCAAATTGCCACTCAGATCTGTTTTTATTAGTAAAATATCTCCTGTATTTTGAGTGTATATTTTTGAATAACCAAGTATAATTAATTTGTTGTCGCTTGAAATCTGAATCTGATATGCTGTTTCATTTTCTGGGTAAGTAAACTGCTGATGCCAAACCTGTACTCCATTTGTATCAATATTAGTAATAAACAAATGACTTACACCAACTACAGTATTGCTACTAGTGCCTAAAACTATATAACTTTTATCAGGCATTTCTTTGATGTCATTCAAATTATCTATATCAGCCGTATAATCAAATTTCTTTTTCCAGATGGTATCCCCATTCATTTTAACTTTTACGAGATATCCAACATCTAAAGAGCCATCATTTGATGTACAATGTCCACTAATGACATAATTACCATTATAATCTTGTATTACTTTATTGCCGACATCAAGATTATTTACATCACTTATTAAGCTGTCAATATTGAAATTGCATTGAGCTTTTAAATTATAAAAATTTAAAAGCCATATAAGTGAACTATAAAATAGTATTTTTTTCATTTTTCATTTAATATTAATTAAATGTACAAAAAAAGCTGCTAAGAATTTACTTAGCAGCGTTTCAAAAATAGTAGGTGAGGTGTTACATCCAACCAGAAACGATTCCACCCATAATGGCTAAACAAATAATCCAGTAACCTGCATTGATGGCAATGTATTTAAAACCTTTACGTTCAAACATCGCATTAGTTGCTAAAATGGGGGTTATTACAAATAAACCGCTTAGTACACCATGAAATGCACCATGCTTAAATGTTCGGTGACTAGTGCCTACTAAATCCATTACTTGCTTAAATAGAGCACCTTCAGTGGTATTTACATCTTTTATTTGCTCTTGGTAGTCAAAAAATGCACCAGCAATATGAAATTGGTGGATTACCAATGACTGTGTGAAAAAAGCCAATAAAAAGCTTAATACAAAGCTTACTCCAAAAATGACAGCCATGTTAGCACCTTTCATTTTTTCTTCGGTTACACCCGCTGCTTGCATCCAGGCATTTCCTAATACTTTTGGGTTATACCAAATAAAACCCATAATCAATGGCACTAAGGCCGCTACTAATACTGCTAAAAAATTAATATCCATGTTATTTTGTTTTTATGATTTAAATCAAATTTAGGGCAGGCTAGGGGAGTTTTGTTTGCTGTTGAGCATAAATTATAACATAAAGCTGTTAGTAAGCTTAAAATGGATTTAAAAGAGTCATTTAACTACATAGTTATAATGGAACGCGGATGACGCAGATAGTTATGATTAGACTGATTGAGATGATAAAATTTAAATCCTCCCCCTGGCCCCCCTGACTGCCGTCAGGCAAGTCTCCAGAGGGGGATAAGTACTTTTTTGCTTTTTAACCACATAGGTACAGAGGAATTTGTGTGGATTGTTGGAGTTTGAGATAGGCGAAACGTTGTTTCGGATAGCATCTATGTTAAAACAAAGTTCTAATGAGCTACTATCACTTCAATTTCTCTGGCTCTATGTGGTTAAAATAGATTATTAGATAAAATCCTCCCCCTGACCCCCTCCAGAGGGGGATAAGAGAAAATAGAAGAGAACACAAGGAACAAGAATAGTATGAGATTGCTTCGTCTCAGGCCAAGTCGTGATTCTCGCAATGACGTATAACAAAAAAGCCTCATCCGACAGTTGGCGGATGAGGCTTTTAAAAGATATCTGTAAAGATTATTCTGCTCCTTCAGCTTTAGATTCAGCAGAACCTTTAGCATCAGTAGTTTTTTTAGCACGACTACGACGAGTAGTTTTAGCTTTTTCAGTTGTAGCAGCTTTACCGTTAGAGTAAATGTCGTTGAAATCAACTAATTCAATTAATGCCATTTCAGCAGCATCACCTTGTCTGTTTCCAGTTTTGATGATACGAGTGTAACCACCATTTCTTTCAGCAACTTTAGTAGCTACATCTTTAAATAACATAGAAACTACTTCTTTGTTTCTTAACGAAGCAAATACCGTTCTACGGCTATGAGTAGTATCATCTTTAGATTTAGTAATGATTGGCTCAACATAAGTTCTTAAAGCTTTAGCTTTTGCTAAAGTTGTGAAAATACGTTTGTGCTCGATTAAAGAACAAGCCATGTTGTTCATTAACGCTTTACGGTGAGAATGTGTTCTACCTAAATTATTTATTTTATCTCCGTGTCTCATGATATTTTTTTAATTCAAGATTCAAGATTTAAAATTCAAAGCTTTAAATCTTGAATTTTAAACATTAAACTTAGTTATTAATCTTTGTCTAATTTATATTTAACTACATTCATTCCAAACTGCAACCCTTTTGTTGATACTAAGTCTTCAAGTTCAGTTAAAGATTTCTTACCAAAATTACGGAATTTTAAAAGGTCATTTTTGTTGAATGATACAAGTTCTCCTAAAGTTTCTACGTCTGCTGCTTTTAAACAGTTTAAAGCACGAACAGATAAATCCATATCAACCAATTTAGTTTTTAATAATTGGCGCATGTGTAATGATGTTTCATCAAACTCTTCTTCAGATTTTTTCTCTTCAGAATCTAATGTAATTTTCTCATCAGAGAACAACATGAAATGGTAAATTAAAATTTTAGCAGCTTCTTTTAAAGCCTCTTTCGGGTGGATAGATCCATCAGAAACGATATCTAAAATTAATTTTTCGTAGTCAGTTTTTTGTTCAACACGGTAATTTTCAATCGTGTATTTTACATTTTTAATTGGTGTGTAGATAGAATCGATGAAGATAGTACCTTGAGGTGCAGAATTAGTTTTGTTTTCTTCTGCAGGCACGTATCCACGACCTTTATCAATAGTTAATTCGATTTTTAATTTAACGCTACTTTCGCAGTTAAAAATAACTAACTCTGGGTTTAAAATTTGGAAACCATTTGCAAATTTACCGATTTCAGCTGCAGTAAATTTTTCATTACCTGCAAAGTGAATAACGATTTTTTCTACATCGTGATTATCTAATTGCTTCTTAAAACGAACTTGTTTTAAATTTAAGATGATTTCAGTAACATCTTCTACAACACCTTTAATTGTTGAGAATTCGTGATCAACACCTTCAATTCTAACGCTAGTAATAGCATGTCCTTCTAATGAAGATAATAAAATACGACGTAATGAGTTACCTATAGTGATACCGAAACCTGGTTCTAAAGGACGGAATTCAAATTGTCCTTCAGTTTCGGTAGAGTTAATCATAACAACCTTATCTGGTTTTACGAAATTTAATATTGCCATTTTATTAATTTATATAGGTTAAAAAAAAATGCTAATTGCTATTATTTAGAGTACAACTCGACGATTAGTTGCTCTTTAATGTTTTCTGGGATTTGAGAACGCTCTGGAACAGAGATAAATTTACCTGTAAAAGACGCTTTGTCAAAATCTAACCAAGAATATTTATTTACAGATCCTGATAAAGAATGAGTAATAGCTTCTAAAGATTGAGATTTCTCACGAACACCTACAACGTCACCAGCTTTTAAAGTATAAGATGCAATGTTTACAACATTACCATTAACTGTAATATGAGCGTGGTTAACTAATTGACGAGCTGCACGACGAGAAGGAGCAATTCCTAAACGGTAAACAACGTTATCTAAACGAGATTCGATTAATTGTAATAAAACCTCACCAGTAATTCCGTGTGCACGAGATGCTCTATCAAAAGTTCTAGCAAATTGCTTCTCTAAAATACCGTAAGTATATTTTGCTTTTTGCTTTTCCATTAACTGGATAGCGTATTCTGATTGTTTTGCACGTTTTTTACCAGCACCATGTTGTCCAGGAGGGTAGTTTTTTTTCTCTAAAGCTTTATCTGGGCCAAAAATTGGCTCTCTGAATTTTCTTGCAATCTTAGATTTAGGACCTGTATATCTTGCCATTTCTATATTTTAATTTCTGTTATTACTTTTTTATTTTGTCTGCCTAAGCACAGTTGACTAGCAACGACGTTTTTTAGGAGGACGACAACCATTGTGTGGCATAGGAGTGATATCGATGATCTCAGTCACTTCAATTCCTGAAGTAGCAATCGTTCTGATAGCTGATTCTCTTCCAGCACCTGGACCTTTAACGTATACTTTTACTTTACGTAAACCTAAGTCAGCAGCTACTTTAGAGCAATCTGCTGCTGCTAATTGAGCAGCGTATGGTGTATTTTTCTTAGAACCACGGAATCCCATTTTACCAGCGCTAGACCAAGAAATAACTTGACCTGCAGAGTTAGTTAAAGAGATGATGATGTTATTAAACGTAGCGTTTAAGTGAGCTTCTCCAACTGCTTCTACCTTTACTACTCTTTTCTTAGCATTAGCTTTTGCAGCTGCTACTGATGATTGTTGTTTAGCCATTTTTATTAAATGCTTATTTTATTTATTACTTAGTAACTTTTTTCTTGTTTGCAACGGTTTTACGTTTTCCTTTACGGATACGAGCGTTGGTTTTAGTACGTTGTCCACGAACTGGTAATCCATTACGGTGGCGAATACCACGGTAAGAACCAATATCAGTTAAACGTTTGATGTTTAAAGCAACTTCTGAACGAAGTCCACCTTCTACTTTAAAATTGTCGTTAACAATTTTACGAATAGCGTTTTGCTCGTCATCATTCCACTCATTCACTTTCTTGTTAAAGTCAATTCCAGCTTCAGTTAAAATACGTTGAGCTCTGCTACGTCCAATACCAAAAATGTAGGTTAATCCTATTTCTCCTCTTTTATTTTTTGGTAAATCTATACCTGCAATACGTGCCATTTTATATACTTGGTTTTAAAAAGTCTGCGAAAATACGCAATTATTTTTGTCTTTGTTTAAACTTTGGGTTTTTTTTGTTGATTATATACAACTTTCCTTTTCTACGCACAATTTTGCAATCTGCGCTTCTTTTTTTAATCGATGCTCTAACTTTCATTTCCTTAGGTTATTTAGTTTTTCTTAATTACTTGTATCTGTATGTTATTCTTCCTTTAGTTAAATCGTAAGGACTCATTTCCAATTTAACTTTGTCGCCAGTTAATATTTTAATGTAGTGCATTCTCATTTTTCCAGAGATATGGGCAATTACAATATGTCCGTTCTCTAATTCCACTCTAAACATGGCATTACTTAACGATTCAATAATAATCCCATCTAACTCAATATTTGCTTGTTTTGCCATATTAAGCTTGTTGCATTGTCATTTGGTTATTACTACGACCTTTTATTCTTCCGTTTTTCATTAATCCATCATAATGACGGTTTAATAAATACGTTTCAATTTGTTGTAAAGTATCTAATACTACACCAACTAAGATTAATAATGAAGTTCCACCGAAGAAATCAGCAAAAGCACTATTGATTCCTAATTTGATAGCGATAGAAGGTAAAATCGCAACAAATGCTAAGAAAATTGAACCCGGTAATGTGATACGTGACATTACTTGATCAATAAACTCTGCTGTACTCTTTCCTGGTTTTACACCTGGAACAAATCCACCATTACGTTTCATATCATCAGCCAATTGATTAGGGTTAATCATGATAGCTGTGTAGAAATAAGTAAAAGCAATGATTAAAGTAGCAAATATAAAATTGTACCAGAATCCATATCTATCAGCAAATACACCACCTGTACCGCCAGAGAAACCTGAAACAGCAGCAGGGATAAACATAATTGCTTGAGCAAAGATAATTGGCATTACACCAGCCGCGTTTACTTTTAAAGGTAAATACTGACGAACACCTCCAATTTGTTTGTTACCAACAATCTTTTTAGCGTATTGTACTGGTATTCTTCTAGTACCTTGAACTAATAAGATACAACTTACAATGATGAATAATAAGAATACAATTTCTAATAAGAACATAATTAAACCACCACCAGCACTTTGTAAACGAGAACCGAATTCTGAAGTGATAGCGAAAGGTAAACGAGAGATAATACCAATCATAATTAAGATAGAGATACCATTTCCAATACCTTTATCTGTAATTCTTTCACCTAACCACATGATAAACATAGTACCAGCTACTAAAATTAATGTAGCTTGAATACCAAACCATGTAGGATCGATAGCAACCACACCAGGTTTAGTATAAACCTGAGCTGCTAAATAACCTGGAGCTTGAACCGCAGTAACTGCAACAGTTAAGAAACGTGTATATTGATTGATTTTTTTACGTCCGCTTTCTCCCTCTTTTTGCATTTTTTGGAAGTAAGGAACCGCCATACCTAACAATTGGATAATGATAGATGCCGTAATATAAGGCATAATACCTAAACCAAAGATAGAAGCTCTTGAGAAAGCTCCACCTGCAAAGGCATTAATTAAGGCAATAATACCACCATCATTCTCAGAGTTCGCATTTGCAAGAGCCAAAACTTCGGTATCAATACCTGGCAATACAACATAAGAACCCAAACGATAGATAAGGATAAGGCCAAGGGTTGTTAAAATCCTTTGCTTTAGCTCTTCTATCTTCCAAATGTTTTGGAGGGTTTCTAAAAAACGTTTCATATATTAAATTAGATTTCTGTTGCTACTCCGCCTTTAGATTCAATCGCTGCTTTAGCAGTTGATGTAAATGCGTGAACTGTAATATTTACTTTTGATTTTAATTCTCCTCTTCCCATAATTTTAATCAAACTATTTTTAGAAGCTAAACCATTTTCTAATAATACATCGCGTGTAATATCAGTAATATTTTTAGTGTCAACTAATTTTTGAATAGCGTCTAAATTTACACCAGTGTGTTCAACACGGTTAACATTTTTGAAACCAAATTTAGGAACACGACGTTGTAAAGGCATTTGACCACCTTCAAAACCACGTTTCTTTTTGTTACCAGAACGAGATTGAGCACCTTTGTGACCTTGAGTAGCAGTACCGCCACCGCCAGAACCTTGTCCGCGACCTCTTCTAAAATTATTTTTTACTGAACCTTCTGCAGGTGTTAATGAATTTAATTTCATCTTAATTTCCGTTTATAATTAAATATTTTCTACTGTCAATAAATGAGCAACTGCATTAATCATTCCTTGAATTTGAGGAGTTGCTTCTTTAATAATGCTATGGTTTAATTTTCTTAAACCTAATGCTTGAACTGTTGCTCTTTGTCTAGCGTTCCTTTTGATAGGACTTTTAGATAATGTTACCTTTACTTGTGCCATCTCTTTTCTTATTATCCGTTAAATACTTTGTCTAAATTAATACCTCTTTGTCTAGAGATAGCTAATGGGTCACGCATTTTAGCTAATGCATCGATAGTAGCTTTAACCACATTGTGAGGGTTAGAAGATCCTTTTGATTTAGCTAATACATCAGTAATACCAACGCTTTCTAAAACTGCACGCATCGCACCACCAGCAATTACACCAGTACCATGAGCAGCAGGTTTCAAGAATACACGAGAACCACCAAATTTACCGTTTTCAGCATGAGGAACAGTACCTCTTAATACTGAAACTTTCACTAAATTTTTCTTTGCATCATCAATACCTTTAGTGATAGCATCTGTAACTTCATTTGCTTTTCCTAAACCGTATCCTACAACACTTTTCTCATCACCAACAACAACGATAGCAGCGAAACTGAAGTGACGACCACCTTTAGTAACTTTAGTTACACGTTGTATCGCAACTAATTTATCTTTTAGTTCGATGTCTGTTGACTTAACTTTTTTTACAACTTCTTTTGACATGTTATGTATGTTCTTTTTATACTAATTAAAATTTTAAACCTGCTTCGCGAGCTCCTTCAGCTAACGACTTAATACGACCATGGTATAAGTAACCATTTCTGTCAAATACTACAGAGCTAATTCCAGCAGTTGTAGCTTTTTCAGCGATTAATTTACCAACTAATTTCGCTTGATCCACTTTGTTAGCTTTAGATCCTTTGATAGATTTATCATCAGAACCAGCTGCTAAGATTGTTTTTCCAGCTAAATCATCTACTAATTGAGCAAATATTCCTGAGTTACTTCTGAATACACTTAATCTAGGTGTAGTTGCAGTTCCGTTTACAGTTTTACGGATTTTAAGTTTAATGCGTTCTCTTCTTTGTTTTTTATTGAGTGCCATCTTTCCAGTTTTTTGAAGATGATTAATACTAATTGAATTATGTTATTTTTTGCTTGCAGATTTACCAGCTTTACGGCGTAAAATTTCGCCAGCAAATTTGATACCTTTACCTTTGTAAGGCTCTGGTTTACGTAAGCTACGTATTTTAGCTGCAACCATTCCGATTAATTGTTTATCAGAACTTTCTAAAATTACTTTAGGGTTTTGACCTTTTTCAGATGTTGTCGTAATTTTAATTTCGTTTGGTAATTCAAACACAACGTTGTGAGAGTAACCTAACGCTAATTCTAATAATTGACCTTTGTTAGAAGCACGGTAACCTACACCTACTAACTCTTGTTCTGTTTTATATCCTTCAGAAACACCTGTAACCATATTAGCGATTAAAGAACGGTATAAACCGTGTAATGCTCTGTGACGTTTTTGATCAGTTGGACGAGATACGTTAATAACGCCATCTTCTAACTTTACAATAATATCTGAATCAATAGTTTCTGATAATGAACCTAATTTACCTTTAACTGAAACTGTTGTTCCAGTGATGTTTACTTCTACACCTGCAGGTACTGTGATTGGTAATTTTCCTATACGTGACATGTTTTTTCCTCCCTCTAAATTATGAAATGTAACATAAAACTTCGCCACCAACATTAAGTTTCTTAGCTTCTTTATCTGTCATTACACCTTTAGATGTAGAGATAATAGCGATACCTAATCCGTTTAATACTTTTGGCATAGTATCAACACCAGCATACTTACGTAAACCTGGTTTAGAAACTCTATCTAAAGTACGGATAGCTGATAATTTGTTAGTTGAATTGTATTTCAAGGCTATTTTAATAGTTCCTTGTTTCTTTTCGTTCTCCTCAAACTTGTAGTTTAAGATATATCCTTTTTCAAAAAGAATCTTAGTGATTTCTTTTTTAAGGTTTGAAGCTGGAATCTCTACGATTCTGTGGTTTGCGCTAATCGCATTTCTTACGCGAGTTAGGTAATCTGATATTGTATCTGTCATTTTATTTGTTTTTATATGTTACCCCGACCATCAGGGTAATTATACATTAATACTCTTATTTTAGAAGCTTGATTTAGTAACACCCGGGATTAAACCGAATAATACCATCTCACGGAAAGTAACACGGCTGATACCGAAATCTCTCATGTAACCACGAGGACGTCCAGTTAATTTGCAACGGTTACGCATTCTAACTTTACAAGAGTTTTTTGGTAACTTTTGTAAACCCATTGAATCACCTGCTTTTTTTAACTCTGCGCGTTTAGCCGCATACGTATCAACTAGTTTTTTTCTTTTAGCATCACGTGCTATCATGTTTGTTTTTGCCATTTTATCTTTTTTTCAGGGCTGTAAATATACTATTTCTTTTTGAATGGAATACCAAATTCAGTTAATAAAGCATGAGCTTCTTTATCAGTTGGTGCAGAAGTTACAAAAGTAATGTCCATACCTTGAATTTTGCTCACTTTATCGATATCAATTTCAGGGAAAATGATTTGCTCTGTAATACCTAATGTATAGTTACCACGGCCATCAAAACCTTTATCATTAACGCCTTTGAAATCACGGATACGAGGTAATGAAGATGCGATTAAGCGATCTAAAAACTCATACATTTTGTCGCCACGTAATGTTACACGAACACCAATAGCTACACCTTTACGTAATTTAAAGTTAGAAATATCTTTTGTAGAATATGTTGGAACTGCTTTTTGACCTGTAATAGTAGTCATTTCTTTAACAGCTGATTCAATCATTTTCTTATCAGAAACTGCATCACCAATACCTTGGTTAATACAAATTTTCTCTAATTTAGGCACTTGCATTGAAGAAGTGTACTGAAATTGTTTTTTTAAATTATCTACAATCTCTGCTTTATATCTGTCCTTTAATCTAGGAGAATAAGTTGCTGCCATTATTTAATTACTGCTTTAGTTTTTTTAGAAATACGTTCAATTTTGTTAGTAGTAGCATTTACAACGCGACCAATTCTAACAGTTTTACCACCTTCTACAAACATTAAGTTAGAAATATGGATAGAACCTTCTTGTTTAACAATACCACCATTCGCATTTTTTGCGCTAGGCTTAGTGTGTTTACTAATCATGTTAACACCTTCAACGATGGCTCTTTCACTTTTTGTATCAATAGATACGATTTTACCTTCTTGGCCTCTGGATTCGCCAGATATCACTTTTACAGTGTCGCCTTTTTTTAATTTTAATTTTGACATTTCTTTTCCCTATTATTTATTAAAGCACTTCTGGTGCTAATGAAATGATTTTCATGTATGATTTATCACGTAATTCACGAGCAACTGGCCCAAAGATACGAGTACCACGGATTTCATCACCTTGATTTAATAACACGCAAGCGTTATCATCAAAACGGATATATGAACCATCTGCACGACGAATTTCTTTTTTAGTTCTCACTACAACAGCTTTATGAACTGTTCCTTTTTTTACGTTACCTGAAGGTAATGCATGTTTAATTGTAACTACAATTTTATCTCCTACAGATGCGTAGCGCTTTTTTGTACCGCCTAACACACGGATAACAAGAACTTCTTTTGCTCCGCTGTTATCTGCTACTGCTAATCTTGACTCGTTTTGTACCATTTCTTCTTAACTTTATATAAGTATTATTTCACTTTTTCTAAAACTTCTACTAAACGCCAGTTTTTAGTCTTGCTTAAAGGGCGTGTTTCGCTAATTTTTACTGTATCTCCAATACTGCACTCATTTTTTTCATCATGAGCTACGAAAGTAGACGTTTTGTTAACGAACTTTCCGTATTTAGGATGTTTTACTTTACGCATCACAGCTACAACAATAGATTTTTCCATTTTGTTGCTTTTTACGATACCAACTTTTTCTTTTCTTAAATTTCTTTCTTCCATTACTACTATTATTTAGAAGTGTTGTTTCTTTTTGTTAATTCAGTACTCACACGAGCAACTGTTTTGCGGCTATCGCGAATTCTAATTGGGTTCTCTAATGGAGAAATAGAGTGGTTTAACTTTAATTTGTTTAAAGCACCTTTTTCTTCTTTTAATAAACCTTGCAATTCTGCTGTTGACAATGCAACGATATCTGTATTTTTCATTTTCTTAATTCCTTATTTGATTAAACTGCTGCTTCTTCTACGTAATCTCTACGAATTACAAATTTAGTAACAATTGGTAATTTTTGAGCAGCTAAACGTAAAGCTTCTTTTGCAACGTCTAATGGAACGCCTTCTGCTTCAAATAACATACGACCTCTTTTTACTGGAGCAACCCAATATTCTGGAGCACCTTTACCTTTACCCATACGAACCTCTGCTGGTTTTTTAGTAATTGGTTTGTCAGGGAAAATACGAATCCACACTTGACCTTCACGTTTCATGAAACGTGTAATTGCAATACGCGCTGCTTCAATTTGACGTGAAGTTACCCAACTCTCATCTAATGCTTTAATTCCAAATGAACCGAAGGCTAATTGATCACCACGTTTGGTGTTACCTTTCATTTTCATTTTATGCATTTTTCTATATTTCGTTCTTTTTGGCTGTATCATGATTTATTATCTTTAACTAATACGTTATTCTTCTGTTAATATTATTTTTTGTCGTTTCTGTTATTGTCTCTTTTTGGACCACGACCAGCAAATTTAGGAGCCGGAGCTGCATTTCCACCTTTTTTCTCTTTATCTAAACCAAAGTTTGGAGATAAATCACGTTTTCCATAGATTTCGCCTTTGCAAATCCAAACTTTGATACCAATACGGCCATAAGTTGTGTGAGCTTCAGCTACTGCATAATCAATATCCGCACGTAATGTTTGTAATGGAGTACGTCCTTCTTTGTATCCTTCAGAACGTGCCATCTCAGCACCACCTAAACGACCAGAAACTAAAATCTTGATTCCTTCAGCACCCATACGCATTGTTGATGCGATAGACATTTTTGCTGCTCTACGGAAAGAAATACGACCTTCAATTTGACGAGCGATTGAATCTCCTACTAAACGTGCATCTAATTCTGGACGTTTAATTTCAAAAATATTAATTTGAATTTCTTTCTTAGTTACTTTTTTTAACTCCTCTTTTAATTTATCTACTTCTTTACCACCTTTTCCGATAATAATACCTGGACGTGCAGTGTTAATTGTAACAGTAATTAATTTTAATGTTCTTTCGATAACGATTTTAGAAATACTTCCTTTTGGTAAACGAACTTTTAAGTAGTTACGAATTTGAGTATCTTCCACTAATTTATCAGCATAGTCTCTTCCACCGTACCAGTTAGAATCCCAACCTTTAACAATACCTAAACGTAAACCTATTGGATTTGCTTTTTGTCCCATTTCCTTATATATTATTTATTATCTTCTGATTTTGAAATTGCAGCTGCTTTTCTTTCAGCTTTTTTAGTACTAACAACTGCAGTACCTACTTCTAAAGTAACGTGGTTTGAACGTTTTCTGATTCTGTATCCACGACCTTGAGGTGCAGTACGTAAACGTTTTGCCATTAAAGCGCTATCTACCATTACCGAAGTAACAAATAAGGTATTTTCTTCTGGACGAGAACCTGTTTTCGCTTCGTAATTAGCAATTGCAGATTTTAATAATTTCTCTAAACGTCCTGACGCTTCACGTGTATTAAACTTTAATACATTTAATGCTTTATATGCTTCCATACCTCTTACTAAATCCGCTACTTGACGCATTTTACGAGGTGAAGTTGGGCAGCTATTTAATTTAGCAAAATAAGTACTCTTATTTGCTTCTTTGCGTGCCTCTGCTACTAATCTTTTTCTTTTACCCATGACTAAATTTCTTTATCAGCTTATTATTTCTTGTTATTACCTGAATGACCTTTGAATTGACGTGTTGCAGAGAATTCACCTAATTTATGACCTACCATGTTTTCTGTAACATAAACTGGAATAAATTTTTGTCCGTTATGAACTGCAAATGTATGTCCAACCATTTCAGGGTAAATAACAGAGCGACGAGCCCATGTTTTTAAAACTGTTTTTTTGTTACTCTCATTCATTTGAGTAACTTTTTTCTCCAAGTTGTGGTCAATAAAAGGACCTTTTTTTAATGATCTTGCCATTGTTTGTTTTTTAGTTTTGAAATCCCAACATTACTGTTGGGACCATTAAACGTTAATTATTATTTACTTCTCTTTTTAATGATATGTTGATTAGAAGACTTCGCTTTGTAACGAGTTTTGAATCCTTTAGCAGGAATACCGTTACGAGAACGAGGTTGTCCACCTGATGCACGTCCTTCACCTCCACCCATTGGATGATCAACTGGGTTCATTGCTACAGCACGTGTACGAGAACGACGGCCTAACCAACGAGAACGACCAGCTTTACCAGAAATCTCTAAACTATGATCAGGATTTGAAGTAGCTCCAATAGTTGCTTTACATGTAATTAAAATCATACGAACCTCACCTGAAGGCATACGTAAAATTGCATATTTACCATCACGAGCAGTTAACTGAGCGTAAGTTCCAGCACTACGTGCCATCGCTCCACCTTGTCCTGGACGTAATTCGATATTATGAATAACAGTTCCTAATGGAATATCTGATAAAAACATACAGTTACCAACTTCTGGTAAAGCTGTAGCTCCAGACATCACTTTTTTACCAACTTCTAATCCAGCCGGAGCTAAGATGTAACGTTTTTCTCCATCTTTATAATGAATTAAAGCGATACGAGAAGTACGGTTTGGATCATATTCGATAGAAGCAACAACTCCTTCGATACCATCTTTGTTACGTTTGAAATCAATGATACGGTATTGTTTTTTATGACCACCACCGATGTTACGGATTGTCATTTTACCAGTATTATCACGTCCACCGCTATTTTTAACCGAAGTTAATAAGCTTTTTTCAGGAACATTAGTTGTGATATCTGAGTTATCAGTTGCTATTTTGAAACGTTGACTTGGAGTCAACGGTCTGAATTTTTTTAATGCCATTTTTATTACTTTTTATCAAATTAAATATTAGCGTAAAAATCAATTGCTTCGCCATTCTTTAATGTGACAAAAGCTCTTTTTGAACGGTTTACGCGGCCTACAGCAATACCACGAGTGGTGTTACGAGTTTTCACTTTTCCTACGTATTGTTGAGTGTTAACAGATTCAACTTTTACACCGTACATTTTTTCAACAGCTTGTCTAATTTGTACTTTGTTGGCGCTTCTATCAACCACAAAACCATAGCGATTCAACTTCTCTGCCAAAGAAGTCATCTTTTCGGTGATGATTGGTTTAATTAATATTTCCATTTTATTTGTTTAATAATGATTCTAATACTTTTACCGAACTTTCTAATAAAATTAATGACTGTGCATTAACAATATCGTAAGTGTTTAAATCAGAGGCTTTTACAACTTTTGCGCCCTCTAAATTTCGGGACGACAAATATACGTTATTATTTGTATCACCCAACACTAATATTGTTTTTTTATCAGATAAGTTTAAGTTTTTCATTAAATCAACGTAATTTTTTGTTTTTGGAGCCTCAAACGTGAAGTCTTCTAAAACTGTAATTGCGTTTTCTTTTGCTTTGTAAGTCAATGCTGACGCACGAGCTAAAACTTTAACTTTTTTGTTTAATTTGAAATCGTAGTTACGAGGACGAGGACCAAATGCACGACCACCACCGATAAACAAAGGTGACTTCATAGAACCCGCACGAGCTCCACCTGTTCCTTTTTGTTTTTTCAATTTTTTAGTCGTTCTTGAAATCTCAGCACGCTCTTTTGATTTGTGTGTTCCTTGACGTTGAGCAGCTAAATAATGCTTAACATCTAAATATATACTGTGATCACTTGGTTCTACACCATAAATCACATCTGCTAAATCTACTTTTTTAGCAGTCTTTTTTCCGCTTATGTTTAATACTTCTACTTGCATGATTACTTCTCGATTATAACGTAAGACCCTTTAGCACCTGGAACCGAACCTTTAATTAAAAGAACGTTCTTTTCTGCCATTATTTTTACAACAACTAGGTTTTGGATTTTCTTTCTATCTCCACCAGTTCTACCAGCCATACGCATACCTTTAAATACACGAGAAGGATCTGAAGACGCACCTAATGAACCAGGAGCTCTTTGACGATCATGTTGACCGTGAGTTGAACCACCAACACCACCAAAGCCATGACGTTTAACTACACCTTGAAAACCTTTTCCTTTAGAAGTACCAACGATATCAACGAAGTCTCCTTCAGAGAAGATGTCAAGAGTTACAACATCACCTAAATTTTTTGTTTCCTCAAAAGAACGGAACTCAACAATTTTACGTTTTGGGGTTGTTTTTGCTAATTCAAAATGACCTTTCATAGCAGACGATGTGTGTTTTTCTTTTTTCTCATCGTAAGCTAACTGTAAAGCTGTGTAACCGTCTACTTCATTGGTTTTTACTTGCGTAACAACGCAAGGACCTGCTTCTATAACTGTGCATGGCACATACTTGCCATTGGCATCGAAGAAACTAGTCATTCCTATTTTTTTACCAATAATTCCAGACATTTTTACTTTTTATTTTTTGTTATTTACTTTTTTTACTTTTTTTCGACTCTCAATTTCTTGTAATAAGAACAGAGGGTTAAACTTTGATTTCAACTTCTACTCCAGAAGGCAATTCTAACTTCATTAAAGCGTCTACTGTTTTTGAAGAAGAACTGTAGATGTCTAATAAACGTTTGTATGCACAAACTTGGAATTGCTCACGCGCTTTTTTGTTAACGTGTGGTGAACGTAAAACAGTGAAGATTCTTTTGTTAGTAGGTAATGGAATTGGACCATTAACTACAGCTCCTGTCATTTTCACAGTTTTAACGATTTTCTCAGCGGATTTATCAACTAAGTTGTAATCGTAAGATTTTAATTTTATTCTGATTCTTTGGCTCATGTGAGTTATTATATAATACTGTTTATGCGTTTTCTTTTTTACCTTTTGCTTTTGCTATTACATCAGCTGCAACGTTTGCTGGAGCATCTGCGTAATGAGAAAATTCCATTGTTGAAGTTGCACGGCCAGAAGTTAATGTACGTAATTGAGTTACGTAACCAAACATTTCTGATAAAGGAACTTTAGCTTTAATAACTTGAGAGTTATTTTTAGAGTCCATTCCTTCAATTTGTCCACGACGACGGTTTAAGTCACCTACAACATCACCCATGTTTTGCTCTGGAGTTAACACTTCCACTTTCATGATAGGCTCCATTAAAACTGGTTTACATTTTCCTAATGCCTCACGGTAAGCAGAACGAGCACAAATTTCAAAAGATAATGAATCTGAATCGACTGCGTGGAATGAACCATCAATTAAACGTACTTTTAAGTTATCTAAAGGATATCCAGCTAATACACCATTCATCATAGATGCTTTAAATCCTTTTTCAACTGAAGGGATAAATTCACGAGGAATTGAACCACCAGTAATTTCATTAACAAATTGTAAATCTGATTTTGCTTTTTCTCTATCAAAATCAGCATCCACTGGACCTAATACAACTTTGATATCAGCAAATTTACCACGACCACCTGTTTGTTTTTTGTATACTTCACGGTGTTCGTATGTTCCAGAGATAGACTCTTTGTAAGATACTTGAGGCTCACCTTGATTTACTTCAACTTTAAACTCACGTTTTAAACGGTCGATAATAATTTCTAAGTGTAACTCACCCATACCTGAGATAATAGTTTGACCAGAATCTTCATCAGTATGTACACGGAAAGTTGGATCTTCTTCAGCTAATTTATTTAAGCCCACCCCTAATCTGTCTAAGTCACCTTGAGTTTTAGGCTCAATAGCTAAACCAATAACTGGCTCAGGAAAATTCATTGCTTCTAATACAATTGGATGTTTTTCATCACATAATGTATCACCAGTACGAATATCTTTAAATCCTACAGCAGCACCAATATCTCCAGCCTCTAAAAATTCAACTGGATTTTGTTTGTTTGCATGCATTTGGAAAATACGAGAGATACGCTCTTTGTTTCCTGAACGAGTGTTCAATACATAAGAACCTGCATCTAAACGACCAGAATAAGCACGGAAGAAACACAAACGACCTACGAATGGATCAGTTGCGATTTTAAATGCTAATGCTGTAAATGGATCTTTAACATCTGGTCTACGAGTTACCTCTGCACCAGTGTCAGGATTTGTACCTTTAGTTTCTGGTTTGTCTAATGGAGATGGCATTAATTCCATAACCAAATCTAACATAGTTTGTACACCTTTGTTTTTGAAAGATGAACCACAAACCATAGGAACAATTTTATTTGCAACGCATGCTTTACGCAATGCGTCTAATACTTCTCTTTCAGTGATAGTTTCTGGAGCGTCAAAAAACTTCTCCATAATTTTATCATCAAATTCAGAAACTGCTTCTAACATTTTCTCTCTCCACTCAGTAGCTTCCTCTAATAAATCAGCAGGAATAGGAACTTCTTGGAAAGTCATTCCTTTATCATGCTCATTCCAAACAATACCACGGAAGTTAATTAAATCAACTACCCCAATAAAGTTTTCTTCAGCACCAATTGGGATTTGAAGAGGAACTGCATTACCACCTAAAATTTCGCGAGTTTGTTTAACTACTTTTAAGAAGTCTGCTCCTTGACGATCCATTTTATTAACGAATCCTAAACGAGTAACATTGTAGTTATCAGCTAAACGCCAGTTAGTTTCAGATTGAGGCTCAACACCATCAACTGCTGAAAATAAAAACACTAAACCATCTAATACACGTAATGAACGGTTTACCTCAACTGTAAAGTCAACGTGACCTGGTGTATCAATGATGTTAATTTTGTATTGGTTATCACGGTATTTCCAAAAACAAGTTGTAGCAGCAGAAGTAATTGTAATACCACGCTCTTGCTCTTGTGCCATCCAATCCATTGTAGCTGCACCTTCGTGAACTTCTCCGATTTTGTGATTAACACCTGTGTAGTAAAGAATACGCTCAGTTGTTGTTGTTTTACCAGCATCAATATGCGCAGCGATACCTATATTTCTTGTATATCTTAAGTCAGCCATTTCTAATTAGAATCTAAAGTGTGAGAATGCTTTGTTAGCTTCTGCCATTTTGTGAACGTCTTCTTTCTTTTTGAAAGCAGCTCCTTCTTCTTTAGAAGCAGAAACGATTTCTCCAGCTAATTTCTGAGCCATTGATTTTTCGTTACGTTTACGAGCATAAGTGATTAACCATTTAATAGCTAATGCTAATTTTCTTTCAGGACGAACTTCAGAAGGAATTTGGAAAGTTGCTCCACCTACACGGCGAGAACGAACCTCAACTTGAGGAGTTACATTTCCTAATCCTTTTTTGAATACTTCTAATCCATCTTCGTTAGTACGTTTTGCAACGATCTCTAAACACTCATGGAATATTTTAGATGCGGTATTTTTCTTACCGTCATACATTAAACTGTTTAAAAAACGAGTTACCAATATATCGTTATATATTGGATCTGGTAACAAGATTCTTTTTTTAGCGGTTGATTTTCTCATTTCTTGAAATCTACTTAAATTTTCTTAATATTATTTTTTCTTAGCCGGAGCCGCAGCAGCACCTGCTTTAGGACGTTTAGTCCCGTATTTAGAACGTTGTTGTTTTCTTCCTTCAACACCCGCAGTATCTAAAGATCCACGAACGATATGGTAACGAACACCTGGTAAGTCCTTAACACGACCACCACGTACCAAAACGATACTGTGTTCTTGTAAGTTATGACCTTCTCCTGGAATATAAGCAATGATCTCTTGCTTATTCGTTAAACGTACCTTCGCTACTTTACGCATAGCTGAGTTAGGTTTTTTAGGGGTAGTTGTGTACACACGTGTACAAACACCACGGCGTTGTGGACATGAATCCAAAGCGGCCGATTTACTTTTGTTAGGAGCTTTAAAGCGTCCTTTTCTTACTAATTGCGATATTGTAGGCATCTTAAATCCTCTGTATTACTTGATTTTACTATAATTTACGCTTTCTCCCCATTTTGGGGACGGCAAAGATAGAATTATTTTTTTCATCAACAAAAAAATTGTTGAAAAATATTGAAGTTTCTTTGATTTTTTTTGTATGAATAGACTAAATTGACATATTATGGGTTCAAATGGTCAAAATTTCTTGTTCAAATTGAGAATTATTTTTGAACTTCTTATAAGCTATGAATTAATCAAAATTCGGGCGTAATGTACAACCAGTAGGCTTTAAACTAAAAAATCTCCTCAAATTTGAGGAGATTTTTTAGATATTTATCCAATTTATCTAAATAAATTTACAGTTCCTTGTTTTTCTGTAACATTATTATCAAAACCAGTAGCTTTTACAAAATAAAAATAAGTTCCTTCTGGAACTATAGCTCCACTCGCTGTTAATCCATCCCAAGCAGCTTTTGCACCACTAAATTCATACATTTTTTGTCCCCAGCGGTTAAATATCTGTAAGCTGATTTCCTTGATACCTTTTGATTTAATGGTAAACATATCATTAGCTCCATCGCTATTTGGAGTAAACACATTTGGGATTTCTAATAAAAAAGGATCTTCTACAGTAATTACCGATGTTGCTATTGCAGAGCAGGTTCCCGCACTATTTAATGCAATTAAAACAACAGTGTAAGTCCCTGTATTTAAAAATTCGTTGGTTGGATTTGTTAAAACAGAAGTATTACCATCATTAAAATTCCATGAATAGGTAGCTGCTCCAGTGCTTGTGTTTGTAAAGTTTACTATAAGAGGAGCTACGCCTGATGTTGGATTGGAAGTAAATGAGGCTTGAACGCTTTGGTCAATTACAGAAATTGTATCAATAACACTACAACCTGTAATTGTATCTGTTACTACTAATGTATAAGTTCCCGCAGTCTCTACATTAGTAGGATTTTGTCCCGTGAAACTATAACTATTAGGTCCAAACCACATATAACTTACATTTGATGATGTACTCGCTCCGTTTAAGGCAACACTTCCACTATCACAAGGTAATAGGATATCTGTTCCTGCGCTTACAGCTGTTGGTAAATTAACGTTGCTGCTGATATTAACTGTACTGGTACTGAAACAACCATTTACTGTGTTTAAAACAGTTAATGTATATACTCCTGCTCCAGTAACTGTTGGCATAGTTGTAGAGGAATTTCCTGAAATATTTCCAGTTCCGCTTGTTGTCCATGTGTAAGTAATATTTGTTCCAGAAGTAGATGCCGTTGCGTCAATTGTCACAACTGTATTGGTACAAGTAATACTTCCTGCGGTAGCCGAATTAATTTGTGCTGTTGGAACAATATTATCAATAGGAACATTAACTACCGAACCAGCACTTCCAACTGTGTTAGAGCATCCAGAAGCATTATCTGTAACCGTTACTGAATAATCTCCAGGTTGATTTACAGTAGGACTAGATGTGTTGCCTCCGCTTACAATACCTGGGCCTGTCCAACTATAAGTAACCCCACTTGTAGGAGAGGCATTTAAAGTTACTGTAGGTACGGCGCATGTAATACTTGAGCTTCCAGCAGCTGTTGTTGATGTTACAACTGGAACTACAGTATTTTGAGAAACTGTAGCAACAACAGGAGTTGTATTAGAACAACCGCTTGCATTATCTGTTAATGTTAAGCTATAGGTTCCTGGCTGGTTTACTGTTGGATTTGCAGTTGCGCCTCCAGATGTAATTCCTGGTCCTGACCAATTATATGAAACTCCACTTGATGGCGTTGCAGTTAATGTTATTGCTGTTACAAAACAAGTAAGAGTATTGTTGCCAGCTGATGAAATAACAGGCTGAGGAATAGACGTATTTTGAGAAACTGTTACTGTAGTTGAATTAGAACAACCATTTACTGTGTTAGTAACTAAATATACATAGCTTCCAGAAACATTAACAATTGGACTTGTTGTATTCGCTCCAGAAACAATACCAGGACCGCTCCAACTGTAAGTTGAATTTGCAGAAGTATTACCGTTTATAGTAATAGATGTAGTAGAGCAGGTTATAGAGCCACTAGCGCTAGCGCTAGCAATTGGAATTGCGCCATTTTGTAACACTGTAACAGTAGCTGGAGAACTAGAGTTTGAACAACCATTTGAGTTATTTGTAACTATTAAACTATATGTTCCTGATGCATTAACTACTGGGTTAGCAGTATTACCACCAGAAATAATTCCTGGCCCCGACCAATTATATGTCACCCCAGTTGTAGGTGTTGACGATAAGGTAACAGTAGCAATGGAGCAAGTAATAGAGCCATTTGCGGTTGCCGTTACACCAGAAGGTGGTGTTATGTTTTGAGGAATAAGAACAGTTGCAATAGAAGAACATCCCGTTGTATTGTCAACGATAGAAACCGTATAGGTGCCGCCACCATTTCCACTTGCATTTTGAGCGTTTGCTCCTGAAGTAATAGAGCTTCCTCCTGGTGCTATCCAATTATAAGTATAACCAGCTGGAGAAGAAGAAAGATTAACATTTGTTGAATTACAAGTGATAACACTATTAGTTGAAGCTGAAGCATTGATTGCAATAGTGTTTTGAGTGACGCTAGTAGAAGCAGGACTCGAAGCGTTAGAACATCCATTTGATAAATCTGTAACAATAAGATTGTATGTTCCCGGTTGATTTACCGTTGGATTAGATGTATTGGCTCCAGAAACTATTCCTGGCCCAGACCAGCTATAACTAACACCTGAAGATGGTGTTGCTGTTAAATTTAATGAAGTGATTGTACAATTAAGATTACTACCTGATGCGGAAGATGCTGTTGCAGAAGGCGGGGTAATATTTTGTGTAATCACAACAGAGGCAGGGCTTGAAGCGTTAGAACAACCATTGGATGTATTTGTAACAATAAGCTGGTAAGTACCAGGCTGATTTACGGTTGGATTTGCCGTTGTGCCTCCAGAAATTATTCCAGGTCCAGACCAACTGTAACTAACACCTGAAGACGGAGATCCGCTTAAGTTTAAAGAAGTAATACTGCAGTTAAGTGTACTTCCAGCAGCTGTGGCTGCAGTTGCGGAAGGTGGAGTGATATTTTGAGAAACGTTTACATTTGAGGTTGCAGAACATCCGTTTGATAAATCAGTAACGGTTAACACATAATTACCTGGTTGATTAACATTGGGTGTTGATGTATTTCCACCAGAAACTATTCCTGGTCCTGACCAACTGTAAGAAACTCCTGAGGCTGGTCCACCAGATAAATTTATATTTGTTGTGGCACATGTTAATACACCACCAGCACTTGAAGATGCTGCTGGAGCTGTTGTGTTACTTGTAACATTTACTACAGTGGAAGTGACGCAACCACCACTACTTGCGGTAACAGTATACGTTCCACCTCCTGATCCTACAGCATTTTGTGAATTTGTCCCTGAAATTATAGAGCTTCCTCCAGGGGCAGTCCAGGTGTAACTAAGTCCTGCTGGAGATGATGAAAGATTGACAGAAGAATTGGAACAAGTCACAGCTCCTGAACTAGAAGCAGACATGACTGGTGGGGTTCCTGTTTGTGTAATATTTATAGTAGATGTTGAAGCTCCAGGACAAGCGCCACCGCTGCCCGTAACAACTACGGTATAAACACCTCCTTGATTAACAGTTATAGCATTAGTACCAGCGCCACTAACGATGCCTGGACCAGACCATGAATAAGATGGACCTGTAACGGTTGTTGTTGCTGTAAGAACAGAAGAAAGTGTAGAGCAACTAAGGTTTCCAGTAGAATTAATATTGGAACTTAATTGTGGAAAAGGGCATGATGCAAAATCTCCAATAGTGGATGGAATGCCACCTAGTCCAGTAAATGTAATAGTAGTGCCAGAAATTGTTCCAACGTAATTTCCTGCACCACCCGACATATATAGTTTATTTCCTACAATGGCGTAACCAGCTCCAGAACTAGAAGAGGGAAGACCGATTAATGAATAGGTACATAAAATAGCGCCAGCAGGGCTATATTTTGCTAATTTTTGAAAGCCAGAATTTGTGTATAACACATAAAAATTTCCATTGTCATCACCAATCAAATCATATGGGCCGTCCCAGTTTGATAAGGTAAGAACCAAAGCATCAGTTCCTGTTCCATTGTATCTGTATACTTGAGAATTAAATCCATCTAAATTATAAATATATGGTCCCGCACCACATATGTTAACAGCCGAAGCGCTTGTACAACCATGTCCAGTGTTTACCCATGTAGTTCCGTTGTAATACCAATATTGGCTTGAGATGGTTGTGTAAAAAGTTACAGCTGGTGAGCCAGAATTTAAATTATTACTCACGGCTAAACCATTACCACTTGCTGGGCAGCTAATCGCATTTGTAACATACGTTGATGTAGCCGGATTGTAGGTTCGAATAAACGAGCCATCATGTAGATAAAATTTACTACAATCAATAGGTATCTGTCCAAATATAAGTTCGCTGCTTAAGACAATTATGGCAAGTAATATTGTTTTAATAATGGTCGTAGATTTTTTTTTCATAGCATTCATTTTTTTAAGTTGTAACAGATTAGTTTTGCTAATGATTAGTTTTTAAACAGGTATTTTTTTAGGATAGTTTGTTGATTGTTTTCATTGAGATAAATTTCAATCAACGATGATTTGAAATTAATTTTATATAAATAATTATATCCGTTTACTGGTGATTTAACATGGTACGTAGTTTTTTTATTTAAATCGTCATTTATGACTGATTTAAAGACTAGAGTATTTGTTGTCCCATCATCGTATACTTGTTGAATTGTTTTTTTTTCTTCATTAAAATGAAAAACAGAGTTGTCGTTTTTTTCAACAGGAATGTCATAAGCTTGTGTTTTTGGATTCCATAAGAATTCCTGTAAATGATAGCAATTGTAGTTTGTTTGTGCGTGCAGATTTACAATTGTAAAAGTAAACACTAGTAATAATAGGCTCTTCATATTCTTCATTTTTATAGTTAAAAATCTAAAATTTAGTTCGTTTTGATAAAATTAGACCATCTAAGATTAAAGAAAAATTACAATAATTTTACAGAAATCAGATAGCAGAATATTGGTGTCTTTTTAATCGAGTGAGGCGCGTGTTTAAAATAGTAAAACCGATTTAGATAGGAGTGAATGAATTTTACGTATTAAAATACTTTTCATACAATTAATATCTACTCTGTATAAATCAAGCATTTTTTTTGTAATACTTGTCTATTTGAAGGCTTAAAGACTACTGTCTAGTCCTGAAAAAAGCCACACTTTTGAAGTATGGCTTTTTTTAATTTATAAGATGTATTTTATCGGAATAAGTTTAATGTTCCGTGCTGTTCGATAACCTTGTCATCATAGCCTGTAGCCTTTACGAAGAAGAAGTATGTTCCCTCAGGTGCCTTGCCACCATTAGGGGTAATTCCATCCCAAGAGGCTTTAGCACCAGCGAACTCGTATAATTTTTCTCCCCAACGATTAAAGATTTGTAAAGAAATATCTTTTACACCTGAAGATTTAATAGTAAATATATCATTTGCATTATCTCCATTAGGAGTAAAAACGTTCGGTATTTCAAGCGTTAAACCATCCTCTACAACAATTAATAAAGTAGCGGTAGATACACAAGAGCCAGTAGAAGCAGTTAAAGTAACTGTATACGTACCAGTATTAAATGTATTAGTTGGGTTTTGCGAAGATGAAGAATTAGAGTCGCCAAAGTTCCAATTCCAAGTATTAGCGCCCGTGCTTTGGTCAGTGAAATTAACTGTTAAAGGAGAAACGCCACTCGTAGGATTTGCAGTGAAAGTTGCAGCTACATTAGCTTGAGTTACAATAACAGTAGCCGTATTTTGACAACCAGTTATATTATCAGTAATTGTTAATACATAGGCTCCAGTATCAGCAACCGTAGGCGAAGAGGTATTGCTTCCAGAGATAATACTAGTTGCAGAAGGCCCTGCCCAAGCATAACTTACGTTGGTTGAAGTAGAAGAACCAGTTAAAGCAACAGACGAACTTCCACAAGCAATGCTGGCATTTGTTCCTGCATCGGCTGTAGGAATAGTCGTATTGCCATCAACCGTAAATTGAGTAGATGCAGTACATCCACTCACAGCGTCCATAACCGTTACATCATAAACACCTGCCGTGCTGATGTCTATTGTAGGAGCATTAACTCCACCAGGATTCCAAGTGTAAGTTAAGCTACTACCAGTTGACGTAACGTTAGTAGAGTAAGACACAATTGGATTAGAACAACCTATTACATTATTAGTGGAAGTTTGTGTAGCGGTAATTGTAGGAGTAGCGTTATTTACATAAACTGTAAACGTATTAGCACTATTAGTAGAGGTAGAAACACAACCTGTTAACGTATTAGTAACCGCTAATGTGTAAATCCCTGAAGCAGTAAATGTAGCGCTAGATTGATTTACGGGAGTAGAAATGCCAGCGCTAGGCGACCAAGTATAAGTTAAATTACCGCTTGGTGTAACTGTAGGAGTTGCAACAACAGATGTATTAGTACATGTAATTGTTCCATCATTTACAGCTGAAGATAATGTGATAACAGGTTCTGCATTATCTAATATAACTGTTACCACATTTGTAGTGATGTCAGTCGCACAACCACTATTTGTATTAGTAACAACAACACTATAAGAACCTGCAGCATTAAAAGAAGGATTAGCAGTTGTTTCAGTGCCCGCAACAATACCAGTTGTAGGAGACCAACTGTAACTTACAGGAGTTGCTGTAGTAGAGACTGATACACTAGGAGTAGGATTAGAACAAGTGATAGATAAAGAATTGGCTGATAAATTAATATTAGGTATTCCAGCATCCACAACTACTTCTACAGTGTTAGTAGAAACAGACGAGCTACTACATCCATTTACTGTATTAGTAACAGCAACTGTATAAATACCAGCAGCGGCAGTATTAATTGGATTCCCTGTTAGAGTAGAAGAAGTAGGCGTTGTCCAAGTATAAACAGCATTAGTGCCAGCATTGCTTGTAGCAGATAAAGTAGCATTAGGTGCAGCGCAAGTAGTAGTTACCGATGGAGCAGTCCCTAAAGTAAATGTTGGAGGTGTATTATCTGCAATAACTGTAAACGAATTAGCCGCGTTTGTATTAGTAGAAACGCAACCGTTAACAGTATTAGTAACAGCTAATGTGTAAACACCTGCAGCGGTAAAAGTAACGCTGGACTGATTTACAGGCGAAGAAATACCAGTACTAGGCGACCATGTAAATGTTAAGTTACTGCTTGGAGATACAGTAGGCGTAACTGAAATAGAAGTAGTTAAACAAGTTAAAGTGCCATTGTTTACAGAGGTTGATAATGTTATAGTAGGAGCAGTGTTATCTAAAGCAACATTAATTGAAACGTTTGTAGCACAACCGTTGCTTGCTGTTACCGTTGCATTGTAAGTGCCAGAAGCATTAAAAACAGGGTTAGCGCCACCAGAAACAGGGGCTGGGCTCCAGCTATATGATGATATCGTATTAGTAGAAGTTAATGCTGTTGTAACAGTTGTATTTGTACAAGTAATAGTTAAACTATTTGCAGATACAGAAACAGTAGGTATTGCTGCATCGGGAATAATTTCTACAGTAGCTTGAGAAGATGCATTACTACATCCATTAATCGTGTTTGTAACAACAACAGTAAACACGCCGCTACCGCTCGCAACAGGATTCGAAATCGTATAAGTGTTTAATGAGCCAGATCCAGGAGCTGTCCAACTATATGTTGCGCCTGTTGTTGGTGTTGCTGTTACACTTAATGTTGCGTTAGGAGCAGAACATGTTGTTGTAATCGAATTAACTGCCATACTAGCTGTTGGAGCAACTGTATTAGATCCTATCGAAACATTGGCAGTAACTGTACATCCGTTTGTAGGATTTGTAACTGTTGTAGTGTAAACTCCAGGTTGATTAACGCTCACAGAATTTGTTGTTAATCCAGTAACGCCATTTCCTGTCCAAGCATAACTGATTCCTGTGCTAGGATTAACTGTAGTTGATACAACAATTGAAGGTGTTGTACACGTTAATGTTTGTGATGGAGAAATAGTAATTGTTGGAATTGTGTTATTCAATGTCACGTTAACAACATTTGAACTTGCATTCGAAGCGCATCCATTTGCAGTGTTTGTTACAATAACACTGTATGAACCTGCAGCGGTAAATGTTGGATTTGCTGTTGTTGCACCAGATGCTATTCCTGAACTTGGCGTCCAGTTATAACTCACCGAAGATGTACTAGTGGAAACTGATACACTTGGTGATGGTGACGAACAAGTAATAGATAACGAGTTTGTAGATAAACTGGCAGTAGGTACAGTGTTATTAATTGTAATAGATGAACTTGATGAAGAAGATACACAACCGTTAACAGTATTTGTCACTATTACCGAAAACACGCCAGATCCTGAGGCAATAGGATTGTTAATAGAACTATTTGTTAGAGTTCCAGATCCAGGAGCTGTCCAGCTATAAGTCACACTATTAGTTGATGTATTTGCCGTCAATTGAACAGTTGGTGTTGTACATGTAGTAGTAAATGAATTTGGACTTACCGTTACAGTTGGAATGATTGTATTAGAAGGAACAGTAATATTTGTACTAGCAAAACAGCCATTCACTGTATTCGTAATAGTAACAGAATATGTTCCGCCTTGATTAACTGTTGGTGTAGCTACACTATTTCCAGATAATCCTGCAGCAGGGGACCAACTGTAAGAAAATGCACCTGTTGGGCTAGCGCTTAAAGTTAGTGATGTTGTTGTGCAAGTTATAGAAGAAGTTGGAGCAACACTTGCCGTGACAGGTGTTGTATTAGTAGGAACAATGGTTGTTATTGTAGATGCACATCCTGTTAATGTATTAGTTACAATACACTGATATGATCCTCCAATACTTACAGTTCCAGTTGAACTTGTGGCTCCTGTGATAGAACCTGGTCCTGTCCATGCATAAGTTACTGGTGTCATTGTTGTTGAGGCAGTAACTTGAGCGCTAGTATTCGTACAAGTAATTGACCCACTATTAGAAGCGGTTACAGAAGGAACTCCAGTACTAGCCACAGCAGAAACAGTACCTGATGCAGTACATCCATTAAGTGGATTAGTTACTGTTAATGTATAAGTATTAGGAGAACATGCAGAAGCTGTATAGGTAGTTGATCCTCCGCAAACCCCACCAGTCCAAACAGGAGTACATGTTGATGGATTAGCAGAAGCTATTAATGAAACTGAAGGTGAAGAGCAAGTAATAGTTTGTGTACTTGGCATAGTAACAGTAGGAGCTGTTGTGTTTTGGTTAACAGCAGTTGTTGCGGCTGCAGTACAACTATTCACAGTACTAGTAACTGTTAACGTGTAAGTTCCTGGAGTGTTAGCAATAGCATTTTGTGATGTTGTTCCTCCGCTAAAACCAGGACCGCCCCATTGATAAGTCACGCCAGATGCAGGGCCACCAGTTAAACTTACAGTATTTGTAGAACAAGTTAAAGTTGCTGAATTAGATGCAGAAGGTACAGGAGCTGTTGTGTTTTGAGAAACAACAGTGGTAGCCGCTGCTGTACAACTATTTACGGTACTAGTAACTGTTAATGTGTATGTTCCAGCATTAGTAGCAACGGCATTTTGCGAAGTTGTTCCTCCACTAAATCCTGGACCACTCCATTGATAAGTAACTCCTGAAGCAGGTCCGCCTGTTAAAGCAACTGTATTTGTAGAACAAGTTAAAGAAGCTGAGTTAGATGCAGAAGGAACGGGAGCAGTTGTGTTTTGAGAAACCACAGTAGTAGCAGCAGCCGTACAACTATTTACAGAGCTAGTTACTTTTAAAGTATATGTTCCTGCAGCAGTGGCAACGGCATTTTGCGAAGTTGTTCCCCCACTAAATCCAGGCCCACTCCATTGATAAGTAACACCAGATGCAGGCCCTCCAGTTAAAGCGACCGTATTTGTAGAACAAGTTAAAGTAGCTGAGTTAGATGCAGAAGGAACAGGAACCGTGGTGTTTTGAGAAACGACAGTGGTAGCCGCTGCTGTACAACTATTTACGGTACTAGTAACTGTTAATGTGTATGTTCCAGCATTAGTAGCAACCGCATTTTGTGAAGTTGTTCCTCCACTAAAGCCTGGGCCATTCCATTGATAAGTAACGCCAGATGCAGGCCCTCCAGTTAAAGCGACCGTATTGGTAGAACAAGTTAAAGTAGTTGAGTTAGATGCAGAAGGGACAGGAGCAGTTGTGTTTTGAGAAACCACAGTAGTAGCAGCAGCCGTACAGCTATTTACAGAGCTAGTTACTTTTAAAGTATATGTTCCTGCAGCAGTGGCAACGGCATTTTGCGAAGTTGTTCCTCCACTAAATCCAGGCCCACTCCATTGATAAGTAACGCCAGATGCAGGCCCACCAGTTAAAGCAACTGTATTTGTAGTACAAGTTAAGGTCGCTGCATTAGATGCTGAAGGAGATGGAGCCGTTGTGTTTTGTGCAACAGTGGTAACAGCTGTATTAGTACAACCGTTAACACTACTAGTTACGTTTAAAGTGTAGGTACCTGGTGCATTAGCAACCGCATTTTGTGAAGTTGTTCCTCCACTAAATCCAGGCCCGCTCCATTGATAAGTAACACCAGACGCAGGTCCACCAGTTAAAGCAACTGTGCTGATAGCACATGTTAAAGTAGAAGAATTAGATGCTGAAGGAGAAGGTGTTGTTGTGTTTTGAGAAATAGAAACAGTAGATACATTTGAGGCACAACTTAAAGAATTAGTGACCACTAAGCTGTATGTTCCAGGTGAATTGATAACAGGAGTAGCTGTTGTAGAACCTGATACTATTCCTGAACCAGTCCATGAATAAGTTCCTCCTCCTGAACCAGAAAGCGATAATGTAGGATTAGAGCATGTTAATGTATTTGTTGAACCAGCATTTGCTGTTGGTTTAGGATTGACAGTAATAGTAAAAGTTCTAGGATTTCCTATACATCCATTAGAAACAGAGGCAACGGTGAAATTCCCGACAGTTGTTGCGGTAACAGTTGGCGCTGTGTAAGAAGCAATATTTGTAGTGCCAGATGCAACAACCCCAATTCCTGTATTATTGTTAACCCAACTTACAGAAGCTCCTGCAGATGGAGTAACAGTGAAATTGGTAGCAGCAACAGTAGAACCAGAACATACAGTTTGGCTACTAATAGCAGTTATAGTTGGTGTACTAGGAACTGTAAATACGTAATATCCATAAACATTGCCACAAACTCCATTATTAAAAGTGTAAGTTACAGTATAAGTTGTTCCGCTTGGTAAAAAAGACGGATCAACATAGGCTTTACCCCAATTTAAATCAACAATACCAACAGAGCCAGTTGCGGGAGCAATAGAAAAACTAGCTGCTCCATAGGCAGCAGTTCCAGTAGGAGCAGTTAATGTAAAACAGGTAGTAGTGCCCCATGTTTGAGGTCCTGCTAAAGTTAAAGTGTTATTCCAACAGCTCATTAATGACACCGTTGGAGTTGTTCCAGCAGTAGTTGTTCTGCAAAAAACAGCTGGATGGGTGAAGTTAGGGTCTACTTGCCCTAAAAACCAGTTAAATTGACTTCCTGGAGTTGAATTTCCTCCAACATTATCAGGACATGCGACGGTTGGACAGGCTGTCCAGTAAGCAGTACCGTTTTCATAAACGGAAATACTACCATCTGATTGTAATTGACTAGTAATAGGGTTAATTGCAACCTTTAAACAAGGGGTTAATTGATCGGAAAATGGATTATAGGGTTGCCCTGCTGGTGTTAAATCAGGAGGATCAAGCCAAAAAGGTTCACTACAATTTACTGTGCTTCCATTTGGAATATTAGCATTGTTTGAATCTTGAGTAGCAACCAATGTGAAGGTACTTGGAGGACAAGTAATTGAACAGTCTGATGCGGGACCGCCTGTTTGTGAAAATGTAATATAACCAGCTGCACCATCAAAATTAGTTATCATGATTAAAAAATATTGACCTGCTCCTGGAGATGTAAGAGTCATTGTTTCTGTTGCCGCAGAAGAATAGCTACAATCCTCAATATTGCCAATACAATTGTGGTCACCAGTACAAGAACCAGTTAATAAGGTTGAACAAGCTACAGAAAATTGCGCAGCAGTGTAAGGTCCATACGCGATAAAGTCAACATCTAAATTTGGTGTTCCTCCTGGAGCAACTGAAGATTGTGTTAAACTATAAGTCATTGCACCTGTACCAGATGTTTTTATGTAAAACCACGATTGATTTGGTGTTGTACTCAAGCAACCCATAGAAGTTGCACTTGGAGAACCAGTTATATTATTGTAGGAATAAGGAGTTCCTACTGAAGTACAGAAAGGTTCTGCCGTAGAACAAGTATTTCCTTGTGCAAAAAAATCTTCTGTTGAAAAAAGAAGAACTATTATAATAGCAAATAGTGAGTAAATTTTTTTCATAGGTCTTAACTTTCTTAATTAAATTTAATAGGTGTTAAAAGAGTAATATTTATTTTCTTAAAAGTTTATTTTTAACCGTTTCTTTTAAAATATCCAAGTGGTTTTTGTAATAATCATCTATAATTTGATTATAGTGCTTCACTCCCATCCATTTCTCATATTTAGGGAAGTCTGAGGGGATTTCAGAAACAATAAGTTGATTTAAAAACTCCGCTTTTCTCCCTTGATAAGGATCATTTTCATCTAACTGAAAATTATTTGTAGTAGGCGATTTAGAAGTTGATGAGTTGTTTTGAGACTTTTGCTCTTTTTGATCAGAGTTATTTTTATTTGCCTTTAATGCAGCTTCTTTTAGTGCAGGATTGTTTCCGGCAGGGGCAGAGCTAACTTGTGCTTGTATAGAATAAACTCCAGATAACAATAAAAATAGAGTAGTAAGTGTTTTAATTTTTTTCATGTCTGATAAAATATGTTAATCCAGTGATAAAAGTAGATAATTTTTCGATTAGTATTCATTTGTGTTCTAGTTTATTTGTTAAATATTTTCATAAAAAAAGACCTTCTAAAAATAGAAGACCTTTTTTTATTTATAGATAATTGAAAATTCTACCTAAATAGATTTACGGTTCCGTTTTGTTTGATTTCTTTATTATCAAAGCCTGTTGCTATAACAAAGTAGAAGTAAGTTCCTTCAGGTGCTTTGGCTCCACTAGGAGTTAAACCATCCCAAGATGCTTTCGGTCCAGTAAATTCATATAATTTTTGTCCCCAACGATTAAATATTTGTAAGGCGATTTCTTTAACTCCAGTAGATTTAATCGTAAACACATCATTTGTGATGTCTCCATTTGGAGTAAAGACGTTAGGGATTTCTAAAGTTAAACCATCTTCAACTGTGATGACAATAGTTGCAGTATCAGAACAAGGCCCATCTGTAGCAATTAAAGTTACTGTGTAAGATCCGCTACTATTAAATGTGTTATTTGGATTTTGTGCCGTAGACGAATTTCCATCACCAAAAGTCCAATTATAGCCAGTAGCTCCAGTACTAGCATCAGTAAAGTTAACCGGTAAAGGAGATGTACCAATTGTTGGGTTTGCTGTAAAAGATGCTGTAACAATACTTTGACTAACATTTACCGTAGCGGTAGATGAACACCCATTTGTTGTATTTGTAACAGTTAATGTGTACACTCCTGGATCAATAACAACTGGAGATGCAGTATTACTTCCACTAGTTATACTAGTTGCATTTGGACCAGACCATTCATATGTAACCACATCTGTAGAAGTTGTAGAGCCTAGTAAAGTAACTGTTGGACTAGCGCAAGGAATAAATACACTCGCATTAACATCAGCAGAAGGTAAAGTTGTACCGCCTGTAATCGTTATGGTTTGAGAAGTAGAACATCCGTTAGACGCATCTGTAACAGTTGCAATATAGTCTCCCGAAGTTCCTGCAATAACAGGATTTGGAGAGTTGCCAAAAGGTGTAGACCATGTTGGAGTATCAGTAACATTTGTTGTTGCTAATAATGTGCTAGTTGAAGCAGCGCAACTAATAGATGTGCTACTAGCAGTTAAAGTAAGAGTTGGTGCAACGGTATTACTTCCTACTGAAGTAGATGCCGTGTTTGTACAACCTGTAATAGCATCTAATACTAAAACATCATAATTACCAGCAGAATTAACAGTTGGTGAAGCAGTATTACTTCCGCTAACTATAGACCCAGTTCCAGTCCAAGAATATGAATAATTTGTTCCTGTAGGAGCAGCACTAAGTGATATAGATGTTGTAGCACACGTTAATGATGATGTTGGTGCAATTGTAACCGTAACAGGTGTTGTATTTGTTGGAACAACAGTTGTTACTGTTGAAGAACAGCCTGATAGTGTATTGGTAATAACACATTGATAAGTACCTCCAACACTAACAGTTCCAGTTGAAGTTGCAGATCCATTTACAGTGCCAGGCCCAGACCATGAATAGGTAATTGGTGTAGCTGTTGAAGTAACAGCAATTTCTACAGTATTTGTTGAACAAGTAATGCTACCATTACTAGAAGCTGTTCCAACGGGAATACCTGTACTAGCTAAAACATCAACAGTACCTGAATTTACACATCCAGTTAAAGGATTTGTGATTGTTAATGTGTATATCCCTGGCGAACAAGCAAATGCTGTATAAGTTGTAGCACCAGAACAAGCACCTCCAGTCCAAACCGGATCGCATGTAGAAGGAGATGCAGAGCCAACTAAGGCTACAGAAGGAGATGCACAAGTAATGGTTTGTGTGGTTGGCATTGTTACAGTAGGTGTATTTGTATTTTGTATTACAGATTGAGAACCCGAAGTTGAACAACCATTATTTGGATTTGTAATAGTATAGCTGAATGAGCCAGGTTGATTTACGCTAATGCTACTTGTATTTGTTGCAGAAGTAATTCCCGTTCCTGACCATGTGTATGTTAATGGACTAACTGCAGAAGAGGATGTAATATCTACAGAAGAAACTACACAAGTTAATCCACCAGATACGTTTACGTTTACAGGAGGAGTTGTTATATCCTGAGAAACAGATTGACTACCTGTTGTTGAACATCCATTAGAAGTATTTGTTACAGTGTAGTTAAAAGTACCTGGTTGATTGATAGTAATTGTACTAATGTTTGTTGCAGATGTAATACCTGTTCCTGACCAGTTATAAGAAACTGGACTAGTAGTGGTAGTAGCATTAGCGTTAACAGAAGTTAAAGTACAATTTAATACAGAAGGAGGGGTTGAAGAAACTACGGGAGCTGTTGTGTTTTGAGTTACAGCTTGAGACCCTGTTGTTGAACATCCATTAGAAGTGTTAGTTACAGTGTAGTTAAAAGTACCAGGCTGATTGACAGTAATTGTACTAATATTTGTTGCAGAGGTAATGCCTGTCCCAGACCAATTATACGAAACTGGAGTAGTAGCGGTTGTTGCATCAACATTAACAGATGTTAATGTACAGTTTAGAGCAGAAGGAGCTATAGAAGTGACCACTGGAACAGTTGTATTTTGAGTTACAGCTTGTGAGCCTGAAGCAGTGCATCCATTAGAAGTATTAGTTACTGTATAGTTGAATGTACCTGGTTGATTTACTGTTATTGTACCAGTTCCTGTTCCTCCAGTAATTCCTGTTCCTGACCAGTTATAAGAAACTGGGGATGCTGCAGTTGATGCACTAACATTTACAGATGTTAATGTGCAATTTAAAACACCAGAAGTAGAGGCTGTAACAGAAGGAGTCACTGTGTTTTGTGTTACAGGAACTGTGATTGTAGTAGAGCATGCGCTAGTTGTATTAGTTACCACAACTGTGTAAGTCCCAGGCGCATTTACTGTGGCTGAAGCCGTATTAGCACCACCTGTTATGCCTGCTCCAGTCCAGTTATAAGTAACAGGAGAAGCGGTAGTTGTTGCCACAACTTGAGCTGTGCTTGTTAAACAAGATAATGAATTGGATGCAGATGCTGCCACTACAGGAACCCCAGTACTAGAAGAAATTTGAACTGTACCAGAACTTGTACATCCATTAGCTGGATTAGTAACTGTTAATGTATATGTATTGGAAGAAGATGCGGTTGCAGTATAAGTAGTTCCTCCACTAGAAACACCACCAGTCCATACTGGCGTACAAGAAGAAGGATTCGCAGACCCTATTAAAGAAACCGTTGGTGATGTACAAGTAATTGTTTGTGAAGCAGGCATCGTTACAGAAGGAGTTGTAATATTTTGACTAATAGACTGAGACCCTGTTGTAATACAACCATTAGATGTGTTAGTAACGGTATAATTATATGTGCCAGGTTGATTTACTGTTATAGTGCCTGTTCCAGCGCCACCAGTAATTCCAGCACCTGACCAATTATATGAAACGGGAGATGCTGCGGTAGTTGCGCTTGCGTTTACGGAAGTTAATGTACAATTTAATACTCCAGAAGCAACAGCTGTAACGACAGGAGGAGAAGCACTTTGAGTTACGACAACAGTAGATGGTAATGAAGGGCAGCCAGAAGCTGTAACTATTAAAGTATATGTGCCAGTTTGATTTACGGTTGGTGTTGCTGTATTGCCTCCAGAAACTATTCCTGGACCAGACCAAGAATACGTACCTCCTCCAGAACCAGAAAGAACAGTACTAGTATTTGTACAGGTCAATGCTTGTGACGCCCCTGCATTTGCAGTAGGGGCTGGATTAACGGTTACAGTGACGACTTTTGAACTTTGAATACAGGTTCCTATATTACTTCCTCCAACTGTATAAGTTGTTGTTACAGTTGGCGATACTACGATAGAACTGGAAGTAGAACCTGTTGACCATGAATAAGTTGTTGTTCCAGATGCAGATAATGTTGCAGATTGTCCAGCGCATATAGCGGCAGGATTGGCTGCAGATACAGTTGGACTAACACAAGAAATACCAGATTGTTGAAGGAAAACCCCAGAATCATAAATGGCATCACCACCATCTGTAATCGCTAAAATTAAGTGGTAATTAGCACAAGGGGTAACATTAGCGCTTCCAGTTAATACAGTAGTCATACCATCATATACAATCGTACTACCTGAATTTGTCTGGTAGTAAGCTGAATTAGAAGAAGAGTTAACATTATCAATAGTAATAGGGGTACTAGATCCAGGAACAGTTGCTAAGTTGAAATTATTGTAAGTACCTCCTCCTGGATTTGGTCCAGAAATAAAGAATCCAAAACCATCATTCACGCCTGAGTTTACATATTCAGGATATTCTTCTGACGCAAACTTATAAAGAATATTTAATGGAGAACAGTGAGGATTGATATCAAATTCTAGCATACAACCATCGTAGTTACTACTTGTTCCAGTTAAAGGTGCCATAGCAGGTATACCGGCTGCACCATTATTAGTACTAGCTTGAGCTCCATTACCATTTGGGATATTTGCAACTAAGCCAGTTGAAAGCACTACGCCGTTACTAAAACCTAAATTGGTAGTAGCTCCATTAGTAAAAATACCATTAGCACCAGTTGGGCAAGTTAGTTGAGCATTTGAAATCGTGACCCCTCCACCTAAAAGATAGTTTGCAAGATTAGTTGCGGTTTGATTAGGAGTAACAGATAACTGTGAGAAAGAAAATAAACAGGTTAGAACGAAAAAAACGGATAGTAAACTTTTTTTCATAATTCTTAAGGATTAGTTTGTATAATATTTAATCTAAAATAGGAATTCTAACCTGTAAATCAAAAAATAGTTTACGGTTTTAAATAATCTAATCTGATTATTTACTCAGTTTGGAGACTATTTCAATCAATTGGTGATTATTTGGGTCGTTTTGTAGAGCCAGTTGATAGAAGTTTTTTGCATTAGTAGTATCAAGAGCAGAAATGTGAAAATTTCCCAAAATTATATTTAAACTATTATTTTCTGGTTGTTCGTTACGTAATTTGGAGTAAATCTGTATTCCTTCTTTTATTTTTTTGTTTTCTATTAATA
>DIHL01000015.1 GCA_002420145.1 Bacteroidetes bacterium UBA5697
AATTCCATTGTAAATTTTAAAAATATTTTTATGACTTTCTACTTTCGTATATTTTATTGCTAAATCATATTGTAAATCTCCAATACAAAAAATAGCGTCACTACTGTTAAGAAAGCTTTTTATTAGATTTCTTGTTAGCCAAGAATATTTTCTTTTATCCAAAAAATAAAGGGATTCATCTGCCATTAATGCAACTAACTTTTGATTTGACTTCATTAATCCCAATCTTTTCATTATTAATGGTGGAACTCTCAAACATTCACAAAAGAAAACATTGTATTTATTTTTGTTCGGGAAAAAAAATGCATTAATTAACCAACTTAAATAACGTCGTATCTTACTTGCTTGTTCATTATCTAACCAACGTAAATAATAATCCTCAAAATGAAAATCCGCATTTAACAATTTAGCATAATCCATGTGTATAGGATGGCCAGAAGGTCTTCCGTGAATAAAAACGACATTAACGTTATCCTTTTTTTCTGCCAACATAAATAAAAGTATTACCCCAATTTGGATTAAGCTTACTTGTAACCATACTAATTCTTGCTATTAATCCTTTAATAAAATCCCCAATACCATTTGATAAGTTCACTTTTTCTGGAAATGGCCAAGCTTCTTCTTTAACGCTAAAATGCAGTAACTCAATATTTTTATGTTCCAACATTTCCTGTTGATTTTTCCTATTAGAAAAAAACATATGTGTTGGGCTGTGATAAACTAACCATGATTTTTGAAAAAAATTTCTAAACATAAAATAGAACTTTCTAAAAAATTGTGCTAAGGAAAAATTATCTTCAATAGGGCCTTCAATTAGTATTATTCCATTATCTTCTAATTTAGAATATAAATTCTCTAAAACATTTTTGGGATTAGTCAAATGCTCTAAAACATTACTTAATCGAATCACATCATACTTCTTATGGTCACTAATAAATTCTTCGATTGAATAAAACGATACTGACAATAAATTTTTTCTTAAAATTTCAATAAATTTTGGATTATATTCTACTCCATCACATACATATCCTATATTAATCGCATTTGAAATAAAATTCGCACTTCCACATCCATAATCAGCAATATTTTTTCCAGATGAATATTTTTTAATTAAGTCAAACTGATAAGCATAATCATATCTTAACCCTGGAAGTTTTACTGTCAAGTCTGAATAGATAGTTAAATCTAACCCATTTTGATATGCTGGTGGATACATTATATCAAAATCTTCATTATCAGGAAAAGGAGATATAAATATCAATTTACAATCACAGCATTGTAAATATGAAAAATGCTTTTCATTAAATATAACGTCTGGATAATATGATTTATTTTTCGCTATTGAATTACAAGAAGGGCAATGCATAATTATTTCAAATTATAAAGTAAATGATAAATTCGAGTAATTTCCTGTATTTCACTATTTTTACTAAATTTTTTAACAACAGTTTCTCTTGCGCTATTCCCTAAACGAGTTCTTAAATCTGCATCAAAAAGAAGCGTATCTATTTTTTTTGCCAAATCAAGAGAATCGCCTTTTTTAAAAACAAGTCCATTTTCTCCATCAATTATAATGTTTGTTAATTCGGGTATATCAGACGCCACTATAGGTAAAGCCATTGACATTTTTTCTAATAAAGCCACGGGCAAACCCTCTTTATGAGAAGGGAAAACAGCAATAGTAGAATCTTGCAATAATTTCTTGATATCTGAAACTGAACCTAAAAAATCAACAGTTTCATCTAAGCCTAAATCAGAAACCTGTTTTTTTAAAGAGCCTTTTAATTCATCTGGTCCAACAATCAATAATTTTTTGCTACCCTTGTATTTCAGAATACTCCATGAATCAATTAATTCTTTATGCCCTTTATGTCCAATAATTCTAGAAACATAAATCACTTTTAACTCTTTCGATTCTTTTATCTTAAGAGGACGAAAAGAATCTGTATCAACACTATTATTAACCAAAAATAAAGACTTACTCTTATTACTTATTCTAAAAGTTTTTATACAATCATTTACAGCTTGTGAAACTGAAATTACATTATAAGGTTTATACAAATAGCGATATAAATACGTTAAGGCTAATGTAGCTAATTTCGAATAGTCGACATTATTTAGCCTAACTAAATGATCTGTAATCAGAAGTCGTTTTTTATTTTTTGATGCTAATGAATGTCCTAGGTATAATTCACATGGATTGCAATGAAAATGAATAATATCTGGAATAATTGATTTAACAGCATGATTAAATTTTAGAATATTTTTTTTTTCTGTTTCTGAGAAAAAAATAAATTTAAAATACCCTAAAATAGAATAATCTTTAGTGAACTCGTAATCGATATAATTAATGCTAATGTTTTTTTTGAGCTGTCTTATATTTAAAATTTCAGTGTTATTAGACAATAATAATAAATGTATATTAAATATTTCTTCATTAATTAAGTTACAAATATCTAAAACAACCATAGAAACTCCTCCAATTGATAAATCAGGAAGAACCATCAAGATATTTATTTTTTTATTTGACTCCATAAATATTATAAACTAGAAAAAAACATCACTCTATTATATTTCATAATTATTTATTAAGTACTCAAATTCATTATACATATTTTCATAATCAAACAAGGTCTTAACTCGCAAATAGTTTAATTGCCCTACATCTTTGCCAATATCTTTATTTTTTACAAAAAACAGGATAAGTTTTGCAAATCCATTAAAATCTCCTATTTCAACAAAATAACTGTAATCCTCCCCTAATGCCTCTTTTGCTCCACTTATATTTGTAGAAATAACAGGTAATTTAGCCGCCATACATTCTAAAATACCATTAGGTATGCCTTCACTTACTGAACTAAATAAACACAAATCCGATGAAGAAATTAGTCCTGATATATCTTCGATGGCTCCTGGTGTTAAAATGAATTTCTCTAATTTAAATTTCATTATTAACTCGTTAATTTCTTTAAATCTATCTCCATGATAACCTGCGAATATTAACACGGGCATCTGACTATCATCTTTTAACAATGCTCGCAATACATTCCAACTTTTAATCAGAGTAAAATGGTCCTTATTTGATGTTAAGTTGGCTACTTTAATTGCCAAATACTTTTCTTCTGATATTTTTAATTTATTACTCCAATATGACTTTGAGTTTTCATTACTTTTTAATGAAGAACCATTTAAAATAACTTTTATAGTTGAATGTTTTGGAAAATACTCTTCTAACACATTTTTCCCTCCAACAGAATTTGAAACAAATAATGGTGTGTTTTTTAGACTCCACCATAAAATTTTGTCCCTATATTTTTCTGAAAAGCCTAAGCCTAAATCTTGTTGATTCCAAATACAGAGCTTTGCTCCCGTTAGTTGCCATATTGCTGAACAAGCTACATTCGGTCTAATAGTAAAAGGTAATATTATTGTGGGTTTATATTTCCTAAGTCGTAGTGCGAATAATAATAAATTTATAATTCTATATAAATGATTTGAGTAAAATGAAAACTTAATGTGTTCAAAATTGATATTATTATCTATAAAAATTTGTTTTAGTTTTCCTTCATTTTCATTTTTTGAAATAGCTAAAACAGTTACGTTATATTTATTACTATTTTTAAAAAAAATTGCAAGCATTGAGGCTTGCCTTTCTGCTCCACCTAAAACAAAACTGTCAATTACAAAAACTATATTCTTTTTCATTAATTTTTATTTCTAGCCACTAACCCAATATAGGGTGAAAAAAACTTATTATTCTTGGGCAAAATTCTACTAATAAGAGGTAAAAAATAAATAAATACCTTTAATATTGTTTTCACTAAAAAATTTCTTTTTTCATTTTCTACCCAAAAATTAAAATAACCGAAAAAACCACTATATGTAACCTCAAATCCGTTTTCAATCAATGTTTTTTTCCAAATATCCGGATTCATTGAATTAATATTATGAATTTTTAATGTTTTCGGATTAAATAATTTATGCAAAGCATAGAGAAAAGGGCGATTGAGATTAGGAGTTGTTATTACTAAAATCCCATTTTTTGCAATAAAATCAAGATGTCTCTTTAATACTTTTTCGTAATCATTAAAATGCTCAATAAATCCAAATGATGCTACTAAATCATACTTCGTATCACTATCTAATTTATAAAAATCTTTGATTTCAATTTTTCCTATGTTATAGCCATGAGATTTTAACCAATCTATTAATAAAACATCTGTGTTAGGGGTTAAATCAATGCCATTTAACTGATACCCCAAGTCTCCCAATACACTTAAATATGTACCTGGATAACAACCTATTTCAAAACATGAACCTGAATTTTTAGGTAAATTGTTTTGTAAAAACAACCTCATCTGATCATTATGCCTTGGTCTAAATAATTCAATACCCTTGTAATTACTATCCCATTGCTTTTGTTCTATTAAATCCATAATTTTTAATATTATAGGTACTCAAATTTAAGGTTCGGAACAATAATTACATCATCTCTTGTGTAGTTAGGTAAAAGTAGTGAACCTGGAGTTATTACAAAACATTTTTGTAAAAGCAAAAAATATGCTCCAGTCCCTTTGTTTCGTAATCCAAAATCAAAGAATATAGTCTTATTAACTAATCCAGGATTATTAATTTTTAATTTAAGCCTTTTATTTGCAGCCAAATTGATATCAAAATCATTAATCTTTTCTGTTTGAAATGCAAATATTTTTATCCCATCAAAGGTATAGCAAGCGATGTCTATGCTACTATCCATTGTGATTTTTGAATATTCATTCCAATCAACAATTACTTCAAGGTAAGTATTTATCTCCCATGATTTATTATTCTCAAACTTAAAATCAAGTTTTAATCCAGATGTATTTGAAACTAAATTATCATGTTTTACATAATTTGGAATAACATTAAATGTTTTATCGTACATTTTAACTCTCCCTCCTTCTAACAATACTGAATTTTTACATAGAGAACTCAACGCTACTAAATTATGGCTAACAAATAATATTGTCTTACCACTTTTACTAACGTCTTCCATTTTACCCATGCATTTTTTCTGAAACTCTGCATCTCCTACGGCTAATACTTCATCTATAATTAAAATTTCATTTTCTAAAAAAGCTGCTACCGCAAATGCTAAACGCAATTGCATCCCACTACTATAATGTTTTAAAGGTGTGTCAATGAATTTTTCTACTCCAGAAAAGTTAACAATCTCATCAAAATTTTTCAATATCTCTGAACGTCGCATGCCTAAAATAGACCCATTCATAAATACATTTTCCCTACCACTTAATTCTGGGTGAAAGCCTGTTCCTACTTCTAACAAACTGGCTATACGGCCTCTACCGATAATTTTACCAGATGTAGGCGGTGTTATTTTTGATAAAATTTTCAATAAGGTAGACTTACCTGCACCATTTTTTCCAATGATACCCAAAGTGTCACCTTGCTGTACATCAAAATTCACATCATTTAAAGCCCAAAAATCTTCTGTTACTGTTTTTGGCTTAAAAATACCTGAAAAAGAATCTCGAAGGCTTAAATAAGGTTGCTGTTCATGATTGATTCTAAACTTTTTACTAATATGTTGAACTTCAAGTATTGGTTTCATCTATACTAAATCGGCGAAATAAATTTCTGTTTTTCTAAAATACAAAACACCAGTAATAAAAAACAAAATAGATACACCTAAGCTAATCCAAACTGTTTCATAATTAACACTATAACCTACAAACAAACCGCGCATAAGCTCCAACGCTCCAGAAATTGGGTTTAATTTTAAAATAAATTGAGCAAAAATATTATTTGAAATATTAACTGGATACAATACAGGGGTTAAAAACAGTAAAGCTTGGACTAAAAAAGGAATTATATATCGCACATCTCTATATTTAATATTTAATGCTGCAAGAAAAGTGCCAACTCCCATTGCAGACATACACGTTATAAATAAACTTAATGGCAAGAAAAAAACAGCACTATAATTAATGTCAACTTTGTAAAAAAATAACAAAAAAATAAAAATAATAGTTGCTATAAAAAAATCAATTAGAGCTACTAGTATAGCTGAGATAGGGATAATTAAACGTGGAAAATAAATTTTTTTAATAATATTAGAATTACTAACCATGCTATTTGCTGCATTACTCATTCCTCCGCTAAAAATACCCCAAAGCAACATTCCGCTTAATGCAAAAACAGGGTAAGGAATAACCAAATTAGTTTTACTAACAATAGAATCTCCAACAAAAACTGTAAATACTAGTGTCATAAATAATGGCTGTAAAATTGCCCATAAAAATCCTAACACGGTCTGTTTATATTTAACTTTAATATCTCTCCATGTGAAAAAATAAAATAATTCTCTATACTCCCATAATTCTTTTAAACCTACACTCAATTTACTTTGAGATTTTATTTCGAATTCCATAAAAAAATGAATAACTTTATATTGCTAATATAAGATATTATAACAACATGAAGATTATTCGAATAGAAAAAAAAATGTTATTTTTTATTACTCTATTTTTTCTTCAAACTAGTGTTGTAAGTCAAATCAATACTACACCAAGTAACTTATCTGGATTGAAACTATGGTTAGTTGCTGATAGCTGCTATTCAAATATTTTAAATACAATAGATACTATCTATGACCTTTCCATTAATAAAAATCATGCGTCACAAACCATAAATTCTTTAAAACCTACTTATAGCGTTAATATTCTTAATGGTCATAAAACTATTTTATTTGATGGAATAGATGATTTTATGGGGTTTAATGAGATTAATGACATTAAAACTGTATTTTGGGTTTTAAAAGAGAATTCAACATCTCCAGATTACAGACCTTTACTAGGTCACACGTTATTATATGATTTTCACAGAGGGTATAACAATGAATTGTACTCTAGTACCTTTACTAATCCATTTGTTTTATCTGGGCAAACCAGAGTAAATTCTTCATTGATTAATGGAACAACTTCATCTTTGCAAACCCCTTACAATGTTATTAGCTTAGTAACTACAGGCAATGTTAGTGCTGAATATTTTAGCAAAGATAGAAATAACACAAATAGAGTTTGGAATGGAGAATTGGCAGAATTGATTATTTATAATCAGTTTCTTTCAAGTATCGAAGTTTCACAAATAGAACAATATCTCTATGAAAAATATGCACCTCCAATAGATCTGCCGGCAGACATTTCAATCTCAAATTCAGTTTGTGACACTACTTTAACACCAAAAGGGTATTTTAATAATTATCAATGGTCAACTGGAGCAACAACACAATCTATTTCTGTTAATCAATCTGGGAAATATTGGGTAACTGCTACAAATATTTTTGGGAAAACATCTTCGGATACTATTATTGTAAATTATCCGAGTATTGTAACAAAAAGGGATAGTACATTTTGCATTGGAAATAATCTTCTATGGGATAGTCAACTACCCAAATCAGATTTTACCTTTCAATGGCAAGATAATTCAACAGATTCAGTATTTACAATCAATCAAGCGGGAAACTATTACGTTAAAATCACTGATTCTTTTGGATGTTCAATAACTTCCGATACCGCCCACATAACAATTGACAATTTTTCTAATACAGCCTCTCTCGGTCCCGATTTATCTTTATGTGCTGGGAATTCTATTAGCTTAATATCTGGTATCTCACCCTCGCTCACTTATACATGGAGTACTGGTTCTAATAACGACTCTTTATTGATTAATAATACTGGGCAATATTCGGTAATTGTTACTAATACCAACAACTGTGTAGCCAAAGATACAATTAATGTTATCATTACTGGTCAGGCTCCTGTGGCAAATTTCACTACCAGTATTGGCTGTAAAAACAATGCCGTTTCTTTTACTGATTTATCTGTTCCTCCTTCTGGGAATACCATTGCTTCTTACGAATGGGACTTTGGAGATGCACTTTCTGCATCCAATACCTCAACATTAAGTAACCCTTTTCATACGTTTTCTGATACTGGTAATTATTCTGTTATTCTAAAGGTTATTACTAATGTTGGTTGCGAACAATCCATTATCAAAACGATCCATGTCGCCCCAAAACCTCTTGTTAATTTCACTGTTGGTTTATCTTGTCAAAATGATAGCACCTCATTTTTTGGTTCAATCACTAACCCAAATGGTTATACCACTTCTTCATTAAAATGGAATTTTGGGGATCCTTCTAGTGGCAGTGCTAACAGTTCAACTATTATTTCGCCTAAACACCTATTTAGTAATTCAACTAATTACACGATTAAACTAGTTGCTACCAATAACGCTGGCTGTAAAGATTCTCTAATAAATATCATCGCTGTGAAAAGCCAAGTAAAAGCAGATTTCTCATACAGTTCGGCATGTACCAATACAGCTACAGTATTTCAAGACAACTCCATCGTTCCTGCGCCTAATGCATCAAACATTCGCTCTTGGAATTTTGGAACAAGTACCGCAAGTGGTTTAACAGTTTCGAAATCTTACACAAATTCAGGCGTTTATTCTGTTACCTTATCTGTTACAGGTAATAATGGTTGCAATTCAAGCATTTCTAAAGTTATAACTATCTTCAATCCTCCCATTACTAGTTTTACTATTCCAACATTTTGTGCAAAAGACACAGTCAGCGCTATTAACGCATCCATAGCGCAAAGCGGCATCATCTCTTCCTATAATTGGAAATTAAATAATGCGGCATTTTCTTCTGTTCAAAATCCTACTCTTAGTATTGCATCAGCGGGAAATTATCCTGTTAGCTTAACTATTGTTAATAATTTTGGATGTAAAGATTCTTTAACAAAAACAATCACTGTCAATCCATTACCAATAGTTGATTTTACAACCAGTCCAACAGCTTACTACTATATTAATTCTCCTATTACTTTTAGTCCTTCTATCAGTAATGCTAGTTTTTATTTATGGAATATTTCTACCATTCCTACAACTACAATACAAAGCCCAACTGTAACATTTAACAGCGAAGGTACATACACGGCTTCTTTATTATTACAAGACCAACAAGGCTGTAAAAATTCTATCACTAAAAATTTAACAGTTACAAAACGATTCTTGGATATTGCTGTTTTAAATGTTAACTCGATTAAAGATGCAGATGGTTTTGTATCAGTTCAAACAGATATCGTCAATTACGGAACTATTCCTGCTTCTTCTATCGAACTAAATTACCAAGTAAGTGATGGCGGAAATATCAAAGAAATATGGACAGGAACTCTTGTTCCAAATGCTTACTTTACATATATTTTAACTTCTAAAGTAGCAACCCAACCACAAAGTACAAATCACATGACTTGTGTAGATGCCAAAAAAGTAAATGGCATTAGTGATCAAAAATTAGACAATAATAAACTGTGTAGTGCTTTAAATTCAACCGAATTATCTGTCTCTAATCCTATTCCTAACCCAACTAATTCGGACATCACTTTACCTATTATTTTAAATAAAGACATGGATTTTAGTATTTCAATTTATAATTCAACTGGACAAATTATTTACGAAGAGCCATCGCAAAAGGGCGTGACTGGGCTTAACTTAATTAGCCTACCAAGTTCAAATTACAGTAGAGGTTGTTACATCATTAAAACGATTATTGATGACAAAGTTTTTATAAAGAAATTTATAAAAATTAGTAATGAGTAATTTTAAGACTTATAAAAGCTTAAAATCGAATTGATAACCAAATTTTGTTGTTTACTAGTTAAATTATAAAACAAAGGTAATCTCAACAAACACTCAGTGAACAAATCAGCATTCTGTAATTCATTTGAATTATGATTTATCGAATAGAATGGGCTTTTGTGCAGAGATATATAATGAAAGACAGCCAATACACCATCTTCTTTTAAATGGTTTATCAAACGACTTCTTTCTTCATTTGATTGACATACTAAATAAAAAATATGGGCATTATTAGTAGCGTTATTTGGAATTTCTGGTAATCTAATTTTTTTTGATTTTACTAATGAGTGAAATGCCTCTTGATATTTAAGCCAAATTTTCATTCGTTTCTTTTGAATCTTGTCTATGTTTTCCAATTGTGCGAACAAAAAAGCAGCAATGATATCTGATGGTAAAAACGAAGAACCTATATCAACCCAATCGTATTTATTAACTTCTCCTCTAAAAAACTGCGAACGATTGGTTCCTTTCTCTCTAATAATTTCAGCGCGCTTCACAAAACGTTCATCATTAATAACCAACATACCACCTTCACCCGAACTGACATTTTTAGTTTCATGAAACGAAAAAGCAGCTAAATGCCCAATACTTCCCAAAGGCTTTCCTTTATAAAAACTATGAATAGATTGAGCAGCATCTTCAACTACAAATAAATTATGTTTATTTGCCAATTCCATAATCACATCCATATCACAAGCCATACCTGCATAATGAACCACAACAATAACCTTTGTTTTTGGAGTAATTAAGTCTTCTAATTTTGAAACATCCATATTTGGATGATGAGAACAACTATCAGAAAACACAATTTTAGCACCTCTTAAAACAAAAGCATTAGCTGTCGACACAAAAGTAAAAGACGGAACAATCACTTCATCTCCTTCTTTAATATCTAATAGGATGGCTGCCATTTCTAAGGCATCTGTGCAAGAAGTCGTTAATAATACTTTCTTAAAGCCATAAGTGGATTCAAAAAAATCATGACACTTTTTAGTAAAAATACCATCACCTGATATTTTACCAAACTTCACAGCCTGACTAATATAGTCGAGCTCCTTGCCTATAAAACATGGTTTATTAAATGGTACCTTCATAGTTATATTCTTAAGCTAAATTTACAAATTATCTTATCAATAATATCGGCTAATATTACTTTATTAATCAGAAATAAGTAATTTTAATCAATCTATTCAACATAAAAATGAAACTCATATTTGCTACACACAATAAAAACAAGCTCAAAGAAGTAAAAAGTCTTGTGCCTTCGTCGATTGAACTATTAAGTTTGGACGAGATTAATTTTCATGATGAGATTGAAGAGACTGCCGATACTATTGAAGGTAATGCCTTATTAAAAGCCAAAACTATTTTTGAAAAAACTGGAATTAACTGCTTTGCTGATGATAGTGGGTTATTAGTAGATGCTTTAAATGGTGCGCCAGGTGTTTATTCTGCCAGATATGCTGGAGAACAAAAAAACGACCAAGATAACATGCGAAAATTGTTACATGAATTAAATGATAAGTCAAATAGAAATGCTCATTTTAAAACAGCAATGGCACTCATCATAGATGGGAAAGACTATTTATTTGAAGGTAAAATTGAAGGTAAAATCATTACAGAAAAACTAGGCACAAATGGTTTTGGTTACGACCCAATTTTTATACCTAATGGATACAATGAAACCTTCGCACAATTAGATTCAGAAACTAAAAATAAAATCTCACATAGAGCAAGAGCCTTAAAAAAATTACTTGAATATATTCATTCAATTTAATGTCAGTTCGAGCGAAGTCGAGAACTAGAAAAAGTTAATTAGAACGCTTCTCGACTTCGCTCGAAGTGACAAGCCTAATTTTAAGTCAATTCCTGATAAAAAATACAATCTAATTATTTTCTATTTCTTTTTCTTGTTTCGAAGCCTTTTTAGAGCCACTATACATTTCGTATTTCAATAATTTACACTCTAAAGAAGCATTAAACAAAGTCATTTTTTTACTTGGATGTAAACCAATAGATTTGATAGCTTCCATATTTGAGGAAATAATCCAACATGTCCAACCGCCAAAATCTTTTTTCAATTTATCACCTATTTGCTTGTAAAAAGCATTGGTGTCTTCCATTTTAATACGCTCATCATATGGAGGATTTAATAAAATAGTTCCATGTGGTTTAGTTGGCATTAAATCAAAAAATGAAATGTGTTCATATTGAATCACATCATCTACTTTAGCAACTGCTCCATTTCGTTTAGCCATTTCTAAAGGCACAATGTCAATATCACTGGATATAATATTTGGCATATCATCTTTAATACGATTGATTGTGCTTTCATATATTTTATCCCACAACTCTTTATCATAGTCGTGCCACTTCATAAAACCAAACTCTTCTCTAAACACTCCTGGAGGAATATTATTAGCATATAATGCTGCTTCAATTCCTAAGGTTCCACTACCACACATGCCATCAATTAAAGGTAAATGAGGCTGCCAGCCTGACAATAACACCATGCCTGCCGCTAATACTTCTTTCATTGGAGCTGTATCAATATCCACACGGTAGCCACGTTTAAATAATGAATCCCCACTACTATCCAAACTCACATTCACTTGATTTCTAAAAATATGGACATAAATTCTTAGAGTAGGTCTATCTAAATCTACATTTGGGCGCACATCAAATTTCTCAACAAATCGATCACAAATAGCATCTTTTGTTTTTTGAGAAACATATAAGGAGTGATTAAATTCATCAGAATTTACAGTTGCATTAATGGCTAATGTATCATCTACGTTTAATAACTCTTCCCATTCATATTCCTTCATTTTCTCATACAGTTCATGCTCATTATTAGCTGTAAAAGAATAAATAGGAACTAATACTTTTAAAGCTGTACGTAAACATAAATTAGCTTTATACATAAAGCCTTTATCTCCTGTAAAAGAAACGCCACGTTTAAAAGGAACAATATCTCTTGCTCCTAATTTCATTAATTCATTAACTAGTACATCTTCCAATCCATGAAAGGTAGTTGCTTTCATTTCAAAATCGTGTTCAGTATTTTTTTTATCTTTCAATGTAATTTAGGTTTGATTAATCTCAAGTTGTAAACTAAGAGATTGTGTTATTATTTTCCGTTGCTATTTTTTATTAACGGCATTAAATACTTCTTTCATAAAGCCAGAAGCAAATACAAAATCCACTAACTCCGGATTTGTTGTTTTTAAAATATCTTGGCTATTACCTGTCCACCAAGGTTTTCCTTTATAGATGTATAATATTTTTTCGCCTATTTCAACCACCGAATTCATATCATGTGTAATAACAATGGTTGTGATATTAAATTCTTTTGTTAAACTTTGGATTAGATTATCAATGACGATAGATGTTTTAGGATCTAAGCCAGAGTTTGGCTCATCACAAAATAAATACTGAGGATTATTAGCAATTGCTCTAGCTAAAGCCGCACGTTTTTTCATCCCTCCCGATAATTCACCAGGATATAAATTGTTTCGATTGGTTAATTGAACTTTATCTAAACAAAAATTTACTCGATCCAATTTTTCTTCTTTGGTCATGGAAGTAAACATATCTAAGGGAAAGCGAACATTTTCTTCTAAGGTCTGTGAATCAAATAAGGCACCTCCTTGAAATAACATGCCTATTTTTTTTCGTACTTCTTGTTTTTCTTTTACTCCAAGTTTTGGGAAATTTTTCCCATCATACAATATCTCTCCCTCATCAATTTCATGAAGACCAACCATTAATTTCATAATAGTGGTTTTCCCGCTTCCACTCTCTCCAATAATTAAGTTGGTTTTACCTTGCTCAAAAGTAAATGACACATCATCGATGACTTTTCTATCACCAAAGCTTTTAGATATATTTTTAATTTCAATCATGTTAAGAATAGTTGGGTTAACAAGAAATTAAAAATTAAAATTAAAATACTACTGTAAACTACAGCAGCCGTACTGCTTTTACCAACTTCTAAAGCTCCACCATGAGTATAATAACCGAAATAAGAAGATATGGATGTAATTAGAAAAGCAAATGTAATTACTTTAGTAAACGAGTAATATAATTTCCAAGGCTCAAAAAATGCTTGAATACCAAAAATATATTCATAAGAAGAACAAGCACCTGTTGCAATTCCCATCACATAGCCTCCAAAAATCCCTAAAAACATACTAATGGCAATTAAAAAAGGCATAATTAAAACACCTGCGGCAATTTTAGGTAATATTAAATATCCTGCCGAATTAATTCCCATAATTTCTAAAGCATCAATCTGTTCAGTAATACGCATAGAACCAATTTCGGAAGCGATATTAGAACCAATTTTTCCTGCTAAAATCAAACATACAATCGTTGGAGAAAACTCTAATAACATAGATTCACGAGCCGTATAACCAACCGCATATAAAGGCACTAAAGGACTTGTAAAACCAAATGCTGATTGAATGGTAATTACGCCACCCATAAAAAATGAAATAATAGCAATAATGGGTAGTGAGCTAATACCTATATTATCAATTTCATGAATAATTTGTCTCACATATACAGATAATTTTTCTGGCTTACTAAACACACGTTTAATAAGAATAAAATATCTGCCTAAATGAAAAAATAACTTCATAATTATTGAATGGCTAATATACGACTAAGTGTTTAATTTTTTGAGATGATTTATAAATAAAAACGCCCTCGAAATCATCGAAGGCGCTTAAAAACTTATATGATTTAATTATAAACCAGTACCAAAATGATTTAAACTTTCCTTTTTAGAAGGATTAATAGTCATAACTGGTAAATTACTGATATCAACCACTTTTTGTGCTTCAGTTCCACTGAAAAACTCTTTAATACTTAAAGTAGGCTTATTCATAATCACAATTAAATCTGACTCAATTTTATTAGCATACTCAACAATAGTATCTGCAACGCTATCACTTGCTAAAGATTTATTAGAACAAGAAATACCTTTACCTTTGATGTATTGTTTTACTTGGTGAGAATAAGCTAGTAATTGATTTTCGTATGCCGCATCCGATAAACTAAATACGCCTAAAATACGGATAGAAGCTCCAAAATAATGAGCAAATTGAACGGCTACATCTACTTTTTCACGTGACTCTCTAGATAAATCTAAAGGTAATAAGATGTTTTCACAACCGTCTTTATGATCTTTTCCACGAATAGAAATAACAGGGCAAGAACACTCTCTAATCATCTTAGAAGCACTAGCACCAACAATATTTTTAGCACTCATGTGACTTTCTAAACCTACTATCACTAAAGTTGCTTTAATTTCGTCTGCCACTCTAGGAACCTCACTATAAATATTCCCTTTAACGTTCATGAATTCAGTTGGAACGCCACTTTCAGTTTCAGTTTGCTTAGTGACAGCCTTTAATTCGTCGTATTTTTCTTCTCCAACCTTCTCGTATGTGTGAAGCAAAACGATTTTTGAATGTGTGTATTTAGCCAAGTTATATGCCTGTTTGATTGCTAAAAGCGATTGTTCAGTAAAATCGATAGGAATTAATAGGGTGCCGCGCTCTTGTAACTTCATATATAAAGGTTTTAGTTTTTAAATTTACCGTTAAGAACTCACAAAAATAGTCAAATTAATGATATTTAGGCATTTATAAAATTTATTTTTAAAAGATGGCTGTTAATTAAATAAAAATGCCGATATTCGCACCCTAAATTATTAAAAAACAACAAAATGGCAGTAAAGATTAGACTACAAAGACACGGTAAAAAGGACTCAGCGTTCTTTCACGTGGTAGCAGCGGATGGTCGTGCACCAAGAGATGGAGCTTTCATTGAAAAATTAGGAACTTACAATCCTAATACGAACCCAGCAACAATTGATTTAAATTTCGAATCTACCTTAAAATGGTTACAAAACGGTGCTGTACCAACAGATACTTGTAAAGCTATTTTATCATACAAAGGTGTGATGATGAAAAAACACTTGTTAGATGGTGTTAAAAAAGGTGCTTTAACTGAAGCGCAAGTTGAAGAGCGTTTTGCTAAATGGTTAGACCAAAAAGCATTAAAAATTAGCTCTAAAAAAGATGGTTTATCAGCAGCTGAGAAAAAAGCAGTAGCAGATAAATTTAAAGCAGAAACTGCAGCTAAAGATGCTAAAGCAGCTAAAATTGCAGCTAAAACTGCAGTAGTAGAAGCAGCATCAGCTGCCGAAGAAACTGAAGCGCCAGCAACTGATGCTCCAGCAGAAAATACAGAAGCTTAATTTTTAAATTAAATACAATAAAAAGCCCCGATAAAATTATTATCGGGGCTTTTTGTTTCTAGTAATTTAATTTTTAAAATATTATTTACCAATAGAATTTAAACCATCAATTGCTGGTTCATAGTTTGGAATAAGCTGCAAACACATACTATAATCCGCTCTAGCATTATCGTTATCTTTTAATTCCTGATAACAAACACCTCTCGCAAAATAAGCTTGTGTATATTTAGGATTTGAATTAATAGCATTTGTAAAATACTCAATAGCCTTTTTGGGATTCTTATTAATACCAAACTCTATAGCACCAAGATTATATAAAGAAAAAACATGGGTAGGATTATTTTTCAAAATTCGCTCATATAAAGCTACAGCCTCCTTGATTTGATTAATATCTTGAAATAATTTTGCTTTCGCATACAATGCTTCTGAATTTGATGGATCAAGACTAATCGCATTATCGTAATATTCAAATGCTAATGGATTTTTTTTAGCTGCATAAATTAATCCTAAATCCAAAAAAATACCTGGATTTTTATTATCCTGTTCAATAGCTGTTTCTAAACTCGATATAGCTTTAGCGGTATCCCCTACTTCTTTGTAGATATTACCTTTTAAATAATATGCTTTTGCTAAATTTTCGTTTACTTTTAATGCTTGATTAATTTTAGCAAACGCATTTTCGTATTGTTTTACAAAGTAATATAGCTCCCCTAATTTTAATAATCCATCTGTATTTTCTGGGAATTTTTTAACGACTATTTCTAAAACATCTTTTGCATTTCTAGTCTCATTCGCTGCAAAAAATATATCCGCTTCTGTTAAATAAAATGCAGCATTGGTTGTATCAATCCTGATAGCACGCTTAGTATCATTAATAGCATCTTCTAATTGCTTGAATTGCAAATATATTTTCGCTCTTTCATTATACAAATTAGCATCATCAGGATTATCTAAAATCTTTTTATTTAAAGCGATTAACTCTGGTGAATTAATAATTTTTGATAAAGAATCTGCACGCTTTGTATCTTCAACAACTCCTCCATCTCCTGGCTTACAAGAGAATAAAGAAACTGAAATAGTAATAAGGACTAGTATTTTTTTCATTGTATGATTTATAAATCGTTAGCTGAAGCAATTAACTCAGCTACATCTAATACTTTTGTTTTATCTTCTTTATTAAAATGTTTTACACCATCAGTCATCATCGTATTGCAAAACGGACAACCCACTGCAATGATATCTGGATTATGAGACAAAGCTTCTTCTGCTCTTTCAACATTTACTTCTTTGTTCCCTTTTTCTGCTTCTTTAAACATTTGAGCTCCACCCGCACCACAGCATAAACCGTTTGCTTTACTGCGTTTCATCTCAACCAACTCTGCATCTAACTTAGAAATCACATCACGAGGAGCTTCATACACATCATTCGCTCTTCCTAAATAACACGGATCATGAAATACAATTTTTTTTCCTTTAAATTCTCCGCCTTGTACTTTTAATTTTCCTTCGTTAATTAATTGTTGTACTAATTCGGTGTGATGAATCACTTCATATTTTCCACCTAATTCAGGATATTCGTTTTTAATAGTATTAAAACAGTGAGGGCATCCCGTTACTATTTTCTTGACATCATAGCCATTTAAAATAGTGATGTTTTGCATGGCTTGCATTTGAAACAAAAACTCATTTCCTGAGCGCTTTGCTGGATCTCCTGTGCAAGATTCTTCAACACCAAGCACGGCGAAATTTGCACCCACATGATTTAAAATACGAACTATCGCTTTCGTTATTTTTTTTGCTCTATCATCAAAACTACCAGAACAGCCAACCCAAAATAAAATATCTGGAGTTTCACCATTAGCAATTTTTTCTTGCATTGTAGGTACTTTCAAAGTTTCCATAGTCTTTTCAATTATATATTATGGTTTAAGAAACTATTTTTCAAAAACCTGAATGGTTACATTTTTCTCAATTAAATCTGTAAATCTGCCTTCGTATCTCGTAGCTCTAACCATATGGTTATCTACCCAATGATAATTACCTCCACGAGGTTTTCCCATTAATAAACCATTGTATTTAAATCCATGTTTGTTTAACCATCTTTCTGTTACATCACGATGTTCTTCGGTACGTGAAGTAAAAAAAGTAATGATATGTCCTTCATCAAACCATTTATTTAAAGTTACTAAAGCCTCTGGATATAACTCTGCCGTTTCCATGCGCTCTGGTTGTTCGTTTGGAATGTCATCACAAATAGTTCCATCGATATCAATTAAATAATTTTTTACATGCTCAGGTAATACTGGACTAATTTTTTGTCCATTCTCTTCTTTCTCTACTAATTTAAAATCTGTACTCATATTCTACTCTTAATTTTCATTTATCCAATTTGCTCTGTCTGCTGGGCTAAATTGCCAAGGTGCTCCATTGTTTTCTAAATTTGAAAACATTCCATTTAATTCATTCGGTGCTGAACTTTGCTCTAATACCAATTGCTGACGTAAACCAACAATGATAGCTAATGGATCAATATTTACTGGGCACTCTTGAACACATGCATTGCAAGTATTACATGCCCAAATTTCTTCGTGTTTAATGTAATCTCCTAACAAGGATTTTCCATCGTCCACAAAAGTTCCACCATTTTTATCGATGTTTTTTCCAACTTCTTCCAATCTATCTCTTGTATCCATCATAATTTTACGAGGAGATAAAGCTTTGCCTGTTATGTTTTGAGGGCAAGCAGAAGTACAACGTCCGCACTCTGTGCAAGAATACGCATCTAATAAATTTTTCCAAGTTAAATCTGTTACATCTTTTACTCCAAACTTAATCACTGCATTTGGATCTAAAACTGGTTGATAAGCTGGATCAAAATTAGGCTTTACAACATCGGTTACTTCAAACAAATTAGTGAATTGTCCTTTAGCCTTTAGGTTAGAAAAATACACGTTAGGGAAAGCTAATAACACGTGTAAATGTTTTGATTTTGGTAAATAATTCAAAAAGGCAAATACCATCATGATATGTCCCCACCAACCAATACGCTCAATTACATGTAAACCTGCATTTGGCATTCCTCCGTAAATTAATGGCCCTAAATGACTGCTAATTGTTAATCCTAAAGAACCATCACCTAAATTTTCAGCATGCGATTGTCCTCTTGAATACAGGACTTCATCCGCTCCATTCATCATGAATATGAAACAGATTAAAGTGATTTCCATAATTAAGATAATGTTTGCATCTAATTTTGGCCAACCGTTTAATTCGCTTTTCACTAAACGAGGAACTTTTAGTAAATTTCTTCTTGCTAAAAACGCAACTGTTCCAATAAATGCGAGCACTGATAAGATTTCGATAAAACTTACCATAAAAGTATAAAAGCCGCCTAACGAAGCTCTGAAAGCACGATGATGACCAGTAATACCATCAAATACAATTTCAATTAATTCGATTTGAGTAATTACAAATGCCGCATATAAAAACAAATGCAAGATTGCTGGTATTGGGCGCGTGAACATTTTCTTTTGTCCAAGTGCCACCAACATCATGGTTTTTAAACGTTCGCCTTTGTTGTCTTTAATAGAAATATCTTTTCCTAATAAAATATTGCGACGGATTTTTTTTGCATTAATGAAAAAAAACGTGCTTGAACCAATAAGTAAAGCAATAAAAATGATTGATGAAATCATAGAGCGAAATTAAAGTTTAGGTTTGTTTTTATCTTTTCTTCCAAATACTGAGAAGTGGATGTAGCGTTCTGGATTGATACGTAAGTCTTTCATTAACTTATCTAAATCATCACTAGCTTTATTTAAGTTATTATATAACGAATCGTTTTTAGCTAATTTACCAAGAGTACCTTGTCCTGAATTTATTTGAGCTACTAATTTATTTAATTCTGCTAACGTTTTATCAGCTTCATCAATAGCACCTTTTAAATTAGATTTTGCTAAACTATCTGATAAATTACTGAAATTACCAATGATATTATCAATCTTACCCGTGTTTTGCTCAAGCATTCCTGCAAGAGTATTTAACTTAGTTAGGATAGATGAAATTTTAGCTTTTTCGGAAGCCACTAAATCGTCTAATTTATAGGCCGTTTGTTCTAAACTTTGAATAGCTAATTTAATACTCTCAAATGACTTGCTTAAATTTTCACGAGTTTTATCGTTTAACACAACTTCAACAATTGTCATAACTGAATCAACAGAAGACAATAATCCTTCAATCTTTTTTTGTAGTGGAGCCAATTGTTTACTAACGGCTGTTTTTAATCCTTCTTCAGTTTCTGCAATTAAAGTATCGCCAGATTTCACAAACTCAGTTTCATTACTATAAATAATCTCTACTGCTTTAGAGCCAAGTAAATCAGAACTTACAGCTTTGGCAATAGAATACTTAGGAATATTAACGTCTTCAGTCAACAAAAACTTAACCAATACTCCATATTCGCCTTTACTATCTTTAATTAAAGAAATCTTGTTGATTTGCCCCACCTTAAAACCATTCACTAATAATGGATTTGCTTCAATTAAACCATCTATTTTTGGATATACAGCGTATAATTCATACTTATGGCTAAATAAATTACTTCCTTTAAGGAAATTAAATCCCCAAATAAAAAAGCCTATAGCAGCTGTAACAACAATACCTATTTTAAATTCTTTTGAAATCTTCACACTGTATTTTTTGAAGCCCTAATATACAGTTTTTTATTTAATTAAAATGCCTGAAAAGAGCACTTTTAGTCTCTATTTCTTAACAGGTAATGCCGATTTAATTATACCTTGAAATGAAACAATATTTAAAGGAAATTCTAAAAAAACATGTAAAAAACTAATAAAATATAAGGCTTTTAGTCCAATATTATAATCTATGACATATAAGGTCACTGAAAATATCCATAATGCCAAAGTAACAAAAAGTGTTTTCTTAGGCACTTTATGCCATTGAATGACTGATGTTTTAGAAAACCAATTTAAATAATGATAAGTATATGAAAAAGCAATAAATCGCATCACAATAAATCCAGCATTTGTTTGATATACGATTGCATCCACATCTGTTGTGTCTGTTTGCAATCCAAACAAATCGATTAAAAATTTATTTAGTAAATAAAACAAATCATAACTTTTAGTAACATATCCTGATACTTGATATTGTAAACCAGGAGCTTTAATGACAAAAAACGATAACGCTATAACAACTAAAGCCACAATTGATAAATAACCTGCCGTTGATTTATTTTTTAAAACACCATAAAACATAAATGCCCAAGTGAAGAAAAGTACATGAATAATGGTTGGTAAAAAAACACCTACCCAAACAAAATAAGTGTACCCTGTTTTTGCCATGGCAAGTCCTATAATAGCTAATATCGCTAATACAACACGATATAAATTATCTTTAATGAATACAAAAATAAGCGACAATAAAACACCGTACAAAATAATATGAGGTATTTGAGAGTCTGACTTTGCGGGTTTAATAAATGAAAAATAAAAAACCAAAACACATAAAATACTCAAAAACAAGAAATCGTATTTGCCTTTTGTGTAATAATTCTTCTTATGCAACCAGCCAATCTCAGTTAAATAATGAAGTGGACCTAACACCGCATACGAGAATAAAAATAACTCAAATGGAAGAATAAAAGCCAGTATGGCAGACAATACCATTAATCCAATATTGGCATAATGAATTTGATCGTTATTAAGAGTGCTAAGTTTTAACAAAGTATTTTTATAATTTCAATCAAATATCTAAAAAATAAATTGGATTAAGAAACAGAAATTATTTCTTCTCATTTTCAAACTTACCTGTTTTTTTATTGTAGCCATAAGGGCAATGCTTACAACCATTTTTACAGCAGTATCCTCGCTTTAAATGATATTTCTCAGTAAATATAATATAACCCTCTGGGCTATAATAAAAATCTTCTGGGTCTAATTCTTTATTAAACATTAAATTAATGATTAATTTTACGTTATGATTTCAGTATACAAATATACTACTTTAATTCTTTTTGCATTTTTCTGCTTTACTTCAATAGCTCAGCAAGATTCAACAAAAAAGAAACTCATTACTATTCAATTAAAAAATGATTCTAATGTTTTATTTCAAAATAAAAAATTAGCCCCTGATGAAAAATTAAATGAACCCAAACTAGAAATTGGAGCTTATCTCAGTTCTTATTATGCATACTATTCGGAAGACAATTCTTCGGATTACGTCAAACATGCTACCATGGCTGCTCGCAACAATGAGTTTGGATTAAATATGGTGATGATATCATTAGGGTATCGATCAAGGAAAGTGCGAAGCAATGTGACTTTACATTTCGGAGATATTGCTGAAAGCACTTGGCCTAATAAATTTAATATGATTCAGGAAGCGAATGCTGGAGTAGAATTATTTAAAAATCTATGGTTTGATGCAGGCGTTTTTAGATCGCATATAGGATTAGAAAGCACTCAGCCAAGAGAAAATATTACCTCTGGCATGACATTAGCTAATGTTTATGAGCCTTACTTCTTTTCGGGAGCTAAATTAACCTATCTAATTAATTCAAAATTAAGTTTACAATTAAATACCTTTAATAGCTTTAATTCTATTATTGAAACCAATAAAAATAAATTATTTGGAAGTTCTGTGGTGTTTGCTCCAAACGATTATTTATCTATCACCTATAATTTTATTACTGGTGACGATACTCCTGACTCTGTTGATTTAAAACATCAACGCTTTTATCATAATCTATACGCTACATACCAAAAAAAGAAAATAAGTATTGGTGCAGAGTTTAATTATGGTATTCAGGAATATAGCAAACGAATAGACCCAATCACTGTTGGAACTGCTTACATGAATAGTTCATTGTTGTTATTCAAACATCAATCATTCAAAAAAGTAGCATTTTATACTCGCGGCGAATGGTTTAGTGATGAGGATGAAATTTTAAGTATTGGTTCAAATATGGGTAAATACACGTGGGGCGCCACTGCTGGAATTGAATATAAGCCCGTTAAAAATATGGCACTAAGTGTAGAGGGAAGACAATTAAATTCTGAAAAAGAAAATTTTTATTACAACGGAGAATATCGCAAAGAACGTAATGAATTTATTTTTTGTTTAGATGTTTGGTTTTAAAATGATTTCCTACCAACCAATTATAAATCATATAAACTATAACGGTTACCAAATTGGTATTTTACGTTTAGATTTAATTCATCCTGATATTTCTGGTAATAAATGGTTTAAATTGAAATACAATTTAGAACAGGCAAAAAATGAAAACAATCACACCATTATCACATTTGGCGGCGCTTTCTCCAACCATATTGCTGCTACTGCTGTAGCTAGCAAATTGGCTGGTTTTAAAAGTATTGGCATTATTCGAGGAGAAGAAACTTCTGCTAACAACCCTACTCTATCTGTTGCAAAACAAAATGTCATGGAATTGCTATTTGTAAGCAGAACTGAATATTCTCAGAAAAATGATAGTGGATATTTACAGCGATTACGATATATGTATCCTGGCGCTTATATCATACCTGAAGGCGGTGATAATAAACTAGGACAAACAGGTTGTGAAGAAATTTTAACATCAGATATGTTTAGGTATAAAAACATATTTTGCGCATACGGCACTGGAACCACTTACAAAGGAATTTCAAAATCTCTTTTACCGCATCAAAAATTAAACGTTATAAACGTGCTAAATTTTGAAGCTATTGCAACTGAACCACAAACCACGATTTTAAATAATTTTCATTTTGGAGGTTATGCAAAACACACCAAAGAATTATTAGATTTTAAAACATGGTTTGAAAACACCTACTCTATTCCTTTGGATTATGTGTACACTACCAAGCTTTTTTTTGCAGCTTTTGAGTTAATGAAAGAAGAAAAATTAGAAAAAAATAATCCTATTTTGATTATTCATTGTGGTGGATTACAAGGAAATAAAGGCTACGAGGAGCGTTACAATCTAAATCCTAATCGCCATGTAAATGATGCCCAAGGGTAAATTTGTTTCACATCATAATTACCAGTATTAGCGTATCTTTCAGACAATTTAAAAAATCCAACGCCAAATCCTAAAGTGCTTGTAAAACGTTTTCCGCTACTTTTAAAAATACCGTTTTGCAACTGAAAAGTTAAACCCTCAATACCACCCAACATCATATCTGTTCCATATCTTAAACGAGGTCCAAAATAATATTTTAAAGACGGTTTGATATCGTGATAATAATTGACATCAATACCAGCAATAAATCCTGTACCTCTTACTGGTTGCTCATTAGTGTTGTTATTACTACTTGATGAAGTGGTGTTGGTTGATCCTGATGTTGTATTAGTTGAACTAGTGCTAGTACTTGAATTTGAGGAAGACATTGAACTTAAGGCTCCTAAAGGATTATATGTTAAACTCAAAGGAATTTTAATGCCTATTGATTTATTAGCAAATAAACGCTCGAACGAAACCGTAAACCTTCCTAAAATTAGCTCAGGGATATAAAAACCAAGAATGTTATTAGAAAGTAATGCCTCTTGCTCTTTCCACTCTTTCATTCTTCGTTCTTTTCTTTGCTCTCTCGTTTCTATTACTTCGTTTTCAACTTTTAAAGTAACATTAGATTTTTCGACCTTTAGTGTTTTTTCCTCATTGCTAAACATGTAAATCTCACCCGTTTGATATTCGGTTAGTAATACATCTTTTTTTGATAAAGTAATCATTGGAGCATTTAGTGTAGTATCCTTATAAGTAATTGTATTTTCAGAAATTGCAATAATTTTACAAGGTATGACTTTACCATCTCTTAAAAAAACTTTGTCTTGCGCTAAGCCGTTTAATGAAACAAAAAGTAACATCAATAAAACAATATGTATTTTATATTTCTTGCTCATTTTAAAAACGGTAACCAAAACAGTAACCTAAATAAATTTTTGGATAATTTGAGAAATCAACCTTTTGTCCTTCAGAATCAGTAGTTTCTAAACGTGTTGAATTAATAGGCGCTCCCACAGAAGCAAAAAATTTGAAATTAAAACTTGGCGTTACTCTAAATACCCATCCATTAGTGACCATAATAGCTAACTGATAGGCATTGGCTTGTTTGTATTTATATTGATTATTGGTTGTATCTACAATACTTTGATAATCGTATGCCATGTATTTTCCTAATATTCCTACAAAATACTGAACTCGTTTAGTGCTTCTTGGCGTAAAATTAATTCCCAAACCAGCATCATATTTCTTTTTTGCATTATCTTTTGTTCCTGCAATAAATGCATTTAAACCACCCATTTGCGAATTAAAATTATAGCCTCCCAAAAAGCTAAGCGATAACTTATTATTTAAAATATCTCTGTCATACATCAAAGTCACATCACCATTTGCTAAAGCCAAAGCATTAATTGAAATCATATTATTATTTAAATAATATAAATTAAATTCTTTTTTCTCTGGTTTTGTTTTTTCTACTGGTTTGGCTTTCTCAACGGGCTTAGTTTTTTCAGCTGGTTTTGTTTTTTCCGAAGATTTAGCAGAATTGTAGGTTGCGAAATCAGTTCCTTTAGGTGTAATAGAATTAGGATTACTATTAATGACTTCGGATACACCATTTGAATATTGTATTAAAACAACATCCATTTTGGTAATCACGTAAGTTGGTCCTTCTAAATTATTAAAGTCTTTATACTTAATATCAGTTGTATTGATTTCAATAACTTTTGCTTGCAGTTTATTACCTCCAGTTGTGTATATCACATCCTGACTGAATGCAACAGTAGTTGACACAAGAATCAATAAAAATGACCAAAAAAGTAATTTCATTTAAAATTTAAATTAAGCAATGCTAAAAATAGTGAATAAATATGGATATAAAAACACTTTTTATTGTTCCGCATAAGTTTAAAATTGTAGAATAATTGGGGCAATTTCATTAATTTAGTGCTCTTATTGAGCCTTATGTTTAAACTTAAAAATTACATCAATGGTGAGTTAGTTGATCCTATCTCAAACCAACATATCGACAACTACGACCCCTCTCGTGGTGTTGTATATTCCTTAATACCTGATAGTGACGAGCGAGATGCCGAAAAAGCTATTGTTGCCGCAAAAGAGGCATTTAAAAGCTGGAGCATTACTCCTAAAGAAACACGTTCGAAGTATTTATTAAAAATTGCTTCTTTAATTGAAGAACAATTAGATGAATTAGCAAAAGCTGAAAGTATAGATAATGGTAAACCTTTACAATTAGCTAAATCTGTTGATATTCCTCGTGCAGCAGCCAACTTCCATTTTTACGGGACTGGTATTTTGCACTATGCAGCAAGTGCTCATAGCATGGAAGATACGGCTATTAATTATACCTTACGTCAACCTGTTGGCGTAGCAGGTTGTATTTCGCCATGGAATTTACCCTTGTATTTATTTAGTTGGAAAATTGCTCCAGCATTAGCTGCTGGTTGTACTGTGGTAGCTAAACCTTCCGAAATTACACCAATGACCGCTTACTTACTTTCTGAAATTTGCATTAAAGCTGGTTTACCAATAGGAGTATTAAATATCGTTCATGGTTTTGGTCATAAAGTTGGTAATGCTATTGTGAGCAGTACTGATGTGCCATTGATTTCGTTTACGGGTGGAACTAAAACAGGCGCTAATATTGCTAGTATTGCTGCGCCTATGTTCAAAAAATTATCTTTAGAACTTGGTGGCAAAAACCCTAATATCATTTTTGCTGATTGTGATTATGACAAAATGTTAACGACTACGATGTTATCATCATTTGCTAATCAAGGTCAAATTTGTTTATGTGGTTCCAGAATATTTGTTGAACGTTCTATCTACGAAAAATTTAAAACAGACTTCGTTGCTAAAACACAAAAATTAATAGTTGGTGCTCCAATGGATGATAAAACAAAAATTGGTGCTGTTGTTTCTAAACCTCACATGGAAAAAATTTTATCTTATGTCGAATTAGCTAAACAAGAAGGTGGTAAAGTATTATGTGGTGGCAAGCAAGCAAAATTAACTGGTGAATTTGAAAATGGTTATTATTTAGAACCAACCATTATCGAAAACTTATCTTACGATTGCCGTACTAACCAAGAGGAAATTTTTGGACCAGTAGTTACCATCATGCCTTTTGATACAGAAGAAGAAGTGATGATGTATGCCAACTCTACACAATATGGTTTAGCATCAACCGTGTGGACACAAGATATTACTAAAGCAAATCGTGTAGCAATGAATTTACATACTGGTATTGTTTGGATTAACTGTTGGTTATTACGCGATTTACGCACTCCGTTTGGCGGCGTTAAATCATCAGGTGTTGGAAGAGAAGGTGGTTTTGAAGCGTTGGACTTTTTTACCGAGCCTAAGAATGTATGTGTTAAATTAAAGTAATGGGATGATTACGAATAAAAATACGAATTTACGAATCTAAGTATGAGAAATTTGCTAGTTGTTTTCATACATATTAGCAAACTCAGATTCGTATATTCGTAATCAATAACTAAATAGCAATGCTTCAAAAACAAGACTTAATATATCCTGAATTGAGCTATAAGTTAGTTGGTTTAGCTTATAATGTCTTTAATGAATTAGGTCATGGACACCTTGAAAAAATTTATCAAAAAGCATATGCTAAAGAATTAAAAGAAGCAGGTATTATATTTAAAGAACAAGTCCCATATCAAGTAATCTATAAAGAAGAAATAATAGGAAACAACTTTTTAGATTTTTTAATAGAAGAAAAAGTAATTATTGAATTAAAAAGAAGTGATTTTTACTCGAAGAAATATATAGACCAAGTATCAAATTACATTAAAGTATCAAATTTAAAATTAGCCATATTAATAAATTTTACAAGCAACGGAGTACGAATTAAACGAATAGTAAACGAATCAAAATAGCAAACACAGTAGCAAATCCAGATTCGTATATTCGTACCCAATTCGTAATCAAGATATAAAAAAGAAGATGTTAGAAAACAGTAGCAGAACAGAATTAACAACATTAGGAGAGTTTGGATTAATTAAACACTTAACCGAACACGTTGAAATACATAATACATCATCCATCAAAGGAGTTGGAGATGATGCAGCCGTTATTAAATACGAAGGAGAAAAGCACACATTAGTATCTACTGATATGTTAGTGGAAGGTGTGCATTTTGATTTGACCTATGTGCCATTAAAACATTTAGGATACAAAGCCATCATCGTAAACTTATCTGACATATGCGCGATGAATGGAACACCAAAACAAGTCACCGTAAGTATTGCTGCCTCTAATCGTTTCTCTGTTGAAGCCTTAGAAGAATTATACGCAGGGATGATTTTTGCTTGTAATAAATACCATGTAGATTTAGTTGGTGGAGATACGACTTCCACTACTAGCGGTTTAGTAATTAGTGTTACGGTTATTGGCGAAGCCAACAAAGAAGATATTGTTTACCGCAATGGAGCCAAAGAAAAAGATTTGTTATGCGTAAGCGGAGATTTAGGCGGTGCTTATATGGGCTTACAAGTTTTAGAAAGAGAGAAATTTGTTTTTAAAGACAATCCAAACATACAACCTGATTTAGTGGGTAACGATTATATTTTAGAGCGTCAGTTAAAACCAGAAGCTCGTGTGGATATTGTAGAATTACTAAAAGGCTTAGGTGTAAAACCAACGAGTATGATTGATGTGAGTGATGGTTTAGCGTCTGAGTTAATGCATATTTGTACACAAAGCGAATTAGGTTGCGAATTGTATGAAGAAAAAATTCCTTTAGATCCTCAAACATTTGATAGAGCTCGTGAATTTAATTTAGATCCTACCGTTTGTGCCTTAAGTGGTGGTGAAGATTATGAATTATTATTTACAGTGCCAATGAGTGATTACGATAAAATAAAGCACTTACCGGATTTTACGATTATTGGACACATGACGCCTAAAACTAGCGGCATTAATTTAATTGCAAAAGCTGGTACATCACACCCAATACAAGCACAAGGTTGGAATGCCTTTAAACAAGACTAAATGAAACAACTATTCATCCTCCTATTTGCTAGTTTAATAGTGTTTGCTTGCGACACTAAAAAAACAAGTATTGCCGGAAGAGTTATTAATCAAGCAACTGGTGAAGGCGTGAATAATGTTTTAGTGAGTTATGTACAATGCAAAGAGGATGGCGATAATTGCACAGAAGTAATTATTGGACAAATGTATACACTGAGCGATGGCAGTTTTAAAATTGACCAAAAAACAGCCAGTAAATCAAAACGTAAATGGATTACTGTTTACAATGGAAATAAAAAATTAGCAACCAAAGAAAACATCGGTTTAACCGATACAAACATTATTATTGAAGTAACACCTTAATAAAAAAAATTCTAAACCTTCATAACTCTTTAACTTTCAAAACTTAATTATATGAGCACAGAAAAATCAATTGAATCATCAAAAGCACCAGAGCCAGTAGGATTATACCCACACGCACGCCGTGTTGGCAATTTATTATTTTTAAGTGGTGTTGGTCCACGTGAACGTGGTACTAAAAAAATACCAGGTGTAGAGTTAGATGAAAATGGAAACATTACATCTTACGATATTGCGGCACAATGCCACAGTGTATTCCGTAACATTAAATATATTTTAGAAGACTCTGGTAGCAGCTGGGATAAAATTGTAGACGTGCAAGTGTTTTTAACGAACATGAAAGATGACTTTAAAATTTACAATGCTTTGTGGGCTGAGTACTTTAAAGAAAATCCTCCTTGCCGAACTACGATTGAAATTAATTGCTTACCAACACCTATTGCTATTGAGTTGAAAGTAATTGCGACGATTGATTAGAAAATAAACAATAAATCTCTATGAACTAATGCAAAGACCTCAAACAATTCAAATTTTTCTACCTGATGGGAATCCAACAAGTATTAAAATTGCTGATCTAACAAATAGGATGATGACCGCAGTCCTTTTCCCAAGAAATAAGTTAGTTGAAGTTGGGGTAAGAGATGAAGTTAAAAAATATGGTGTATATTTTTTATTCGGATACAATGATGAAAAAGCTAAACCAATATGTTATATTGGAGAAACAGAAGATTGTTACGAAAGAATTAAAACACATAACAAAAATAAAGATTTTTGGAATCATGCAATAGTTATTACTTCTAAATCAAATACATTTACAAAATCACATGTAAAATATTTAGAATACTTATGTATTAAAAACGCTAATGAAATTGGTCGTTTTGATACAGAGAATTTAGCTACGCCAGCAAAACCATATATTACTGAAAGTATGGAAGCTGACTTGTTAGATAATTATGATACTGTAAAAATACTTTTAGCAACTTTAGGTTACCCAATATTCGAAGAAATTAAAAAATCATTAGAAAAGAAAAAAGAAATACTTTTTTGTAAAGGTAAAGATGCTAGCGCAGAAGGAGATATGGTAGATGACGGTTTCGTTGTCTTTAAAGGTTCGATTGCAAATAAAGAAGAATCTAATACCGCAGGAACATGGGTTACTGGAATGAGAAAAAAATTAATTGATAGTAAAATTTTAATTGAAGAAAAGGGTGTATATCTTTTTACTGAAGACTATTTATTTGGATCTCCAAGTTCCGCTGCAGCTTCCGTTTTAGGTAGGAGGGCAAATGGTTGGACTGAATGGAAAAACAAAGAAGGAAAAACAATTGATAAATTATTTAGAACTGATTTGCCAGAAACTTCTGAAAAGTAGTTTTAAATTATGCATCAATCCCTCGCCCATATAGCCCTAGTAGTCAGCGATTACGACGAAGCAATCAACTACTATACTCAAACATTACATTTTACATTAGTAGAAGATAAAGTGATGAGTGCCACTAAACGTTGGGTGATGGTAGCGCCACCTGGTAGCACAGGAACAACTATTTTATTAGCCAAAGCAGCTAACGAAGAACAACAAAGCAGAGTTGGTAACCAAACTGGAGGGCGTGTATTTTTGTTTTTATATACCGATGATATTGAAAGAGATTATAAAAACCTCATTGATAAAAAAGTAACAATTGTTAGAGAACTAGAATCTCAACCACATGGTAAAGTAGCAGTGTTTGCAGATTTGTATGGCAATTTGTGGGATTTGATAGAGCCTAGTGCAGTTTAACCACATAGGTACATAGT
>DIHL01000077.1 GCA_002420145.1 Bacteroidetes bacterium UBA5697
CATTTTTAGGAGCCTATATCGGAAATAAATTACTGAAGAAAACAACCTTCAATTTTATAAAATGGGTAGTGACTATTTTTATGATTTTAATAGCCTTATTAATGATTTTAGGTATATTAAATTAATCTCTAATATTTACAGCATAAAAAAAGACAACCCAAATGGATTGTCTTTTTAATTTTAATCTTATGTAAAATTATTTTACTTGATCAACAACAGCTTTAAAAGCTTCTGGGTGATTCATTGCTAAATCAGCTAAAACTTTACGGTTTAAGTTGATATTTTTAGCATTTACTTTTCCGATGAATTCAGAATAACTCATTCCGTATTGACGCACACCTGCATTGATACGTTGAATCCATAAAGAACGCATAGTACGTTTTTTGTTTTTACGATCGCGGTAAGCGTAAGTTAAACCTTTTTCTAGAGTATTTTTGGCAATAGTCCAAACATTACCTCTAGCACCCCAATAACCTTTAGTTAAAGCTAGGATTTTCTTTCTGCGAGCTCTACTCGCTACGTGATTGACTGAACGTGGCATTTCTTTTTTAATTTTTTGATTTTACGTGGCTAATTTTTAGCACTTTTAAAACGTAGTTTCTGGTTAATTTAATAACCGTTGTACCGGGTAATGTGAAGATTACATTGCTAATAAAAACTTGATGTTATTCATATCACGCTCATGTACTAAGCCTGATTTGGTTAACGCACGTTTTCCTTTAGTTGTTTTCTTAGTCAAGATATGACTTTTGAAAGCATGTTTTCTTTTGATTTTGCCGGTCCCAGTTACAGAGAATCTCTTCTTTGCACTAGAGTTTGTTTTCATTTTTGGCATTTTTCGTTATTTATTTATTTGTTAGTACTCTCTTTAATTATTTTGTTTTTTTAGGAGCTAGGACCATCAACATCTTTTTACCTTCTAAAACTGGTAACTGTTCTGCTTTTCCGTATTCTTCTAATTCAGAAGCAAATCTTAATAATAAAATTTCTCCTTGCTCTTTAAATACAATCTCGCGACCTCTAAAAAACACAAATGCTTTTACTTTACATCCATCTTGTAAAAACTTCATTGCATGATTTTTTTTGAATAAATAATCATGCTCATCAGTATGCGGTCCAAAACGAATATCTTTTACAACAACTTTAGAAGCTTTAGCTTTTACTTCTTTAGCTTTCTTTTTTAGTTCGTATAAATATTTACCGTAATCAATAATTTTACAAACTGGTGGGTCAACATTTGGAGCAATCTCCACTAAATCAACTCCTAAATCTTCAGCCATTTTAATAGCCTCTTCAATTGAGTAAACTCCCGCTTCAATATCATCTCCAACTACACGAACTTTAGGCGTATTTCGGATGTTTTTGTTGATACGATGTGCATCTTCTCTAACACCTGGACGCTTAAAACCCTCTCTTAATCCACGAGGACGTTTAAAAACTGGAGCTTGTCCAGCTGCAACATCACCAGGCTTAACTGGCCCAGTATTTTTGTTGTTGTTGTTTATTGGTTTTTTAAAAACGCTAATAACTACCTCCGCTTTTTAATTATTAATTAATTGTTTTTTGTTTTAAAATCGTTGTCAATGGTTGTTTGCACTAGTTTTGCAAAGTCTGCTATAGTCATTGTTCCTATATCTCCTTTACCATGTTCTCGCACTGCAACTGTTCCTTCTTCTGCCTCTTTCTCGCCAACAACAAGCATAAACGGTATTTTGTTTACTTCATTGTCGCGAATTTTCTTCCCTATTTTTTCGTTTCTCTCATCAACAAGGCCGCGAATATCGGAAATATTTAACAATTCTGAAACTTTTTTTGCATAATCGTTATATTTTTCGCTAATCGGTAAAATGGCATATTGATCTGGCGTTAACCAAAGTGGGAAATTTCCACCACAATGTTCAATTAAAACCGCTATAAATCGCTCCAAAGAACCAAATGGTGCTCGGTGAATCATTACAGGACGGTGTTTTAAGTTGTCAGACCCCGTATATTCCAATTCAAAACGCTCAGGCAAGTTATAATCTACTTGAATAGTTCCTAATTGCCATTTACGACCGATTGCATCTTTTACCATGAAATCCAATTTTGGACCATAAAAAGCAGCTTCACCAGTTTCAACCACAGTTCTTAAGCCTTTTTCAGCTGCCGAATCAATAATGGCTTGCTCTGCCATTGCCCAATTTTCATCAGTTCCAATGTATTTAGCTTTATTTTCAGGGTCACGTAAAGAAATTTGAGCCGTATAATCTTTAAAATCTAATGCGTTAAATACATAAAGCACTAAATCAATAACCTTTAAAAACTCTTCTTTTACCTGATCAGGACGTACAAATAAATGCGCATCATCTTGAGTAAAGCCACGAACACGAGTTAAACCATGTAATTCTCCTTTTTGTTCATAACGGTAAACTGTTCCAAACTCTGCATAACGCACTGGTAAATCTTTGTAAGATTTAGGTGACGATTTATAAATTTCGCAGTGATGAGGACAGTTCATAGGTTTTAAGAAAAACTCTTCTCCTTCATGAGGTGTTTTAATTGGCTGAAATGAATCGGCTCCGTATTTTTCGTAGTGACCAGAACATACATACAACTCTTTTTGAGCAATATGAGGCGTAACAACAGGTAAATAACCAGCTTTTAATTGTGCTTTTTGTAAAAACTGAATTAAACGCTCACGTAACATAGCTCCTTTTGGTAACCATAATGGTAAACCAGCTCCTACTTTTTCTGAAAACGTAAATAATTCTAATTCCTTACCTAATTTACGGTGGTCACGTTTTTTAGCTTCTTCTAATAAAACTAAATATTCTTTTAACTCCTTATCCTTAGGAAAAGCGATACCATAAATACGAGTTAACATTTTGTTTTTCTCGTCGCCTTTCCAATAAGCACCAGCTATATTTAAAACCTTCACAGCTTTAATAAATCCAGTGTTTGGAATATGAGGGCCACGGCATAAATCAGTAAAATTACCTTGATTGTATAAAGAAATGTTTCCATCCTCTAAACGCTCTAATAAATCTAATTTATAATGATCACCTTTGTCTGTAAAATATTTAATTGCATCTGCTTTACTGATATCAATTCTTTTATACTCGTTGTTTTGACGAGCTAAGTCTAACATCTTTGCTTCAATTTTTTCAAAATCAGCTGGTGTTAAAGTTTCTCCGTTTAAATCTACATCATAGTAAAAACCATTCTCTAATGGCGGACCAACCCAAAATTTCACATTTGGATACAAAGCTTCCAAAGCCTCGGCTAATAAATGGGCTGATGAATGCCATAAGGTATTTTTACCTTCTGCATCATTCCACGTTAATAAACTTAAGGTTGAATCTTGGTTAATTGGCTTGCTAGCATCTACTACTTCGTTACTAACTTTTGCGGCTAACACATTTCTTGCTAAGCCTTCGCTGATACTCTGTGCAACTTGCATAGAGGTGGTTCCTTTTGGGTATTCGCGAACAGAACCATCTGGTAGAGTTATTTTTATCATATCGTTGCTCCCACTTACAACGTGGGTTTTAAATTAGGGGAACAAAGATAATAGAATTTTGATATTTAAGTATTGAAACTTAAAATAAATTAAAAGCATTAGACTTTATGATTTTTAACCCTAATGTAAACTCAAAAAAAAACACTTTACGTTTGTTAAATAATTTATTAGCATAAACAATTTGGGATGATTTTTGTTACATTTTTAGAGAATTTCTTACATGTGTATGTTTTTTTTACTATTTTTACAATTAATGTTAAATAAAATTAATAGAAATATTTTATGAGATTTTTTACTTTTTGCTTATTCTTACCACTATTTCTAGCGTTTAACTCTAATGCTGCTAATTGTACAGCGGTAGCTTCAACCAATTTTACACTTGCTTCTACTTGGAGCTGTGGTCATGTGCCAAATGGCTTTGATAATATCGTTATTCCCTCCGGCTATACAGTTACGATAACCACAGCTATTGATTTAACGGTTGGAAATCCTTCAAATACGTTAATAACCATTAATGGAACCTTATTTTTCTCAGGTAATTCAAGTCGATTGGCCCTTGTTTCATCCGCTGCCATAATTATTAATGCTGGAGGAAAAATAACGACAGATCAAAATAACAATTCTAATAAAATTACAATAGGTTCTGGTCCTGCAGAATGGGATAGTAATATGGGAAATCTTTCTGGACCATTAATAATGGCTAATGGAGTTTTACCTATAGAACTGATTGAATTTACCGGAACATGTTTATCTAACGGAGTTGAACTAAATTGGAGCACAGCCTCTGAAGAAAACAATGATTATTTTTTGGTAGAAAAGAGCTTTAATGGAACCGATTGGGAACTTGTTGCTAAAATAACAGGAAGTGGTACTAGTGGTGTTGTAAATAAATATGTTCATATTGATTATACCAATAATAATGAATTAACCTATTACAGATTAACTCAAGTTGATAAAAACAGTTCTAAGGAAGTGTTTAAAGCTATAGATGTTAATTGTAAAAATGTAAAAGATCAAATGGTTCTATATCCTAATCCATCCTCAACAGAACTAAACATATTGTTAGATGTAACAACTTCTTCAAACAATAACTATATCAAAGTATTAAATAATGTTGGTCAAATTGTATTGGAAACAAAAGTTGATGTTACAAAGGGAGTAAATACTTTTGTTTTACCTGTAGATATTATGCCAGGAACTTATAATATTATGTTTTCTTCTGATAATATTGTCTTACCAAGTCAGAAATTAATGATTATAAAATAACGGACTGTAAAAAAATTAAACCCCAAATCTAACAGATTTGGGGTTTTTTGCTTTTATATAAAATTTTTAACAAAATTTTATATTTATATGTTGTAACATATAATG
>DIHL01000047.1 GCA_002420145.1 Bacteroidetes bacterium UBA5697
ATATATAATCTTGCCCTATATATATGATTTTTCTAAATATGCTTCCCCTAATTACAATAAGGTAACCGAGATTAGAAAACAATTTGATGCACAATTATTATTGTTATTTAGTTCCCGTTTTATAGAATTAAAAAGACCTTTTGTTGCTTTGAATATTTTAAAAACATTAGTAGATAAAGGATTGAACATTAAATTATTAATTTTAGATGACGGGCCTTTGAAACAGGATATGGAAAACTTTATTAATCAGAACAATTTATCTTCTAATGTCTTTATAATTGGTTTTAGAAGAGATTATATTGATTTTTTCCAAGCCTGTGACATTTTGATTCATCCATCTTTAACGGATGCCAGTAATAGTACAGTGAAAGAAATGGCATTATTAGAAAAATGTGTCATAACATGTAGGGATACAGGGGATTTCGACGATTATATTGTTAATAATGAGAATGGTTTTTTAGTCAGTAAGGAAAATACAGTTGATGATATGGTTGAAATTGTTTCTGAATTATATGAAAACAGAAAAAAAATGAAAGAAATTGGTATTAAACTCAAGCTCGATGTTTTGAATAAATTTTCCAATTCTAATGAAATTATTGAAAAATATATAAAGGAAACCTTATGAGTAAACAATGTTTTTTTTCAATAATTATTCCTACATATAATAGAGCAGATTTAATGTTAAACACATTGAATAGTGTAAAGAATCTAGAGTTCAGTGATTATGAATTAATAATCATAGATGATGGAAGTACTGATAATACAGAAGAAGTTGTTGAAAATTATATTTCTAATAACCAATTGAAAAACTGGTATTATTACCAAAAGGTAAATGGAGAAAGGGGAGCGGCCAGAAATTATGGAGTAAAAAAAGCTAGTGGTAAGTGGATTACATTTTTAGATTCAGATGATTTATTTTATTACAATCATTTGTCTTTGGCTTCAGGTTTTATTTCAAAAAATATAGATATATCTGCTTTTCATTGTGCGTATGAATTTCGAAATCAAAAAAATGAATTGATTAGAAAGGTTGTTTATCCAAAGAATGGGAATTTAAATGTTGCTATTTTAAAAGGAAATATATTCAGTTGTTTTGGAATGTTTTTAAAATCAACGATTTTTAATGAGTTACAATTTGAAGAGGACAGAGCAATGAGCGGCTCCGAGGATTGGTTATTGTGGCTAAAAGTATCGTCACGTTATAAAATACATTTTCAACCTCAAATATCTGGCTGTATGGTTCAACATGATGAAAGAAGTGTGATGGATTTTAAAGAAGATAACTTGTTATCTAGAACTAATTTATTAGTTGCTAAATTAAAAGAGGATAAAGTATTTGTTGAAGCGAACGGGCAGAAAGTGATTGATAAAATCCATGGGCATATGCTTACTTATTCCTCACTGCATTTGTTACTTTCGAATAATAAATCAAATGCTGTAAAACTATTTTTAAGAGGCTTGAAGCAGAGTCCATCTGAGTTGTTAAAAATTAGGACTTTAGCTTTTTTAAAACATTTGTTTTTAAAATAAATCATTGGTACATTCACGTCTATTATTGATGTATATTTAACGTTTTGTCTCTTCTTAAATCGTATAAAACTAGATTATTTATCTATTCGGTATTGCTATTAATTAGTATTACGCCAATTGTGTTTTCCACCGTTTCAAATTTAAAAAACACCTATGGAAACAGGGAATTGTTTAATATTGAATTATCACGATTTAAAAATATAGAAGATATCGCCGCGCATATCGATGGAATTTATTCGGCCACTCATTCTTTACCAGAAATAGATACTTTAGCATATGTTAAAGCAACCAGCGATATTGTTAAAAAACGATTTTATCATGGATTGTCTGAATATTCATTGAAAGATAATTGGATAACCTATATCGGTGGCAAGTTTTTTTGGAAACACTTAACGGCTATTGTTGACCCTGATGATATATTGGATTATAACGAAGGGCTTTGTAGCCAACAAACCATCGTGTTTTTAGAGATTTTAAAACGTAAAGGAATTAAAACAAGGTCGGTGGGGCTTGGTTATAAAGAAGGGCCTGGCCATTTTTTAGCAGAAGTATATTATCAAGGCAAATGGCATTTATATGATGTAAACTTAGAGCCTCATTGGGAAAGAGTAATTAATCATCATGAAAGTATTGCTTATTATAAAAAATATCCCGATTCGCTTTTTTTAGCTTATGAAGATATCATCTCAAGGACTTTATTTGATAAAATTATGGAAAAAGTGCAGTATGGGGAGGTAAATGAATTTCCTGCTAAAAATATGCTATTGTTTCATCGTGTTACAAAAATCATGACTTATTTTATACCAATTTTTTTAGGAATTTTAATTTTATGGACTCTTTTTAAACAAAAAGTGCCTTCCAAAATTATTCAAAAAACAGCATCGAAATTAAAATACAAAGAAAAGTAAGCGGAATTAACTGAATAAATTATGTGTGGTATATCTGGTTTTATAGATTTTAATCAACAATCTTCTGAAGATGTGTTGATGAAAATGACGGATACCTTATATCATCGAGGTCCAGATGGAAGTGGATATGAATTTTTTCAAACTAACACATTTCAAATAGGCTTAGGCCACCGTCGTTTATCTATCATTGATTTAAGCGAAACTGGCAAGCAGCCCATGAAATTTGAACATTTATGGGTGACGTTTAATGGAGAGGTTTATAATTATAGCGAAATAAAAACAGAACTTTCCAATCTTAACCATCAATTTGTTGGTCATTCAGATACAGAAGTTATTTTGCATGCTTTTGCAGAATGGGGCATATCATGCATCGATAAATTTATTGGAATGTTTGCTTTCGTTGTTTATGATACTAAATCAAAAGAAATATATTGCGTAAGAGACAGGGCGGGTATTAAACCATTTTATTATTATTGGAAAGATGGTTTGTTTTTATTTGCTTCCGAATTAAAAGCTTTTCATAAACATCCGCAATTTAAAAAAGAAATTAATTTGGATTCAGTGGTTGCATTTATGCAGTTTGGTAATGTACCAACACCTCATTGTATTTTTAATCATTGTCATAAATTAAAGCCAGGCCATTATTTGAAGTTTTCACTGCTTACTTCTCAAATCTCAACTCATAAATACTGGGATGTATATGATGCTTATAACAAACCAAAGTTGGATATTTCTTTTATTGAAGCAAAACAGGAAACAGAAAAAATTCTGAAATCTGCTTTTGATTTTCGAATGGTATCGGATGTGCCAATAGGTGTATTTTTAAGTGGAGGCTATGATAGTGCTTGTGTGGCAGCTTTATTACAAAAAGATAGGACAGAAAGATTAAAAACATTCACCATTGGTGTTCCTGATATTGGTTTAAATGAAGCTCCTTATGCCAAAGATGTAGCAAAACATCTTGGCACTGAGCATTACGAATATCATTGCACTCAAGCTGAAGCTTTGGAATTAATTACTGATTTACCCTATTATTACGATGAGCCTTTTGCTGATAGCAGTGCTATTCCTACAACTTTAGTTTGTAAAATGGCAAAAAAGCAAGTGACTGTAGCCTTAAGTGCTGATGCTGGCGATGAAATTTTTGCTGGTTATAATCGTTATGATTACATGATGAAACATGGTAAAAGATTAAATCAGTTACCTAAATTCATGAGAAAAGGAATGTCCGGAATTATGAATCTGGTTCCTTCGGATAAGATACCAGTTTTAAAAAATAAGTATAATTTTCATAACCGTTACGAGAAATTGAAAGGCTTATTGAATGACCCATCATCCAAAAATATGATGCTAAGTTTAAGTAAGCAGTACAACGAATCTCAATTAAAGCATTTAATGAAATCTGGATTTAAGAATATTGAGACAGATTATTTATCAGATGCACTCCATAAAGACTATCACTCGCCTTTGTCTTATATGATGGCGATTGATTATCAAACCTATTTGTTGGACGATATTTTACAAAAGGTAGATAGAGCTTCTATGACAGCTAGTTTAGAAGGAAGAGAACCATTTTTAGATCATCGTATCATTGAGTGGGCTGCACAATTACCAGATAACTACAAGTATTATAAAGGTACCAAAAAACATATTTTAAAAGAAATCGTTTATCAATATATTCCAAAAGAATTAATGGATAGACCTAAAATGGGCTTTGCTATTCCTATCGAAAATTGGTTAATGTTTGATTTAAAAGATAAAGTTTTGTATTACTTAAGTGATGAAAAAATTATCGAACAAGGAATATTAAATGTAAATTTTATTAATGAAATTAAATCAAATTTTTATTCCGGTAAAAAAGAGTTAGCGAATAAATTATGGTACATCTTGATGTTTCAGATGTGGTATGAAAAGTGGATGAAATAATAATACAATTACATAATGAATAATAAGGTTGTCTATTTCGCTGGGTTGAATGGCATTAGAGCAATCGCTGCTTTGGCTGTAGTTGTTTCACATATTACTATAGCTTTAAAAGATTTTGGTTTAAATCCTCATGTGTTAGGTTCTTTTCAGGATGGAACTCCGAAAGGATATATTCTAGGAGGCTATGGGGTAACTGTTTTTTTTGTTTTGAGTGGCTTTTTAATAACTTATTTATTGTTATGTGAGAAAGATAATCATTCGGTTAATATTAAAAAATTTTATGTTAGAAGAATTCTCAGAATTTGGCCTTTGTATTATTTATATTTATTGATTGCCGTAACTGTTATTATTTTATATGGGCTTGATTTTAGTATTAAATCATTGATTCTGTATTTGTTTTATGCCGCCAATGTGCCTTTTATATTAGGAATTGGATTACCTTTTATTGGACATTACTGGTCGTTGGGAGTTGAGGAACAATTTTATTTATTTTGGCCTTGGTTTATTAAGAAAACAAAGAATTTAATTGTACCTATTTTCACCATGACTATTGGTTTAGTAGGAATTAAATTAATGCATCATATGTTTTATCCAAATTCTTTATTGGAATCAATAATCCATGTTACTCGTTTTCATTGTATGATGATTGGAGCCATGGGAGCGATTTTATTAAAAAATAATTATACATTATTTCTAAAATTAGTCGATAATAAGTTTACTCAATCTATTTGTTGGATTATTATGATTTTAGTTGCAATTAATAAATTTCATTTTATTTCAGTAATAGATAATGAAATTATCTCTTTAGTTTCACTTTGTATTATTATTGGTCAAATAAAAGTCTATAATAGGATTGTGAATTTAGAAAATAATATTTTTGATTTTTTAGGTAAAATCTCATACGGCATTTATGTCATTCATCCATTACTCATTTTCTTTTTCTCAAAAGTGTTAAATGGAATAGAAGTAAATATTTATTGGAAATATTGTATTGTTTATTTTTCTATACTATCAACAACTATTTTTATTTCTTATATTTCATTTGAGTATTTTGAAAAATTCTTTTTAAAATTAAAAAAGAATTTTGTAGTAGTTAACAGTGCGGCAAAAAAAAATGAGTTCAATTAAAATTTCATTTTTACACCGCTTTGTTTTTCATATAAATGTCTCAACATAAAAATACCAGCTACAAAAAATGGTAATTCAGGAATTCTTAATCTTACCAAAGACCCAAAATTAGCTACCGTTAATCCGACTGAAAAAGCAAAGAAGATTGAAAATAGCATACAAAATAATAACATTGGGTTTTTACGTATCAAACTAAAAAAACTAAAAAACTTCAATTTTAAGAGTAAAAATATAGTAAGTAAGAGCAGGTAAGTGTTTTCTAGTGAGGAAATTAACATCACAATATTTTTCACATCCCAAATGCCTGGTCTGAAAATTCCTGAAAAAATAGCTATCGGGGCTTTTGATAATACACCCCCTATGCTAGCATCAAATTCACCAATATCATAAGTTTTCCCGCCATAGTAGTCGGCCTTCATATCTTTTTGAGTAACTACTGCTTTATCTAGTACATTGTCTAATTGATATTGTCCCAGATTGTCGCCCATTTTTTCTAATGATAAAAAACCAATTATACCGCCTATACCCAAAATAAAAGGAGTGGCTAGAAATCTTATAAAACCATGGTTAATTTTTTTAACCGCATTATTACTTAACCATAATATGGAACCTGGTAATAGCGCAAAAAAGATATAGGGTTTAATGGCTAAAATAATAAAGGCTGCAATGATTAGATATGTTCCGTATGATAGTTTACGTTGTTTTTTGATGAAGAAATGATAGAATGAAAAAGTAAACCAACCGACAGCCGATAAGGTAAAAGAATCCTTCATTAAGCCAGAACCCCAAAATACACAAGAAGGGATAAATAAACAGGCAATGGCAAATTCTTTTTTTAAACTAGGGAATTCGTATAGAAAAGTTTGATAGAGTTTCCATAAGCCTCCATAGGTGATGCACGCGACTAAAATGGCAGATGCAAAATATGAATGTAATCCTAATGCTGTAATTGGAATAAGTAATCTTACCACGAAAAAAGAGTGATGATCTCTTGGATAGTAAACAGGGTATCCAGTAGATTCATCAAAAGGAAGATAGTATCCTCTACTGTCTCCAAGCCAACCCAGCCAAAAGTCATCTTGGCTTTTAAATATTAAATTCCCATAAGCTACTGATGTTTGAAAATAATTAGTGGTATCACCCCCGGTATAGTAAAAAAAATAAACTAGCCCTATAGCAATAGCCCCAAAAATGCGAACCATTAATCCTTTTGTGAAATAAGCGTATTCGGGATTAGTACGAATATTTTTTTTTGTGACCCAACGAGCGTAGGCATATGCACCTATTAAATACAAAGGAGTTAATAATACATCAAAAATGCTTAAAAGAGGGTTCATTCAAGTATAAAAATACTATTTTTACTTCAAATTATGGCTGGTACTAAAACCTTTATTTTTGTTTCTATTGATGGGATGACCGATCCTTTAGGTCAGTCTCAGGTTTTACCTTATTTAGTGGGTTTAACTAAAAGTGGGAAAAAGATAGGTATAGTCAGTTGTGAGAAACGAGAGAACTGGAAATCACAACATCACATAATAGAACAGATTACCAAAGAAGCAGGAATATCTTGGGATTATTGTTTCTATAAAACAAGTAAACCCTTTATTTCTAAACAGCAAAACTATAATTCCCTCAAAAGGATAGTTTATCAAAAAGTACAAGAAAATAATCACAATGTGGTTTTACATTGTAGAAGTTATTTAGCTGGTTTAATTGGTTTAAAGGCCAAGCAAAAATTTAATACAGGTTTTATTTTTGATATGCGTGGATTTTGGGCAGATGAACGTATTGAGGGAGGTATTTGGAATAAATCAAATCCTATTGGTGCATATTTGTACGCTTATTTTAAGAAAAAGGAAAAAGAAATGTTAGTACAGTCGGATGCAATTATTTCTTTAACCCACAAAGCAAAGTCTGTTATTTTAAATTGGAAATTGGGCATTAAAGATTCTAAGATTACGGTGATTCCTTGTTGCGCTGATTTATCTCATTTTTCAAAAGAAAAGATTAAACAACAACAATTCATGCAACTTAAAAGCAAATTCCCTCAATTACAGGATAAATTTGTGTTAAGCTATGTTGGTTCACTTGGCACTTGGTATATGGCCGATGAGATGTTGCAATTTTTTAAAATACTATCTCAAAAAACAGAATCTATTTTTTTTATTATCACAAAGGACGATAAATCAATAGTACATGAGGCTGCTAAAAAACATCATATTAATTTAGATAAATTAATTATTGTTTCTGCTACGAGAGCAGAAATACCTTATTATATTTCTTTATCCGACGCCTCTTTGTTTTTTATAAAACCTTCGTTTTCAAAATCAGCATCTTCGCCCACAAAAATGGGAGAATTACTTTCTATGGGAGTTCCAGTTATTACTAATACAGGTGTGGGCGATGTTGATTCTATTATAAAAGATACTCAATGTGGAATTTCTATTTCAAGTTTTAATACTTCAGAATATCAAAAAGCAGTAGCTGATTTATTAGAAAATCGTAACTTGTACAAAAAAAACACAGTAATGGCAGCAAATCAATATTTTTCTTTAAAAGATGGTATTGAACAGTATGCTAAAGTTTATAATTCATTTAATTAAAAAGGAAATAACATGTCATCTAAACATACATCAACGGTTATTGTTACTGGAGGCGCAGGATATATTGGCTCACACACTATCATTGAATTGTTGGAACAAACAAATTACAATATCGTTTCGATAGATAATTTTTCAAATTCAAACCAAGATACTTTTGATCGAATTGAAGCAATAACTGGTAAGAAAGTTTTAAATTTAAATGTTGATATCTGTAATTTAGAAGCATTAGAACTCGCTATTAGTAAAGTAAAAAATCCAATTGGGATTATTCATTTTGCAGCTTTTAAATCTGTCCCTCAATCTGTTCATGATCCATTATTATATTATCATAATAATTTAGGGTCTTTAATTAATATTTTAAAAATATGTCAGCAATTGCAAATTGCTAATTTTATTTTTTCGTCTTCTTGTTCTGTATACGGAAATGTTGAAAAACTTCCCGTAACCGAAAATACTCCTTTTCAAAAAGCAGAATCGCCTTATGCAAATACAAAGCAAATGGGAGAAGAAATTGTAGCAAACTATACTAAAAGTGAAGCTAATTTCAAATCGGTATTGTTAAGATATTTTAATCCTGTTGGCGCACATCCAACTGGGCTTAATGGAGAATATCCTAGAAGTAAACCAGATAATTTAGTGCCTTATATTACTCAAACTGCTGCTGGTATTTTACAAAAACTAACCGTGTTTGGTGGTGATTATGATACAAGAGATGGTTCATGTATTAGAGATTACATCCATGTAAGCGATATTGCAGATGCGCATGTGAAAGCTTTAAATTATTTGATTGAGAATAAACAAAAAGAAGCTACTTCTATTTTTAATTTAGGAACTGGAAATGGAGTCAGTGTTTTGGAAGCCATTAAATCTTTTGAAAAAGTAAGCGAGCAAAAATTGAATTATGAAGTTGGCCCTCGTAGAGCAGGCGATGTCATAAATATTTATGCTAATAATGATTTAGTAAAAAAAGAATTAAATTGGAATCCAAAATATGATTTAGATGCCATGATGTTAAGTGCTTGGAAATGGCAGTTGAATCTTGGAAAAGAGAATTAAATTTTAATTGGTTTAATAAACTCTAAATTTCTTTTTAAACCTCTATACTTAGTTCGTTTCACGGCACTGTGTTTAAAAATGGTATTGAATGTTTCTTCTGTTAATTCGTGCCATTCATTATTATTTAAATTTAGTAAGCCTGTTTGATTAATAAATTCTGTTTCATGGTGAGGAGCACTAAATCTATTCCACGGACAAACATCTTGACATACATCACAACCAAATGCCCAGTTATCCATTTTGTTTTTAAATTCATTTGGAATAGCATCTTTTAATTCAATAGTTAGATAGCTAATGCATTTGCTTCCATCAACTATAAACGGCTCAACAATAGCACTGGTAGGACATGCATCAATACACTTAGTACAAGTGCCACAATAATCTTGTATTGGCCCATCGTACTCTAATTCTATATCAATAATTAGTTCAGCAATAAAGAAGAATGAGCCTTGCTGTTTATTAATCAAATTCGCATTCTTGCCAATCCAACCTAAGCCACTTTTTTTTGCCCATGCTTTATCTAACACTGGTGCGCTATCAACAAAGGCTCTGCCATTAACATCACCAATCTTTTCTTTTAATGTATTTAAAAACTCTTTTAGTTTTTCTTTAATTACCTCATGGTAATCTTTGCCATACGCATATTTCGAAATTTTTGGAGCTTCTGTGTTTTGTTTTTGTTCGGGATAATAATTGTATAAAAGCGATACAACGGATTTTGCATTATCTACTAAAAGAGTTGGATTTAAACGCTTGTCGAAATGGTTTTCCATGTATTCCATTTTGCCATGCATACCATTTTTTAACCACGATTCTAACCTTGGCGCTTCTTCTTCTAAAAATTCTGCTTTGCTAATGCCACAAAAATCAAAACCTAATCGTTTTGCTTCTTGTTTAATAATGGATGAATATGAATGTTTATCTATAATCAAGGAAAATACTTAGTTGATTTCTAAGTTAGGAATTTATATGCTTAATAAAAAATAATGATTTTTAGATTTTTAAACCAATTCACCCTTCTAGCTTTTAATTATTTAACGATGTTGTTGCATAAATTGTATAATAAATAGTTGTTTTATTATTCATTGTTTTGAGGTCTTAAATATTTGCATTAATTTAAATGAAAAATTCAACTAATTAATTTTCTCTAACACCTCTCATGGATACAAAAACTGATTTTAAGGCTAATAAATATATTTTTCTAATTATCATACTTACTTTTGGATTACTTATTGTTTTTTCTTTAAGTGAATATTTTACAGCGTTTTTAGGAAGTGTATTGTTTTATGTATTATTTAAAAGCTGGATGGAAACTTTGGTTACTAAAAATAAATGGAAAAAAAGCGTGGCCGCCATTTTAATTATAATTGTCTCCTTTTTTATTATTTTATTACCAATCACATTGTTTTTTTCAATGGCTTATAATAAAGTGGTTCCTATTGCATCTAATCCAAATACTTTTTTGCCATATGTTCACCAAGTAGACTCAACATTAAAACATAATTTTGATATAGAAATTTTAACGAATGAAAATATTGATGTTATAAAATCAGCAAGCGCTCAAGTAGTTTCGGGGGCTTTAAACCAAGGGTTTGATTTTTTTTCATCCATAGTGATGATGTATTTCTTCTTGTACTTTATGCTTGTTAATTTTAACAGAATGGAAGCTTTTATCATTTTTATTTTACCGTTTCAAAAAAATAAAATAGAAATGTTTGCCGAAGAATTGAAAGCTCAAACCTTTAGTAATGCTATTGGAATTCCTTTAATTGCATTTGCTCAAGGCTTATTTGGATATATTATTTATTTAATTGCAGGCGTGCCTGATACTGGTTTTTGGGCCATATTAACAGGTTTTGCCTCTGTTATTCCCATTGTTGGCGCAGGAATTATTTGGGTGCCAGTTTGTATTTATCTATTTTTTATTGGTGCCAATTGGCAAGGTGTTATTGTTGCTTTATGGAGTATATTAATTATGGGCAGTATGGATAATGTGATTCGCTTTTTATTAGCAAAAAAAATGGCAGATGTCCATCCTGTAATTACTGTGTTGGGAATTATTATAGGATTAAAATATCTAGGGATTACTGGACTTATTTTTGGCCCGTTAATTATTTCTTACTTTATCATTTTATTGAAAATTTATTATTCCGATTATCAAAATATTAGTGAAATGTCAAAAAGAAAAGAACCAATACTAGAAATAGGTTTGCCATTTATTTTTACTAAAAAATTTTCATCTAAAACGGAAGAAAAAAAATAACTTAAGCTAGTCTTCAAATAAACCACCCATTCGGCCTCTGTATGATTTTCCTAAATGTTTGTACGCTTTTTCAGTAGCTTCCCTTCCTCTTGGAGTTCTATTCATATAACCTTCTTGAATTAAGAATGGTTCATAAACTTCTTCAATTGTTCCTGATTCTTCTCCAACAGCTGTACTAATAGTTGTAATACCAACTGGTCCACCTTTAAATTTATCGATGATGGCAGATAAAATACGAATATCCATTTCATCTAATCCGTTTTTATCAACGTTTAAAGCTTTTAAACCATAAGTGGCAATATCAATATTAATAGTACCATCGCCTTTTATTTGTGCAAAATCTCTTACGCGACGTAATAATGCATTTGCAATACGTGGCGTTCCTCTACTTCTACGGGCTATTTCATAGGCCGCTTCATCTGCAATCTCAACACCTAGTATATCTGAACTACGTTGAACTATTCCAGTTAATACTTTACTATCATAATAATTTAAACGAGAGGTAATTCCAAAACGAGCACGTAATGGTGCCGTTAATAAACCGCTGCGAGTTGTAGCTCCAACTAATGTAAATGGATTTAATTTGATTTGAACCGTTCTTGCATTTGGTCCACTATCAATCATGATATCAATTTTGTAATCCTCCATAGCAGAATATAAGTATTCTTCTACAATTGGACTTAAACGATGAATTTCATCCACAAATAATACATCAAATGGTTCTAAGTTAGTTAGCAAACCTGCTAAATCACCTGGTTTATCTAATACTGGACCGCTGGTGACTCTTAAATTAACTCCTAAATCATTTGAAATAATATGTGCTAAAGTTGTTTTTCCTAAGCCTGGAGGGCCGTGCAGTAAAACATGGTCTAAAGCTTCTTCACGCTGTTTAGCCGCTTGAACAAATACACGTAAATTATCAACAACAGATTCTTGCCCACTAAAGTCGTTAAACTCAACGGGGCGTAAAGCTTTTTCGTAGTCTTTATCTGTATTAGATAACTTGTCGTTATTAGCGTCTAAATTCTCGTTCATTAATGTAAAAGTACAAATTTAAAATATAGACTACTGCTATAATTTGTAGCATTTTAAATTATGATTACCAGTAGGCTGGACCATACTTTTTAGTAATCTTAGATTTAGGGGCGATTGAATAAAATATTTGATCGAACCAGATTAATAGTTTAGGAGCAAGCACAAATGAATTTAATTTTTCGCCAACATATTTAGTGTTTTTCAAAGCAAGTCTTGCACAAACATCCATTCCTAAGCCGCACCATTTTGTAATTTTAAATTGAACTGTAATGCCAGGCTCATAAAACAAAAGAAAACGCTGCTTAGTTTTAATTGTTTTTTCTCCATCGTGATATTGCGTCCAATACAAACCTGTTCCTACCTGAATAGGGACACTTAATTGCCAACGTTTTGTTTTATGAAAAACAAAATCGGCATAATAACATACATAACCAAATTTCAAAAATTCATCCGTGGTAATAAGTTTACCATAATCATCTGTGATTATTTTTTTGTCGCTTACTTTAGCATCTAACCAACTATACCCAATGCCTACTCGAAGTTTTCTCCTGAAGCTTAAGCCTAATCTAACGCCACTTACTTTTGTTGCATTATTATTTAAAAAAGAATAACGAGATTCTAAACGTGCATCAATACTTGGTCGAGAACGAAGAAATACCTTAAACGTATCTAAGAATTGCCCTTTTATTGAAAGGGAAATAGTAGTGAATAGGATAATTGCGAAAATTCTCACAATACAAAAATAAACGAGAATGATTGTTTATAAATTGATAGTTCAAAATTGTATTAACAGAGTATGTGTAGTAATTTTGCTAAAATGACACCTTCTTTTATAGATACTCCTATTGGATACCTTAAAGGTATTGGTCCGCAACGTGCGGAAGTATTGCAAAAAGAATTATTTATTTTTACCTATAAAGATTTAATTACCCATTATCCTTTTAGATATGTTGATAGAACTCAATTTCACAGTGTTAGAGAAGTGACTGAGGATTCTGTCTATTATCAATTACGTGGTCATATTGTTGAAATTGATTTTGTTGGAGAAAAACGTACCAAACGATTAGTAGCTAAATTTAGAGATAGTTCAGGAATTATAGAATTAGTTTGGTTTCAAGGTGCTAAATGGATGGCAGAGAAATTGAAATCGAATACAGAATATATTGTTTACGGAAAAGCCACTTCTTTTATGGGACGTTTTAATATGGCGCATCCCGAAGTAAATATTGTTACTCCAGAATTATTAGCTAATCAATCTTCTTTTCAATCCGTTTATAATAGCACTGAAAAATTAAAATTTAGAAATTTAGATAGTGATGGGTTACGAAAATGTTTACGGATATTGACGCTTCAATTAAATGAACATAATATTCAAGAGAGTTTAACTAAAACGGTTATTCAGGATTTTAATTTACTCTCCAAGCTTGAAGCCTTAAAGCAAATTCATTTTCCGGATTCAAAAGTATTATTAGAACGTGCAAAATTTAGATTGAAATTTGAAGAATTGTTCTTTGTTCAATTGCGCTTACTAAGAAGTAATTTAATTCGTCACCAGGTTACTCAGGGTTTTGTTTTTGGAAAAGTAGGTGATGTGTTTAATAATTTTTATAATCATCATTTGCCATTTCAATTAACCAATGCTCAAAAACGAGTGGTAAAAGAAATTAGAGTAGATATGGGCTCAGGTAAACAAATGAGCAGATTAGTGCAAGGAGACGTGGGAAGTGGAAAAACCTTAGTGGCTTTATTAAGTATGTTGTTGGCAATTGATAATGGTTTTCAAGCCTGTTTAATGGCGCCTACCGAAATTTTAGCGAAGCAACATTTTGCTACTATTTCAGAATTAGTAGAACCTTTAGGTTTACAAGTTGCTTTATTAACTGGTTCTTCAAAAACAAAGGCACGTAGAGAGTTGCATCAAAATTTAGAATCGGGTGTTATCAATATTTTAATAGGCACACACGCTTTAATTGAAGATGTGGTGGTTTTTAAAAATTTAGGCTTAGTGGTGATTGATGAGCAACATCGTTTTGGTGTAGCTCAAAGAGGTAAGATGCATAAAAAAAATACACAGCCTCCACATGTGTTAATTATGACAGCTACTCCAATTCCTCGAACATTAGCCATGACTTTGTATGGCGATTTAGATACATCGGTTATTGATGAATTGCCTCCAGGTCGTAAACCAATTACTACGATGCATTTTATGGAAAGTCAGCGTTTGCGATTAATTGGTTTTATGAAAGAGCAAATTGCATTAGGCAGACAGGTATATGTAGTATATCCATTAATTCAAGAAAGTGAAAAAATGGATTATCAAAATTTAGAAAGAGGTTATGATGCTTTATTACATGATTTTCAACCTCCGCAGTATCAAATTAGTATTGTACATGGGAAACTAACAGCCCAACAAAAAGAATTTGAAATGCAACGTTTTATAAAGCACGAAACTCAAATTATGGTGGCAACAACGGTTATTGAAGTTGGAGTTAATATTCCGAATGCATCAGTCATGGTGATTGAAAGTGCAGAACGTTTTGGTTTATCTCAATTACATCAGTTAAGAGGAAGGGTAGGACGAGGTGCAGATAAATCCTATTGTGTGTTAATGACCTCTTATAAATTAGGAGCCGATAGTAAATTACGAATGGAAACGATGGTAAGAACGAATGATGGTTTTGAAATTAGTGAGGTAGATTTGAAATTGCGTGGACCTGGAGACCTTGATGGAACTCAACAAAGCGGCGTGATGGATTTGAAAATAGCTGATTTAGCTCAAGATGGACAAATATTGTCTCTAGCGCGCTCATCAGCACAGGCTATTTTAAATGAAGATCCTAATTTATCTAGTCAAGAGAACCAATTATTGATTCAACAGCTACAATACCAAGGTAAAACAAGGTCGTCTTGGAGCAAGATTGGGTAATTTGTTTATATCAAAAAAAGCATTATTTTTGATATAGCTAAAATCAAAAAAATGAAGACCGTTGTTTTTATTTACATTTTCACTTTTGCTTGCTTATTTAAAATGCATGCAACGCAACCGCAACCTAAGGTTCAACAACAACCAAAGGACTGTGTAAAGCATCCGCAAATTGTGAAACCACAACCGACTGAAAAACCAAAGCCAGTTGCTGAAAAAGTTGTGAAAGCTGTGTCTACACCTCGTGGAAATACATCTATCCCTCATTTTAGTGTATTAAACTTTATCAATTTCTTTTATACAAAAGATACTTTAGATAATTTACATGTGATGTAATTATCATGTTTCGTTTAGCTTTTCTTTTTTTATTTCTCTCTCATTTTTTATTTGCCACAGATTCTCTGTTTGTGAAGGTTCATTTTGTGTATGGTTCAAAACCAGTGAAGGCATTTAAAGCAATTGAACCAAAATTGTTTGGAGGTATTCATGGTGGTCATGTATATTTAGAAGTCAATCAAAAAATTATCAGTTTTGGAACTAATAATGGGAAATGGCACGTATTTCCACACAAAAGTAAAAGTGCAGGAAAGTATAGAGTAGATAAAAATTTAGCTTGGCATGGTGATACAGCTAAGAAAAAAATAACCACCATTCTTATTCCTATTTCTGAAGAGCAATTATTAAAATTTAAAGAAGCAGAAATTAAATATTTTCAAGAAACTCCTTATGATTATGCGTTTATAGGAATGCGATGTGCAGCTGGCGCTTATGATATGTTAAGCAAAGCAGAAGTTTGCAAACGTAAATCACGATTCGGGATTATCTCTAAAAACTTTTATCCTAAACGTTTGCGTGTAAAGTTATTGAAGCGTGCAAAAAAGGAAAACTGGGTAGTTGTTAAGCAGGAAGGCAGGAAGAGCAGAAAGTGGGAGAGGGATTAGACAGTTACCAATAAAAGGGGTTCAAAAAACACTGATTGATAAAGTGTTAAATATTACACCTAAATCAATAAAGTGCGATTACCCCCTCATTTAAAGCTATTTTTAAAGTGTAATTTTAGTAAATTAGATAAATATTATACTATCACGGTCCAAAAGTAAAATTAGATTATGAATTTATAATTGTTTGATTATTAAAATTATTGTCCTAATATTTAAAAAATATATGTAAAGTTATGAAATACACAAGAACACACTTATTCGTTGTTTTTTTAATTTTTGTTTCTACGAATTACTTTTCTCAAAATGTAGGAATAGGTAATAACAATCCTCAATCAAAATTGCATGTTAGCGGCGCTATTCGTTCAGATACTTTAGTTGGAACTGGCGTACGAAATTTGTTTACTACTCCTAATGGAAGAATTTATGAT
>DIHL01000048.1 GCA_002420145.1 Bacteroidetes bacterium UBA5697
AGGTTTAGATAGTTTAATTGCTTTATCTAAAACTGTAAATGATACTACTAGAGCTAACATTTATACAGAAATTTGTCAAAGTGCAATGTATGTTAATCCTAAAATTTCTGTTGAATATGCAAAAAAATTAATTCAATTTGGCGAATCATCTAGTTCTAATAGTAAATATTCTGTCAGAGGGAATGAAATTATTGGAATTTATCATTTTGTAAATTCTAATTTAGATTCTTCGTTATTTTATTTCGAAAAGGCAAAAACAATCGCTAGTCAAAATAAATTATACCAAAAAGAAGCAAGATTATATTTTAGAATGTCATTTGTGTATGTTGCAAAAAACGACGATGAAAAGTCTCTAAAATCAATTTTAAAAGCTATTGAAATAGAGCAAACAAAAACATCAAAAATATTTTTATCTGAATACAAAAATAAATTAGGAAGTATTTTTTTAGCTAAAAAAGATTATGAAAGTGCTTCGAAATATTTTAATGAAGCAATAAGGGATGATAAGTATAACGAGGTTAAATCTTTAGGATATATTTATCAAAATTTAGCATGGATGGCAAAGGAAAAGAGTGATTTTCAAATGTCATTTCAATACTTACATCAATCAAATGTTTATTTGATAGAACAGAAAGAGTACAGAGCTTTAACTGGTAATTACAATACCTTTTATTCAAATTTCATGAATTTAAATCAATTTGATTCAGCATATTATTACAATAAACAACTCGAAAAATATGCAAGAATGTGTAGCATGTCTAGTAGTATATTTGCAGCCCAATTAAATTATTCATTATTAAACTTAATACATTTTAAAAACACTAAACTTGCAAAAATATATTTAGATTCAGCCTCAAAAGATCATATAATTATGCAAATGCCTGAATATAGATTAGGGTTTTATGAGCAAAAATTTTTATATGAAATTGCCACAGGAGATTTTAAAAATGGACACTTTCATTACAATCTTTATTTAAGATTGAAAGATTCTTTGTACTCAAACGAAAATCTAAGTATTGTACAAAATTTAAATGTAAAATACGAAACAGAGAAAAAAGAATTGCAAATCAAAAATCAATCCTTTGAAATTGAAGCTCAAGAAAAACAAAACAAACAAAAAAATCTGATTATTTTATTTGGTACTTTGGCTCTAGTAGGCTCAGGTTTTTTTGGAGCCATGGCTTTTATTAATTTTAAAAAAGCAAAAAAAGCAAATGTGATTATCGAAAACCAAAAGATGGAAGTGGAGTTGAAAAACGAAGAAATTACCCATCAAAAAGAATTGGTTGAAGAAAAACAAAAAGAAATTATTGATAGTATTAATTATGCCAAACGCATACAACAGGCTGTATTAACAGGCGAAGACGTTTGGAAAAAAGTATCCAAAGAGCATTTCATTTTATTTAAACCAAAAGATATTGTGAGTGGCGATTTTTATTGGGCCTACAATACACCAAATAACCGTTCTATCTTTGCTTTGGCTGATTGCACTGGGCATGGTGTGCCAGGAGGTTTTATGAGTATGCTGGGCAATAGTTTCTTAAATGAAATTGTAGTAGAAAATAAAATATTTAAAGCCGATGAAATTTTAAATAAACTCCGCGCTAAAATTATAAACGCTCTCGAACAAAAAGGCGGTACTCAGCAAAAAGACGGAATGGATATTAGTTTATGCGTATGGAACAAATTAGATAATACCCTTGAATTTGCAGGCGCTAATAATCCATTGTGGTTGGTGACTTCGAGTCCCGCCAAGGCGGAATTAACCACCAATGAAAAAGCGGTAACTGAGCTTGTCGAAGTTAAAGCTGATAAAATGCCTATTGGAACTTATTTAGAGAATGAAGTGCCTTTTTCGAGCACAATCATTCAGTTACAAAAAGGAGATATTATATTTTTAAGTACGGATGGATATGCCGATCAATTTGGCGGACCGAAAGGAAAAAAATATAAATACAAGCCATTAATGGATACTTTAATAAAAAATTCTAATCTATCCATGGAAGAACAAAAATCGGCTTTAGAAACCGCTTTTAATAACTGGAAAAATCATCACGATCAAGTAGATGATGTGGCAGTGATTGGTATTCGTGTATAAGAATAAGTTTGTTATACTAATCGTTTTTGTTGTTCACTAGCTTTTATTAATTTTTCTAACCTTGCTAGTTTTGTTTTTTCTTGTTTAGCGCTTGTAATCCAATGTGTGATTGTTTTTTTGTAGGATGGCGCCTGAGAATTAAAAAAATCCCAAGCCATTTTATTTTTTTTAAATAATTGTTTGAAATGAGATTCAAGCGCTTTTACATCTTTTTCGTGCGAATAAATTTCCGACTTATCGTCTTTCCTTAAACTAAAAGCCTTTTGACCTTCTGGAGTCATGAGTCCAGATTTAGTGAGTGCTTTCACTTTTTTGATATTAATGGCACTCCAAATACTTGTTGGTTTTCGAGGAGTAAATCTAATGCAATAACTTTCGGCATCAATGGATTTTCTAACGCTATCTATCCAGCCAAAACAAAGAGCTTGGTCAACCGATTCGGACCAAGTAATGGAAGGCTTGCCAGTACCTACTTTATAAAAACCAACTATTAATTCTTTTTCGGTTTTATAATGCTTTTCCAGCCACTTTCTAAAATCTGTTGGAGTCGCAAAAAAAGTAGCTTTCATGTGATGATTTAATAAATGGAGAAAATATGAATAGATGTTATTAGTTTATGAAATGATTTTTTGTTTTATGAATCTTTATTTTTTTACTAATGTTTATTTCTAGAGACTCATCTTTTTTTAAATACGAAAATATGGCAGAGCCAATTAATAACAAATAAAAAATACTACAGTACATCAAGGAAATTAACCAAAACCCAACAAAGCTAAAAATGAATGCATCTGTTGGTTCATCTGTTTTATAAATTACGGTTACTTTATCTCCATATTTAATGTCCATGTTTGTTTCGCCTTGAAAGGTCACTTCGTGTGCTTTGGTATTAAATTTAACTATAGGGGCAGTGTAAGTTCCTCCATAACGTCCGCGTGTTGACCAAGATTTAATTCCAACAACTTCGCCAGTGGTAGTTTCACTTCCAATGATAAAACTAAGTTTATATATTAATAAACCTAATAACATGATACCAAGACTTGTGTAAAACACTTGAATTCGCGTGAGTTTAATAATCATGTCATTAGTAATTAAACTGATTTAAGAAATTTATGTGAACCATCGCAATTAGGCATTTTTTTGGAGAGACCGCATACACAATCATGTATGCCTTTGCCTTTCATAATACGAGATATATATTTTTCTATTCGAGCCTCACGTGTTTTAGATTGTTTGGAGTCTGAAAAATAAAGTAAATAACCACGTTGCCTTCCTGGAGTTAAAGCATCAAAGGCCTTTTTGAAATCAGGTTTTAGTTTAAATTGATGTTGCAACTCTTCGGGAATAGTGTATTCAGAATGTTGTTTAGGTTCTACTTTTAAACCTGCTTTTTCTATTTCTACAGCTTCAAAAATATAAGTTTTTAAAATGGCTTGTAATTTTTTTATTTCTTTTGCCGAAGTAAATTTAACCACACGAGCTGCTTGAGTATTTTCGCCCATTTTATTTAAAATATTTTCTGTATCGCTTAATAAAGCGCCTTTCAAAAAACTGATGATACAAAAATCTTTAAAAGCACCCAATAAGATGATATTGCTTTTTTGAAACATGTAGCAAGGCGTTCCCCATTTTAATTCTTCTATGAGCCCACAATCCAAAACAATCTCTCTTAATTGTTCTAACTCTTGTTTCCATTTTCGGAGTTCACTTAAATACGTATCAACCTTTGAATTCATCTGATATTAATTGCAATCTTTGATTAAAGATAAAATTTTAGAAGGGATTTTCAAAAAATTAAAATTAGTTGTCTTTAGTTTTTTGAATTTAGATAGCTATTAGGAATTTCGCCATCATCACGGATAAACAAAGTTAAAATTAGCCATTGCTTTTTCGTTTAAAAAATATCAGTTTTAGTTTTAGTCCATCTAGCATGACTCCAAGTAGTAATGTTGCGCCAGCTATGGTTAATACATAAAGTCCAATCTTCGAATAAAAAACACCGCCAATAATGCCACCAATAAAGAAAAAGCTGATGATGGTTAAACGTAATTTGATGGAAGAAAATAGTTTATCTTTTTGTTCTTTGTGTTTATAAAAGAAGAGTTGTGAGAGTTCAATTCCTAAATCTGTAAACAAGCCTGTTAAATGAGTTGTACGCACTGTAGCATTTGAAATAGTTGTTACTAAAGAGTTTTGAAGACCCATTGCAAACAGAAGACAAAAAGCTAAAAGATCTGGATTTTTAGACATAAAAAAATGACCAGCAAATGCGGCAAAAAATAAAATGAGACTTTCAATAATTGTTGGGATGATGTAAACATAGTTTTCATTTTTTCTTGAAATGATTTCAACGAGGAGGTTGGAGACAAATGATCCTAAAAAGAAAAAAAAGATATATAGAAAATAAATAAACCCTCTCCAAAAATCTAACTTAAATATTTCGTCAACAAAAAAGGCAAAGTGCCCGGTTACATTTGTGGTTAGACGTTGGATAGCTAAAAAGCCCGTAACGTTTACAATGCCTGCAACAAAAGATAACAGAGAAGCAATTCTTAAATTATGTTTTAAAGTTCTAGTTTTACCTTGGTGTCTAAACATAATGATGTTTTAAAGAGTGTTTTTTGTATTAGGGATTTTTTGATAGAACCAGAATAAACGAATGTTTACCAAAAAAGCTATAACAAAGGTAAATGATTAAGAGACTTTTGCAAAACCTGCGAGTTCAGTTCAGGTGGGTAGAAATTATTCAATAGCTATCGGAAGTTTTTTGAAGAATATGAAAAACAATTTAACCTAAAAAAATCTATTTTGTATGACTCTGATTTTAGAGAAGCCTAAGCTACATCTTGCAGTTAAGATTAAAATCCATAAAAAAGGCGAGAAATTTTCTCGCCTTTTTAAAATTATAATAGTTTGGTTTTTATTTCTTTACAGCCGGTTGTGCTGGTGTTGGCACAGTTACCGTAACAATGGTTGCTAAACCAGCTTTTGCTTGTGCATGGTCTGGCTTAATTTTTAAGCATTGCTCCCAATACAATTTAGCTTTGTCGTATTGCTTGTTTTGGTAATACGCTCCACCTAAATTATAAAAGCCTTCTGGATTTAATTTATCTAAAATAATTGTTTTTCTTAATTCGTAAATAGCACTATCCAATTGGCCACGTTGTGCTTTTTGGTATCCTCTATTTAATAAATCATTATAAAAAACAATGTAGTAGTTTCTTAAATACGGGTTGTTTGGATATAAATATTCTGCCTGTTTCCAGTAAAATAAAGCATCTCTATCGCGCTTTAATTTATAGCTACCTAAACCTAAATTTAAATATCCGTTTACGTAACGTGGATGTAACTCAATAGCATGTTTTAAATATTTAATACCTTTTTCTAAAGATTCTTCGCGGTGTGCCACAAAGTTTTTCGTATCCGATAAATCAATATAACGTGCTCCTGCATTACCTAAAACTAATACAGAGTTGGGAACGGTTTCTACATCTTTTAAGAATAAGGTAATATCGTTTTTCCAATCCCAGTTACGCTCCCATGTTTTGCAACCATATAAAAAGGTCATAGTTCCTAATAATAAAAAGAACACAGCTCTCTTCGCCATTAGTGATCCAGGTATTTTATCAACTCCTTTTAAAATTAACCAAGCAAAGGCAATCACAAATCCAATGGTTGAATGGAATAATAAACGTTCGCCCATGGTTGCTCCAATGTCCATTAAGATGTTACCAATCATTAATAAAAAGGCAAAGTACACGGCAATAGCAAATCCTAAAAGGTGTTTTCTTAAAATTAATTTCACACCTACATATACTAATCCTAAGTGCAGGAATAATGATACTAATGTATCCCAACTTGCAAAGGTTCTAAATTGAATGGTGTTAAATGAATAATCGGATGATAATGGGTGAGGGAACCAACATAATGTAAAGTATTTTAATAATACATACACTTTAGTGGCCCATTGCTCGTGCTGTGTGGCCAATAAATAAGGATTATTTAAAATCTCAGTATCTGGCACGCCTGGCTTTAATTTAACGGCTACCAAACGCATTCCTAAATAAAACAACATGATAAAGAAATGCCAGCTCATTAAAGTAGCAAACTTGGTTTTAATTTTTGTACCAATTAAAAACACACCCACAATTAAATACACAAATGGGAATAACCAATAAGAAGTTGTTGGTTTTTGTCCGGGTAAAATGTGCATATCGGAGTTACGTTTTACCATTAACATTAAAATAGCACAGGCAAAGAATGTTCCAAATAAATACAAGGCTTGCTTAAATTCTTTTGACTTAATAAATGTTTTTGGATCAAAATCAATTTCTTTAAATACATAAAATGCAATAGGAATTAACATCACTAAAACCACCGCATATTCCTTAGATAATAAGGCTAATAAGAAGTTAAAAGCGGCCCAAAATAAAGTTTTATTACTTTTTTCATGCATGTATTTAAACGAGAAGAAAAAAGTAAGGGAAATAAATATCAACGAAAAAATCTCATCTCTACTCTTTACGTTGGCAATAGCTTCGGAGTGAATTGGATGCATTAAAAAGATGAGGGCTGCTAAAAAGGCTAAATCATGCCACTCTTTAAATATGTAGTTTCTAAAGAATAAATACAATAACATCACACCAATAATTAAGGAGATGATATTTACAAAGTGCCTTAATGAGGCACCTTTTACCTGACAATCAACTTCATTAAATACACCATCATCATTGGTATCTTCTTCTACATCATTTACTTTATTGCCATTGGTGTCCCAGCATTGTGCAGGGTATAAACCGTCTTTTGGATAAGCGCCAATAAATTCTTGTTCAATGGCAAAACTCACAACTGATAAAGGACGGTAACGACCACCGGCTAATTGATCGGTAGCATTCATTCTACGATAAAAACTCTCGTAGGCATCCTTGGTCATAATGTCTTTTATACCTTTCACCCCTTTAATAACGTGGTCGTTTTGGTGAATAATAATACCGTCGTCCAACGCGTATTCGTTATGCAAAGAGGTTAAGTTAAAAATCAAGCCTAATAGTATAATCACTATAAAAGGAGCTGTTTGATTTTTAAACGGAAAAAAGTGAAACGTATTCTTTAACTCTTTAAAAACAGGTTGTTTTGCACTTGTAGTTTGTTTTGCCATAAAAAATAAGGTGTTATTATACAAATATACTTAAATCTTCAAAAAAATGATTTTTAGTCACAAAAAATTAGTTAAAAAACAGTAAATTGCCCTATAATACAAATGGAAAAACGCCCTTTTAAATTATATGCTATTTTTATTTGTGGCATTTTTTGCGCCTTGTTTTCCTATTTCCTTTCACAACGTAATAATTATACTACCCAAGAGCTTGTAAACGTTGCCGAAACTCAATTGCATCAAAAGGAAACTATTGCAAAAACTCACTTGGATTTAGTATCCCAAGCCTTAAAAACCATTAAACCCAAAGAGCTTTTTGCTAAATATGATGGAGTGGTTTCTGATTTATATAAAAACGAAGGAATTGCTATTTATGTATATCAACAGGATAGTTTACGCTTTTGGACAGATAATCAGCCAGCTGTAGATTTATTTGAATATACCAATGAAACAAATGTGCAGCTCATTAAAATCAGAAATGGTTGGTATGAATTCATTAAACAAAAAAATAATCCAAATGATGATTATACCCTAGTAGCTTTAATTGCTATTAAACCTGAGTATGATTTTGAAAACCGTTACTTGAATAATAATTTCAGTGCATGGCTCAAATTGCCAGAAAATACCAAACTATTAACACCTGTTAATTATCTTAATCATGCGGTTAAGTCTCAATTTGGGCCTCCTTTGTTTGAAGTTTACAGAAATGATGGTCTTTATAAAAATAAAACCATGGATGGTTATGCTAGTGTTTTAGCAGCAATAGCTTGTTTGTTGTTTTTGTTAACAATTTATTTATTCTTAAAAACTAAAATAAAACATCATGCATGGTTTATGGCAGTGTTTGCAGCTATTTGTTTAATCATACGTTCGCTGATGTTATATTTTAAAATACCAAGTGTGTTTTATAATAGTAGTTTGTATGATGCTAAATTATTTGCAGATGCCTCATCATTTTATTTCTCATACTTGGGAGACGTTTTAACTAATAGTGCTTTAATATTTATTGTCTCTATTTTGGTTTACAAAATTGATTTCAAAATGGATCTTAATAGCAGATTAAAAAATAGTGGCATTGTTTTAAGTTTATTAGCCGTTATTGTTTTTTTCTCTATTCAAATTCGATTATTGATTTATAGTTTGGTTAATAATTCCACAATTTCATACAATATCAACGAGTTATTTAGTTTTAGTGCATTTAGTTTATTAGGCTTGTTGTCCATCGGTTTATTAATTTTTGCTTTTTATTTATTTGCTGAAAAATTAATTATTTCACTATTGCAATTAAAATTTTTCACGCCTTTTATTTCTGTATTAACAATTGGCTTAATTGGCGCCTTGCTTATCATTTGTCAGTTTAAACAGCAAAGTTGCCTAGACTATTTATGGCCCATTTTATTAATGATAATTTCGTTTTTTTTAAGAAAATTTAAAGCATCTTATAATTTTATTAATGTTGGTTTAATTGTATTAGTCACCACCTTTATTGTTTCATCTCTTTTTAGTAAGTACGAACAGGTTAATAAAAAGCAAACCTTCGACGCCATTTCCTTAAGCTTAACAGATAGACAAGATGTGGTAGCTGAAAATGAGTTTAATAAAATTAGTGATGCTATTAAGAAAGATGTGCAATTAAAAAACTTATTGTCTTTACTGCCATTAAGTAGCGAACAAATTGAACAAAGTTTGAGACAAAGAAATTTTACGGGCTATTTTGAACGATATGAAATTATCATGTCTTTATTTAAAAATGATTGCACGCCTGTGTTTGTTCATCTAAATCCAATTTACTTAAATGAGGATTATTTTAAAGAACAAATAGAAAAAGATGGATTTCAAACCATTTGCGATGATTTATATTTTATTGATAAAGAAAAAAAATCGATTAGATATATTGCAAAAATTGAAATCGAAGATTTAAATAAAAATCCAAATAAAGCCTTTCATCTCTATTTACAACTAGAACCCAAATTGGCTGTCAATTTAGGGGCTTTCCCAGATTTGTTACTAGATAAATCTTTAGAAAATAAATTAGAATCAAAACATATCTCCTATGCTGTTTATGAATCCAATAAACTACTAAACACGTTTGGCGAATATCAGTATCCCTTATTTATAAATAACCATACGTTTAAAGTGCCCACAAATGATGGATACGAACATTTTGTAAATACCCACAAAAAAAATGTCACTATAGTGATTACAGATAAAGAGTTTGGTATGTGGGGAAGATTCACCTCCAATTCTTATTTATTTATTTTCTTTTCTATTTTAGTATTGTTTAGTGTTTGGTTCAACTCACTAGTGATTAAGCGTAGTCCACGATTTAGTTCCTTAAATAATCGTATCCAATTTATTTTAGTGTCCATCGTTGTTTTATCGTTGGCAGGAGTTGTTATTGGAACCATTTGGGTAGTAAACACTCAGTTTGAGTTAAAAAATGAAAAAGATTTAATTTTAAAATCACAATCGGTTTTAAAAGAGTTGCATCAAAATATTGCTCAACAAGAATCCTTAGAGCCAAGTTATAAAGATGTAACCTCTTACCGATTAAAACGTTTATCGCAATTGTTTGGTAGTGATATTTCTTTATTTAATAAACAAGGAATGTTGTATGCTACTTCCCAGCCAGCTATTTACGAGCAGGGTCTTGTATCTAAGTTTATGAATCCGTTAGCTTTTACTAGCTTCACAAAAGGCATCAGGGCTAATTATTCTCAAAAAGAAAATATTGGAACCTTAAAATATTTATCGGCATACATTCCTTTTTATAGCAAAAATGATAGACTTTTAGGTTATATCAACTTACCTTATTTCTCACGCCAAAAAGATTTAGAAAAAGAACTAACGGCTTATTTAACCACCTTAATCAATATCTATACAATATTATTTGCTATCACTACTTTAATTGCCTTATTGGTTTCTAATTTATTAACCAAGCCTTTGCGAATTATTAAGCAACAAATTTCTAATATTCAGTTTGGTAAATTTAACGAAGCGCTTCAATGGAAATCGAACGATGAGATTGGTAATTTAGTAGCAGAATATAATAACATGTTAGTGAAACTCGAAAAGAGTTCGGAGTTATTGGCGCAATCTGAAAGAGAAAGTGCGTGGAAAGAAATGGCAAAACAAGTAGCGCATGAAATTAAAAATCCATTAACCCCAATGAAACTAAATATTCAACACTTACAAAGAGTGGTTGAAACGCATCCTGATGATATTAACGAACGCGTGAATAAAGTGTCTCAAATGTTGATTGAACAAATTGATACTTTGTCACATATAGCGACTGAGTTTTCAAATTTTGCCAAATTACCTAATACAAATTTAGAAGTGGTTAATTTGCACGATGTATTACAAAATGTAACGCATTTGTTTCAGCAAAACACAGCTTGCGAAATTAGTTTAACGGCTTCAGAGCCTTTATTAGTGATGGCTGATAAAGAACAGTGTTTAAGGATATTTACAAACCTTTTGAAAAATGCCGAGCAATCGATTCCTGAAAACAGAAAAGGTAAGATTGAAATAATGGCTTATTCGTCGGACAAAAATGTAACGATTAAAGTAAAAGATAATGGCTGCGGAATTTCGGAGGAGGTGAAACATAAATTGTTTACTCCAAATTTTACAACAAAATCTACTGGAACAGGTTTAGGCTTAGCGATGGTTAAAAATTCAGTGGTGTCGTTTAATGGAACAATCACATTTGATACGGTGATTTATCAAGGAACGATTTTCACCATCGTATTTCCTGCAATTAAAAAATAGCTTATAGTTTCTTTAATACTTCCGTGTTCGAATTAAATAAAAAAAGTTCGTTGTTTTTTGTGCCAATAAAAAGTCCGTTATAAATCTCGTCAATGGTTTCAAATTCAAGGTTTAAAATAACGGTACCATTGTGATCGATTAAGCCGATTAAATTATCAAATTTCACTAAATATAAATTCTGATGATAATTTTTTATTTCTCCATTTTTAATAGAGTAGAGTGCTTTACCTGATTTGTCAATAAGCATCGCATTATTTGATTTTGTGACGATAGCAAGATTGTTTTCAAAATCAGAGGCTTTATCAAATTCTATGGTGGTGATAGGTTTTAATTTTCTGTCCACAAAACCAAACTTATTTTTTTTCTGAATTCTGATGATATCACATTTTGCGAAAAATAAATTGGTATAAGTTCCAAAATTTATACTGTATCTGCCATTGGCATCTATTAAAGCTACTTCATCATCTTTAATGAGTTTGAAATATTTTCCATTCGTGTAATAGTTTGGTTCAAAAGAAGGGTTGTAATTGTATTCAACAGAAGTGACAAAACATTTTTCTTGAGAATTAAAAAAGCCATATAAATTATTTTTCACAACTAGGTATATATCGTCTTTGCAATAAGAAACATAATCATATTCGCTAGGTAAAATAATTTGCCCATTTACATTCATTAACCCAAATTGATTTTTCTTTTTTACGATAGCAATAAAGTTAGAATCCACATCTGATATCCAATCCCATTGCGCTTCTAAAGCTCTGTTATTAATATCAACTAATCCATATTGGGTTGACATGTAGTAAGCGAATTTGTTTTTAAAATTACCAAGTTTATTGTATGAAAATGGAATCACAATTTCGCCTTTCAAATTTATGGCGCCATATAAATTATTTTGTTTACATACATAAAGTTTGCTAAACGATTCGTTAATATCCTGATACCCTTTTGATATAAATTGTCCTGAACGATTAATTAAAAAATAGATATTATTTTTTTTTACGATAGCAATGCCGTCTTTGTAGCTCTCTGCTTCATCAAACACATAGCCAGAGGTTTTGCTTCCTTCTTTATTGATGTAAAAGCAACTGTCGTTTTTGCATACAGAGGCAAATCCCTCGCTAAAATTAGAAGCATCATCGTATTGAGGCTTTATCACCCAGTTTCCTAATGTGTCTATAAAGCCATATTTTTCGTTTATGTTTTTTAAAGGAATTAAAATGTTTTGAGACAAGGCTATTTCTTTTATAACAGTTTCGTTGTATGGATAATCAGGATATTTATTTAAGAAATTAGTTAATTCATCTTTGCTGTATTTTTTTACTGAGAGGCTATACAACAGTTTCCAGCCAGCTTCCAATGTTAAAGCAGTGCTGTATTTTTTTATAAAATTATAAACGCTATCAGCAGAGTGTAGCTGTTGTGTTAAATTAAACAAGGCTATTTCTGCATCTGAAACGTTTGGATTTAAAGGATATTGCTTAATAAATAATTGAAGTTCTTGTAGTGATTTTGTTGGTGTTTTTTCTTTGTATTGAAAATCATAAAAATTTTGCTGCCCTTGTTTGTATAATATACTCTCCGGATGTTTCAATAAAAACTCCGTGATGCTATCACTAGATTGATATTTTGTAGCACTTTCTAGTAAAATAGCATCTCTTGTAAAATATACTTTTGATAATATACTTTCATTTGAAAAATAAAAATGAGATAAAAAATAATTCAAATCTTTTATTGAATTAGTATTACAATACGTTTCAAAGCCTTTTGAGCTTATTTTATTCCTAAGAATTTGAATGCTTTCTGAATTGATATGATAAAGTGAATAGGTGATTGTGTCTTTAAATTGATTTTGACAAATGGAAATGTATTTAGCGGCGCTATCAATATTTGAAAAAGGATTATCGGTTCTGTAATAAATGGTTGCTAATCCAAAGGATGATTCGCAAGGAAATTTAGCTTGGGTTTTATAAAATAATTGCTTGGCTTTAAAATAATCAAAAATAGAAAGTGCCTCATAAGCATCCGAAATTTTACTAGCAGAGGCTTTGAGCGCAAAACAAATTATAAAAAGTGCAAATATTTTTCTCATCAATTGCCCGTAAAATTATAAATTGCACTCAAATTTAAATGAAAAGATGTTGACAACTGGAAAATTGATATTTGCAGCCGTTTTTTTTGTGGTTTTTGTAGTAGCTATGTTTTGGTCTTATAAAAAAGACAGTTTTATTAACAAAATTCACTTTAAAGGAGCTTCAAAAATCCTTGTGATTACAATTTTAGTGCTCTTATTACTGTTTTTATATGTTAAAATGCGTCATCTCATGTAATTTGTGGCACTTTTTTTCATAAATTTACTCAGCAATTCGTAAGTTTCACTCAATAATAGTATTTAAAATCAATTTTTAACTCAATGAAAAACCTAATTTTTGTTTTTTTCCTTATCCTTTCCTCTTTCAAAATTAATGCAGGAGTATTGATAGTAGAGGGTAAATTTCAAAATAAGAATATTTATATTCAAAATTCATTTGGTGGAAATGGAGTAGGTTTTTGTGCTACAGAAATTAAAGTAAATGGCAAAATAACAACAGATGAGGTTAACTCTTCAGCTTTTGAAATTGATTTAGCTGCCATGAATATTAAACCAGGGCAAAAGGTGATTATTGAAATTAGTCACAAAAGCGATTGTATGCCTGTAGTTTTAAATCCAGAAGTATTAAAGCCTCGTCCTACATTTGAAGTGGTAAGTATGAATATTAATTCTACTGGTGTATTAAAATGGACTGCTAAAAACGAAAGTGGTTCTTTACCTTATGTGGTTGAACAATTTAAATGGAACAAATGGGTGTATGTTGGTGAAGTACAAGGAGTAGGTAGCCCAGAAAATCACGATTATTCTTTTCAGGTTTCAACTCATAGCGGAGAAAATAAATTTAGAATTAAACAAGTTGGTTTAGGTTCTACTCCAAAATTATCTTCGGCAGTTATTTTAAATTCAAATATTGATAAGCCTAGCTTTATGATTACAAAAGATAACAAAGCGATTCAGTATACAAACGAAACAGCTTTCGAAATTTATGATGCTTTTGGGTCTATTGTTAAGAAAGGTTTTGGTAAAGAAATTAATATTGAAAATCTTGCAAAAGGAAAATATTATTTATGTTATGATAATCAAGTAACAGAATTTGATAAGAAAAAATAGTCTACCCTTAAAATATTCAAAAAGGCTGCATAATCTATGCAGCCTTTTTAATTTAATGAATTTAAAATCTTAATCCCATTCCAAATTCCAACCAATTATGGTATAGTCTTATTCTCGATTCTTTAATGGGAATACTGTTAAATTCTGTTGCATATACTAGGTTCGCAAAAAAGTGATCGCCATTGTAACCTAGTTGTCCCTTTAATGTAGCATAGGTTGGCATGTTTATCCAAAAACGTTTTTTATCAGTTTGCTCATAACTTTGAATTTGAAATCCTGTGCCTGCTAAAAGCACTGGAGTAAAATGCACTTTTTTTATCACAAACTGATAACCATATCCAACATAAATGATTGTACTAATAAAATTTCCAAATTTTAGTTTATTTAAATTGGGATATAGATCTCCTTGGGTAGGAGGTACAAAACTAGTATCAGCTTCGATGTATTGCCAGCGCTCTGACCATCCCATTAAAAAAGAACCAGCACCTTTTTTTTGTCTTTCCCCTTGAGCAAAGGCTGCGTTCATAGAGAAGTTTTTATTAAAATTGAAACCCATATTCAAACCACCTTCAATAATGCGCAAGCCAGGCGATTTAGGGTAACCTAACGAATCTTTATTCCAGTTTGGATAATAGTTCTCGTAATCTTTTAAATAAAAGCCTTTATAGTCTCTATAAAACAAACTCCATAAAACGGTGCGCCCTTGAATATTGATATTGATGTTTCTGAATTTAGTTTCTCCGTATTTCCTTTTTAGCTGTTCGCTAGCAGGAAGTTGTATTGCCACCGAAACATATACTTTTTTGATTTTAACGGATAAGCCAACAACACCAGGCATTGCAGGTTTATATTTAAATTTTTCGCCCTTGCCAAACATACGGTTACTTACATTTAGCGATACTTCGGGATATACAAAGCGAGGTCGGATTAAAAAATTTTTCGGGAAAGCTTCTATATTTTCAGGAAGCTCTTTCTTTTTCCTTTTCTTTTCCTCTTTTTTTCTTTCCTTTTCTAGTCTAGCTTGCTCTTTTTTTGCTTGCTTTTCGAGATTAGCTTGTTCTTTTTTTGTTTGAGAAAAGACGGGTACATTGCTCATAAGAGCCAGTACAAGAACCAAATATGTTAAACTTCTCAACATCTTCTGCAAACTTAAAAAATAAATAAGAATCTGAATTCAATTATTACGACTATTATTTTTTATTTTTACCAATCTTAATTATGACCGATACACAAGACCACATGTTGCATACAAAACAAAAGTTTAAACAGCTTAAGTGTTGTGTGCTGATTCCAACTTATAATAATGCAAAAACAATTGAAGGAGTTATTCAATCCACTTTGCAATATTGTGATGAGGTTATTATTGTAAATGATGGTTGTACAGATAACACTGCCGATATTATTGCAAAGTATCCTCAATTAATTGTTATTACTCACGAAGTTAATAAAGGAAAAGGAGTAGGCTTAAGAAATGGTTTTGCGAAAGCGGCTGAGTTAGAGTTTGATTATGCCATCAGTATTGATAGCGATGGGCAACATTTCCCAAAAGATTTTATTGTGTTTTTAGATAAAGTAGAAAAAAAACCGGGAAGCTTAATTATTGGCGCTAGAAATATGGATGTGGCAAACGTTCCTACGAAAAGTAATTTCGGAAAAAAATTTAGCAACTTTTGGTTTTGGGCCGAAACAGGTATTTCATTACCAGATACCCAAAGTGGTTTTAGATTATACCCAGTTCAACGACTAAAAAAGATATGGTTGTTTACTACTAAGTTTGAACTAGAAATTGAAGTCATAGTAAAAGCTGCATGGAGAGGAATTCCTGTTACTTCTGTGCCTGTGAGTGTTTACTATGCGCCCGAAGGCGAACGTGTGTCGCATTTTATGCCAGGAAAAGATAGTACTCGCATCAGTTTTTTAAATACTTATTTAGTAACCTTGGCTTTATTGTTTTGGAGACCAGTCATGCTACTCAGAAAATTAAGTTTTAGAAATTTTAAAAAAGTTTGGAAAGAAGAAGTTATTGCATCACATGAAAGTGCTGAGAAAAAAGCATTATCAGTTGGAGTAGGATTGTTTTTTGGAATCGTACCTATTTGGGGATTTCAGTTTGCATTGGCCATTTTTACAGCCATCTTTTTTAAATTAAATAAAATCATTGTTGGCTTATCCGCTCAAATTTCTGTTCCACCAATGATTCCTCTTGTATTGTACGCTAGTGTAAAAACAGGGGAATATGTATTGAATGAAAACGTTAATTTGGATTTTGATAAATTGCTTTCGTTTGATGCCTTAAATAATTTGTATGTCTATTATATTGGAGCAACTGTTTTATCGGTTGTTGCTGGTATTATTGGATTTATTGTTACTTGGCTATTGTTAAAAATATTTGGCTATAAACCTTCCGCTAATGGACGAAAGCACTAATCGTTATTTTATTGTCAATAAACCATACAAAATGGTGTCACAATTTGTGAGTCCCGATAAGGTTAACTTGCTTGGAGATATTGATTTTGATTGGCCCGAAGGTACTCATGCCATAGGACGCTTAGATAATAACTCCGAAGGCTTATTGATTTTAACGACTAATAAGCGCGTCACTAAATTATTATTTGAAAGCGATACGCCTCACAAACGTACTTATTTAGTGCATGTAGAAAAAGTAGTTACTCCAGAACGATTACTTCAATTACAAACTGGTATTACCATTAGAGTTAAAGGTGGAGGATATTATACCACATCACCCTGTGAGGTAGAAATAGTTGAAAAACCTAAAGATTTACCAAAGCGTGCGCATGAATTTAGAGAAGACTTACCAAGTTCTTGGTTAATGATTACTTTGACTGAAGGTAAATATCATCAAATACGAAAAATGGTTTCTTCGGTGTATCATCATTGCAAACGCTTAATTCGTGTATCGATTGAAGATTTAGAATTAGGAGATTTACAACCTGGTTGTGTGCGAGAAATAGAAGAAGAAGAATTTTTTAGAAAATTGAAGATTGAGAATTGGAGAGATGATTTGTCGGATGATTATTCCGTATAATCTGTCATCACGCCTTGGCGTGAGAGCGTAGTCGAGAACTAAAAGATATAACGAAGAATGCTTCTCGACTTCGCTCGAAGTGACAAGCCTTAGTTACTTCCCTTTTAAAAATTTCTTTAAAGCAGTGATAATTTTATTGGCATCCTCATCATCTAATTGCATTCCAAATTTCATCACCTTTGATTGACAAGTAAATTCAATACGTTCGCCGCCTTTTACCCAAAAGGTTTGGCTAAATGTATCAGCAATACTTCCTTTAGTTAAAGCTATCAAATCAAAATCAGAAACTAAATTTACATCAAACTCTTTAATTTTTCCTTTGCCGTTAATGTCTTGTTGGTAAAATATAGTTCCGTTTTTAATCCATAATTTTTCTTTACCAAAACGTTTCCACATATATACTCGAACAATTTTAAATTCGAAATATGCCCAAAATGCTAACCAAATAATAATAAATAGTTTGGCACTTTCTTGCTGCAAGGTGAAATAATTTGCAATCACAATTACTCCGCTCACGCTCCAAGCCAGTAACCATAAAAACATTAAGGTTACTTTCTTTTTATCGTCGGTTGGTAAAATAACTAAACTAAAAACTTGATCTTTAATTAAAATTGAACTACGTTTTCCTATTGTTTGAATGTTTTCCATTGTTTATTAAATTTTAACCACATAGAAATATAGATTTATTTTTGTGAAAGAAATCATAGAAGCTTTGCTTTTAGGATAGTTACTATGTTTAAAACAAAGTTTTCTATCTATAACTGCAATTTAGGCGTGATAGCATCTATGTGTCTATGTGGTTTATCTCTTTTACATTTTAACTAAATATTTCCCTTCCATTACTGGAATAACAGGGCATTGATTTGGAGTTAAGCAATATTTAATATCACGTTCTAAATCTAATTTCGCTAAACGATTACGGTGAGAAGAGTTTGATAGAAATTCATACAAATCTCCTTTTGCAATGTTATATAAGTGTTTAGAAGCAATGGCAGAGTCGCAAGTAATTTCAAATTCTGATTCGGTGGTTAATTTTTCTACTACTGCTCCGGCAAAAATAGTATCCTCTAAATTGAATTTATTTTTCCAGCCAGCACACACTAAAATCACATCTTTTTTTTGTGCGACTAAATATTCGCATAAAACATCTAAATTTAAAAAACTACCTATTAAAATTTTTGATGCCTTACGACTAGCTTCAATCGCTTGAGTTCCGTTAGTAGTTGAAATAGCAATAGTTTTTCCTTTTACTTTATTATTCATATAGCCAAAAGGACTGTTCCCTAATTCAAAACCTTCAATCATTTCACCATTACGTTCTGCAGCTGCTAAGAATCCATTACGTTGGTATTCTTTTGCTTCTTCAACCGTTGCCACAGGAATCATTTTACTAACGCCATTATAAAAAGCTGTGACGATAGCTGAGGTAGCTCTAAAAACATCTATTACAACCACTATAGCCTCGTCCTTATGGAAAAGATTGTAGGCTTGTGGGGTATAACAAACTTCTATATTCATTTTGTTTAGATTAATGATTAATGATTAAAGATAAAGGACATGGAAATTATGAGTCATTAATCTTTAATCCTTCGTCTAAAAATTATTTTTTTAAGAAAGGAATTTTACAAACTTTAGCTTTAATAGCTTTATCTCTAATCACGATGAAAATTTCTGTATCAGCTTTTGCAAAATCTTTATTCACGTAACCCATCCCAATGGCTTTATTTAAAGTTGGTGATTGGGTTCCTGAAGTGACTTTACCAATGATGTTTCCACTCGCATCTGCAATTTGGTAATCGTGACGAGGAATACCTCTGTCAATCATTTCAAAGCCAACTAACTTTTTAGCAACGCCATCTGTTTTTTGTTTTTCAATCGCCGCTCGGTTTGTGAAATCTTTTGTGAATTTTGTAATCCAGCCTAATCCAGCTTCAATTGGAGATGTTGTATCATCAATATCATTTCCGTATAAGCAGAATCCCATCTCTAAACGTAATGTATCGCGAGCACCTAAGCCAATTGGTTTAATACCAAACTCAGCGCCAGCTGCAAAAATTCCATCCCACATTTTCTCAGCAAATTCATTTTCAAAATAAATTTCAAATCCACCAGCACCTGTATAACCTGTATTAGAAATTACCACATTATCAACGCCATTAAATTTTCCTTTAGCAAAAGAGTAATAAGGAATGTCGGCTAATTTTACATCTGTTAATTTTTGTAATGTATCCATTGCTTTAGGACCTTGAATAGCTAATAAAGATGTTTTCTCAGAAATGTTATGCATCTCCACGTTCTTAGTATTATGCTTGCTAATCCAATTCCAGTCTTTATCAATATTAGAAGCGTTAACTACTAACATATATGTTTTTTCATCAATACGGTAAACAATTAAATCATCTACAATACCACCATCATTATTTGGTAAGCAAGAGTATTGAGCTTTGCCGTCGGTTAAAACCGAAGCATCGTTACTTGTTACTCTTTGAATTAAGTCTAAAGCATTTTCACCTTTTAAAATAAATTCACCCATGTGACTTACATCAAACACACCCACAGCATTTCTAACAGTTGCATGCTCATCGTTTAATCCGCTATAAGAAACAGGCATGTTGTATCCTGCAAATGGAACCATTTTAGCTCCTAAAGAAATGTGCTTTTGTGTAAGTGCTGTGTTTTTCATAAGTATGTGTTTAATTGATTGCGAATGTATATAAAATTATAATTTGTTTTGACGTTTTATTTTCTCTAATTCTTCAATATCTAACTTATCTTTTAGTCTGTTTGCAGCCTTTTTTGATTCTATTAATTGGTTTATATGGAAAAAGCGCACGGAAATGTTTTCAATGATTGCCTCATTAGAAGTTTGATAGCATTCATCAAATTTTTCTTGTTCAAAGCCTTTCAATTGTGTCATAATATCTAATTCAAACCCAGAAGGTAAATTAATAGAAGACCAGCCAGGAATAAAATCAATATTTTCTAAATCAGGAATTGTATTAAGTCCAATCTCGTGAAGAGAATTTTGAAGAGCTTGTCTGTTTTCTTTTGTGTCTTTAATCCAAATGTCTAAATCTGATGTTAATCTATTGTATCCATTTAAAATAGATGCAAAACCACCAACCATAATGTATTTTAACTTGTTCTTTTCAAAAACTCGCCACAATTCAATTAATTCATCATCTAAAATATCCATAATTATTTTTGAGTAGTGTGAGAAATAATTTTGGCTTTAGATAACATTTTGGAAATTTTCATCAAACGAATAAAGTCTTTGTATCGTTTTACGTATACTTCGTTTGGCGTTGTATCTTTTTTAACCACAGAATTCATGGTCAAATTTACTATTTTATTAGTGATTTTAAAACCTCTAGATACTTAACTTTATTAGCATTTACGGAGTAGTTTTTAACCACAGTTTCTCTGCCTGCATTGCCCAATTTGTGACGTAAATCAGGGTTTTCGATTAATTCACTTAGATAATTCACCCAATCTTGCTGATTTGAGGCTAAAAAGCCATTTTTACCATGTTCAATAATTTCGGAGTTTACACCAACATCACTCATGATTGTTGCTACTCCACATGCCATATAGGACAATCCTTTTAATCCGCATTTGCCTTTTACCCATTCATCATTTGGTAATGGCATAATACCAATATCAAAACGATTTAAATCATTTACCTCTGTTTTGGCACTCCAGTTTTTACTAATCAAATTAATTTGGGGATGAGAATAAGAACCTTGTCCAATAACATGAACCTCTATTTGGTTAGGATATTTTTTTTGAATTTCGATTAATGCGGGAATGGCAATTTCAAAATGTTTAATAGTGCTAATACTTCCGCTCCATCCAATGACTAATTTTTCTTTGTTTCTTAATTCAGGTTTTGGAATATGAAAATCACTATCAATGGTTGTTGGAATAATAACTGTGTTTTGATTAAACTGTTTAGCGTAGTTTGCTAAAAACGAATTTCCAGCAATCACACAATGAGCGTGCGCGATATTAATTTTAGTTTTATCAGGATTTTTTAAAAATTCAAATTTTTTATTTTCTGGTGAAGTATCTAATAACCAAATACTATCATCAAAATCAAAAACTACTTTGTTTTTTTTGAAAAATTGTTTTTCAAAATAGGATGAGCCTAATAATAAGGCTTCACGTTGAATAAATACAATATCAAAATTCTTGGCTCTTCTTAAATCATTTAAACGAATGAAAATAGATTTTAAAAGAATGAAAGCTTTTTTGAAATAATTTCCTGGATGGTAAAATAGTTTATCGTCTTTTTCTGTAATAATTTCACACAATTCCCAATCAAATCCTTCTGATTTAAAATAATTTAAATACTGTTCAAATCGGTATCTCTGACTCGGAGAACGATTTAAACGATGATCGACTATGATTAATAGTTTTGGCAAAAAACAAAGGTTAATTATGCCAAATTACAAAAATATTTAATAGCAAAGAATGAATAGCGAGATAGTTCATTATTCATCCTCGTCTTTATTATTTTTCTTGTTATTTGTTAATACAAGATATAGCAAGAAAGTAACCATCGCTAGTCCAAAATAAACAGCCCAATCAGGAAATTCAGAGGCATAAAAATTTACTCCTGGATTGTATTTTGAACGAAACGACATTTTCTGAATTACTCAATAATTAATTTCTTAGTTATTTCTTTTCCAGAAGATGTTAGTTTTATGAAATAGATGCCTTTACTTAATTGTAATTGCTTACTGTTTATTTCTAAAGTATTAATTCCAGAAGTAATCAATAATTCTTTTTGCTCTATTTGTTTTCCTAAAGCATCATATAATACATAATGTAATGTTTCATTTGAACTACTAATTAAACTAATGGTTGCTTTATCGTTAGTTGGATTCGGATAAATACTTAATTCATTTAATACATTTGATTCTGTCAATCCCGTTGGCATTAAATAAATAACACCATCACTTACTACACTGTCACTCACTAATCCCGCGTTATTGACAGACTTAACCATGATAAAATATTTTTGGTTGTTAGTTAATGATAATCCTGTTTTAGTTGCATTTAAATTTAAGGCATTGTTTGTCCAGGAAACAATGTTCTGAGAACCTGCTGTTGTTCCAATGGCATAATAATAGGTTGAAACTCCAGAGTTAGTGTCTTTTGCCATTGTATAATTTAAGTCTAATTGCGTGCCTATAAAAGTTGTATCGATATCATTTGCAGTTCCATCTTTGATGATAGAAGAGGCGATTGGTTTAGTCCAATCGATATCAATGTATTGATTACTGATAAGAGAAAGATTATTAGCGTTATCTTTTGTGATACTACTGATGTTTCCACCATATATGTTTGGTGAAATATTTTCATTTCGTAAGTCATTTGTATTGGCGGCACCAACTAAAATGGTATGCGATGATGCTCTTGAACGAAATATTTTAAAATCATCAATTTTAAATGTACTGTTTCCTGTCCTAAAAGACACAGCTGTTCCTGTGGCGTGTGGTGTTGTATCTGTCCATGAACCAATAAATACATTGTTTTGCCATACTTTAATTTCTCCTGTAATTCTATCATAAGATATTTTATAATCATAGGTTGTTCCAGCAGCAATTGTACAGCTTACAGAATGTGTTGGTAAACCAATTGAATTTGCTACTGATTTATAAAACTCTATAGAGCTTTGATCAGGTCTAAACCAAATCATGTAACTATTGCCACGTTGTGTTTGAGATGGATTATCACAAGCAATATAAATTCCTGCTCTACGATTTGTGTTTGCTCCTGTTATGGTTCCTTTAAAACTATACAAATAACGGTTTGATAAACTTTGAGTGACCGTCGCATAAATATTTGTATTACTATTTGTTTCGTCTGTTTGAATTAATGCTCCTGATGAAATACTCCAAGTGCCTACAGAGCTTGTCCAGTCTGGGTGAATAGCAGTTCCATTAAAATCATCATTGAAAAATCCTCTTGCTCCATTTGCTCTCCATTCAACACCGTTATAATAACTTGGTTGGTAAAAACTTTTTTCAATGCCCGTTCCACCAACATTATCAACGTCTGTATACGTTGCTGTAAAATTTTGAGTAATCCATCCGTTCGGTGTTGTAATTTGTGTAGTCGGAATAACATTGTCTTGTATGCAAGTCCAAACAGCTTTAAATCCGCTTTTTACGGTTGCATTATCTGATTTAAATTTTGCAGTAATCGCATTTCCAGTTGATGTAATTACCCCAGGAACAACAGTGCCAGTATACGCTCCCAAAACAGGAGCAGCTGTTGATGTTCCATCAAATAAATATAAAGAATCATAACCTTGCTCTAAATCCATCTTACTAAAGTTTAACTGTACTTTGTTAGCGCCAGTAGGGGCAATGGTATACACATACGATTCATTATCATAGTGATTTCTATTTGGGCCTCCCATATCAAAAATACTATCAGTACAAGGAACAGTTGCGCAGTTTGAAAATTTATCTTTAATTAAATTCCATAAATCACTATAGCCATCATCATAACCTAAAGCCCAAATTCCAATACCGCCAATACCACGTTGATTAACTAAATCAAACTTTCTACTATAACTATAATTATCATCAATCCAACACTGACGCCATGCACCACTTACTTGGTATGAATAAAATGGATTAAAGCTATTGCTATCCCAGTTTTTATTGGCAGCAGAATAAGTTGTTGAATTGTTTCGTACATAGTTATATAAGCGAGAAGAGGTAAAACCACCAGTGGTATTAGAGGGTGCGGTTGCTGCTACGGTTTCCCATTCTCTTCCGTACCAAGGTAAGCCTAATAGTAATTTGTTTTTACTAACTCCTTTGTTTAAATAATGAGTAATGGATTTTGCTAATGTATAATTATATGTTGTTTGAAAATTATATAAGGGATCTCCAGGGCCAGCAGTTGTGGAGCCTGAATAATAATAATCATAGCCCATAATAATAAAATCATCCACAATAGGATTAAGTGCTGCTATATCAAAAGTGTTATTTCCCCATTCAACAGCATACAAGGCCATGGTTACTTCGTAGTTTGGATTAGCTGCATGAACCTGATTACAAAGATTAGTCATAAATGATGTAAATGGAACTTTATCTGCAGAACCCATTCCTTCAAAATCAATATTGATTCCGTTACTACCTGGACGGGAATTCAATAAATTGATGGCGTTAGTGATGAATGTTTGCTGAGCCGTTGAACTTGCCCAAAATGTTGAGTGGCTTCCAAATAATGTTGCGCAAAAATGTACATTTACACTGTTACTGATAGCTGCAGTAACTGCCGCACTGCTTGCCCAAGCAAAAGAGGCATTTGTATTGTTGCCTGTAGTTGGACTTACGGAATAATCAAAATAACAAAAATCACTCAGCATGCTCCAATCATAGTTAGTATAAACAGAGCCTACCCAATATGGATGCCATCCATAAACTTTTTTGTTAAGGGTGCAAGGAAGACTGCTTGATTTAGATTGAATAGGATTAGGCTGATAAATGGTTCCGTTTTCTATGGTATTTAAACTATCCCATTGGGTGTCTTTTGAAAAAGAATAATTTTTATAATGAGTACTTTGCTCTTGGATTGTTGACTGTTGTTGAGCTAAAAAATTTAGGGATATAAGTAATAATATAGATAGTAGTTTTTTCATAGTTGCAATTTAGGCTAGTAAATATAATAAAAAAGCCGCCCGTTAATACAGGCAGCTTTGTTAAAAAGATACTAAATTGCTTTAGAAAAGCTATTATTTATGCGTTTTCTCGCTAGATACAGTTAATTTTTTACGACCTTTAGCTCTACGAGAAGCTAAAACTCTACGGCCATTTGCAGAAGCCATACGCTCACGAAATCCGTGTTTGTTTCTTCTTTTACGTTGCGATGGTTGGAAAGTGCGTTTCATGGTATTAGTATTTAAATGTTATAAGTTTTTCAAAATTGGACTGCAAATATAATGGATTTTTATTATGTGGCAAATTTTTTACGAATTTTAACCTTAAAATAGCCATTTTTTTAATTTATAGCCACCTTAAAACAGTACATTTGTACCCTAAATTTCCTCAAAATGGCAAAAGCTACTGGCGTTAAACATAAGGCTAAAGACGATATACCTAAAGCAAAACTTTCTAAAGCAAATTTCAAAAAATCTTTTCGTTTATTCAAATACTTAGGTAAAAGTAAGTGGTTGTTTATGCTTGGGATGTTATTTGTAGCTGGAACAGCGGCTGTAGGACTTTATTTTCCGGTGGCTGCAGGTAAAATGTTTGGTTATTTGGGTAATACCGGAATGGATTCCTCTGCGTTTAGCAGTATGGTATCTGGTACGGGTATAGAATTATTGATTTTGTTAGTTATTCAGGGTTTAGTGTCTTTTGGTAGAGTTTATACTTTTTCTATTGTGACTGAAAATATTTTAAAAGGCTTAAGAACTGATACATTCAATAAATTGGTTCAAATGCCTATGAGTTTTTTCTCTAAAAATCAGGTTGCAGATTTGAGCAGTAGAGTGGCAACAGATATTAATGTGATTTCTGAAGCTTTTACGATTAATATTGCTGAAGTTATCCGTCAAACTATTGTTGGTGTGGGTGGATTGGTATTATTAGTTTATTTCACATCTTGGGATGTGGCAAAATGGTTTATTGTAATCATTCCTCCAATCACGGTGGTAGCTATCTTATATGGTCGAAAAATAAGAGGTTATTCAAAAGCGTTACAAGATAAAATTTCTGAATCTAGTATTATTGTGTCAGAAGCCTTGACTGGGATTACCAGTGTAAAAGCTTTTACGAATGAACAATTAGAAATTGGAAAGTATGATAAAGTAACTAATGAAATCAGAAAATTTGGGATTAAGTACGGAATTATGCGCGGAGCATTTTTTGCCTTTATCATCATGTGTGTGTTTGGTTCAATCTTTTTTATTTTATATAAAATGTTGTTACTGATTAATGCAGGAGAATTATCAACTGAAAACTTTGGAAAGTTTATGATGTTATCATTGTTTGTAGCAGGTTCGTTAGGAGGCTTGCCTGAGCAATTAGCATCTATACAACGTGCATTAGGCGCAACCGATAGAGTGTTTGAAATTATTGATGATAGAAATGAAGAAATAAATTTAGCACATCGTAATAATCTAAATTTAACTAGAGTAAAAGGTGATTTAGAATTTAAGAACATTAAATTTACGTATCCAACACGACCAGATTTTGAAGTATTAAAAGATGTTTCGTTTAGTGCTAAAGCTGGACAAACTGTTGCTTTAGTTGGTAGTAGTGGAAGTGGTAAATCAACTTTAGCATCAATGACCTTGCGGTTTTACGAACCTAATGCTGGAGAATATTTAATTGATGGAAAAAAATCAACTGATTATGAATTAACAGAATTACGTGATCAAATGGCCATTGTACCTCAGGATGTTTTATTATTTGGAGGAACCATTAGAGATAATATTTTATATGGCAAACCAAATGCTACTGAGACAGAAGTGATTGAAGCGGCTAAACAAGCTAATGCTTATGATTTTATTATGAGTTTCCCTGATCAATTTGAAACATTAGTGGGGGATAGAGGTATTCAATTATCTGGCGGGCAACGTCAGCGTGTGGCTATTGCTAGAGCCGTATTAAAAAACCCTTCTATTTTAATTTTAGATGAAGCTACTTCATCTTTAGACAGCGAAAGCGAACGCTTAGTGCAAGAAGCATTAGATAAATTAATGATAGGAAGAACATCTATTGTGATTGCTCATCGTTTATCAACGATTCGTAATGCTGATAAAATTGTGGTATTACAAAAAGGTGAAGTCGTAGAAATGGGAACACATCAAGAATTGATGACTAGTAGTAGCGGCTTATATCAAAAGTTAAGTAAGTTACAGTACGAGTTGAATTAGGGTTGGTTTATTGAAAGTTTGCTAGATGATGATTTAATCGTTAAATTAGATTATGGAAATCAAAAAAATATTTGACATCTTAAACCAATATAACGTAAAATATTTAGTTTGCGGAGGATTGGCTGTTAATATATACGGTATTCCAAGAATGACGGCTGATATAGATTTATTGTTAGATTTTGAAGAAACAAATGTTTTAAATTTTGAAAATTCTACTAAGCATTTATTGTTTCAATCCGTCATTCCATTATCAATAAATACTTTTGTTAAAAAAGAAGATAGATTAAAAGTAATTAAAGAGAAAAACTTAATTGCTTATTCTTATTTTAATTCTTTGGCAGGATATATGAATTTAGATGTATTGCTTGATGTGCCAATTGAATTTGATGTACTCTGGAAAACCAAAACAGAAAGAAAGTTAGGAGAAACAATAATTCATTTAGTGAGCGTTGAAGATTTAATTGAATTAAAAAAATATTCTAATCGCATACAAGATCAAAACGATATATTACTACTTTCTAAACTCATAAAAAATGGACATTAAACCAAAATTAGAAAATGCCAACATTGGTTTCCATTATACGGTTACAGATGAACAAATTGCCGCTCATCAGAAAAAAAGTGTTGAAGAAATTTTGATGTGGATTGAAGAAACTAGTAAGTTTATTTATGAAGTTCAAACTCCAGAAGAAAGATTAAGAACCAAATTCGCTAAACAATTTAATAATGATGCTAGTTAGAAACTAACATCTTCAAAGCTGCATTCTCTTTTTTTCTCATCAACTCAGTGTCAGCTTTGGATTTATCTTTGTATCCACATAAATGTAAAATTCCGTGAATCATCACACGATGAAATTCTTCATCAAATGTTACCTTAAATTTTTCGGCGTTTTCTAAAACGCGTTCAATGCTGATGAAAATATCGCTGTTGATAGTTTTGCCTTCGGTATAATCAAAAGTGATAATGTCGGTGAGTGTATTATGATTTAAATGCTTGACGTTTATTTCAAGAAGTTCATCATCTGTACAAAAAATATAATTGATGGTGCCGAGTTTGTGTTTCTCTTTTTCGGTAACGGTTTTAATCCAAGCTTTTAATTTTGTTTTCTCTTTAAATTTAAAAGCAATACTTTGGTTGTGGAAAGAAATCATTAATTCAAATTAAAGGTCAATAATACTTCTTGTCCGTTATTATTAAACTCTACTTTATCCGCTAAGTTTTTCATTAAAAAAACACCTCTGCCGTTTGGTTTATCAATATTTACAGGGTCTGTTGGGTCTGGTAAACTATTATAATCAAATCCCTTACCTTCATCTGATACTGAAAATTTAATATTTTTTTCTCCAGATTCAAATCCTATTCTGATATGTTTTTCAGGATTACCTTGATTGCCATGATACATGGCGTTGTTTACTGCTTCTGTTACAGCAATTAAAATATTACCGTAATTATCTTCGTTTACATTAAACACATCGCAAACATCTTCTACTAAACGCTCTACTAATCTTATATTTTCAGATGTAGAAGTAATATCTAATTTTTCTCCCTTAGCTGGTATCATTATCATTTATTTACGCTATTAAAATATTCATTAACTTTTTGCTTGTAATAAGGTGTTAAACTTGGCGAAACCGTATTTAACAACTCCAGTTCTTTTTCTCTAAGTCTTTTATACTCTAAAAATTGCGTAGGGTTACTTAAAATCTCATTTTTTGCTTCATTACTCTTTCTTTTTTCGTCTTGCTCGCGTTCTCGCTCAGCTTTTTCACTTTCTAAAAGTTTAGTTATGATATCTTGCTGGCGTTTCATCGTTTCCTGAGTAATTTGTCGGTTAACGATATCTTTTTCAGTCTGTTCCATCATTTCTGCAATATTTCCGCCAGGGTTTGAACCACCTTCTTTTTTAATTTTATCCAACATTTGTTGCATTTGACGTCTTAAAGCCTCTTGTTGCGCTGCCATTTTTGCTAATTGCTCACTCATTCCTTGTCCCTGAACTCCAGGCATCATTCCATTTTGGCCACCTTGCTGTCCCATTCCCCCTTGTCCGCCAGGTTTTTGTCCACCAGGCTTTTCTCCTGGTTTGTTCCCCGGTTTCTGCCCTCCTGGTTTATTGCCTTGTTGTTCTAATGCTTTTTTCAACTCTTCTAATTGTTTATTAAGTTGTTGTTGCATTTGTTTCATATTTGCCATGCTAGGTTTGCCATCACCAGGTTTTGAACTTGGCTTTTGTCCTTTCCCTGGTTTTTTACAACTACCGCTTCCGGGTTTTCCTTCTTTAGCTTGTTTTTGCATTTGTTCTAAATTCTCATTTAGCAACAATGCCAAATTGTTAATGGAAGTCATGGAGTATTGCATACGCATTTGCGCATTGGATTGCATGCGTTCGGCAAGTTCTGCAACAGCTTTCCCCATATTCATGTTAATAGATGAAATTTCTCTATTTACTAAAGCGCTAATAGCAGGTACTCTTTTGCTTAATGCAAATAAACTGTCTTCAATAATTTTTGAGTCATCCTGTAATTTTTTTTGAGTTTGAGTAATTTTTAAATACTGAGGATTATCGGAACGTAATTTAGATAACTGAGACATTAAATCTTCTTGAGCAAATGATAAGTTCAATAGATTTTCTAAAATTTGACGAAGTGTTTGCATGTCTTCTTCTTGTTCTTCTTTCTCCATGCTATCCATGGCTTTTTGCATTTGCTCTTTCATCTCCTGCATTTTGTCAGAAGCTTGTTTTTGAGATTTAGACGCATTCTTTTTATTGTTCTGATTTAATTGTTCAGAACTGTTTTCCATCTCTTTACTAATTTCGTTTTGTTTTTCCTCTGTTTTTGGAAGTTCATTTGGTTGTTCAAGTGATGCATTTTTTTCCTGCATCTCTTTCAAATCTTTTTTCAAATCTTCAAACTGTTTGTTTAAGTCGTCTTGTTTTTTTTCTAACTCTTTTGAATCAGTTTTATCTTTGTTGTCCTTATTATCAGTTTTCGAATCCTTATTATCGTTCTTTTTATCCTGATTCTCTTTATTGCCTTCAGTCTCTTGTTTTAAAGCATCTTGCTTATCTTTCAGTTCATCCAGTTTGTCAATGGCTTGTTGTAGTTTTTGTTCTACCTCCATTTGTTTAAATGCTTCAAGCGTTCTATCCAATTCTTTTTCCATGTCTTTGTTAGATAGTTTTAGCTCTTCCAATTTTTGCTGAACCTGATTTTTATCCAGTTTCTCCATCAATTTATTTAACTCATCAAATAATTTTTTCATTTCTGGAGTCATGATGTTTTCAAACAATTGTTCTAATTGTTTTTGTTTTTCCAATAAAGATTCATCAAGCTGTTGGTTTTCTTGCTGCTGTTGATTATTAAGCTGGTTTTCTTGTTTTGTTTCTTCTATTTTGTTTTTTAATTCATTTTGTTTTTTGAGGATGTCTTCTAATTTTTTCTTCTCCTCGTAACCCATTTGTTTTTTCTCAGTCAGTTTTTTGCTGAGTTCGTTGATGTCTTTTTGTAAATCTTTTGCTTTTTTAATGCCATCATCTAAATCTTTTTTAATCTCCGAATTGTTTTTATCAGTTGCTTGATTTAACTCGTCAATAGTTGGCGCCTTAAACAACATAGTTTGTGTTTTAGCGGATTTAGAGCCAGTAACACCATCATTGTCCCATACTTCAAAATAGTATTCAATTTTATCTCCTGGCAATACATCAAAACGAGAAGCATCTAAAAAATAATAATAGGGTTGAGTGATTTGTGTTTTGTTTAAACCCATTATTTGCTCCCCATTTTTTACAATGGCTTTACCAGTTGAGTCTTGAGTATAATGAACATATTTAAATGCTAAGCGAGTAAAACCATAATCATCTTTAATAGTACCAGAGAAATAAATATTTTTAGGATTCAGCGAATCTGTTTTTTCGCTCACGTCAATTAATGGAACTTGATCAGGAACAACATTAATGGTATAGTTAACAGAATCAGGATTTTGTTTTAAAAAATGATTCATGGTTTTGATGCTGTAACTAGTACTTTGCATCATGCGTTTTGAAAAAGCAAATTCATCTTCTGATGAACGAGAAATATCAACTAAAGTATCAGCAAAATTTAAAAAAATATTGTCTGTATTTTTTGTATGAAATACCCATTGCATTTTAGTGCCTTGAGGTAATTGCATATCACCTATATTAGAAACGGTTTCATTTTTTTTGTTGAGGTAGGCAGGATATGTTAATTGAATGTCAAACTTCATTAACATCGGTTTGGGCAATACACTTAACTCGTATGATTTGGAATTGAAGCCTGCGGCATTAAATACAAAATCTAAATTTTTTTGAACGTTTTTAAATGTGTAAGTGTAATTTACATTATCTACTTTTTCCATTTTGTGATCAACGCCATCTACATTAATAAAAACTTCATTAGGAATTTCATTACCATTTAATTTTAATTCTAATACATAATCTTGTTGCTGAATAGCTTCTAATGATTTATTGTTAATGGCAAATTGAAATGGCGCTGCTTTTTCAAAATAAGTTTGGTGGAAGACAATGCGTTCTGTTCCATCTTTGATAATGCTTGGTTTAATAACCAATACAAGTAACATCAATGCAATAGGAGGTAAAGCAAATTTTAAATATTTTTTATTCTCACCAATATCAATAGCTGAAGTAAATGGAATAGGTTTTAACTCTTCCATTTTTTGATTGATGCTAGCCGTTAATAAATCGGGAGATAAAATGGAGCCAGAGTTACGTTGTAATTGTAAGGTGTTTAATAATTTATCATTGATATTATTGAAATGTGTACCAACGATGTTGGCGGCTTCGTCATAAGAAATGACTTCGCCGAGTTTGTTTAATTTTAAAACAGGAACAGCAATGTATTTAAATAACACAAAGCCACTAGTTACTAAAAACGAGTAGAATAAAATAGTTCGAGTGGTGATTCCAAATTCTGCAAAATATTCTGCTACTACCAAAAACAAAAAGGCAGCTACTAATAATCCGCTTGTATACAACAAACCTTTAATGAGTTGGTTTTTGTAATACTTGCGAATAAACTCATCGAGTTTATAAATTAATATATTTTGCTCTGAAGCCAATTTATTGGTATTTACACAAATTTAGCGAAAACAAGGGAGGATTAAAATAAAATTTCTGTTAAATAAAAAAGCGACTTAATTTTTGGTTAAGTCGTTTTAAATAAGTGTTATAAAGAAAAATTATACAGCTACTTTATCCGTTTTTTTCTCTTTTAAGATTTCTAAAACTTCATTATGAATTTGTTCAACCGAAAAACCACATTCTTGATATAATTCGTTTGGCTCTCCGTGCTCGATAAATTTATCGGGAATACCTAAACGTTTTACCTGAGCGCTATAGTTATTCTCTACCATGAATTCTAAAATAGCGCTACCAACACCACCAACAATAGTTCCATCTTCGATGGTGATTATTTTTTTGAAGCGAGTAAAAACTTCGTGTAACATGGCTTCATCTAACGGTTTAGCAAAACGTAAGTCGTAGTGAGCAGGAGTAATGCCTTCAGCTTCTAATTTTTCAATGGCTTTAGCAGCAAAGTTTCCAGGATGTCCTAACGATAAAATTGCCACCTCTTTTCCATCTTTTAACTTGCGACCTTTTCCAACTTCTAATTTCTTGAAAGGAGTTTTCCAATTTACCATCACACCGTTTCCGCGAGGGTAACGAATGCTAAATACACCTTGTACTTCATCTAATTGAGCGGTGTACATTAAGTTACGCAACTCTTCTTCATTCATTGGAGCACTCACAATCATATTGGGAATGCAACGGAAATAAGCAATATCAAAAGCGCCGTGGTGTGTTGGTCCATCAGCACCAGCAATTCCACCTCTATCTAAACATAATACTACTTTTAAATTTTGCAAAGCCACATCATGCACCACTTGGTCATACGCACGTTGCATAAAAGAAGAGTAAATGTTGCAATAAGGAATCATGCCTTGTGTTGCTAAACCAGCACTAAACGTTACAGCATGTTGTTCGGCAATTCCTACATCAAATGCTCTGTCAGGCATAGCTTTCATCATAATATTTAATGAGCAACCACTTGGCATTGCTGGTGTGATACCCATTATTTTTTTATTTTGTTCAGCTAATTCTACGATTGTGTGTCCAAATACATCTTGGTATTTTGGAGGTTGAGGTTCTGTAGGAACTACTTTTATAATTTCTCCAGTTTCTTTGTTAAACAAACCTGGCGAGTGCCAAACTGTTTCGTTTCCTTCTTCTGAGAATTTATAACCTTTACCTTTTTTAGTTAAAACGTGTAATATTTTTGGGCCAGGAATATCTTTTAAATCGGCCATGATTTTTGTTAAACGAACCACATCATGCCCATCCACTGGACCAAAATAACGGAACTTTAACGACTCAAATAAATTACTTTGTTTTAATAATGAAGTTTTAACAGCATTCTCTAACTTACTGGCAATTTCTTGAGCATTTGGTCCAAACTTGCTAATCTTCCCCAATAAATCCCAAACTTTATCTTTTGTTTTATTGTATGTGTGAGATGTTGTAATGTCTGTTAAATAATCTCTTAAAGCACCAACGTTAGGGTCAATGCTCATGCAGTTATCGTTTAACACTACTAATAAATTGCTATTTGAAATACCTGCGTGGTTTAATGCTTCAAAAGCCTGACCAGCAGTCATAGAACCATCTCCAATAACAGCAATATGTTGTTTATCTTTTAATCCTAAATACTGACTTGCAACAGCCATACCTAAGGCTCCACCAATAGAAGTAGAAGAATGTCCAACACCAAAAGTATCATATTCACTTTCCGAACGTTTTGGAAAACCGCTAATGCCTTTGTAAATACGGTTTGTGTGAAATACATCACGACGACCAGTAATAATTTTATGTCCGTATGCTTGATGACCTACGTCCCACACTAATTGATCGTAGGGCGTATTAAATACATAATGTAAAGCAGTTGTAAGTTCAACAACGCCTAAAGAAGCGCCAAAATGGCCGCCTTTTACAGAAACGATGTCGATGATGAATTGACGTAGTTCTGCACAAAACTGCTCTAATTCTTCTTCTTTTAATTTTTTTAAATCGGCTGGGGAATTCACCTTTGCCAATAATTCACCAGGAATAACTCCTGAACCTTTAACAATTTCCATTACAACAAAGATAAACTATTTTATTAATTGTAAAAACGTGATTTTAAATACTTTATTAGCGTTTTAATGGTTAACAAACGTTAAACAAAATAGTTTAAAATGGAGATTCTGGTGTATTCTGCTAACTTAGTCAAATGAACTTTTTAAATCATAATTTTTATCAAATAATAGACTTTGTCAAACAAATACGACTTATTTCGGATCGGGATGAGGAACAATTTAACGTATTATTAAAAGAACTAATTGGCAAAAAATCAATTGACGAAGATTTTAAGAAGGAGTTAACCGATTTCTGTTATTTGACTTTAGACAATGCTTTCTTTGTAAATGTATTTTCGGAATATGGTATAAATTCTAATCGTGGGTTTTTTCCAGAAATAGCAAGACGACTGAAACATAAAATATTACCGAGTAATTTGCCAGAAAATGAATTAAGTCATTTCATCAATTTTGTTTTTAATAAGACTAACGATTATGAATGGCTTGAGAAAATAAATTATTCAAGTTGGGAAGCTATGACTAATTTGATAGATTCTCGTCAGCTTATTACTCATTCTCAAAAATTGGCACATCAAATTCATAATGCCATTATTATTTTATGCCATCGTTTGGCAAGTATTGGAATTGACCCATACTTAGTTAGTAAATTACCAGAAATAGATGATAGTAACTCTCCTTTTTTTGAATTAAATCATCAGGTAAATTTATTTGTAAAAAAACATTTAGAAAATAAAACACTAGAAATTGATTACGAAGAATTAGAAAGTATTTGGCAAAGTATTAATCGTGCAGAAAGAATGTTTAGTTCTATTCAAGAAAAGAAAGATGAGATAGGAACGAGTTTGCATTCAACGTATTTATTACAACGAGCACATCAACATATTTGTAGAATTAGATTGTTATTGAATTTATTTGTAACTAAACAAAAGAGTAACAAAGTATTAACTATTTCTCAATTAATTACCGAATTGGTAAAAGCAGAGCAAACTAAAAACAGGGTTCGAAGATTTATTAAGGAAAATACAAATTTACTAGCTCATCGAATAGTGAGCCATACTTCTCAAAAAGGCGAACACTATATTGGGTTTTCAAAAAAAGAAAACCTGAAATTATTTAAATCTGCTATGGGCGGAGGATTAGTGATTGTGTTATTAGTTTATATTAAACATTTTATTCATGATTTGCATGCGCCTTTATTTATTGAAGGTTTTTTATTTGGATTAAATTATAGTGCTGGTTTTGTGTTTATGTATTTAACTCATTTAACCTTAGCAACTAAGCAGCCAGCAATGACCGCCGCCTTTATTGCAGATAGTATTGATAGTGGAAACAATACAGACAAAAAACCTTGGATGATGTTTAAACAAGTAATCCGAAGTCAGTTTGTATCCTTAATTGGTAATTTAGTAACTGTTTTACCATTATGTTTTTTATCAGCTTGGTTTATTGATTACTATTTTCATTATTCTGTATTTAATTATACAGAGTCAAAAGCACAAATGTATTCTAATCATCCAGTTTATAGCGCTTCATTAATCTATGCTACTATTACAGGTGTGTTTTTATCTTTATCAGGAATTGTGATAGGTTATTTTGATAATAAGGTTGTGTATTCTGAAATAGCTCAGCGTATTATAAAACATCCTAAATTGATTCGTATTTATAGTTTAGAGAAAAGACAAAAGTTAGCAGTGTTTGTCGAAAAAAACTTAGGCGGTATTGTAGGAAATGTATTTTTAGGATTTTGTCTCGGAATGGCTGGTAACATTGGAAAGTTTCTTGGAATTCCATTTGACATCAGACATGTAACTATTTCTTCAGGCAACTTTGCTATTGCGCTAGGCAGCGATCATTGCTATGAGTTAGATTTAATTATTAGTGTGTTTTTAGGAGTGATTTATATTGGTTTAATAAATATTGCATCAAGCTTTTTAATATCATTTATTGTGGCGTGCCGTTCACGAAGTTTATCATGGAAGCAGTCATTAAAAGTGTTGGTTGGATTATAGGAGAGCTATTTTAATAGGAACGCAGATGACACTGATTAAGCTGATTTTCACTGATTTTATTTGAAAGTGATTACTTAGGTGTTTTGTTATAATTACGATTGAACAGATTTCACTAATTTTAATCTTTATAAATCATAACAATCTGTGTTATCAGTGTTCTATAAAAACATAATCTCTTTTTCTTGCTTACTTGTAATCGTTCCAACTTTAGCAAAGTATTGATGATTCAACTTTAGTAATTCATCCATTTCTTTTTCGTTTGAAGAAGAAACACTAAATAATAAACCACCTGAGGTTTGAGGGTCGCAATAAAAAATAAAATCTAAATCTGTCATGCCAGCAATGTGTTTAGATTGTGCATTATAGTTTCGTGTAGTATTATCTGGAAACACAAATTGTTTGGCGTATTCTTTTGCTGCTTCCATAATAGGAAGTGATTCTTTTTTGATAGACGCTGAAAGATTCTTGTCTGCTAGCATTTCTAATAAATGCCCCGCAAAACCAAATCCAGTTACATCTGTAATAGCATTAACGTATGACAAAGCTCCTAATTTTTCGCCAATTGAATTTAAAGTAGTGGTTTGTTCTAAGAGCAATTGATAGTGAGTTTCGTTTAATAAACCTCTTTTTAAAGCGGTGCTTAACACTCCAATACCTAAAGGTTTTGTGATATAAAGAATATCATTTTCTTTAATAGTATTGTTTTTTTTGATGTGTTCTTTTTTTACTAAGCCCGTAACCGCTAAGCCAAATAGTGGCTCTTGTGTATCTACGCTATGCCCTCCAGCTAAGGGGATGCCAGCTTTGGTACAAATTTCTTGCGCTCCTTTTATCACTTGTTGTGCTACATCCGCTGGTATTTTATCTACCGGCCATCCTAAAATTGCCACTGCCATTAATGGTTTTCCGCCCATGGCATACACATCACTAATCGCATTGCAGGCCGAAATTTTTCCAAAATCAAAAGCGCTATCTACAATGGGAGTAAAAAAATCGGTGGTACTAATAATACAATTACCATCTTCTAATTCGTAAACAGCCGCATCGTCTTTGGTTTCGTTACCTACCAATAAGTTTTTAAAAACAATATCTTGTTTGCAACCGCTTAAGATTTCTTCTAATACGGCTGGTGCAATTTTGCAACCGCAACCAGAGGCCTTACTAAATTGTGTGAGTTTTACTGACATGTTAGTTTAATGTATCTATCATCTGTTTTACTTTTTGAGCATTAATAGTAGCATCAATCGTATCAGAGTTTAAAAGTATAATAGGTTGTTTTTTATTTTTGTAATTGAATTCATAAGCTCTATCATAATACAATAATGATAAACGAGCCACATCGGATAAATTTTTATCATCCAAATACTGTAAACATAATTTTGTATTTAAAGTTCCCAATTGTTGTGCGATTTTTTCAACACAGGCTTTTAAAGCATTGATGTCAACAGTAGTATAATCTTCTACTAATTTTTGAACTCGTAATTCAAATGGGATTTCAATTTTTACAATAGGAGCTTGTTTCATTTGTTGCCACAAACCATGAGGTAATTTATTAAACCCAATAGTTTGAGATTCATCTTCTAATATAACATATTGAGAACTGTCGAGTTCAGATAGTTGATGATACAATTGATGTTCGAATACTTGTTGAGGATTTTGTTTTTGTTCGTTTATGGCACCAAAAGCCGAGCCTTTGTGATGAGCGATGCCTTCTAAATCAACAATTTGTAAGTTTTGTTCATTTAATTTTTTTAAAATGTCTGTTTTTCCACTTCCTGTTTTTCCACCTAATAAAATTATTTTTCGTTCTTGCTCAAAATAATCTAATACATAATTTCTGAAAGCCTTGTAGCCACCTTTCATAATCACGGCATCCAATCCAGATGTGTTCATGAGCCAAGCAAAACTATTACTTCGCATGCCTCCTCTAAAACAATACACAAACACTTTTTTGTTTTTAGATAATGCTTTTACTTTGTTTACAAAGCTTGTCATTTTTGGAGAAACAATCTCCAAACCTCTGTTTACTGCCGTATCTTTTCCTTGTTGTTTATATAATGTACCTATTTCGGCTCGCTCACTATCTTCAAACAAGGGAATATTGATGGCATAAGGAACATGACCCTTGAAAAATTCAATAGGCGCTCGCACATCAATAATTAACTCATGTTTGCTTTTATTTAAAAAGTCGGCAACTTCTAGGGCACTTACAGTCATTAATGCGAAACTACATATTTTAAATGTAGGATATCAGAATTCCCCCAAAATGCTGTCTTTTTAAATTCTGTAGATTTTATGGATTTTGAACTTATTAGTGATGTATTGTTAAAATCTTGTGAGATATTTCGACAAATAACAGAAAAAGCGTTGGATTTTATCAAATTTTTTGTATAATATTGTATAAATGAAACTGACCAGACTTTTTGCCCTTGTATTTTTGCTTTTAGCTATAGGAGTTACTACTCCTATGATGTCTCAAGTGAGAGGTGGCAGAAAGAAAGAACACCGTAATCAACGTGGTGGAGGTAAAAAGCTATTTGGTGGTAAATCTAAAGGAAACGCCAACGCTTTTGCTAAAGGAGGACAAAAAAAAGGCTTTATAGCTCGTATTTTTAAAGGGAAAAAGAGCAATGGTCCTTGGGTTTATAGAAAAACAAACCCTGGTATTAAACAAAAGAAAGAGCAACCTAAGTTATTTACACGTAATCGAACTAAAGGAAAACGTTTTACTGACGGAGTTATTGCTCAACAAAATAAGAAACGTTCATCTTCTCGTGTGAGAGGAAACTCAAGTTTCAGCAAACGAAAACATTAAAATAGTTTTTAAAACTTTTTAATCAATCCCATCTATTAAGGTGGGATTTTTTATTTTTACACTTTATTCAAACTTATGAACGTATTAATTTTAGGATCAGGTGGTAGAGAACATGCTTTTGCATGGAAATTAGCTCAAAGCAAACAATTAGAAAACTTATATATCGCTCCAGGTAATGCAGGAACGGCACAATGCGGCACTAATGTTAATATATCAGCCACAGATTTTGATGCCATTAAAAATTTAGTGTGGGAAAAGAGCATTGATATGGTATTGGTTGGCCCTGAAGATCCATTAGTAAAAGGCATACATGATTATTTTTTAGCCGACGAAGTGTTGAAAGAAATTCCTGTGATTGGCCCTAAAAAAGATGGTGCTCAATTAGAGGGTAGCAAAGACTTTAGTAAACAATTTATGTTTAAACATGGCGTGCCAACTGCTAAATATAAAAGCTTTACCAAAGATAATATTACAGAAGGCGCGGCATTTATAGATTCATTAACTCCTCCTTATGTTTTAAAAGCAGATGGATTAGCTGCAGGAAAAGGTGTATTGATTATTGACGATGCTGCAGAAGCTAAAGCTGAGTTACAAAATATGATTTTGAATGCTAAGTTTGGTAATGCAGGCAATACCGTTGTGATTGAAGAATTTTTAAAAGGAATAGAGTTATCTGTGTTTGTATTGACAGATGGAAAATCGTATAAAATATTACCAGCAGCTAAAGATTACAAACGTATTGGAGTAGGTGATACTGGCTTAAATACTGGTGGAATGGGCGCGGTGAGCCCAGTGCCATTTGCTGATGAAGCTTTTATTAAAAAGGTGGAAGAAAAAATTGTGAAACCAACTATTAATGGTTTAGTAAAAGATGGCATTGATTACCGTGGATTTATTTTTATTGGTTTAATGAATTGTGATGGAGAGCCAAGTGTGATTGAATATAATTGCCGCATGGGAGATCCAGAAACGGAAGTAGTAATACCACGTATTGAATCGGATTTGTTAGATTTATTGCAAGGCGTGGCAACACAAACTTTGCACGAAAAACAATTTAGTGTGACGACTGATATTGCTACAACCGTTGTATTAGTGAGCGGCGGTTATCCGGAAGATTATGAAAAAAATAAAGTAGTAACAGGTTTAAATAACGTGACTAATAGCCAAGTGTTTCACTCAGGAACGGCTTTTAAAAATGAAGACGTAATAACTAATGGCGGACGAGTATTTGCTATTACCTCTTTTGGAAAAACCATTGAAGAAGCCATTGCTAAAAGTTTTGCAGCAGCCGAAACCGTGAACTACGAAGGCAAATATTACCGTAGCGATATTGGAAAAGATTTGATGAATTGGGGGAAGTGATTTGAGACGGTAAAGTAGGACGTGTTATGTCCAGTACTTTTAAATTATTATCTGTTTTTGCTGTCAACTAACAACATTTTTTCAAGAGTAAAAATAAACTTTGCTCCAGTGCCAAGGTCTGATTCAATATAAATAGTACCACCTAAAACTTCAACTATTTTTTTTACAGTTGCTAAGCCTATTCCGTTGCCACGCTGTCCAAATTTATCTTCATTTTCAAGAGTTTTAAAAATTTGAAATACTTTGTCCTGATTTTCCTTAGAAATACCAGGACCGTTGTCTTTGACAGAAATAATATATTTAAAATCTTCCTCAGTTATTTCTATTTCTATTTTAGTTATTAATTTGTTGTTGTATTTAATAGAATTTGAAACAAGATTAATGAGAATTTGTTCTATTGCTGTTCTATTTGTGAAAATTGAATCCAAAGTCGATTTAAGAGTAATAACACAATTGTTTTCAAAATTAAAAAGGCCCTCAATATCACTTTTTAATTTTTTTAAATTTACTTCAACTTTATCTTCTTTAAGAATTGTGTTCGATTTACTATATTCTAGCAAACCTTCAACTAGTTTTTTTAATTTATCGGAAGAATATGAAATTAATGATATTAATTTTTGAGCTTCTTCATCTAATTTTGCTCCATATGAATCTAGAAAAAGTTTAGCAAGGGATGAAATATTGTTTAACGGTGATCTTAAATCGTGAGCAGCTATATATGCAAAACTTTCCAATTCTCTGTTTATTTGTTCAACATCTTTTAAAGCTTGTTCTAATTGAGTTTTAGTTTTTCTTAACTCTAGAAGATTCATTACTTGATTAGCTAATGCCTTTAAAGCGATTACTTGACTTTGGCTTAAAAGTTTTGGTTTATTGTCAATTACACATAAAGTCCCAAGTGGTAAATTATCGGAACCAATTAATGGAACGCCAGCATAAAAAATCACATGTGGTTCTCCCGTAACTAATGGGTTGTCATTAAATCGTGTATCTTTCCTTGCATCCTGAATGATAAAAACGTCATTTGTATCATTTATTGCATGAGCACAAAATGCATATTCCTTTGGTGTTTCAGATACGTCCAACCCATGATGCGATTTAAACCATTGACGTTTAGAGTCAATTAAACTGACAAGGGAGATTGGTGTATTACATATTTCAGATGCAATAGCTGTTAAGTTATCGTAATCAATTTCAGGAAGTGTATCTAGTATTGAATATGAATCCAAAAGTTTAAGTCTTTCGTTTTCTTTTTTGTGTTTTTCCGGTATTTTCATTCAAACTAATTGTTATTAAGGTATCTACTTTAAATTTGTCTATTGGGCATTGGGCATAACCTCTTTACATGCTTAACTTTTGTAAGTATATCTTGTTGTTTTTGCAAGATATGCTAAAGTTTTATAATCTTATTAGTTTATCAAATATAATAAATTAAAAATAAATTTCCTTTAGTTAAGCAGCCAACAATTTATCTATTCACACAAACTTAAAATATTATTTTTTATCTTTTTCATCACCCTTCTTTTTCTTCTTAAAATAACCTCTTAGTAAAACATTATTACTAGCAGCGTTCATGTTTTGTTTAAAACCGCCTGCGCCTTGTTTAATATTTGTAAGTGCCTGGTCAACTTCTTTAGCCATTGCGGTATCCATTAATAATTTGCCAATGGTTCCTTTGCCTTCTCGTATGTTAGTCATAACAACTGCTAAATCACTAGTTATGGTTGCCGCATTATCACCAGTTACTTTTAGTTTTATTAAAATGTCATCCATGGTTACAGGTTGTTCTGTAGCAATCACATCGTTATCGGCTAAGGTTTTTTGCCCATTAGTACCAGGAGTAATTATTACAATCTTATTTCCCATTAAACCATCTGATCCAATAATGGCTTTGGCATTTTTTTTCATAAACTTTCTAGTGTCATCATTAATCATCATATCCACTTTTACAGTCGTATCTGTTAATTGTTCAATATTATCAACAATACCTACATTAATTCCCGAAAACCGAACATTGTTCCCGATTTGTAATCCGCTAATGTTTTTAAATATGCCACTCACTTGGAATGTATTACTAAATAATTGTTGTCTTTCTCCTATTAAGTATATACATCCAATTAACAATGCAAAACCTATTGAAACAAATATTCCTAATCTTATTTTATTACCCGATGCTTTTTTCATGACTTGGTTTTATATTAAAAAATGAGCGTACAAATTCATCTTTTGATTGTGATAATTCTTCAAATGTTCCTTCAGCTATTGAAGTTCCATCTTTAATCATAATGATTCTATTAGCAGCTATTCGCGCACATTCTATATCATGCGTAATAATAATAGAAGCGGTATTATATTTTTTTTGAATGTCTAAAATAAGTTGACTAATTTCTTGTGATGTAATAGGATCAAGGCCCGTAGTGGGCTCATCATACAAAATAATTTCTGGTTTTAAAATTAAAGTGCGAGCTAAACCTACACGTTTCCTCATTCCCCCCGAAAGTTCTGAAGGCATTTTATCAATAGCTTCTGCAAGTCCTACATTGGTTAAGGCTTCTAAAACCAATTCATCAATTTCTTGTTGAGGTTTTGATTTTAAATCTCGTAACGGAAATTCTAAATTTTCCCTTACCGTCATCGAATCATATAAGGCAGCACTTTGAAACAAAAATCCAATTTTTTTTCTTAGTACATTTAATTCATCATAGTTTAATTTGGAAACATCAGAATCTAATAATACTACTTTGCCATCATCTGGTTCTATTAAACCAACCAAGCATTTAATTAATACTGATTTTCCACTACCTGATTTTCCAAACACAGCTAAGTTTTCGCCTTGTTTAATTTTAAAGCTAATGTCTTTTAAAATGTCATTATCACCAAACGACTTTTTTAAATGTGATATATCTGCAACAATGATTTCTTCCATTATTTTATGCTTAAATAAATAAACTAGTTATTTGAACGGCAATCATATCTAAAATAAAAATCATTAATGACGCATAAACTACAGATGTGTTGGCAGCTACAGCCACTCCTTCTGTCCCTTTGCTAGAATTATAGCCTTTATAACATCCTAATAAGGCAACTACAAATCCAAAAAAGAATGTTTTAATGACTGCAGGAAAAATATCTGTGAAGACGAGTTTATCAAATATCTTCACAATAAATAAATTAAAACTAACATCACCCTGTAAATTCACTCCAATATAGGCGCCATATAATGAAATCACATCGCTCATAATAACAAGTATGGGTAACATTAATGTGGCGGATAAAATTCGTGTCACTACTAAATATTTGAAGGGATTAATTCCTGAAACCTCCATTGCATCAATTTGCTCTGTTACTTTCATAGATGCTAATTCTGCACCAATACCCGAACCCACTTTTCCTGCAAATATTAAAGCAGTAACTACTGGACCAATCTCTCGAATAATAGATACTGCCACCATGGCTGGTAACCATGACTCTGCTCCAAATTGTGCTAAGGTTGGTCTTGATTGTATCGTTAACACAAGTCCCATAATAAAACCTGTAATGGCAATTAATGGTAATGATTTATAACCGATTAAATAAGATTGTTTTAAAAACTCATTAAACTCATAAGGTGGTTTGATGAGTTCTCTGAAAAACCGCATCGTAAAACGAGTTAATAGAGTCACCTCTTCAAAAAAATCTTTTAGTGTTTTACCAAATGAATTTTCGGAAGAAGGACTGACTTTTTTTGAATCTATTTTGTTAGATGTTTTTGAATTGGCTAACATTTCAAATTTGATGTTTGTAACATGCTTGTTTAATAAGAGTGATGGTTGTAACACATTATGCCTATTTTTATGGCTTTACTTTTTTAATTGATTAATAAGAAGTTTTTAATTCAACTCTTCTGTTTTTTGCTTTTCCAGCTGCTTTTTTATTGTCAGCTACTGGTTTAGTTTCTCCGTATCCAATAGCAGTTAAACAAGATGCTGGAATTCCTTTAGAAATTAAGTAATCTCTTACCGATTCTGTTCTTTGTTGAGAAAGTGTCATGTTATATGCATCATCACCAACATTATCAGTATGTCCTTCAATAGATAAATTAACAGCGTCATTACGTTTCAAAATTTCTGCTAGGTCATCTAATTGCGAATTTGAAATCAATTTTAGTTTCGCACTACCTGTTTCAAAATAGATTTTACTTGCAATAACAGTAATCCTTTGAATATCCACTTTAGGAATTTCTGGGCATCCTTTGTTTTCAATAGTTCCTTTTACATTAGGACAACGATCTGTTAAGTTAGAAACACCATCGCCATCCGTATCAGGGCAGCCCTTGAATGCTAAAATACCAGCAGCATCAGGACACAAATCTTCTTCGTTCACTAACCCATCTTTATCATTATCTAATGGACAACCTGTTTCATCAATTTTGTAACCTGTTTTAGTACCAGGACATTTGTCATCAATATCTGCTACACCATCTAAATCTGAATCATTACAACCTCTTAGCGCTGCTGTTCCAAAAACATCAGGACAACGATCTTCTTTATCAGTAATGCCATCCATATCTTTATCAGGACAACCTTTTAAGGATGCAAGTCCAGCAATGTCCACACAAGCATCTTGATAATCAGCAATTCCATCTTCATCGCGATCTAAAGGACATCCTTTAGTATCAACCGCTACACCTGTGGGTGTGTTCGGGCATTTATCGTTTTTATCAGCAATACCATCTTTATCAGCATCTTTCTTTTTGCCTAAGTTAAAAGTTAAACCAACTGTATGAAATAAATAGCCATCATTATATCCGCCACCTTCTGCAAAATCAATATTATCAGCGGTAGTATACATAAATGATTCTTGCAATTGCAAAGAAATAACATTTGTAATACGAATGTTTAATCCACCACCAAAAGATGGAAGCGCGTAGTCATAACGTTCATCACGTATTGTTTGATATGCTTCATGCATAATAACTCCTGCACCTGCATACAAGTAGGGGCGTATGATATATTTTGAACTTAATAAATTGTAACGTATTACAAGATTCGCCGTATTCATACGAATTAAAAAACGATTTTTATCTCCGCTTAGAGTCCATGCTGTTTTTGCTTCAATGTTTCCTAGTTCTCCTCTTGTTATAAATAGTGAAGCATCAAAATGTTTACCTAAATATCTTGAAAGTGATAAACTTGCAAATGCATAAGATGCTTGTGTTGTGGAATAGAATTCCTGTCCGCGATCCCCATTATATTGTGTTAATCCTCCGTGGAATCCAATATTCCATTTTTTATCTTCTGTTTGAGACGATACTGCAATAGTAAATAAACAAGATGCGCAAAGTAGTAGTATTTTTTTCATTATTTTTTTATTGTTGTATAAATGTATTTTTCATTTTTTTAAATACATTGTTAATTGATTTATAATACAGCAAAGATTCGTTTAGTTTTGCTCATATAGATTACATAATCTTTTTGATAAGTTATACTATTCACATATATCTTACATCTTTATTT
>DIHL01000043.1 GCA_002420145.1 Bacteroidetes bacterium UBA5697
ACTAGGGCTTTTTAAATAATTAAAACTTAATTTATTTTTTGTAAACCATCACATTAAATACAAACGGTTGAATTTTTTTAATTTGTTCACTACGTTTTAAACCTTTTAAATTTGATTTTTTAGTTACTAAAGCTAAATCTTTTTTCAACGAATCGTTTTCTAATTTATCAATGGTTTGTTTAATAAAGTTAGATTTAATAGCAAAACCAGTTCCTTCTGCAGAGCTTTGTTTTCCACGAATGACACCAATAATATTTCCTTGCTCATCCATTAACGGACCACCACTATTTCCTGGGTTTACTGGAATAGAAATTTGGTACATCGTTGTATCATTATTAAATCCAGTCATTGAACTTAAAGCACCTTCACCATAAACCGCATCTCTACGAGGATAACCTAAAGTAAAAATTTTATCTCCAATTTCAGAAGCATTCTCTTTAAATGAGAAAGGGAATGCGATATTTTTGATAGCCTCAATATTATCTATTTTATAAATCGCAATATCTAATGATGGCTCACTTGCTACTAATTTCGCAGAGGCTCTATCTAACACACTATTAGTTACAAATACAGAATCTGCATTTTTAACCATGTGGTAGCTAGTAATAAAATATCCTTTATTGTTTAAGGCAAAACCAGTTCCTTCAATATTTGCAGGAGCATAGTTTTTTATGCGTTTGTTTGTTGCCCCAGTAATTCCTTCAATAATGGCGTCTTGAGAATATTTTAATTCAGTAACGTCACGTTTTAAATCAGTAATAGCATTTCCTTGTTGTTTCAACAAATAGCCGCCTGTACTTAAAACAGTAATTGTGCTGATAACAGCTATAACAGCAACAGATGCTGCTACAGCAAAAGTTTTACCGTGCTTTTTAATGAAAGTTTCTTCTGGTTTTATAGAAACAATTTTAGCATCACTTCCAAATTCTTGTTTGTGAATAGTGGCTAATATTTGTTTTAAATGAGTACGTTGTTCGTGTTGGTTAATGCCTTCAATTAACGTTTTGTGTTTTTCAAAAGCAGTAGCAAATTCTGAATCTGTTTTTAAGCGTGTTTCAAACTCGTGTTTTTCTTCAGTACTTAAAGTTCCAAAAATGTAATTGTCAAATAAATCAGTTGCTCTCATCTCTTGTTTCCCTTTCTATATTCTAGTTTTCAAAAAAATATCGTTTCAATCGTTGTAAACATTTATACTTCTGTGTTTTGGCATTGTCCGAATTGGTATATCCAAATTTTTCAGATATCTCATCCATACTTAACTTATACACGTAGAAGTCTTTTAATAGTGTTTTGCAGGGTTCACCTAAGTTTTCCATGCAAGTATTCATTTTCTCAATATCCGATTCCTTTTTCAGATGATCTGTTATTTCATCGGACACATCTACTACTTCATTTTCCTCGTCTTCTTTAAAACGAGCTAAATGACCACTACCTCTTAATTGCTTTAACCAAAGGCGTTTAGCAATCGAAAAAATAAAGGTTTGTAGTTGGCAATTGAGTTCAAATGCAGGCTTCTGAACATTTTCATATAAAACAATAATTGTTTCCTGATAAATGTCGGCAGCAGCTTCGCTATTACCACTATTGTTTACAACATATTTAAGAACGAGGTTATAATACTTTTTGTATAAAGCGCGCAACACCGCATCGTTGTTATGCTTGAGCCCTTCAATAAATTCAAGGTCTGTGTACGCTACTTTCGACATAAAGTCTTTGTTTACATTAATACCTAAAGGGGCTAAAGGTAACCTCGTTCGATATGATTTTTTAAGTTAAAACACTGATTTTCAATCAGATATTGTTATTTATTCATTAAAGCTTCTATTTCATCAGCTTCTAAAGGGATGTTTTTCATTAAATCATCATTTCCTGTAGGAGTAATTAAAATATTATTCTCTAAACGAATACCCAACCCTTCTTCTGGAATATAAATTCCAGGCTCGCAAGTAAATACCATACCTGCTTGCATTGGTTCTGCAAAAAATCCAACATCATGTACGTCTAATCCTAAAAAGTGAGAAGTTCCATGCATGAAATATTTTTTGTAAGCAGGCCAAGCTGGATTTTGATTTTTGACTTCATCGGATTTAATTAAACCTAATTGTAATAATTCTTCAGTCATTAAATCACCAACTGCTTTGTTGTATTTTTCAAAGGTATTACCAACCACTAACATGTTTGTAGCAGCTTTCATGACGCGTAATACGGCATTATATACTTCTTTTTGACGAGGAGTGTATTTTCCGTTTACAGGAATTGCGCGAGTCATATCACTAGCATAGTTTGCATATTCTGCCGCCACATCTAATAAAATTACATCACCATCTTTACACGCTCTGTTGTTTTCTACATAATGTAATACACAAGCGTTAGCTCCACTGGCAACAATTGGTCCGTATGCAAAACCACGACTTCTGTTGTGAACAAATTCATGTATTAATTCTGCTTCAATTTCATATTCCATGACGCCAGGCTTAACGAAGCTTAATAAACGACGGAATCCTTTTTCGGTAATGTTACAAGCCTGTTGAATGGCTTCAATTTCTAATGGATGTTTGATGGCACGAATGCGGTGCATAATTGGCGCCGAACGTTGAATCGTGTGTAGAGGAAATTGTTCTTTAATTTTTTTATTGAAACGCATCTCAGCTGTTTCCATATCAATATAACGGCGAGTGTGCTCGTTACTATTTAAATAAATATGCTCTGCTTGAAACACAAAGCCTTTAAAGATTTTATCGAACTCATGGTGCCAATAAATATTTTCAATACCACTAGCTTCTTTAGCTTGTTCTTTAGTAAGCTTGGCACCTTCCCACACAGCAATTAAATCGCTGGTTTCTTTAATAAATAAAACTTCTTTATGTTTTCCATCTTTCACATCAGGAAAAATCATTAAAATAGTATCTTCTTGATCAATCCCAGATAAATGCAATAAATCACTGTTTTGAACGAAACCAAGAGAACCATCGCCATTAGTTGGCAATAAATCATTACTTACAAATAAGGCAACTGAGTTTGGCTTTAAGTGTTTGATAAAATTTTTACGATTATCGATATATAAGTCTTTTTTTATGGCAGTGTACTTCATGATTTATGTTTTTAGATACGCACTAAGGTATAAGTTTTTGTGATGAATTGCTAAAACAAGGCAAAAAAATAGCGAGATATTTCTCGCTATTAAATGGGTTATAAATTAGTTTATTAATCTAATGTAATATAAACAGATAAATGATCGCTGTAGCCGTTATAGTATTTTTCGCCACTATAGGTGCGGTTTGGTTTTTCTTCACCTGTTTTATTGTTTTTAAAAAGCACGAAATCTTTTCGCAAAATGTGTGCATTTTTAGGATCAAACTTGTATCCCTTTTTAGCACCAATAAATCCTTGCGATACAATGATTTGGTCTAGCACTCTCCATTCTTTATCGAAATAATGAGTGCCTTGTTTAGCAGCATCTAAAGTTTGATAAGCGTTATATAAATCAGTTTTAGCTTTAGGTTTATCGCTTGCCTTTAAAGTATTTAAAATACTATTGTTGTCTGGATGATCATTAAAATCACCCATCACAATTACTTTTGCTTTTGGGTCTTTCTTTTGTAATTCGTTGATTTTATTACGCACTTGTTCGGCTGCAAAAATACGACGAGGTTCCGATTCTTTTTCTCCTTCCCTGCGGCTTGGCCAGTGATTCACAAATACATAAATCACATCTCCATTAGTTGCTTTTAAAGTAGCAAATAAAATATTACGGGTTTTGTAATCTCCTAAAGATGGATTGGTTGCATTTAGCTCTTTAAAATCAACCAAAGAAAATACAGATTTATCATATAATAAACCAACATCAATGCTTCTTTCGTCAGGGCTATCAGTGCATAATACACCGTATGATTTTTCTTTTAATTGAGATTTAGAAATTAGTTCCTCTAATACGTCTTTATTTTCTACTTCTACTAAACCCACTAAATTTGGTAAGCCAGGTCCTGTAACGGTTGAATCAAGCACCTGAGCAATTTTAGTTAATTTATTCATAAAACGAGTTTCGTCCCATTTCATTGGAGACTCTGGCAAAAACTCATCGTCTTTTTTATTTGGATCATCTTTGGTATCAAAAAAGTTTTCGCAATTATATAATGAGACTGTAATTGGAGATTTTGATTGAGCAAAACTAGTGGTGATGCTTAATAATAAAAGGCTTGAAATGATTAATTTACGCATGTAGCAAATGTAATTAAAAATAATTTGATGGATTAAAGGTATGATTTCAAAAATTAAACCATATTTACATATTGTTATTATTTCTTAAATTAATTGCCATGAAAAAATATTTTACCATAAAAAAGATCGCTATCTTTTTAGTATTTCTATTTTTAGCTATTCAATCAATTAGAATTGATAAAACAATAGCACCAGTAAACCCAGGAACAGATTTTATTTCTTTAACATCAGCTAATACAGAAATAGCAGGAATGTTAAAAACGGCTTGTTACGATTGTCACTCCAATCAACCAACCTATCCTTGGTACACAAATATTGCTCCAGTGTCTTGGTGGATTAAGCACCATATTAATGAAGGAAGCCAACATTTAAATTTTTCAATTTGGGGAACTTATAAAGAAAAGCGTAAGAATCATAAATTAGATGAGTGTGTTGAAATGATTGAAGAAGGAGAAATGCCAATGAGTTCTTATACAATTATGCATGGTGAAGCTAAATTAACGGACGCTCAAAAACTACAATTAGTAGAATTTTTTAAAGCTCAAAAAACAGTAATGGCAGAGCCAGCAGAAGAGCAACACTAAAAATCTAATACTAATATTTCAACTCTTCTATTTTGTTCTTGTTCTTCAGCATTAGCTTTTGGGAGCTTAAATAACATTTCGTGATCGCCTTTGCCATCAATTTCTATTCGTTTTTCATCGATGCCTTGAATTGCTAAATAATTTCTAATCGTATTTGACCTTCCTTTAGTAAAAGCAATAATACCTTGTTCATCCATCATATCTCTTCCGTTGGAGTGACCAATAATTTTAATTCTTAAATTTTTATTTTTCTTTAAAAGTTTAGCCAAGTTGTTCATGGATGGTATTGCTCGTGGCAAATATTGTACAGAGCCCCCCACAAAATTTATAGAGCCAATAGAATATTTATTGCCTTTTTTGAGTTTTGGTAAAACTGTTTTAAGTGTTTTTAATTGGGCAGAATCGGCAAGTGTAATGCTTTTAGTAAAACTAAAACTACTATCGTTATAAAAATTTAAATTGTAAGATTGATTCTTTGTGAGAGGAGCAATAAAATCATAACTACCATCCTCTTTGGTTTTTTCAACGAACACCGTATCGCCTTTTTGATTCGTTAAGGCAATGTCTGTTTTAATGGCTTTGTTATTGTCATCGGTTACTATTCCTTTAAATAAAACAGGTTGTGCAATTTCAAACTCTATGGTGTGTCCATCACCTTTTTCGTAAACATTATCTAACACTAAATAATACACCTCTCCTTTTTTTACAGATACACTTTTGCAATAAGCAGGACCAACGCCATGTTTTACTAATTCGTTTATTGATTTATAGTTTAAACCAGTTTTACCATTTAGTTCCTCCTTATCTCTACTTATACAAGCTCTTATTGGGTTGATTTTATGTTTTTGTAAACTGTCGCAAAAATTATTTTTAGCAGATTTGAACATCATAAAATCATAATCATCATCTGCTTTGGTGGGAATAATATGCATCGTTAATTCACCAGTAACATTTATAATAAGCTTATACCAAGCAGAATTATGTTCTTTTTCGAAAGCATAAGTTGTCTTTTGTTTGGCAGGGCTAATTTCTTTTAGTTCTCCATTTCCTTTAGGTGCGATGGTTTTACCGTATATGCTTTTACTATTAACAGGAATGACCTTGGCTTGATTACAATCACAAAAAACAGTATCCAGTTTTTTGGTTTGAGAAAATAATTGTACAGATAAAAACAGTAGTAGGATTAGACGCATAATATCATAATGCAGTATAGGATTAAAAGTAACAAAAAACCCTCAGCAATTTTACTGAGGGTTTTTATTTTTATGTTTAGAGGGATTATAATCCTAATAATACTTCTTCAGGAACTTTACCGCCAAATAACATACGGCTTGGGTTCTCTAACATCTCTTTTACCTTCACTAAGAAGCCAACAGATTCTCTTCCGTCAATAATTCTGTGATCATAGCTTAAGGCAATATACATCATCGGACGAATGACTACTTGTCCATTAACAGCCATTGGTCTGTCAACCACATTATGCATTCCTAAGATAGCACTTTGTGGAGGATTGATAATTGGAGTACTCATCATACTTCCAAATACACCACCGTTAGTAATGGTGAATGTTCCGCCTTCCATATCTGCAATGGTTAATTTTCCATCACGTGCTTTTACAGCTAAATCTTTAATTCCTTTTTCAATATCAGCAATGCTCATTAATTCAGCATTACGTAATACAGGAACCATTAATCCTTTTGGCGCGCTTACGGCAATACCAATATCACAGTATTTGTTATACACTAATTCTTCACCATCAATCATTCCATTTACTGCTGGATAATGAAATAACGCTTCGGTTACTGCCTTTGTAAAGAAACTCATGAAACCAACATTTGTTCCATACACTTCTTTAAATTTATCTTTGTATTTAGCTCTAATTGCATAAATCTCGCTCATATCAACTTCGTTGAAAGTGGTTAACATCGCTGTTTCGTTTTTAACGGCTACTAAACGTTTAGCAACTGTTTTACGTAAAGACGTCATTTTTGCTCTGTCTTTTTCTCTACCACCTTGCCAGCTATTGCTTAATACTTTTTGTGCTGTTGGTAAACCGTTTGATAAAGCGGCTAATACATCTTGTTTAGTGATGCGACCATCACGACCTGTGCCACTCATTTGTCCGGCTTGAATATTATTTTCAGCCATTATTTTAGCAGCAGCAATACTTGGTGTGCCAGTTGCATATGAAGACTTCTCGACTACGCTCGAAGTGACAGCAACTTCTTTCTTCGGTTCTTCTTTTTTAACTTCCGCTTTTGGAGCTTCCACAGCAGCTTTCGCTTCTGGTTTAAAAGAAGTGTCAATTTTTACAACTACTTGACCAACTTTAACGGTATCGCCTTCAGCAGCTAATACTTCAATTTTACCAGACTCCTCAGCGTTTAATGTTAAGGTAGCCTTATCAGAATCCACTTCTGCTAAAACATCATCTTTTTCAACGATATCACCTGTATTTTTTACCCATCGAGCAATAACTACTTCTGTGATTGATTCGCCTGGACTTGGTACTTTTAATTCTACAATTGCCATAATTTATTTAAGATTTAAGATTTATGAATTAAGATTTTTTTATTTCATAAATCGGATTATTTACTTCTTATATCTACAATCTAATTTCTTATTTACTTTACTAATACTTTAGAAAAAATGTTGGTCATAATTTCTTCGTTCTCTGCAGCGTGACGTTTAGAGAAACCAGTTGCAGGACTAGCCGCAGCACTTCTACCGAAATATTTTAAATTTAAAGAGCGTAAATTGTTATCTACAAATCTCCAAGGGCCCATGTTTTCAGGCTCTTCCTGAACAAATAAAAAGTTTGTTGCTTTATTATATTTTTTCAAAATAACATCCACTTGTTTTTGCGGGAAAGGATATAATTGCTCTAAACGAATAAAAGCAATGTCTTCAACACCTTCTTTTTCTCTGCGCTCAATTAAGTCGTAATACACTTTACCTGAGCAGAAAGCAACACGTGTTACTTTTTTAGCATCAATGGTATCGTCTAATACTTCTTGGAAATTAGCTTTTGTAAAGTCAGTTAACTTGCTTACACAACTTGGGTAACGTAATAATTTTTTAGGAGTAAAGCACACTAAAGGTTTACGGAAATCACGTTTCAACTGACGACGAATCACATGGAATTGTTGCGCTGGCGTTGTTGCATTAATGATTTGCATATTGTTTTCAGCACAAGCTTGTAAGAAACGTTCCATACGAGCACTTGAATGTTCTGGCCCTTGTCCTTCATAACCATGAGGTAATAATACAACTAAGCCATTCATACGACGCCATTTGTATTCGGCAGAAGTTAAATATTGGTCAATAATAATTTGTGCACCGTTAAAGAAATCTCCAAATTGTGCTTCCCAAATAGTTAATGTGTTTGGCGCTGCAAATGCATAACCATATTCAAAACCCAAAACACCATATTCACTCAATAAAGAGTTATAGATTTCTAATTTTACTTTTGCATCAATGTTATTTAACGGCGTATATTCTTCTTCGCTATCTTCTACTTTAACAACCGCATGACGGTGAGAGAAAGTTCCACGCTCAACATCTTGACCGCTAAAACGAACCGGATGTCCTTCTTTCATTAAAGTTGCGTAAGCTAATAATTCTCCCATAGCCCAATCATAATTGTCGTTAGCAATCATGTTCTTTCTATCGTCAAATAATTTTTGAATTTTATTAAAGAATTTTTTGTCTTTAGGAAGTTCGGTAGATTTTTTAGCAACCTCTAAAAATAATTTTTCATCCACTGCTGTTTTAGGAGAGCTATCAAAATCTGATGCTCCAGCCATTTTAACGCCTTTCCAATTTCCTTCAAGGAAAGAAGTAATTTTAGCTTTTTCTGTTTTCTTCGCCTCGTCTAAATTCGCATCCAATTCAGCTTTAAAAGCAGTTTCCATCACCTTCGCTTCATTTGCTAATTCTGAACCCTCTGATTTTAGTTTTTCAACATAAATATCTTTTGGGTTAGCATGAGCTGCAATTGCTTTGTATAATAATGGTTGTGTGAAACGAGGTTCGTCACCTTCGTTGTGACCATATTTACGGTAACATAATACGTCAATAAATACATCCTTGTGAAATGTTTGACGGAACTCCATCGCTAATTTTGAAATGAAACATAAAGCCTCTACATCATCACCATTTACGTGAAACACAGGACTTAGCACAACTTTAGCAACATCTGTACAATAAGTTGATGAACGAGCGTCTAAGAAGTTAGTGGTAAAACCAACTTGATTATTAATCACAAAATGAACAGTTCCACCAGTTTTATAACCATCTAATTGGCTCATTTGAACCAATTCATATACTAAACCTTGACCAGCAATAGCACCATCACCGTGTAAAATAACAGGACATGCTTTTGAATTATCTCCATTATGACGGCTATCTATTTTAGAACGAACAATACCTTGAACTACGGCTGCAGAAGTTTCTAAATGAGATGGATTAGGAGTTAAACTAATGTGAACATTTTTTCCATCATCACTTAATTGATCAGATGAATAACCCATGTGGTATTTCACGTCACCATCAAATAAAGAATCTTCACTTGGTCTTCCTTCAAACTCAGTAAATACATCTTTATAAGTTTTGTTCATGATATTCGTTAACACATTTAAGCGTCCACGGTGAGCCATACCAATCACGTAGTCTTGAATACCTAAATTTACACCATGCTCCATTAATGTATTCATTGCTGGAATAACAGCCTCGCCTCCTTCTAAAGAGAAACGTTTTTGACCAACGAACTTTGTATGTAAATAGTTTTCGAAAACAACTGCTTGAGTTAATTTTTTAAGAATTACTTTTTTTTCTGTAACCGAAAATGAAGGCGTATTCTTGTTTTTTTCCATGCGCTCTTGTAACCACTTCAATACTTTTGGTTCACGCATGTATAAATATTCTACACCAATACTTTGGCAGTAGGTACACTCTAAGTGAGCAATAATATCTTTTAATTTGGCTGCGCCAATTCCAATTTCGCTACCAGCTTGGAAAACAGTTTCTAAATCTTTATCAGATAAACCAAAGTTTTCAAGAGCTAAAGTTGGTTCATAGGTACGACGTTGACGAACAGGGTTTGTTTTAGTAAACAAGTGTCCGCGTTGACGGTAACCGTTTATTAAACCAATCACTTTAAATTCTTTAGTAACATTTTCAGGAATAGCGCCGCCATCCGATTCGTAGGAAGTGCGAGCAAATTCGAAGCCTTTAAAGAAATCACGCCATGATGCGTCAACAGAATTTGGGTCTTGGGAATATTGCAAAAATAAACGCTCAATAGCGTTTACATCGCTTGTGCCAACATAGGAAAACTTGTCCATTTTAATTTTCGTTAAAAAACAGCGCTAATTTAAGGATTTTAATGGAAAAATGGGTACTTTTATACCGTGAAACACATATTATTTTTAATATTCATTTTATCTCCTTTTTTGGGATTATTTTCTCAAGAAAATCCAAATAGCAATGCTATTCAAACATCCTTAAAAGTAAGAGCCTTACAAGAAAAAAAGGAAGAGTATCATAAGCGAACAAACGGAGAAAGTGACGGTTATCGTGTAAAAATTCATTTTGGTTCAGATAAAAGTAAAGCCAAAGAAGTTCAAGCAAAATTTTCTTCTCAATACAACGATGTACCTACTTATGAGGAATATCAGCAACCTAATTTTGTAATTATGGTTGGGGATTATAAAACTAAGCTAGAAGCGTACGAGCTATTAAAGAAAATTAAAGAAGATTATCCTTATGCTTTTATTGTAAAAAGCAGGGTTAGACCCACTAAACTGTAGTTTTATACGGAAGTCTACTCCCGTTTTAAAAAATACATTATTTTTACGCACCCAAACTAGAAATAATGAAAACAATCGATAGCCTTAATTTTCAAAACAAACGCGCTTTAATTCGTGTAGATTTTAACGTCCCATTAAATGATGCTTTTGAAGTAACAGATGATACTCGTATTAGAGCCGCAGCGCCAACAATTAAACAAATTTTAGAAAAAGGCGGTAGTGTTATTTTAATGTCGCATTTAGGCCGCCCGAAAGAAGGACCAACTAATAAATATTCCTTAAAGCACATTGTGAGTACAGTTAGTAAATTAACTGGTGCCGAGGTGATGTTTGCAGATGATTGTATTGGTGCAGATGCTTTTGCAAAATCAGCAGCATTAAAACCGGGACAAGTTTTATTACTAGAAAATTTACGTTTTTACAAAGAAGAAGAGAAAGGAGATGTTGCTTTTGCCGAAAAATTAAGTAAGCATGGAGATATTTATGTAAACGACGCTTTTGGAACGGCTCACCGTGCACATGCTTCAACGGCTGTCATTGCACAATTTTTTGCAACAAACGCTAAATGTTTTGGTTATGTCATGGCTGGCGAAGTTGCTAGTATTGATAAAGTGATTAATGGTGCGGAAGCGCCATTTACAGCTATTGTTGGAGGAGCCAAAGTGAGCGATAAAATTTTGATTATTGAGCAATTAATGGGTAAAGCCAATAATATTTTAATTGGTGGCGGTATGGCATTTACGTTTGTTAAAGCTATGGGAGGAACCATTGGAAAATCGTTGTGTGAGGATGATAAATTAGAATTAGCTAAAGAATTATTAGAGAAAGCAAAAGCAAAAGGGGTGAGCTTATATATTCCCACAGATGCTGTGATTGCTGATAATTTTGCGAATGATGCAAACATTAAAGAAAGCGACATTAATACTATTCCTGATGGTTGGATGGGGTTAGATATTAGTAATGGAACTATAAAAACATATAGTGAAGTGATTAAGAATTCAAAAACGATTTTATGGAATGGACCAATGGGAGTTTTTGAAATGAGTAGTTTTGAAAATGGCACTAAACAAGTAGCTTTAGCTATTGCAGAAGCAACTAAATTAGGTGCGTTTTCGTTAATTGGAGGTGGAGATAGTGTGGCGGCTATTAACAAATATAATTTAGCTAGCCAAGTGAGTTATGTGAGTACGGGTGGTGGGGCACTGTTAGAATACATTGAACAAGGAAGTTTACCTGGCGTAAGAGCTGTTGAAGGATAATACTTCATTAAGTTTGTGCTTTGCAAAAATTATTGTTTGCTTGGAGTTTCAAATGGGCAAACAATATCATCTTAAATCCCTATTTAAATAGGAATAAACATGAAGTGGAGTTATTTAAATAATAAATAGAACAGTTTTATTATAATGAGTGTGTTTAAAAAATTTATCGGTTTTCTTGCAATTACATTTACTGTTTTTGAAGTACATGCTCAACACTTTCCAAAAAACAATAGCGCTATAAATTATACAAATGTTTATTTTGAGGAAGATTTTATTAAAAATGCCATAAAATATGAGTTATTACTTAGTACAGACAGTTTAATAAGCTCGAAATCAACAATAAAAATTACCGCTAAAATACCCGCTTTTTGGGTAAATAATTTAAAATGGACTAAGCGTTATTTTTGGCTAGTAAATGCTTATGACATAAAAGGCAAACTTATTAATACATCCGAGAGGCATCATTTTACAACAATAACACCAGGAGTATTTGCTTTTGATTCTTTAAAAATACACATAAATAAAAACAATTCTTTAAAAACAGCAGAAGGATTAATTAGTATTGATCATACAAGGTCTATTATAAATAGAGTAGGAGATATTGTTTGGACTGTTCCAGCAATCCCTAATTTATCAAATATAAACTCACTTACCAAAGATTTGAAAGTAACTAAACAAAACACTGTAACTTTTATAACAGACAGTGTGCCACTTGAAATTTCTTTTTCAGGCAATGTTCTTTGGAAGGGACCAAATTCTTTTATTTTTAAAGGAGACACTATTTCATTTCATCACGATTTTAAAAAGATAAATGAAGATTCGTATATGATTTTAGGCAATAGATACATTTATCGAAAAGTATTAAATAACTATTCAGATTCTATTATTAAATCCGAACCTAAAGCAAAAATGATTAATGGCATTTTGCATAAAAGAGTTGAAGTTTCTATAATTATGGAATTTAATTCTAAAAACGAGTTAGTGTGGTATTGGGATGCAAATGATTATTTGAAGGATGAAGATTTGAATTATAAGAAGCAATCAAATGGATTCCCTAATTTATCATCACATATGAATGCTTTTAGTGTAAGCGATGATGGTTCTAAGATATATGCTGGTTTTAGAGATTTGAATCGTATTGTTAAAATTGATAAAAAAACAAAAGAAGTAGAAATGAGTTATGGTGAAAAATTCCCTTCAGGCGAAGGAAAAGTAGCCAATAATTTATTTAGGGCACAGCATGATGCATTAGTTACTTCTAAAAACACTTTATTAATTGTAAATAATAATTTACCTAGCGAAACAAACGTATCTAGTGTTTTGGAAATAAGCGAAAACTGCAAAAATGCAGATAGTTGCCTTGTGTGGAATTTTGATTTCAAATTTGATAAATTAACCAATGGAAAAAGTGTAAAAGCTGGTAATGTAGTGCCTCTACCTAATGAAAATTATTTAGTTTGTGAGGGGGCGTTAAATCGAATATTTGAAGTTACTAAAAAGAAAGAAGTTGTTTGGGATGCGTTTTTATATGCCAAACTTAAAAAAGATAAAGAGTGGAGACCCTGCCCTCAATATCGTTGTAATTGGATTAAACAATTAAGTCACTACCATTTTTTAACCCAACAACAATCGGTTGCAAAAATAAATGATGGAAAAATAAATTTGGACATTATTATACACAATACGAGTAATGACTCGGATTCATATATTATAGAAGTTTTAACAAAGAAAAATGATTCGCCATTTTATACTATTGAAACAAAAACTTTTGAAACAAATGCCTCTCAAGTACAAAATTTAAGTATACCAATTATTCGAAAAATAGTAGGCGAATTTAGAATTATAATAATCTCAAAAAAGGATAAGTTTTGTCAAAAACAGCTAATTGTTTCATTGAAATAAGACCATATTTTATCGTTTAACGAAAAAAACGCAGCTTTCATAAGAAAAAAATAGGAGACTATAGATTTTGTTTTATTTTTGTAGAAAACTATAAAACCATGAAAAAACAACTACTTACTATTTTATGTTTAACGGCTTCATTTCTTAGTCAAGGGCAAGTAGCCTATAGCGAAGATTTTGACAATGTTGGAGGTCCAACAGCAGGTGGAGCAGGAACTTATACTTTTCCTTCAGGAATGTTAAAAAGAAACGTTGATAATTTAACTCCAAATACTTCTGTTAGTTATGTGAATGAAGCTTGGGAAAGACGAGAAGATTTTGCAACTGCAGTAACTGATTCTGCAGCGTTTAGCACATCTTGGTACACACCAGCTGGTACTGCAAATGACTTTATGTGGACCAATGCAATTGTTGTTCCAGCGAACGGTACATTATCTTGGAATGCCGTAACATATGATCCTTCATACAGAGAAGGCTATGAAGTAAGAATTATGACAGTGGTTCCTACAGGTGGAACAGGGATAATTGGAAATCAAATCACAAATTCAACAGTATTATTTTCTATAGCCCAAGAAAATACAACTTGGACATCTAGAAACGTGAGTTTAGCTGCTTATGCAGGGCAAACAGTTTATATTGGATTTAGAAATATTTCAACAGATAAATTTTTATTATTAATTGATGATATAAACGTTTTTGCTTGTAACTTTCCTGTTGCATCTACAAATGTATCATGCGTTAGCACTAATGATGGTTCTGCAACTGTAACAGATGTTTTTTCTTCTATGACAGCTTCATCATTTACATGGGCTCCATCAGGTGGAAACGCTGCAGCAGCAACAAATTTATCTGTTGGTAATTATACATGTACAATTGCTAATGTAATAGGTTGTGCTGTAACTGTAACAGTTAATGTGGCTCCTGCTCCATCTCCAACATTGTCAGTTACTGCTACTAATCCTCTATGTAATGGTGGTTTTGGTTCATTAAATACATCTGTAACTGGAGGAACTCCTGGTTATACTTATTTATGTTCAAATGGCACAACAACAACCGCACAATCTAATTTAGTTGCCGGAACGTATAATTATACTGTTACAGATGCAAGTGGTTGTACTGCAACACAATCTGCTACTATTATAGATCCTACAGCCGTGAGTTTAGCTGTTAACGGCAATACTAGTACTTGCTTAGGAGGAACAATAAATTTAAGCGCTAATGGAACTGGCGGTACGGGTGCAATAACTTATACTTGGATGCCTGGAAGTATTTCTACAAACACTTATACTGCTACACCAACAACAAATAGTACGTACACTTTAATGGCATCAGATGCAAATGGTTGTGCTGGTACACCTGTTATTACTAATGTAACAGTTAATTCTTTACCAACAATTTCAGCCGTAACAAATAACACATTATTATGTGTTGGACAAACAGCAACATTGTCGGTAAGTGGTAGCGCAACAACGTATACATGGAGTACAACAGAAAACACTACTTCGGTAGCCGTTTCTCCTACAGTTCAAACAACCTATACTGTAAGCGGAACAGATGCTAATGGATGTGAAAACACTACAACTGTAACACAAGATGTAAGCACATGTACGGGAATTGCAACGTTAACAAATGAAGCATCAATCAACGTGTATCCAAATCCAAACAAAGGAGTGTTTGTTGTTGAGCTAACGTCTGCATCTAAAGTAAATGTAATGAATGCTTTAGGACAAGTTGTTATTTCAGAAACATTTGAAGCAGGAAAACACACTGTAAACATCAATAATTTATCTAAAGGAGTTTATTTTGTAAAAGTGATGACAAATAACAAACAACAAATCATCAAAGTGATTAAAGAGTAAATTTTATTTAAAAATTCTTAAAAAAGTTCTGTATTGTACAAATACAGAACTTTTTTAGTTAATAAAACAGCTTGTCTTTATTAATCAGATAGTTTATATTTGAACCTTATTAAAAAACAAAACAAATGGAATTATACTTAGATTCAGCAAACCTTAAAGAAATTGAAGAAGGTTTTAAATTAGGATTCTTAAATGGTCTTACTACTACTCCTACCTTCATGCAAAAAGAAGGTATTACAGATATCGATGGAACGATTGTAAAATTAAGCAAAATGGTTCCTGTACTTCAAATTGAAGCATTAGGAAATTCAGCCGAAGAAGTTTTAGCAGAAGCAGAACGTCAATTAGCTTTAGGATTAGACCCAAAGAAAACAGTATTTAAAATTCCCGTTTCATTAGAAGGCGTTAGAGCTTGCAAAATGTTACGCGATAAAGGCTATTTAGTAAACGTACACTTAGTGTATACCTTACAACAAGCTTATATGGCTATGCAAGCGGGCGCAACGTATGTTTGCCCATTAGTTGGTCGTTTACAAGATCAAGGACACGATGCTTTAGCATTGGTACAACAATGTGTAGATGCAGTTGACTTATATGAGTACGATACCAAAATCATGTTTTCATCTGTGCGTAATGCAGAACACGTGCGCAACGCTATTAATATTGGTGTTCACACGATTACAGTTCCATTAAAAATTATCAAACAATTAACAGAGAATAACTTCACTACTTTAGGTACTGACCAGTTTATACAAGACACACGTTTAATGATGGTAAAAGTGAAAGAAGCGATTAAAGCAACTAATCCTTTAGTATCAGAAAACACTTCGGTAACAGATGCAATTGTTAAAATGACAGAATTTGGTTTTGGTGCGGTTACTGTTACTAAAGCTGATGGAAGTATTAAAGGTGTATTTACAGATGGTAGCTTACGTAAATTAATTGGAGAAAAAGGAAGAGATATTTTAACGAAAAACTTATCTGATTTAGAATACAGAGAACCAATTACAATTGATGCTAATGTTTTATTAAACGATGCAAATTCTTTATTTAAGAAAACTAACGTTGATACTATTGTTGTGACTGATGGTGGCAAACCAGTTGGTATGTTAGATATTCAAGATATGAAAGGATAAAAATTCACATTAAAATTTAAAACCTGCCAATTTTGGCAGGTTTTTTTTTGGAATAAAATTGCGCTTATGAGGATTTCGGCAAAAAAAGTTTAACTTTAATATTATGGCAAACAAATCACAGTTAATTAATGATATAGGGGAACTTCCGTTTTTTTTATTTTATCAGGGAGACTACACCCTGTCTCCTACGTTAAGTATAATTAATGTTGTGGAAAAACATTTTGAGCCAATAGTAAAAAAAACAAGCTTAAAAAAACTAGTTTATTTATTAATAGAGTCACTACAAAACATCGAGAGATATAGTGCTCACGTTGCGTCGTCCGAAGATTTCTCTCTTATCTATTGTGACGGAAAGTCTTTTTATATCATTACTCAAAACACTATTTATAATGATAAGGTAAATGACCTATCAAACAGACTACAAACAATCTCTAATAAAAGTCAGGAAGAACTAGACGAAACATATATTCAGGTTCTTTCATCTGAAACAAAAACAGAAAAAGGCGCTGGATTAGGATTGATTGATATAGCCAGAAAAAGTAAAAACAGCTTATATTACTCCTTTGATAAAGTCTCTGACACGTATTCAACATTTAACATGGGCTTTTCTATTCCTATGGATAAAAGCATGGACGCGATTACCATTGATAATACGAAAGCAGAATTAATTGTAAAAGAATTTAAAGAGAATTTCAAGGGAAATAAAAGTTCATTAATTTATGGAGGAGATTTTTCAACGACGTTTATAAAATCACTTTTAGATCTTTTAAAAACAGCTAAGGTAAATGAGTTAAATAGTAAAAACAGGAAAACACATCATTTACTTATTGAAATGATTCAAAACGTTAAAAAACACGGCTTTGAAATTGAAAACAAGAGTCGTGGACAATTATTTTTAGAATGGAAAGATGATGGATTGCACATTACAACCTATAATTTAATTGGAGAAGAACAAAGTAATCGCTTAATCAAAAAAGTTGAATTATTAAACGAGGCAGACGAGGAAAGCCTAAAGATTATTAGTAAAAACAATTTACAGGATTTAACCCAGCAAGGGGGTTTAGGATTAATAGATGTAGCTACATTAATTTTCCCAAGAAAAATTGAGATTAAAACAATTAAAAAAAGTATCTTAGTTTCAGAATTGATGTTATCCATTCAAGTGAATTATGAATAAAAATCCATACATAATAGAAGCAACAGAAGATACTCCATTAGTTGTTCTTGAAAAAAAGGATGGCGTCAATAGTATTCTAATTGAAGGCGTTTCTATGCCCGAAAATTTATTTGATTTTTATACTCCTTTATTCGAAACCGTTTTTAATTTCTTTGAGACGGATAGTATCACAAATATGGAGATTAACGTTGAGTACATGAATTCAATGTCTAATAAGCAGATTTTGAAGCTAATCAAAACGGTTTATGAAAAAAACCCTACTATTAAAGTTATATGGAAATACTCAAAAGAAGACGATTTAATTAAATTAAAAGGAGAAGAAATTCAAAGCGTGTTTCCTGAAATTAATATTTTATTGACAGAATATTAAATTTTAAAACCAAGCACAAGAACATCATCTGTTTGTTCTTTAGTTCCTTTCCATGTGTTAAACTCTGTTTCCAAAACAGATTCGGAATTAGAAAAATTAGTAGAGGAGGAAACCTTACTTAATAATTCATCCATTCGTTTTAAATTATATTTTTCAACGTTTTCGGTTTTTCCACCAAACTGATCACAGTATCCATCACTCAATAAGTAAAAACAATCCCCTTTTTTTGTAGGAATAGATTGGTCTGCTAAATCTTTTTCGTTGATAGAAAGACCTATTGTTTTTGCAGTAACCTTATGATGAATAATAGTATTATTTGTAAATTGATATAAACCATTGGTAATACCCGAAAACAAAAGATCGTTAGAGCCATCTTTAATACTGATAATTGTAATATCAATACCATACTCTACTTGTTTATCATTCGAAAAAGCAGATACAATCATTTGGTTTAATTCATACAATATTTTGCTCGGTAATACATTGCCCTGAACATTTACAATGTTTTCTAAAATACTATGTCCCAAAATTGATAGCAGTGCTCCAGGAACGCCATGCCCTGTACAATCAGCAACTGCTATAATTTTATGATTATTAACATGACTAAACCAATAAAAATCTCCAGATAAATAGTCTTTTGGTTGATTAAAAATAAAAGAGTTTGGAAATAAGTTATTTAATGAAGATTTATTTTTAAAAAAACTAGACTGAACAATTGAGGCGTAGCGAATGCTACTTAAAAGTCGTGCATTTATTTTGCTAATGTTTTTGTTTTTTTCGGCTAATATTAAATTGTTTTTCTTTCTGGTGTTTAAAAAATTTAATAGAAGTAGGATGGATATGATAGCAAAAACACAAAACAAGCTTAGATAAATAATTTTTTTCTTTGAATTACTAATTTCGTTTTGTTGAGTTTTTATGAGTAACTCTTTTACTTGTATTTGATTTTCGGCATTTTTGATTTGAGATAATAATAATTTATAATGTTCACTCTCAGGATTAATCAGAGATAATGATTTTTTTGCCTCCTCTATTTGGTTTTTAATTTCATCAATTGACATTAAAGAATCTTGTAGAAGAAGATTTAAAGACGTCTGTATAGCTTTACCAAGCTTAATAGCGGCAGTATCTGCTTTTAAAATCACTGAAGCAGAGGAGTGTTTTAGATTATCAGCTTCGTTGTTTTTTTTGAAGGAGTTTAAAGCTGGAATTGAGGCAAGTTTTGCAAGGTTTTTTTTGGATGAATTATTAATTGTAACAGATTTTTCAATTAATATTTTATTAGATTGTTGAACATCTGCACTAGATTTTTTTTGAATACTTGTATTAATAACATACTTAAGCGTTCCTCCGTCACTAATCGTTAGCTCTCCTAGATTATTGAATGAGTTATCGCCTTTTTTTAAAATAAAGGACGTGCCTAGATAGTTTGTTTTTTCGCCAGCATCTTCATAGTTAATAGTAAGTTGAACAGAAGAATAGCCATCGTTGGTAATTTCAACAACATATTTATTTGGTTTTGGTAAAACAAACGAAAAGGAACCTGTAATATCAGAATAGATATTAAACGAATTGTTTTCACTTTTAATATTAAGCTTTGTCCCTCCGATTGGCCCTTCAAAACTGACATTTTTACTAGCCTTTTTTATAAGCAAAACACGTTCGCCTAAAAACCCATATATGTTTCCCGAAAAAGTAACCTGTTGAGAAAAAATAACGAGATTAAAAAAAGTAAAAATCGCAAAACATAAAATCTTTAAACGCATAAATATTTAATATTTAACTAAATTACATTAATGCCTTAGTTTATGCAAATAAATACTGAGGTGATATATTTATAATTGTCGCAATAGTAATGGGTACAAATTCTCAAATTTAGCTTCAAAAATCTAATACTTTATTTATCTTTATTCTTTAATTAAAAATTAATATGTCACATCTCACACAACTATTTACTGAAATCGGAGGTCAATTTATAACACCAGAAGCAGAGTTAATGGAAAAATTAAAACACGTCAAAGCTTTTGTGTTTGATTGGGATGGTGTGTTTACAGATGGCAGCAAAGATCATTTATTGCAAAGTCACTTTAACGAAGTGGATAGCATGGGAACAAACCTATTGAGGTTTTCTTATTATTTAAATCATAAAACAATTCCTACAACCGCTATTATATCTGGTGAAAAAAATTCGGCAGCATTTACTTTTGTAGATAGAGAACGTTTTCACGCATCTTACTCAAAGTTCGCCAATAAGTTGGACGCTACAAAGCATTTGTGCGACATGTACGGTTTGCAAACAAATGAGATATGCTATGTGTTTGATGACGTGTTAGATTTGAGTTTAGCAGAAGTGTGTGGTGTGAGAATTTTTATTTCTCGTAACGCTAATCCTTTATTTAATGAATATGTAATTCGTCATTTTTTAGCAGATTATGTAACAGGTGCTTCAAGTGGAAATGGAGCGGTACGTGAAGCTTGTGAATTACTAATGGGGCTAAACGGAAACTTTAATGAAGTGATTACAGAACGTAAAAATTTCTCTGAAATCTACTCTAAATATTTAGCAATGCGTAAAGCAACAACTCCAACATACTACACTTCACAAGATGGAGCAGTGGTTGAGATGAAAGCATAAAAAAACACGAGATTGTTTTTACCTCGTGTTTTTGTAATTCTATCCCGATAATTATCGGGATTTATTTTTTATACTTCAAAGCCCACTCTTTGGCAAAGTAAGTTAAGATAACAGAAGCACCTGCACGTTTCATGCTTAATAAAATTTCATCGCGCACTCTATCACCATCAATCCAGCCTTTAGCTGCGGCTGCTTTTATCATGGCATATTCGCCACTCACATTGTAGGCTGCAATTGGTAAATCAAAATTAGTGTTGAGGTCTTTGATAATATCTAAATAAGATAAAGCAGGCTTTACCATTAAAAAATCCGCTCCTTCTTCTAAATCTAATTGTGCTTCAATTAATGCTTCCTTGCTATTAGCAGGATTCATTTGATAGGTTTTTTTATCTCCAAATTTTGGAGCGCTATCCAAGGCATCTCTAAATGGTCCATAAAATGCACTCGCATATTTAGCGGTATAACTCATGATAGATACATCTTCGTGCCCCGCATCATCTAGTGCCTCGCGAATAAACCCAACACGACCATCCATCATATCACTTGGTCCTATGATGTCAATACCGCAATCAGCCTGTGCAACCGCCATTTTAGCCAAAATATCTAACGTTTTATCATTTATTATTTTTCCATTCTCAACTAAGCCATCATGTCCGTCGCTGCTGTATGGATCCATGGCCACATCCGTCATAATACACGCTTCAGGAAATTTCTTTTTTATAAGAGCTAATGTTTTTAAATACAAACCATTTTTGTTAGTGCTTTCGGTAGCAAATTTATCTTTGTATTTATCAGTTAAACTAGGAAACACATCAAAGGTGGTAATTCCTAATTTTAAACATTGCTCAATTTCTTTTAGCATCAAATCAGGACTTAATCTAAAAATCCCTGGCATTGATTTTACTTCTGATTTTTTATTTTTCCCGTCAATTAAAAATAAAGGAAAAATAAAATCGTTCACCGTTACATGATTTTCTTGAATCAAGTTTCTAATAGCTTCTGATTTTCTGTTTCTGCGTGGACGATGAGTAATCATGGTATTTTATATTAATGATTTATACTAATTCTATAGATGGTGATTGATATTTACTAGCTCCTTTGTACATTAAATACATACTAATTGCCATAAACACATGGCTTAAATCAGCATGATTAAACCATACAGAAAAAGCTAGTTTAAATACATGACAAAGAACGGCAACAACTGCCATACCAACACCATATATCATAAACAAACTGAGTTGTGATTTTGTTTTTTTGTAATGTATGTTTTCTAAAATAGTGACGATTAAAACTAGTCCGAAAGCGGAATGTATTTCTACAACCACAAACGACCAAAAAGCAAAGACAGAAATAAAGGCGGCAACAACTTCTATTGCGCAAACAATCATTAATGTTTTATATAGAGACTCACTGATGCTGTTTCGTGTATGATATAAAGCGCCAAACTGCGCTACAGACGTACCAAACAAACCAGTTACCCAGCCGTAAATTTTGGCATCAGCACCAAAGTAATATAAAAAAGCATGGCCAATTAAAGCCGCTACAAGTGTAGAAGCACCAGTTAATAAAAAGAACCAACGGTAAAGCGTTAGGGCTTTGTCATCAGAAATATGTTTTGTTTTAAAAAACGCGAAAAAACAAACGCCGATAAATAATAAATCAGTAAGCGTCGTAATAGGCTCATCTATTCTTAAATCGCCAATATATATGGTTGGATTTTGAAAAGGGGTCATTTTATAATGTATGTAAAATAGCTCTGTATAAACCTAAATCATCAAACGAATATGGTTTAGTAATTTGTTCGGCTTTTACTTTTGCTTTTAATAACGATTTTTCTGTTGCTTCTCCCATCGAAATTACTTTTTGATGAGGGTGAATTTTATTTTTTTCTAAATAAGACTCTGCATTACTAGGACTTGTAAATACTAAGATGTCTGTTGTTTCAGCTACTTCGTGTGGTACTTTTAAAGCTGCATAAATTGGTAAATCAATACAGTTTTGTTGTTTAGGAAATTGCCATTGAATAGTGCGCATACTTTCGCGAGCCACTGGGAAAACTACTTTACCTAAACCAACTCGTGCCGAAAACTGTTTCCCTACTAATTTTGTATCCGTACTTTGTCCAATAAAATCAGCGCGCAAACCTAATTCACGAATAGCTTGCGAGGTAGATTTACCTATGCATCCAATTTTAGTATTTCCAATATCTGGTTTTTGCATAAAGAAAAATTCAACAGCATGTTTGCTGCTAAAAAATAACCAATCGCTTTTAGGTAATTCCTTAATCGTTAGTTTCTTTAGATCAATTAAACTTTTGCATTCAACATTAAAGCCTAAATTAGTTAACCATCTATTTAGGTGATTGCTTTCATGTGCTTCGCGAGAAATAAAAATTGATTTCGAACTAATACGTTGTAAATGTTCAACTATTTTTTCTGGTAAATCTTCAGTATTGGTGGTTTCATAATACAGTTGTTTTACTTGTGTATTCCATGCATCAGCTGCCGAAACCCAAACCTTAAATAATTTTCGGTCTTGGTCGTTCATCTCTGTGTCACAAAAAACACCTAAGGGTAATTGGCAACCACCATCTAATAAATTTAATACACGTCGTTCGATGTTGATGTTAATCATCACATCATAATCACACACGGCATCAAATACATCACTTAATTTATAATCGTCTTCGCGAATTTGCCAAGCTAATACGCCTTGTGCGGGTGCAGGAACAAATTCAGAAGTCTCTAATTGCTCAACCGTAAAATCTGATAAATCTAATTCTAAACGTTCTAAACCAGCAGCTGCTAATATGATCGCATCATACTGGCCTTCTCTTAATTTATTAATTCGTGTTGGAACATTACCACGTAAATCAGTAATCTCAACATCGGGTCTGAATGATAATAATTGTGATTTTCTTCTGGCAGAAGAAGTGCCCACTTTGGCCCCTTCTTTTAAATTAAATTTTTTGGTGGTGTCTTCTGCTTCATCGCGCATAATTAACCAATCAGCAGGGTTTTCGCGAGAGGAAACGCCTGCAATAATTAATCCATCTGGATTTTCGGTTGGTAAATCTTTGTGCGAATGAACAGCAACATCAATGGTTTTATTTAATAAGGCTTCTTCTAATTCTTTAGTAAAAAAACCTTTTCCTTCTAATTTATCAAAACTAGTGTTCCATTGTTGAGAGGTATCACCTTTTGTTTCGATAATTTTTATCTCCACTTCGTGACCTTGTTTTTCTAATAAATCTTTTGTGAAATTAGCTTGCCAAAGTGCTAAATCGCTACCGCGTGTGCCAATGATAATCATAGTATTGTAATAAAATTAGAGGCTACAAGATAAGTTATTTTTTTGTCAGTTCGAGCGGAGTCAAGAACTTTTTTACTTAGTAATAAATTACAAATCTTCTTCTAAAAACACCTTCTTAGCTGTTTTAATTGCCAAAGCATTGTATTTCTTTTCCATGTAGCTCAATACCTTGTCAAGTACTTCTTTTCCTTGTGGATCAAGAGTATTCATTTCTTTAGCAAACACTTCGTTTAAGGCTGTTTCTTTAATGTATTTAATTTGTTTAGGAATTTCTCCAAAAGCTAATTCAATTCTACGTTCTTGAAACAATTGCTTAAACTCTTCAACTTTAGTATTGATAATGGCTTTGCAAGCTTCAATTTCTCCTTCACGTTTCAACAAATTATCAGCAGCTTGTTTTTTTAAGGATTCAATATCAATGTAGTGAACATCGTTCGACTCAATGACTTTTGCATCAATATCTGCAGGTATAGCTAAATCAATAATTACTTTCTTAGAAGTATCGTTTCCTATTAATGATTTGTAAATATCATTCGTAACAACAGCCCCTTGAGCTCCAGTACACGAAATCAATACATCAAAACCTTCTTTAAAATCGCTAATATGTGATAACTCACGTGCTTTGCCATTTAACTCTTTTGCTAATTTTTCGGCATTTTCTAATGTTCTATTAAATACTGTAAAATTTGCATATTGATGCTTTTTTAAATACTTCGCCATGTTGGCGTTCGTTTCTCCAGCACCAACAAATATAATTCGAGCGTTATTTTTAATTCCTAAACTGCGTAATTGACGGTATGCTAAAGACACAATAGAAACTGGGTTTTTAGCAATATCCGTATCAGTATAAACTTGTTTCGCGGTTTCAATGGTTTGCTTAATCGCTAAGCGAATGGTATCGCCTGTTAAACCTAACAAATTACAAAATTCATATGATTTACGAACTTGAGTAATGATTTCTCTTTCCCCAACGACTAAAGAGTCTAAGGAAGCAGAGACTTCAAATAAATGAGTTAAAGCGTTTTCTCCCTCGTAAGTAACGGTTTTATCTATTAAATCGGTTAAATCTTCTTTCGTTAAACGAGAGTTAACAGAATAAAATAAATCAGATAAAAAGTCAGGAGCGATTTCACGTTCGGTGTTGACAACAAACTCAACGCGATTACATGTACTTAAAAACATTAACTCTTTTAAATCCATTCTGATTTTTAAACCACCTAAATAATCTTGTTGGTGATTTTCATCTAAATGTAATTTCCCAATCAACTCTAAAGGAGCTGATTTATGTGTTAATGAAATTATCTTAAAAGCGTTCATAAATTCCGTACGTAAAGTTCGTGAACTCTTGTCTTTCCTATGTCATCGTATTGTCATAGAGTGGAATTTAAACTAATTCTAAATAAGAAATTAACCCATTTAGGCTTGTATTTAGTTAATCTTTTATGTTACTTAGGGTATAAAATCTCATGTCATGCAAATCACAAGCCTTGAACAGTACCACAGTGAGTACAAAACATCAGTAGAAAACCCAGAGCTTTTTTGGGAAAATATAGCCAACGAATTTACTTGGAAACAAAAATGGACCAAAACTTTAGAGTGGAATTTTGATAGTCCAGATGTAAAATGGTTTATTAATGGAAAGTTTAATATTACCGAAAACGCTATAGATAGACATCTTTCAACAAAAGCAAACCAAACCGCTTTTATCTGGGAACCCAATGCTATTGATGGAACCCATCGTGTCATTACGTATCAAAATTTACATGATGAAGTTTGCAAAGTAGCTAATACTTTAAAATCATTAGGAGTAAAAAAAGGAGATAGGGTTTGTATTTACATGCCAATGATACCAGAAACCGTTTTTGCGATGTTAGCTTGTGCACGCATTGGAGCTGTGCATTCGGTAGTGTTTGCTGGCTTTTCGTCATCTGCCCTGGCAGGTCGTATACAAGATAGTGATTGTAAAGTAGTATTAACAACCGATGGTGCCTATCGTGGCGTGAAAGATATTCCCATTAAAGCAGTAGTTGACGAAGCCTTAGAAACTTGTCCTTGTGTAGAAAAAGTATTGGTTTATAAACATACAGGTACTGCCATTAACCAAACAGAAAGAGATGTTATTTGGCAAGAGGTAGTTCCTAACGCTTCAAGTACTTGTGCTGTCGAATTAATGGATGCAGAAGACACGCTCTTTATTTTATACACTTCTGGTTCTACAGGCAAACCTAAAGGAGTGGTGCATACGTGTGGTGGTTATATGGTGTATACATGTTACACATTTCAAAATGTGTTTCAAATGGATTTGAATGCAGGATCAAAAGATTTGTTTTGGTGCACAGCTGATGTGGGTTGGATTACAGGACATTCTTATATTGCTTACGGACCATTATTAGCAGGAGCAAGTTCTGTGATTTTTGAAGGGGTGCCTACATTCCCAGATGCTGGGCGTTTTTGGCAAGTGATTGATAAATATAAAGTCACACATTTTTATACAGCACCAACAGCCATTAGAGCTTTAGAGGCGGCTGGATTAGATTTTGTAAAACCATACAAATTAGATTCGCTAAAAGTGTTGGGAAGTGTTGGAGAGCCAATTAACGAAGAGGCTTGGAATTGGTACAATAAAAACATTGGAAAAGAAAAATGTCCTGTAGTAGATACTTGGTGGCAAACCGAAACGGGCGGCATTTTAATTTCGTCTTTAGCGGGAGTTACTCCTTCTAAGCCTAGTTTTGCAACTTTGCCAATGCCAGGGATTCAACCACTGTTAGTAGATGAAAAAGGCAATGAGATTTTAGGAAATAGTGTGGAAGGAAACTTATGTATTAAATTCCCTTGGCCATCGATGATTCGAACAACATATGGAGATCACGATCGTTGTAAGAAAGAATATTTTTCGACTTATCTAGGATTGTATTTTACAGGAGATGGTTGCCGTAGAGATGAAAATGGATTTTATAGAATAACGGGTAGAGTAGATGATGTGATGAATATTTCTGGTCACCGTATTGGAACAGCAGAAGTGGAAAGCGCTATTAACATGCATGCTGATGTAGTTGAAAGTGCTGTTGTTGGTTACCCTCATGATATTAAAGGGCAAGGGATTTATGCGTATGTGATTGTGCCATCAACTAATAAAAATCATGATAATTTGCGTAAGGAAATTATAGCAGAGGTCAATAAAATTATTGGCCCAATTGCTAAGCCAGATAAAATTCAAATCGTTAGTGGTTTACCTAAAACACGTAGCGGAAAAATTATGCGTCGTATTTTACGTAAGGTTGCCGAAGGTGATGTTAGTAATTTAGGAGATACTTCTACTTTACTGGATCCGGCAGTTGTTGATGAGATTGTGAAAGGAAAATTGTAAAACAAAAAACCCCGAAGTTTTCTTCGGGGTTTTTTGTTTTCTTATGTTTTAATAATTATGAAAAAGCATTAAATCCAGTCACATCCATACCTGTAATTAATAAATGGATATCGTGAGTTCCTTCGTAAGTAATTACTGATTCTAAGTTCATCATATGGCGCATAATTGGGTACTCTCCAGTAATACCCATGCCACCATGTATTTGACGAGCCTCACGAGCAATTTGTAAAGCCATATTTACATTGTTACGCTTAGCCATACTAATTTGAGCAGGAGTTGCACGGTTCTCATTTTTTAACTGACCTAAACGGAACGTTAATAATTGAGCCTTTGTAATTTCTGTAATCATCTCCGCTAATTTCTTTTGTGTTAATTGGAAAGCGCCAATTGGTTTACCAAATTGAATACGCTCTTTACTATAACGTAAAGCGCTATCATAACAATCCATAGCAGCACCAATTACACCCCAAGCAATACCAAAACGTGCAGAGTTTAAGCAACCTAAAGGTCCTTTTAATCCTTTTACGTTTGGTAATAAATTTTCTTTAGGAACTTTTACGTTATCAAATACTAACTCACCTGTAGCACTTGCGCGTAAACTCCATTTACCATGAGTTTCAGGAGTTGTAAATCCTGGATCTCCTCTTTCAACAATAAGCCCTCTAATTTCACCCGCTTCATCTTTTGCCCAAACAATAGCAATATCAGCAAATGGAGAATTACTAATCCACATTTTAGCACCATTTAATAAATAATGGTCGCCTTTATCTTTAAAGTTAGTTAACATACCATTTGGGTTACTTCCATGATCTGGTTCTGTTAAACCAAAGCATCCCATCATGTCGCCTGCTGCTAATTTTGGTAAATATTTTTTCTTTTGCTCTTCGCTACCGTATGCATAAATTGGATACATTACTAATGAACTTTGAACTGATGCGGTAGAACGTAAACCGCTATCGCCACGCTCTAATTCTTGCATAATTAAGCCATAAGATATTTGATCTAGGCCAGGTCCACCATATTCTGTTGGAATATATGGTCCAAAAGCACCAATCTCTGCTAATCCTTTAATCCATTGTTTAGGAAACGTTGTTGTTTGACAAGCTTCTTCCACGATTGGAGTTACTTCTTTTTTTACCCATGCGCGGGCAGTATCACGAATTAATTTATGTTCATCACTTAATAATTCGTCCATTAAATAATAATCGTGTGCTTGAAAGTTATCTGTAGCCATTTTAAATTTTTTTAAGGTGTGTAATATTACAAAAATCCTATTGAACCCACAAAAGAAAAGGCGTTGTTTATCGGGTTCTTGTCTAAAAACAAAAAAGCCCCACAAATGTTGTAGGGCTTTAAAATATATCTAATTTTATTAGTGATGTGCGTGTTCTTCAGCCTTTACTGGAGTAGCAACGTGTGCTGTATCAGCTTTTACTGTAGTGTCAGCAACAGCAGTATGTTCTTCAACAACAGCATCGTGAGCCTCTTCAGCATGTTCTGTTCCGTGTGCTGCTGTAGCCCCATGTTCACCATGTTTTGATTCACAAGAAGCTTCACATTTTTCTTCATCTTCACAACAGCCATGTTTTTTATCACATGTGCTAACTGCTAATAAAATAATTAAGATTGTAACTAATCCTAAAATTAATGGTGTACGAAATGCAACTGGTTTTGCTTCGTTAGAATGATTGTCGTGATCGTGATGAGAACTCATAATAATGTTTTTATTGGTTATTTATATTTTTGGCCTGCCTGTCGGCAGACAGGGTAAAAATAATTGAATTATTTATTAATCAAAACTATTGTATCGAAAATTTTATGGATTGTTTACCTTCTAAATTTGACAAATTCAAAATATAAAGACCTTTTGCTAATAAATTAAGGTCTAGTGTATGCTTATTTGTGATTTCTGTATTATGCATTAACTCTTTATAAAGTACGATTTTGCCCTGTAAATCCATTATTTCCGCTTTAATAGTACCATTATCTTTGTTTGTTATGACAGTTATTTGATTGGTTGTGGGATTTGGAAAAACGGAGATGGCTAAGTTTTTTGTTTCTTCTTTTACCCCAACCAAATTGATGTAGTTATCTCTATATCTTGCTTGATTAGGATTAAAAGTAGTTCCAGTTAATGTTCCAGAAACTTCAAAATACGGAATGTGTTCTCCTGTAGTTAACCATTGATAACTTCTCACATAATTTGGGAAACCAAAAGCAAAAGGCTGAATGCCAATAATAGGAAGATTTATTGTTCCTTTAAGTGTATCAATAGAATATTGAGTCGTTACAACTCTTAAACAACTAACGGTGCCATGAGGAGTGGCAATTGTTCCCCAACCATCAACTTCGGTAATGCGGTGACCTTGTTTGATGTATTGAAAAGGAATTAAAGTATTTGAAACGGTTGAAAATCGAAATGTACTAGAATCTCTATCTGTATAATTTAAAGGGAAAAAGTATAATTCATCCTCATTGGTATAGAAATTAGGAAGCGGAATTCCATTCATTTTTAAACCTAATCCTTCTGTTATAAATTTTGTAGAAGATTTGCTGTAAAAACTGTATACATCTGTTATGCTAATAGATGGAATACCTGTAATAGGGATGTTTGGAATTGGAACGGTATCCAATGTTTTTTCGCCATAAGCTGTAAAACCAAAAACAACGGAATACGGAGTGTTAGGCCCTGCAACAAAATCTCTTCGGCCTTGAGATGTAGGGCGTAAGGTATCGAAATTCCATGTATAGTTTGCGCCAGTTGTCGTATAATCTCCAACAGAACTTAAACGTGCATTACTGTATCTAATGGTATCTCCACTAATAGGCATATCAGAAACGCTAATACTAATTTGTGATAATAATGAAAGGGCGAAAAAATTAATAAATAGAATGAGTAAATTTTTTTTCATAGGAGTAGTAATTAATTTGTAAGTATAAATATACAAATTTTTTATTACCAACTTCCGCCCGAACCGCCGCCGCCACCCAAACCACCACCAAACCCTCCAAAAGAAGA
>DIHL01000033.1 GCA_002420145.1 Bacteroidetes bacterium UBA5697
ACTTATTTTACTCCTAGATATACTTCTTGTTTCAAATTTATTAAAACTGAATTTTGTTTGAAATTTGATTTTTTCGATTTAGATTCTTAAATTTATTATTCTATAAAATGCTACACATGAAAAAAACAATTATTCTATCAAGCTTAATTATCTCTTTTTTTACTTTCAAAGCTCAATCTAATCAAGGGTTATGGAAACCAATTGATGAAACCAAAATAGCGATAACAGGTAAAAGGGAAATAGTTCCAGAAAGGTATAAAACATTTCATTTAGAACTTAGTTCTCTAAAAAACATCTTAGCATCAGCTCCTTTAGATAAATATATAACTGCTGATAATTCGTCTGTCGTTATAAGTCTTCCAATGCCTGATGGCTCTTTGCAAGATTTTAAAGTAGTAGAATCTCCAGTAATGGAAGAGCCTTTACAAAACAGTTTTCCTGATATCCGAACTTATAATATCAGAGGCGTTGATGATGCACATGCGAGTGGAAAAATAGATGTTACTGAATATGGTTTCCATGGAATGATTCGCAGTTCAAAGGGCGATGTATACATAGACCCTTTTTGCAGATGGAATACAACTGATTATATAAGTTATTACACGACAGACTTTGTAAAACCATTAAATGAAAGAGGTTTTTGTGAAGGAGTTTTAGGTAGTATAGAATCAAATAATAGTAATGAAAAAGTTGCATCGCCGAATGCTATTTGTGCAGGAGCAAATTTAAAAACATACCGACTAGCTATTGCTTGCACAGGTGAATATGCAAGAGCTGCATGTGGCACAGGTACTAATACACCTGCTACTTCTCTAATTTTATCTAAAGTTGTTACAACTGTTAATAGAGTTGATGGTGTTTATGAAACAGAGGTTGCTGTTAAATTAGTTTTAGTTGCAACAAATACGGTTGTATTATATGGAAATCCTTCAACCGATCCTTTTAATGGAAACAATAACGCATCTACTTTAATTGGCGAAAGTCAAACGGTGATTAATGCAAATATTGGTTCTGCTAATTATGATATCGGTCATACATTTAGTACTGGCGGTGGCGGTTTAGCAAGCTTAGGCTGTGTATGTTCAAGTGGTAAGGCAAGTGGTATTACAGGTAGCCCAAGTCCAGTTGGAGATCCTTACGACATTGATTATGTGGCTCACGAAATAGGGCATCAATATGGAGCAAATCACACATTTAATGGAAATGGTGGTTCATGTAATGGGAATAGAAGTGCGGCTAATGCAGTAGAACCAGGAAGTGGTGTAACTATTATGGCTTACGCTGGTATTTGTTCACCTCAAGATATTGCTTCTAACAGTATTGCTTATTTTCATGCTTATAGTTATGATGCTATTACTAATTTTATTAATACAGGTGGCGGTAATAATTGCGACGTAATGACAGCTACTGGAAATGGTGCTCCTACTGTATCTGCAGGCACAAGTTATGTGGTACCAAAAGGAACTCCTTTTCAATTAACTGGTTCAGCCACCGATCCTAATGGAGATGCTTTAACATATCAATGGGAAGAAATTGATTTAGGCGCTGCTGCAGGAAGCTGGAATAATGGTAAAGCTCCTTTTTTTAGATCATACGCTCCAACTACAAGCCCTACTCGATTATTTCCAAAATTATCAAATGTAATGGCAGGAACTTATACTACTAGTGCTGGAGAATTTTTACCTGGCGCAGCAGGAACTACATTTACAGCAAATGCTACTTTAAAATTTAGATTAACGGCTCGTGATAACAAAATGGGAGGCGGAGGAGTTTGCTCTGCTACAACACAAGTAACCGTTAATTCAGCTTCTGGTCCGTTTGCAGTCACATCTCAAAGTACAACGGGAATTACTTATCCAAGTGGTTCTACTCAAACAGTTAATTGGAATGTGAATGGAACTAATGCAGCTCCTGTTAGTTGTGCAAACGTTAATATTTATGTTAGTACTGATAACGGAAATACATTTACCTTATCTATAGCAAACACACCAAATGATGGCACTGAAAACATTGTTTTACCAACTGTTCCATCAACAAAACCGACTTGTCGTATTAAAGTAGAAAGTGTTGGGAATGTATTTTTCGATATCAATAAAAAATTCTTCGCCATTTCAGCAGTAACAGGATTAAATCAATATTCAAACTCAAATAATTTCAATATTCAATTATATCCAAATCCATTTTCAGGTTCTGTAAAAGTTGACATCAATGCCAATAACCAATTAGATGAGGATAAAACAGTAATTCAAGTTTATGATATTTTAGGAAATATTGTGCGAATTGAGAACATTAAATTAACGGAGAATTTCTCTAAAGTTTATGATTTTTCTTCATTAGCTAATGGCTCTTACATAGTTGTGGTTACTGATGGAAAACAAAAATCTGTTGCTCGATTAATCAAAATGTAAACTCTATTTTTTGTTCAAATAAACTCGTATCATATTTTCCCAAAAAAGTTTTTTTTGTAAAATATTTATATTAGCTTTGGGCATAAACAATTTTTTAAAAAAATAAAATGAGCACAGGAACAGTAAAATTTTTTAATGAAACAAAAGGTTTTGGTTTTATTAAAGAGGAAGGATCAGGAAAAGAGTACTTTGTACACGTAACTGGTTTAGTAGACAAAATTAGAGAAAATGACAATGTTACTTTCGAAATTCAAGAAGGTAAAAAAGGATTAAATGCAGTAAACGTAAAACTAGCTTAGTTATATAATACCATTTAAAATTTTATCCCCTCAACAAAATTGTTGAGGGGATTTTTTTTGACTTAATATTTCAAAAAAGTGACATAAAGTATATAAATCATTAAAAAATTGGTATTTTAGACGACTAATAAAAAAACACTAAAACTGTATATGGAACAAGTTACTACGCAAAAAGGACACCCAAAAGGATTGTATTTTTTATTCTTTACCGAAATGTGGGAAAGATTTAGTTATTATGGAATGAGAGCTATTTTCATTCTTTTCATGACTAAAGTTTTATTAATGAAAGATAATGAAGCGTCTGAAATATATGGTAGCTATACTGGGTTAGTATATTTAACTCCATTATTAGGTGGTTACTTATGTGATAAATTTTTAGGAAACAGAAGAAGTATTATTATAGGCGGAATATTAATGGCTTTAGGGCAATTTTTAATGTTCATGAGTGCAAGTGTTGGGGCTGATGGAGGCATTTCAATTATGTGGGCAGGCTTAACAGCAATTATTATTGGTAACGGTTTCTTTAAACCAAATATTTCTACAATGGTTGGTCAGTTATACCCAGAAGGCGACAGAAGAATTGATAGTGCTTTTACTATTTTTTATATGGGTATTAATTTAGGAGCATTTTTCTCACCGTTAGTATGTGGATCAATGGATTTTAAATGGGGTTTTATGGCGGCTTGTATTGGTATGATTGCAAGTTTAATATTCTTTATTATTTATCAAAAAAAATATTTAATTTCTGAAGAGGGTAAAGAATTAGGCTTAGTAGTAAAAGCGCTGGATTTCAAAAACATAATGGTTATTGTTGGTTCAATTGGAATTATCTTTTTCATGTTAAACTTCAAACAAATATTTAAAAACGATTTAGATATTATTAGTTACTTTATTTATGGTGCAATGATTATTATGCCAATTATCATTTTAAGTGATAAAAGTTTATCTCCCATTGAACGTAAGAGAATTATTGTAGTATTTATATTGGCGTTTTTTGTAATTTTCTTTTGGGGAGCCTTTGAACAAGCAGGGGCATCTTTAACATTATTTGCTGATAGACAAGTAAATAGAGAAATGCATTTATATGTTCCAGGTTGGTTAATTTTATTATCTGGCATCTCTATTATGTATTTTTTATCGAAAGGATTAAAGTGGTTTTTTGATTGGAAAAAAAACATGGACTATGTAGCTACTGGTATTGTTTCATTAATTTTAGTTGTATTATTTGCTTTAGGATATATTCCTAATGTTGACAAAAGTGAATTTCCAGCGAGTTGGTTTCAATCTGTAAATCCATTAGCTGTTATTTGTTTAGCGCCTGTTTTTTCTATGATATGGGGTTATTTATACAAAAAAAGACTAGAACCCTCGTCTTCAAAAAAGATGGCTTTAGGACTAGCTTTGGTCGCATTAGGATATATAGTAATTGCTATTGCTGTTAAAGGATTAGGAGTAGATGGAAAAACAAGCATGATATGGCTATTCTCTTTATATATAATTCATTCAATGGGGGAACTATGTTTGTCACCAATTGGTTTATCAATGGTATCAAAATTAGCGCCTTTACGTTTATCATCATTGATGATGGGAACTTGGTTTTTAGCCAATGCTGCAGCTAATAAATTTGCGGGGACTTTAAGTGCTTTGATTCCACCTACTGCTGAAGCAGGTAGTACAGCCCCAATTGTTTACCCGTCCGTTTTCGGTATTCAAATTACAAATCTTTATGAATTCTTTATGTTGTTTATTATCATGACTGCAGTTGCCGCAGGGATTTTATTTATACTAAGCTCATGGTTAGAGAAAATGATCCATGAAAAACATACTGAACCTCACGTTGAAGAGTTAAGATAACACTCTCTAATAAAACAAATTTAAATCCTATAAGGTTACTACCTTGTAGGATTTTTTTTAAAACAGATATACTATGTCTAAAGAACTAACTATCGAAGAAATACAAAACTTTAAAGGCAAATACCCAAAACAAATTTGGCCTTTATTTTTTAGTGAAATGTGGGAACGTTTTTCGTTTTACGGAATGCGAGGCATGTTGGTTTTCTTTATGATTAATCAACTAGATTTTAATGAAGTAGTAGCTAATTTACAATATGGAGCCACACAAGCATTTGTATATGCCTTCACATTTGTTGGTGGATTGTTTGCCGATAAAATATTAGGAAAGCGCCGTTCCTTATTTTGGGGCGGTATATTAATGATTATTGGAAGCCTTTTATTGGCTATCAATCCTAGCGATTTCTTTTTTTTAGGAATTGCATTTAACGTGGTTGGAACAGGTTTTTTTAAACCTAACATCTCCAGTATGGTAGGTAATTTATACAAAGACGGAGACAATAGAGTTGATGCTGGTTTTATGTTATTTTATGCAGGAGTTAATGCAGGGGCTTTTTTTGGTGGCTACGCTTGCATTGCCATAGGCAAAGGAGAAATGTTATCGTCATTAGTTCCCGAAGCTATGCGCTGGAATATAGCCTTTGGATTGTCTTCTGTATTTATGGTAATTAGTTTATTAACCTTTACTCAAACTCAAAAAAAATTGGGAAACATTGGTTTATCTCCATTGTTACACTTACCCAAAAACACCAGATTAACCCAAGAAATATTGACGTTTGTGGGTTCTTTAATTGCTGTGCCTGTTATTATGTTTATGGTAGCCAAAACTGAATACACAGATTGGTTTATGTATACGATAGGCCCTTTAGCTGTATTATATGTCATTTTTGAAATGAGAAATTTTTCGCTTGTTGAAAATAAAAAAATTGTGGCTGCTTTATTATTTATGCTTTTCTCTATTTTCTTTTGGGCATTTTTTGAGCAAAGCGGGGGCTCTTTAAGTATTTTTGCAGCAAATAATTTGAGTGATTCTATTCTTGGTATTCCTTTAGATCCTAATGGAGTAAACAACTCTTCAAACTCTTTGTATGTTATTATTTTCGCCACTCCTTTAGGCTTATTATGGTTGTGGTTAGCCAACAGAAAAGCGGAACCTAATACCATTGTAAAGTTTGGTTTAGGATTCATCTTTTTAGCAATAGGATTTTACATTTTTTACTCAAGTAAATTCTTTAGCGATGGTAATGGTATTTCGTCATTAGGGCTTTTTGCTTTTGGGTGGTTCATTATTACTTTTGGAGAACTTTGCCTCTCGCCTATTGGTACATCGGTTATGACTAAATTATCTCCACAAAAATTACAAGCCGTTATTATGGGAATGTGGTTTTTGGCAAGTGCCTACGGACAATATTTTGCAGGATTATTAGGTGCGAATATTGCCAGTGCATCCGAAAACTCAACCAACTTAGAAAAATTAACTATTTATGCTGACGGATATAAGCAATTGGGTATTTATGCCCTCATTGCTGGTATTGTATTAATAGGTATTTCTCCTTTGGTGAAAAAATTAATGGGAGGAGTGAAATAATTTAACGTTTTAGTAATTCTTAAGTCATTTTGATTAACAAATTTTGGCACAGCATTTGAAACTCATATTGTACTATGTTTAACTGGAAAGATATATCAATGGCTGGGATTATTATCTTGGCCATTGCTTTTTATACTTGTAAAAAAAGCACCTTACAAGCATCTATCAATTCTCCCGAAAACAGAGCCAGTAATTTTATCAAACAAGACAATACCAATTTTTCTTTTGCTTCAGAAAATACCTACACGGAATTTAACGAAGACTCTCCTGTAAATTGGATAACGTTTGACGAAGCCTACATTAAATGCAAAAAAAATCCACGTCCCATTATGATTGACATTTACACGACTTGGTGTGGTCCTTGTAAAATGATGAGTAAACAAACTTTTAATAATCCAATCATAGCAAAATACATTAATGATAATTTTTATGCCGTTAAATTTGATGCTGAATCAAAAGACAGTGTAAAGTTTGATAAATATGTTTTTGTAAGTTCGGATCCTACCAACCCTAAAGCACCCCATCAATTTGCTGCCTCTATTTTAGACAATCAATTAGCTTATCCTTCTATTGTATTTTTAAATAATCAAATACAACGCCTTGATATTTTAAAAGGTTTTATGCCTCCACAAAATTTTGAACCCATATTAAATTATTATGGTTCGGGCGATTATCAAAAAGTGAAATGGGAAGAGTATCAAAAAACCTTTGTTCCTTCTATCAAATAAATCTATAAAGGTTGAGATTTCACCTTCTTTAATTCAATTATAATAATTGGTACTAAAATCGCTGCTGGTCCCAACCACATCACAATTGGCGGCAAAGGAATGTGTTCCATTTGATTGACAACAAATGCCGTTATTGCACCAATATAACTTCCCAACATATTTCCAATATGTACTTTAAGCCAAACCATGGTTTGTTTGGGTTTATTTAGCAAACGTTTAACGTTTCGACTAACGCCCCATAAACCGAAAGAACCAAATACAAAAGGAATAATTGCTCCAAAATTATGTGATTTAAAATAAGCTAGGATGGCAAATACAATCATTCCTATAAACGAAATACCTGCAATAATTTCAATAGTCCAATCTAAAATAGTTGGTTTTTGAGTCACGTTTAAGTGCTTTAGTTTAAGAGCTCTATAAGCAATACATACCGAATAGTAAGTAAAAAATGCAATTAGAAATAAGAAAATATTATTTTTAAAAATCGACAAATAAACACCTGTGATAAAAATAATGGTCATACTCCAAAAATAAACTTTACCAACAGGTTTGTGTTTTGGTGTGTTTTTCTTTAAGATAATGGCTAAGGCGCCAAAAAGTAATGCTGCTGTACCAGCTATAATATGAATAATGGTTGATATTCGTATAAACGTTTCCATTTATACCAAATCACCATACAAATCAAAATCGCTAGCATCTGTAATTTTTACATTAGCAAAATCACCAATGCGCACATAATTTGTATCTGTTGCTTTTACTAATACTTCATTATCAACATCCGGACTATCAAATTCTGTTCTTCCAACAAAGTAATCATTCTCTTTTCTATCAAATAATACTTTATATGTTTTACCAATTTTATCTTGATTTAACTTGTACGATATTTCTTGTTGCACTTTCATGACTGCGTCTGCACGTTCTTTTTTCACTTTCTCTTTCACATCGTCTTTTAATAAATAGGCATGTGTATTTTCTTCGTGCGAGTAGGTGAAAATTCCTAAACGTTCAAATTTTGAATCTTCTACCCAACGTAACATTTCTTCGTGATCTTGCTTTGTTTCTCCAGGATAACCAGCAATTAAAGTTGTTCTAATAGCAATACCTGGAACTTTATCTCTGATTTGATTAACCGTATCAATTGTTTTTTGTTTAGTAATTCCACGACGCATACTCTTTAACATATTATCACTAATATGTTGCAATGGCATATCTAAATAATTACATACGTTACTACGTTTATTCATCACATCTAATACTTCCATCGGAAATCCGCTAGGGAAAGCATAATGCAAACGAATCCAATCTATTCCTTCTACATCACTCAACTGATCAACTAAATTAGCTAAATCTCGTTTTTTATAAATATCTAGTCCGTAATAAGTTAAATCTTGAGCTATTAATAATAACTCGCGAGTACCTTTGCTTGCTAATAATTTTGCTCTACTAACTAACGACTCTATTGGTTCAGAAATATGTCCACCGCGCATTAATGGAATGGCACAAAAACTACAAGGTCTGTCGCAACCTTCACTAATTTTGAAATACGCAAAATGATTAGGAGTAGTTAACAAACGCTCTCCAACTAGTTCCTTTTTATAGTCTGCTTTTAAGGTTTTTAAAATTTTAGGCAATTCTCTTGTCCCAAAATAAGCATCAACATCTGGGATTTCTTTTTCCAAATCACCTTTGTAACGTTCACTTAAACAGCCAGTCACATATAATTTCTCAATACTACCCTCTTTCTTAGCTTCTACATAACGTAAAATAGTATCAATACTTTCTTGCTTTGCACTTTCTACAAATCCACATGTATTTATAATCACAATATTATGATTATCGTCTTCGCTTTCATGTTTTACATTAAAGTTATTAGCCTTTAATTGTCCCATTAAAACTTCACTATCTACTATATTTTTACTGCAGCCTAATGTGACTACATTGACGCTATTTTTTCTTCGAGTTTTTGTTTTCATTACTTGGTAAAGATACCATTTAAAAAATTGTATTTAGGTATAAAATTGTATTTTTATGTGATGAATTTTAAGTTTTATGCCTTTTTTATAGTCGTACTTTTTTTTGTTTTAGATGTGTCTGGACAAAGGAAACCTTCTTCGGCAATTGAAAAAATAAAAAAAGAATGCTATTCAGCATCCTTAAAAGATTTTGACAAAAGTATTTCTTTAGCACAAAACGGAGAAGAATTATCTCTAAAAGAAAATGACTCTATTTCTTATGCTTTTTTCGAACGATTTATTGGCTCAGCTTATTATTTTAAGGGAGACTATGCCAAAGCGTCTAATTATTATTTTAAATCTATTAAAATATTAGAAAGTCTTGGTGAAAAAAAAGAATTAGGATTTAGTTATAATGAATTAGCAAAGCTTTATAGAAAAACAAAAAAATTAAACTTAGCAAAAGAAACTTATGATAAAGCCTTAGCTATTTTCACTGAACTGAACGATAGTTCTAATATTTCTATGATTAATAATGAATCAGGGGTAGTGTATGAATATGAAGGGAATTATGAAGAAGCCTTAAAAAGATACACTACATCATTTCGCATTTCCGAAAACCTAAACGATAGTGTTGCTATATCTTACGCTTTAAATAATATAGCTGGATTGTATACTTTACAAAACAAATTCAATGCTGCTCAACTTTATTTAACTAAAGCCTTAACTATCAGAAAACAACTAAAAGACAGTTTTGCACTAGCATTAAATTATACTGATCTAGGTTCAAATTGTGTTTCAGGAAAAAAATTTAAAGAGGCCTTACAATATATTGATAGCAGTAACATTATAGCTAAAAACATGAAATTTGTCGATTTACAATCTCAAAATTATTTAATACTATCCAAAACTTATGATGAGATAGGCGATGTTAGTTTATCCTATTTATTCTTTAAAAAATATATTTCTTTAAAAGATTCTCTTTTTACAAGAGAAAGTGAAAATCAAATCAATGAATTAAACACCAAATACCAAACTGAGAAAAAAGATTTAGAATTAGCCAGAAATAAAGCTGAATTCGAAAGTGAAAAAAATAAACGTTTCATCACTTATGGAGCATTAGCTTTCTTTATTTTTCTTTTTTCAATCGCCATTTGGGCCTTTATTCAAAAGCGTAAAAGTGGTAAATTATTAGAAAACAAAAATGCTCAATTGGCTCATGCAAACGAAGAAATAACGCATCAAAAAGAACAATTAAGTGAAAAACAAAATGAAATTTTAGACTCCATTAACTATGCTAAAAAAATTCAAACTGCTTTATTAGCGAGCGAAGAAATGTTGTTAGAAAATTTAGTCAATCACTTTATTTTATTTAAACCAAAAGATATTGTGAGTGGCGATTTTACATGGGCTACAAAAAAAGACGATTTGTTTTTCTTAGCGTGTTGCGATAGCACTGGACATGGCGTGCCAGGCGCCTTTATGAGTTTATTAAATATTGGTTTTTTAAGTGAAGCCATTAAAGAACGTAATTTATTAAAACCAGGGGATATTTTTAATTATGTTCGAGACAGACTTATTGAAACTATTGGAAAAGACAAACAACAAGATGGATTTGACGGTATTCTTATGTGTTTAGATTTAAAAAACGAAAACATTACTTATGCCGCTGCCAATAATGCCCCTATACTGATAAGAAACAACGAAATTACAAATTTAAGTTGTAACAAAATGCCAGTTGGAAAAGGCGTAAAAACAGATTCGTTTGACACCTTTACATTAAGTTATCAAAAAAACGATTCTATCTATTTATTTACTGATGGTTATCCTGACCAATTTGGTGGACCAAAAGGCAAAAAATTTAAATACAAACCATTTGAAGATTTGCTTCTAAAAAACAACTCCCTGAGTTTAGAAACACAAAAAGAAAAACTCAATCAAACTTTTGAATCTTGGAAAGGAACCTTGGAGCAAGTAGATGATGTTTGTATTGTGGGGATTAAAATTTAAAGAATCTTTTAATGAATATCTCGCTTGATTTTGTAACTAATTATTTTACTGAAGAAAAGATTGAAAGCCTTTTTTTTATCATTATTGGCTCTATAACAGTGTTATTAGCACTTATCTTTTTACTCATTATCAAATATTCTTTTTTCAAAGGCATGGCAATACCTTTGCTATTATTAGGGACTATCCAACTAATTATTGGCAGTAAAATTTATCAACGAACACCAATCGATATAGTACGAGTAGAACAAACCATAAAAACTAATACTCATGATTTACAAACGATAGAAATACCTCGTATAGAAACTTTACTTAAAAATTTTGTGATTTATAAATGGGTTGAAATATGTTTAATACTTACGAGCATTATTTTAATACTTGGTTTTTACAAATCTCCACAAACATTTTGGAAAGGTTTTGGATTAGGATTACTCATACAAACATGTTTATTGTTATACTTAAATGTAATGGCTGAACAAAGAGCAGAAACATATTTGCATTTCCTATTGCAGTTAGTGCTATAATTCAACTGTGAAAAATTAACAAAATTTCGTTTTTTACAAACTAAAAACCATACCTCCCATAAGGCTTTCAACAATATTATTTAGGTTAAAACCCTTAGTTTTTATTTTTTAAGTTAAAACTGAAAAAAATTGGGATTATTTCATGCTTTTTTTGTAATTTTAAGCAAAACAGGTTTGTTTCATCGCTCTTTATTTTAAGGGAGGAAAGTCCGGGCAACGCAGGGTAATTTGCCACTTGAAAAAGTGGGTATCCCAACAGGAATGTTGAGATAACAGATAGTGTCACAGAAAACCAAGTAGCCTCTATAGCAATGTAGAGGTCATAGTGAAAATGTGAGGTAAGAGCTCACATGTATAGCTGGCAACAGCTATATAGGACAAACCTCTTATGTTGTAAGGCCATGTAAACCCTAATTTTACTGCGACTCGTGGTAATAACTTCGGTTATATTAGGGAGGGTAGGCTGCATAGATAAATGATGGAAGTTATTTGCCAATTGGTAAACAATACAGAACTCGGCTTATAGAACCTGTTTTTATTTTGTACTATATGATGCTTAAACGCTACTTATATATATTTTTATTCCTAATTTCTGCAAAATTAGGAACTGCTCAGTGCCCTCAGATATACGACTACCTAGGTAATCTGGTTAGTAACCCATATTTTATTAATTGTCAGGGAACAGGATCTTACAACATGAATATTGCTTCCAATAGTAATTGGGGAGCTTACACTATTGATTGGGGAGACGGCACTTCAAATAATGTTGGAGGCGCCTATACTGCAAATTCTTTGATTAATCACACTTACAATTCTGCTGCGCCTGATACGTTTGTGATTACAATTTCTATTCCTTCACTAAGTTGTGTCATGACTGGTCTTGCCGTTATGGAAAAACCAGTGAATGCTTCTATTCAAATTCCAATTGGAGGTGTGACTACTGCCTGCGCACCAAAAGCATTATTATTTACCAACTCTAGTACTGATGTTTCTGAAACAACATGGTTTACATGGAATTTTGGAGATGGTTCTCCTTTGCAAACTTTTAGTTATTCAAATGCTGGGCAAACCATCTCTCACAACTATCTACCAGGAACCGTTAATTGTCAAACTGCGGTTACACTAACCGCCAAAAATTATTGCACTCCAATTCCTACCATTGCTAATTTCAATCCTATTCAAATTTATGATAAGGATGATGCCGCTATTACTCCTTCAGCTATTATTAAATGTTGGCCCGATAATGTATTTACTTTTACAAACACAACAAACAGAAATTGTGTCCCTCAAGGAAATACATTTCAACGACAAGAGAGATGGAACCTAGGAAATTATTGGGGTTTGGGTTACGACTCAATTATTAACTGGCGTCCTTGGCCACCTACCTCTCCATTAACAGTTACTTATCCATCTGTAGGAACTTACACCGTTCAATTACAAGATAGTAATTTATGTGGTGTTGATATTCAGGTACAATCAGTTACTATTTTAAATCCACCTACAGCTGGTGTCGCAGTTGGTCCAGGTCCTTTTTGTCAAGGCTCAGCTGTTACATTTTCAAATACAAGTCCTCCAGGTTATTCTTATAAATGGAATTTTGGCACTGGAGGAGGTTTTGTTTCAAGACCATATGGTGCTCAAACATTCACCTATAACACTCCGGGCACTTACACAATTTCTGTTGTTGCTTTAATTGGGGGTGCTGGTGCATCTTGTACAGATACAGATAGAGTTGTTATCAATATTCTTCCACGCCCTACGGCAAATTTTACCGTGAGTCCTAACTCTGGTTGTAATTCAATCACTGGAGCTACGTTTACTGATTTATCAACTAGCGCCATAGCATGGAACTGGAACTTTGGGAACTCTAATACTTTTAACGGACAAGTTCCTCCTGCTCAAAATTATAATACCGTCGGCAACTTTATAGCCACATTAACTGTAACGGCTGCTAATACCTGTATTCATACTTTTACAGCTCCAATAACTGTTTATCAAATTCCGACAGCCGCTTTTACCGCCTCTAATGCTTGTGCCAGTTCACCAGCTGCATTTGTCGATAACTCCACGAATGCCACAGGCGACCCAATTATTTCTTGGAATTGGAATTTTGGAGATGCCTCTCCTACTGCAACAACATCTGTACAAAATCCTTCTCACACATACACTACTCAAAACACATATACGGTTCAATTAATTACAAACACTGCTAATTGCAGTGATACAGTTGAACAAACTATTACAATTAATGTAAAACCTTCTGCTGATTTCACATTAACACCAATTAGTGGCTGCCCTACTCTAACTGTAAATTTCACAAACACATCTACTAATGCAACATCTTACAATTGGAATTTCGGAAATGGAAACAACTCAACTTCAACAAATCCATCTGAAATATATACCAACACAACAACAGCCAATATTACTTATACAGCAACATTAACAGCTTCTACCGTTGCAGGTTGCACGGATACTCATACATCAACTGTTGTGATATTTCCTAAACCAACTCCTTCGTTTACGGTTAATGGTCCAACTGGTTGTTCTCCGGTGGCTGCCACGTTTACCAATAACTCTACTGGAGCCTCTAGTTACCAATGGGATTTTGGAGATCTAACAACCAGTACATCTACATCAACAATTGTATCACATACGTATTATAACACCACTTTACTCATTCAAACTTATACTACTCAATTAGTAGCGATTAGTAGTAATGGCTGTAAAGACAGTACTACTTTAACCGTAACAGTGTATCCAAGACCTATCTTTAATTTCACCATGATTCCTAGTAGTGGATGTTCTCCTTTAAGTGTAAACTTTCCTCCTGTTTTGGGAGCTGTAACTTATGAATGGGATTTTGGAGATGGAAGTCCTTTAGATTTTTCTCCAAATCCAACGCATGTATTTACAAACACAACAACGGTTAACAAAACATACACCGTTCAGTTAATTGCATCCAATGCTTTTTCTTGCGTAGATACGACTTATGGATATCCTGTAGTGTTTGCAAAACCACAAGCTAATTTTGCGGTAACTCCAACGGTAGGTTGTTCGCCTTTGGCAACATCTTTTTCAAACACGAGTGTTTCTGCAAATACTTATTTATGGAAATTTGGAGATGGGAATACCAGTGTGTCTGCAAATACTAATCATATTTACATAAACACTAGTAGCTCCAGTAATCAAAACTTTAGCTGCACACTAGTAGCTACCAATAATGATGGTTGTAAAGATTCTTTAATCATTCCAATACTCACTTATTTTAAACCAGATGCTTCATTTAGTTTAGATACACCAAAGTGTGTTTCTAAAACCATTACATTCACAAACAATACACCAAATGCCAATTCATATCTATGGAACTTTGGTGATTTTACAGGCACATCCTCTGTTCCTAATCCCACACATACATATACTACAAATACAGCAAACAATTTAACTTTCACTGTGCAGTTAATCGCAACCACTTCTGATGGTTGCAAGGATACAACTTTAGGTTATCCCGAAATATATGCTAAACCAATTGCTAATTTCGCATTAACACCAACCATTTCTTGTTCACCATTAAACACTTCCATGACTAATGTTAGTTTAAATGCCAATTCTTACTTATGGAAATATGGAGATGGAAACACAGACGTAACATTTAATCCAAGTCATACTTATACAAACACAAGTAATACAACAAATCAAACATTTAGTTGCACATTAGTTGCTATTAATTCAAACGGATGTAAAGATTCATTAGCAATACCAGTAATGGTGCTATACAAACCAAAAGCAAATTTTACCGTTGATACTCCTGGTTGTTCACCCAAACTATTAACCTTTACCAACACGTCGTTAGGAGCTTCTTCTTTTAATTGGGATTTAGGAATAACAACCTCAACCAATACAAATGTTACTCAACAATTCGTTAATACAACAACTGCAAACATTACCAATACCGTTCAGTTAATTGCAACTTCAAGCGATAATTGTAAAGACACTATTATTATTCCAATCATTATTCACCCAAAACCTGATTTTAATATTGTAGCTTCACCAGATAGTGGTTGTACTGCCTTAACTGTAAATTTCCCTTCTATTGCTAATGCTGTAACGTATCAATGGAGTTTTGGAGATGGCAATATTTCAACATCAAACAATCCTACCAATATTTATTATAATAATTCACAAACCACCAAAACATTTACAGTACAATTAATTGGTACAGATGGTTATGGCTGTAAAGATACATCATCTAAAGTGATAAAAGTGTATGCTAAACCCATTGCTTTATTTCAAGCTAATCCCACGTTAGCTTATGTACCATCAACTCCTGTTAACTTTATTAATCTATCTTCGGGAGCCATATCTTATTTCTGGGATTTTGGTGACAATACTTATTCTGCTGCTTTCAGTCCTTCACATAATTATCAAGAACCAGGAGAATATCAAACTTATTTAATTGCCATTAATGCTTCTGGATGTGTTGATACATTTTACTTGCCAGCTAAAATTGTTGCTGAATTAGAAAGTGATATTGATATTCCAAATGCATTTTCTCCAAATCCAAATGCAGGAAACGGAGGGTCATTTAATCCTAACGACGTAAGCAATGATGTATTTCATCCAGTGATGAAAGGAATTGATAAATACGAATTAAACATTTTTTCGCGTTGGGGAGAATTATTATTCGTTTCAAAAGATATTAATATTGGATGGGATGGATATTATAAAGGAAAACTTTGTACACAAGATGTATATGTTTGGAAAATAACAGCCACAACTTTAGATGGCAAAAAAATTAATAAAACAGGTGATTTACTTTTATTGAGATAATATGAAAACATTAATACAAATACTAATTTTAATTTGCTTTACTTTTCAGATAAAGTCGCAGGTTCAAACTAAAATAAATTCTAAATTATATGCAAAAGATTTAGGATTAGCCAATGAAGCTTTTGATTCTGAGGATTACTTAAACGCTATTGGTTTATATAAAAAGGTATTATCTATCGATCCAGGTCATGAATTATCAAATTTAAATTCGGTAATTAGCCGTATTAAATTAAGCCAGCCAACCGATTCGTGTATTCCGCACCTGGCTAAACTTAAAAACAGTGCTACTCCTGAAGTACAATTTTATTTTGGAAAAATTTATCATCTAACTTCTAATTTCGAAGAGGCAATTAAATGTTTTACAAAATATAAAAGCATCAGTTCAAAAAAGAGAACAATAGCTGATGATGAAGTAGATTATCACATGAATTGTAGTAAAAATGCTATTGACTTAATTAGTCAACCACATCGTTCTGTTATTAGAAATTTAGGAGACAACATCAATACTCCTTATGCTGAATATGTTCCTTTAATTACTCCTGATGAAAATTTACTTTACTTTACGTCAAGAAGAGAAGGAAGCACTGGAAATTTGAAAGACGTTTATGGTAATTATTACGAAGACGTTTATACATCTCAAAAAAATGAAAAAGCAAAATGGAATAATCCTGTAAATGTTGGGACACCTATCAATACAAATACTCACGATGCGTGTGTAGCATTAAGTTTTGATGGTAATCAAATGATTATTTATAGAACCTCTGAGGACTTAGTTTCTGGAGATTTATATTTATGCCGAATGGATTTTAATGGATGGTCTGCTCCAGTAAAATTAGGTCCAGAAATAAACACACCATACATCGAAACAAGTGCTTGTTTTAGTACAGACATAAGTGTGATTTATTTTAGTAGTAATAAACCAGGAGGATTTGGAGGAAAAGATATTTATAGAATCAAAAGATTGCCGAATGGCAAATGGTCGATGCCTATGAATTTAGGAATGACGGTTAATACAGAAAGAGATGAAGATTCTCCGTTTTTGCATCCTGATGGCACAACACTTTACTTTAGCTCTAAAGGTCATAACACCATGGGAGATTATGATGTTTTTAAAACCACTTTAAATCCTGAAACTAATTCTTTTTCAAGTCCCGAAAATTTAGGTTTCCCAATCAATACTGTAAATAATGATATTTTCTTTGTATTAAATGCAAGCGGCACTCATGGTTATTATTCATCCGTTAAAGAAGATACTTACGGTGGTTCTGATATCTATATGATTGATACTCGTTTTGGAGATAATGATTTAAAGGCAAAAACAGGTAAAGTTGTTTTTGGAAACGAACCCGCTAAAGCTAAAATAACATTAATAGATGTTGAAAGTAAACAGATTTCAGGAATTTTTAATGCTAATTCAAAAACTGGAAAATTTATTTTAGTAATGAACCCTCTAAAATCATATAAAGCTATTGTTGAAGAAGATGGATATCAAACAATGATATTAGACATAGAACCAATAGCTACAGAATTAATTGAAAAGGAATTGATATTGAGTTTAACTAAAAAGAACTAATTATAAAAAACACATTTACATATTTAAACTCAACACTTTTGGCTTTATTGTTTTCATTGATTATGAAAGCACAAGACCCTCAATTTACACAGTTTTATGCAGCTCCTATGTACTTAAATCCTGCGTTTACCGGTGTAACCTACGAGCATCGTTTTGTTGCCAACTACCGTAATCAATGGCCTGGCATCAGTAAAACATACCAAACCTATATGGCTAGTTATGATTATAATATGTCTGACATCAATAGTGGCATTGGTATTAGTGTGATGCAAGATAGAGCTGGGACAGCGGGATTAACGCATTCTCAGTTTGGTGTAAACTATGCATATCATTTTAAAATCAGTAAATTTTCTGAAATCAGATTAGGAGCAAATCTCTCTTATAATATGAAACGTTTAGATTTTAGTAAATTAAGATTTAATGATCAGATTGCATCAGGCTCAGGCACATCTATTGAAGCGTCAAGCTACGAAGCTTTAAATTTCATGGATTTTGCCGCAGGAGCTTTATTAAACTCAACACAATATTGGTTAGGATTTAGCGCTAAACACTTAACACAACCCAATAGTAGTTTAACTGGAGATAGAGTGCCATTACCATTATCTATAAGCTTGCATGGAGGATATCGATTTATCATTGAACAAAAGTCTAAAGAATTAAAACGTTATTTTTCTCCTACTTTTAATTATCGTCACGAACAAAAATATGATCAATTAGACATTGGTCTTTACTATTATCATTTACCTTTAAATGTTGGTATTTGGTACAGAGGCTTACCCTTCAAAAAATACGCAGCTACCTACTCTAGCAGAGAATCTATTGCATTATTAATTGGCTTTGATATAACTGATTATAACTTACGAGTGGGCTACAGTTACGACTTAACGATTTCAAATTTAGGAGTTGCAAATTCATTAGGTGCGCATGAAGTATCCTTGATATACGAAATTGCTAAAAAGAAAAAACGAAACAAACGTGTTTTGGTTAGTTGCCCTAAGTTTTAAAAACGAATTACAAAGCACGTAATATTTTTTCCATTTTCTTTCCCTTTGCCAGTTCATCAACCAACTTATCCAAATAGCGTACCTTCTGTGTTAAAGTATTTTCTATTTCCTCCACTCTGTAGCCACAAATAACGCCAGTAATCAAAGACGCATGAGGATTAAGCTTTGCTTGTTTAAAAAAACTTTCAAACGTCACTTTATCCTTGATGAGTGTGTCTAATTTTTTATCATCAAAACCAGTTAACCATCTTATCACCTCATCTAGTTCTTCTTTGCGTCTACCTTTCTTTTCTATTTTGGTGAGATACAAAGGATAAACCGAAGCAAAAGTCATATTAGCAAAGCGCTCATCATGTGTGTTGGATGTACTCATCTCTTCCTCTTTTTATATTAAAAAAACAAAACTTACTTCGTTGGTTGATTATCTGTATTAGCAGGTTCCCATAATTCAATTTTGTTACCTTGGCTATCCATAATGTGTACAAATTTTCCGTAGTCGTAGGATGCAATACTATCAAGTATCGTTACTCCATTTGATTTAAGTTTAGCAACAAGCCCTTCAATATTTTGAACTCTATAGTTAATCATAAATTCTTTTTTTGAAGGCTCAAAATAATCGCTTCCTGTTTTAAAAGGAGTCCATTGAAGCGTATTAATTTCATCGGGATTATCTATATTTCTAGAGTCAAAACTTGCGCCATACTCATTAGCATCAATGCCTAAATTTTTATGATACCATTCTCTGGTTTCTTTAGGATTATCAGTAAAAAAGAAAATACCACCAATACCTGTTACCTTTGGCGTTGTATCTAATGGTGAATTAGTGTCGTTTGTTTGATTTTTTTGATTCTCCATAGTGTTTAATGTTTTAGTTTCCGAATCACAACTAGCAAGAACGATGATTAGTGAAAAGATACTTAATATTATTTTCATGTTTTTGATTCGTGATTTATAGTAGATAGTTTACTTTGTCGTCAACTCGCCTAACAAAACGTTTCCAATAAAGGTACAATGTTTAAAAGCATTTGCAAAGTAAATTGTTTACCATTTCTTGAATTTCGAAATCAATCAGAAATTTACTTCTTACTCTATATATCTACAAAACCACATTAACACAAGCCTTTATTTTTCCTGCATTTGACTCATAAAAAATTTGATGACTTCAAGATTCACATCTGATGTTGTCCAATGTCCAACAGTTTCATATGTTTTAAATATTGGAGTAATCTTATTTTCTTGATAAATTTTTTGGCATTCCATATATCTTTCTTGAACAGTTCTACCAATGTTATCATTGATTATTTTTCGTTCGTTATCATCATAGGCATCATCAAACTGAACGGCATCATTGTCGTCTAGTTTTCCCATATAGATAAACTGAGGGATAGATTGATATACATCAATATTAAATTTTTTACTAAATAATTTCTGAAAGTCGTTTATTCCAATGGGATAGTTGAGTTTAATGCCATTTTTTTGGTTTTGAGGAAGCACAAGTTCCCCGTTAAATCCTCCTATAGCTAATGCTTTTATTTTTTCAGGATCTATAAACGAAAAGCGATTTGTAAAAGTAGCGGAAGCCGAAAAACCATTCATGAAAAACTTTGGAGCAACCAAAATATTCATAGCCATTAAAATACGTTTGGCATCTGTAATCATTTCTAATAATTGCAAATCCAATCGTTTAAGTTGGGACGATTTTTCTAGCATAACATCTCTATCTAAAGCATGAGTATACATAAGAGGTTGAGACTCTGGCCTAGGAAAAATGGGGACAAGCAAAGGAATTTTAAGTTCTGTAGCAATGTTATTACCAACCGAACTAACCGAGGCTAAATCAATAGCATATTGTTTATGAACATCCATGCTATCTGATATTTTACCAGTATTATTTGGTTCTACAAGCAAGTATGTTTTTTGATTTAGAGGAGTTCCTTTTGGAATAAATAAAATATAATCATTATGAAATCCCTTTTCGGGGTTCTTTTTGATAATAAGTAAACTATCTTTTTTTAAAGTTTGTTCTATTAAATTTTGGGTAAAAGAACCCAAATAGGTCATGATAAAAACTACAGTAATTATTGATTTCATAGTAAAATAAATTAATTTATGTTACTATGACGTTTAAACTTAAAGATTTGTTACAGAAGAATTAAAGAAATTACGGAAATATTTCTATCTAGACTATTTAATGAGATTTTTTGGAGCGACCGCTTTTGCAAAAGCTTTGATGCCCGCATTACTGGTAGGTGCTGTTATAAGTTGCCAGCCACACACAGTTTATTTATCTTTCACATGCAGGTCGACACCTTTTGCTAAACAGACCCCACATTTTATTTTGCCATTTAGGTCGATGTTTGCCGCAAACACATTTAGTTCGAGCGGAAGTCTCTTAAGATAACCTGGTCTTATAAAATGTAGTGTTGTCGTGAGCAATAGTTTGTTGGTAGTGGTATTGTCTAAAGTATTTCTAATTGGGTCAACTGTTGTCACTAACAAATATGAAAACACACCTATATTAATCCTTTCAATTTTCTCTATTTGTCTAGAGTGGTTGAATTCTGTCCAGTCGATTGATGTTAGATATAAATTCATATTTCGAAAGTGTCGTTATGATTTATGCGTTTTGTCTAGGCTGGTTACTTATAACGTTTTCGGGCTTTGCGTTCGGGCGGGTTTCGGAGCACAAAACTGTCAGCCAGCACTGAATTTGAATAGAAGCACAAAGTTTCAAGTTTGCACGTCAGCCCGCCTGACGCAAAACCCGTGTTAGCGGTAGTTTTTTATTTTCTATTTTTTCGTTTTAACTTTTTTGCCAATTTTATTGAATGTTTCAATGAGTTAATATTTGTCCAGTCGTGATGTGAAACTATAATATAATTTGGGTTAGGAAATTTCTCTTTTACTTTCTGCAAAGTCGTGTAATATTCTTTTACATTTCCGTCTCTAAAAAACCTAAATTTTCAGCTTCTGCACCTTTTATTAAACAACCACCGTAGAGGACTTTTTCTTTCTCGAACCAAATAACGATATTATCTTCTGTATGTCCTTGCCCTGGATAGTATGTTTCAAAAGTATGTTGTCCTATGCTAAATACAGTGTCTTTTTCCATTAAGTATTCGGCTCTTTTTTTGTCATTTTTTTTGCTTAATTCGTCTGTTAGTTTAGTTGTGTATGTTTTAATTCCTTGTCTCTTGTAATATTCAAGTCCTTCTGTTCTGTCGCTATGCCAATGAGTTGCAATGCAAATTGTTACATTTTTATTGTGTTTCAATTTGATACTGTCAAGCAATGGTTGAAACTGTGTTGTGTCCCAAGGTGTGTCAAACAATACAACGCCACTATTTGTAAGTAAATACATTCCATTTGCAGGTATTTGGCTTCCTTCGTAAGTGTTGTATGTTGTATAAATATAAAAGTCGCCTGTAAAGTGTGATATTTTAAGTTTAGGTTCTTGGGTCTGTCCAAAAATTTTGGTCAGTGAGAAAAGGAAAATTATTGTCAATATTAATGTTCTCATTCACTTTTTTTTGATTACGGTCAGTCTTAAAATTACCGCTAACTAGCTTATATGTTTAATTTTTATAAAGATATAATACCAAATACAGGAAATATGTTTAGTGTTTTAATATATATCACTCTATCAAATATAACAAAAAAATCCCCCAACAATTCTGTTGAGGGATTCTTAATTTATAGAGTTTAAAAATTATTTTAATTTAAAAGCTACTTTTACTTTTTTCCTTTTAGATTCTTAATCTCTTTATCAAAATCACTTTCATAGTTTTTATCTTGAATAATTCGGTATTTATCAAATTCTAATTCTGCTTTTAATTTCGCCTCAAGCATTGATACTTTTCCTTTATCATTTAATATTGGATAATTAGATAATTGTAAAAAGCTATCTAGAAATTTTGCCCAATCTTGCATGGTTGTTACCAAACCTCTTTGAGCATTATTTTCTGCTAAATCTAAATAGGCAGAAACTATTCTATTAAGTTCATTTATGTGTTGTTCATTTAAATAGTTTTTTGCTACAGTAATATCACTTTTAAAAATTTTACCATTTGGAGCATCCTTCCAAGTGTTTAAACCCATAAAGAGTTTAGTAGCATCTGCTTCTGTGTAAATAATTTCTGCTGCTGTTTTGCCTGTTATTGCCCAATGCAATTTATTTTGTACAGAAGCAAAAAAAGTTTGAGTAGTTATACTATCTCTGTCGTAATCCACACTTAAAGCGTAGATGTCTGTAATTTTCTGATAAAATCTTCGCTCACTAGCTCGTATTTCTCTTATACGCTCTAATAATTCATCGAAATAATCTTTACCGAAATTTTTGCCTTGCTTTAAACGTTCATCATCTATAACAAAACCTTTTATTATAAACTCTTTTAAAGTATTACTGGCCCATATTCGAAATTGAGTTGCCTGAGATGAATTTACGCGATAACCAACAGCTAAAACAGATTCTATTCGATAATATTCTACACTACGCTTTACCTCTCTCTTGCCTTCTTTTTGAACTATTTCCAAAATGGAAATAGTTGCTTCTTTTTGCAACTCATTACTATCGTAAATATTTGTTAAATGCTTACTAATGGCTGGCACGGCAACCCCAAATAAGTGAGCCATTGCTTTTTGAGTTAACCAAAAAGTATCATTATTAAATAACACCTCAACATTTACATTGCCCTGTGGTGTATTGTATAATAGTATATTTTTTAAGGTACTCATTGTTTCTATAATTTATTTTGGTTTATAACATTCTTTAAATTACCAAAAGATTAAACCAAATATAACAAAAAATCCCCCTAACAATTCTGTTGGGGGGATTCTTAATTTATGGAGTTTTAAAATTATTTTAATTTAAAAGCTGCTTTTACTTTTGATACGTAATCTAATTTCTCCCAAGTAAATAATTCAACTTTCATTGTTTTTGTTTTTCCATCAGGTGATTTGAAGGTTTTAGTAACTACTTCGTTCTTACGTCCCATGTGTCCGTATGCTGCTGTTTCGCTATACATTGGTGTACGTAATTTGAAACGTTGCTCAATAAAGTAAGGACGCATGTCAAATACTTTTTGAACGATTTTAGCAATCTCACCATCCGTCATTTTTACTTTTGATGTACCATAAGTATCAATAAAAATACCCATTGGTTGTGCTACACCAATAGCATAAGATACTTGAACTAATACTTCAGAACAAACACCTGCTGCTACTAAGTTTTTAGCAATGTGACGAGTTGCATAGGCTGCAGAACGGTCAACCTTACTTGGATCTTTACCAGAGAAAGCTCCACCACCGTGAGCTCCTTTTCCACCGTAAGTATCTACAATAATTTTACGTCCTGTTAAACCTGTATCTCCGTGTGGTCCACCGATTACAAATTTACCAGTTGGGTTAATATGGTAATTAATTTTGTTATTGAATAAATGCGCGTATTTAGGATAGTTCTTTTTAACTCTAGGAATTAAAATATCGATGATATCCTTTTTAATTTTAGCTAACATTTTTGGCTCTGTATCAAAATCATCATGTTGTGTAGAAACAACAATCGCATCAATACGAACGGGTTCGTTGTTATCGTTGTATTCTAAAGTAACTTGAGATTTTGCATCAGGACGTAAATATTTAATTTGTTTATTCTCTCTACGTAATGCTGCTAATTCTAATAAAATACCATGAGCTAAATCTAATGCTAAAGGCATATAGTTAGCTGTTTCGTTAGTTGCATAACCAAACATCATCCCTTGATCACCAGCACCTTGCTCTTCTTTTTTCTTTCTGTCAACACCTTGATTGATATCAGCAGATTGCTCATGAATAGCAGATAAAATACCGCAAGAGTTAGCCTCAAACATGTATTCTGATTTTGTATATCCAATTTTACGAATCACTTCACGAGCAATTTCTTGAACATCTAAATATGCTTTTGATTTAACCTCTCCAGCTAAAACAACCTGACCAGTTGTTACTAAAGTTTCGCAAGCTACTTTACTTTGTGGATCGAACGCTAAAAAATTATCAATTAATGCGTCTGAAATTTGATCGGCAACCTTATCTGGATGGCCTTCTGATACTGATTCTGAGGTGAAAAGATATCCCATGTTTATTATTTATGTTGTTTTTTAATTAGTTTATTTTTTAATACAAGAGCAACAAATTTAAAGTTTTGAATTGGTAATAAAAAAAATGTTTTGAACAATTAAGTTAATGTCAATTCGAGTGATTTTTTGCCTGTCTCTTTGTAAAAAATAGTATCGAGAACTTGATCATCATCTTCTCGACACGTACTTGCAAAATACAAGCAAGTACTACTCGAAGTGACAATTTTATCAATTAAAAAGCCTTATTCACATGTATGCGAATAAGGCTTTTGTATGTAAATCGATTACTTCACTTTATACATCCATCCCATTTTATCTTCTAACTTACCTTTACGAATACCTCTTAAGGTTTCGTCCACCTTATTAGAGAACTTACGTTCTGCTACTGGAGGTAATTCCATATAATCTTCTTTATATCCAATACCAATAATTGGAGCAATAGTAGCAGCAGTACCTACACCAAATGCTTCTTTAATTTCGCCTTTAGCATGTGCATCCAAAATTTCTTGAATCGAAATTTTACGCTCTTCCACATTCATTCCCCAATCTCTCGCTAAAGCTAATACGCTTCTACGAGTAATACCATCTAAAATGGTATCGCTTAATGCAGGAGTAACTACCGAATTGCCAATCACAAACATTAGGTTCATTGTTCCTGATTCTTCTAAATAAGAATGTGTTGCTCCATCTGTCCAAATAACTTGTTGGTAGCCTTTTTGTTGTGCTAATTTTGTTGGGTATAAACTACGACCGTAGTTTCCAGCTGCCTTCACAAAACCTACACCACCTTGCACCGCACGAATGTAATTGGTTTCAATTAAAACTTTAATTGGCTCACTATAGTATTTACCTGCAGGGCAAGTAATAATCACAAATTTATAAGTATCACTTGGTTTCACTCCAATTGCTTCATCAGTAGCAATTAAAAACGGACGGATATATAACGAACCAGTTTCTGATGTTGGAACCCAAGCTAAATCTAATTTTAACAATTCTAATAAGCCACCCATAAAAATCTCTTCTGGCACCTCAGGCATTGCCATACGGATAGCAGACTTATTCATTCGGTTAAAATTATCAATCGGTCTAAAAACACTTACTTCACCAGATTCAGATTTGTAAGCCTTCATTCCTTCAAATATAGCTTGACCGTAGTGCAACGCAGACATGGCATAACTCATTGGGACATCTCTATATGGAGTAATGGTTAATTTTCCCCATTTTCCATCAGCGTATTCAGCAATAAACATATGATCTGAAAAACATTTTCCAAAAGGAACATTATTTACATCGTATTCACCCACTCTACTGTGAGCTGTTTTTTCAATTTTAATATCAGCGTTTGCTATCATTATTTCAGTATTGTATTAAACAAATTAGCACATAATTTTTGTTAGTACAAACTTTTTGGTCGATTATTTTAAGGGGTTTAAGGAAAATAAAGCAATTCTGTATTTTTTCTTTAAAAATTTGTTTTTACAATAATTTCACTATTTTCGTATAACTTATCAACAATTTGAAGTTTATTGTTCATATTCTACTCATGACTCTTTTTACTCCTGCAATCTTAAAAGCAGAAGGAGAGCCTAAAAAGGACACCACGCGCCCTAAAATTAATGCGTCCACTATTTCCAATAATAAAGTAGAAGTTACTAAATTACAATTAGTGCACTTGGTAGATTCCTTATTAGACTTACAAACTATTGAGGAAAGAGAAATTGAACTTATTAGCTATTACAATAGTATCTTAGTTTCTAAAGAAGCGGATTTAGCAATGGTTAAATTTGGTCAATTACCAGCTACTAATTTTTATGACGATTTTGATGAAAGCACTGTTTTTAATATTACTCCAGATACCGAATTTCCTGAATCTCAAATCATCAAAATTGAAAGCGATTCTTTAGGCATTTATCATCATCCAAAAATCGGTCCTGTTAATTCAAAATTTGGATGGAGAGATGGACGAATGCATAAAGGCATTGATATTAATTTACACAAAGGCGATCCAATTGTTGCTGCTTTTGATGGAATGGTTCGTATTGCTCATGTAAAAGGCGCCTATGGTAATGTAGTTATTATTAGACATTATAATGGATTAGAAACTGTTTATGCTCATTTATCAAAAATAAAAGTAAAACCAGGGCAAGTTGTTTTGGCTGGGCAATTAATTGGCTTAGGAGGAAACACTGGAAGAAGTAGCGGACCTCATTTACATTTTGAAGTGCGTTTTAAGGGTCAAGCTTTAAATCCATCGTCCATTATTTCATTCACAGAAAACAAAACATTGAATGATTCTATAATCATTAAAAAATCAAGATATGGTATTTGTGCTTATCCAAGCAATGCAACATTGCATACCATTGAAAGAGGTGACACTTGGTACGAAGTTGCCAAACGTTATGGTTTATCGATGAAAGAATTATGTGTGCTTAATGGAACCGACAAGCGCTACTATTTAAAAATAGGGCAAAAATTAAGAGTGCATTAATTGGTTAAGGATTTAACCAATACACAAATTTAAGAACCACCCCTCTATTTTTCTCTCCAAAGTTTTCTGAATAATAATTATCCGAATACACAATAAACAAATCACTCATTGGTTTAAATCGCCATTGAAAACGAGCGTTGATATTCACATTTTTAATTTGACTGTTGTATTGAATAAAGGTGGTAAAGAATATACTCTTGGTAAAAGATAATTCTATTTTAGGTCCAATTAAATCCAAATATACTTTTTTGGATAAATGAGGTAATATAATTTCATCGTGCGTATAGCTGGCTGTAATAATGGCATAAGGTTGCTTTCTAAACACAACATCTGCATTGTATGATAATTTTGTGCCCGTAAAATAAGTTCCATAATTAACGCCAGCCGACGCATTTAGTATTTTACGTTGATTGGTTCTTACTTTCAAACCTACATCCTGATATGTATATTCCGCAACTGGTATAGTTGCATTGCCACTAAAAGTAACATCTGTTGGAAAAATTAATTTCGTATAATAATTATGGTAATCGATAGATAAAGCAGACGTATTTGTTAAATTAAAATCCCAACCTAATTGGTTTAACATATCTGTTGTGGTGTACTTATCATTCGCATAATAATCCATATACCAACGAGGTCCCATTTTATTAATAAAGGATTTTTTAGGATAGATGTAATAATTAACGCTGGGTTCTAAACGCCAATACGTATTTCTAATGGTGATATTTTTTGTGTAATCTAATTGAAAAATACGAGGCGTAAACCCTGTTTCGGCATTATAGTTTTTATTAACGTACTCGTGATTCCAATGAATATTTATTTTTTGTGTATTGTATGAAAGCCATGTTGCATGCGTAAAAGCATCTTCGTTTTTTGTATTGGATAATGAATGATGAAAAAATGCTTTACCCATCCATTTATTATTGTTGCTAATTAAATTATAATCAGCCCCCACTACTCTATTAAAATTTACGCCTGCAAAGCCTGCGCTATCATACTGCTGACGATTTACAAAAATGAAGGAAATATTAGATCGTTTAAAAACATTGCGTTGCACCGCTGCAACAAAATAATTTTGTGCATACACATCTGTTTCTAAAACTTTGGTTTTAGCTGTTTGAATATCCATTACACCGATACGCCAATTTTTATTAGGCTTGCCACTTAAACGAACACCAGCAATAATTGGCACGGCACTTCCATTATTGAATCCAATTCGTCGCGAAAAAAAAGGTCGTATTTGACGGAAACCAAAATTGGCAAACAAGTCACTATTCTCAATAAAAAATTGTCTTTGTTCAGGAAAAAATAAACTGAATCTTGTTAAGTTAGTGATTTGTCTATCTACCTCAACTTGAGAAAAATCTGGATTAAAGGTGATGTCTAAATTTAAAGAGGATGATAATGCAATCTTCGCATCTGCACCAATATTACCTTCATATAATACGGGTTTTTTAGCTACAAAATCCTGACTAGCTTTTGCAATTCCATAAGGGATAATAGCCACGTTTCTTCCTGCCTTTTTTGGTAAAGTATCCCAGTTTAAAGTACCTACATACGCTAAAGTTGAAACATTAAACTGACGAGGGACTTTACACCATGATGAATTTTCGTTTTGTTTTAAATCATTTCTCGAAAAATTAATTCCCCAGCTACTAATGTCATTTTTATATCGAATTGTTTTAAATGGTATTTCCATTTCAACAATCCAGCAATTTTGTTTCCTTGTAACGGCACTGTACCATTTATTATCCCAATTCACAGTGGCTCCCTGCCCTCCTCCACTAGCAACTAATCCTTCGCGTTGAGCACCATATGGATTAACGCCAAAACTGAAACCGTTTTGTTTATCAAGAAAAGGATCAATTGTTATCACAAAACAATCACTCACAGGATAAGAGAAATCTCTTTTCAATGATTGCACCACATAATTACCAGGCAACGAATCGTAACAAATAGCTGCCACAAAAATCGCCTTATCATTATAAGTCACATAAACCGTCGTTTTAGTTTTTGCTAAACTGGTATCGTAGGGGAAATTTTGCCAGAAATCAGTTGCAGGCACACAATACTGCCAAAACGATTCGTTTAATTCGCCATCAATAACAATAGATTCAGGTGATTTACAAATAGGTAATGTCTTATCGTTTTGAGCATTTAATCTCAAAACAATAAAAAATAAAAATATGTATACGATAATTTTCAATGCTTGTAAACCTTATCAAAACACTCAAAACTTCGATATGTTTGGGCAAAAATACGTTATTATCCATTTTATTATAAAAATTCTTTACTTATATTTAAAACTGTAAATAATACTGGTAACTCATGCAAATTAATCCAACAACACTTAAAGATATTGCGGCAATCATCAACGCTACTTATGTTGGAAACGATCATCATTTAATAACTGGCTTTAACGAAATTCATAGAGTAGTTAAAGGCGATATAGTTTTTGTAGATCATCCAAAATATTACGATAAAGCTTTACAATCTGCAGCCACAACTATTATCATCAATAAAGAAGTTGCTTGTCCAGAAGGCAAAGCACTCATTATACACAACGAACCTTTTACAGCATTCAATCAACTCACTCAACATTTTCAACCCAAACATTATTCAACACAAGCAATTAGTACAACAGCTTCTATTGGTAAAAACACCGTGATTATGCCTGGATGTTTTATTGGAAATAATGTAGTGATTGGAGATAATTGTGTTTTACATCCTAATGTCATTGTGTATGATAACTGCCAAATTGGAAACAATGTGGTTATACATGCAGGAACAATTATTGGCTCTGATGCTTTTTATTTTAAAAATCGCAAAACACATTTCGAACAACTACAAACGTGTGGCAATGTGATTATAAAAGATAATGTTCACATTGGTGCTAACTGCACTTTTGATAAAGGAGTCACTTCTGATACTATTATTGGTAAGGGAACTATTATGGATAATCAAATTCACATTGCCCATGATGTTGTTATTGGAGACATGTGCTTATTTGCAGCACAAATAGCAATTGCTGGATGCTGCACAATTGGAAACAATGTTACCTTTTGGGGACAAGTGGGAGTGTCGAGTGATATCACTATTGGTGATGGAGCAGTAATACAAGCGCAAAGTGGCGTAGGCGAAAACGTTCCTGCTGGAAAAACTTTTTTTGGTTCGCCAGCTTCAGAGGCTAGAGCTAAAATGCGTGAAGTATTTGCAGTAAAGCAACTGCCATCTTTAATTCATAAATTATACGATAAATAAATTGGCTACTCCTAAAAAAAATACTCGCCCTACTTCAAACTCTGTTAAGGATGTGAAATTGAATTCTTTGTTAGAAATGACAAAGGCTATTAATAATAATCTCACTACATCGCAATTATTAGATATTTATCAGGAAATTTTAGAAAATAGATTGAAGGTTGGAAAATTGGTATTGTTTAGTTTTACAACTGAGTGGACCTGCATTTTAAAATATGGAGTTGATAAAGATTATAATCATTTAGTATTTGAACCTGAGCTATTAGACATTAAAGAAATTGAAACGATTTCTTATTCGAAAGGAAACTTAAGTCAAAAGTTTGAAATTGTCATTCCTGTCTATCACAAACAAACACCTTTAGCCTTTGTGTTATTAGGTGATATTGATGAGAAAAGAATTGAAATGAGTTCTGCCATTAAGCATTTACCATTTATTCAAACCTTAACTAATGTAATGGTAGTGGCTATTGAAAATAAAAAATTATATAAAACTTCACTTCAAAAAGCAGCCATTCAAAAAGAATTAGAGTTAGCGCAAAGCATGCAAAAATTATTATTTCCTTCTTCACTTCCCAACATCGAAGAATTAGAAATGAATGCGTTATACTTACCACATCAACAAGTGGGCGGTGATTATTATGATGTGATTTGGATTAACGAACTTGAATTTGTGTTTTGTTTAGCGGATGTTTCAGGTAAAGGAGTAGCCGCTGCATTATTGATGAGTAATTTGCAAGCCGCTTTACGTGTGCTTTTAAAATACACTCAAAATCTAACAGAGATTGTTATTGATATCAACCAATTGATTTGTGACAATGCTAAAACCGAGAAATTTATTTCTTTGTTTATTGCAAAATATAATATTGGAACACGTAAGTTATCTTATATCAATGCAGGTCACAACTCACCTATTTTATTAAATAATAATCAAGCCATTGAGTTAGATAAAGGTTGTACATTATTAGGAATTACAAATCCATTACATTCCTTAGAAACTGAGTCTCTTTTAATTTCACCTCAATCTATTTTATTTGCTTACACCGATGGATTAACCGATACCGTTAATAGTCATGATGATACTATTTCTGTGGAGGAACTAAAAAATATCCTCATCAACAATAAAAATTCTAATTGCCAATTCATCAATAAAGCCATGATGTATTATTTAGAAGAATTTAAAGGAGAAATGCCTTTTGTGGATGACATTGCCATGTTGACTTGTAAGTTTAATTAGGAAACATATATCGTCCCGATGGGACTTCTATTTTTATTTACCTTTATTTTTTACCAATATTTTATCCCGAGGGGACATCATTAATTAAGCATCTCACATAATCCCTTAGGGATTAAATATGAGTAAAAAAATAATCAGGCAAGAATAGTTAGTTCTGTAAGGACGGAACATCGGTGTGATTTCTACAAATGCCAAATCTCCCAAGCCTTATCAGCTTGTAATTTCAACATGTTTAATCCATTCATAGTCACTGCATTTTGTGCTTTTCCTTTTTGCAAAAACAAAGTCTCTTCTGGATTATAAATTAAATCGTACAACAAATGGTCGTTATTAATAAACTCAAAAGGAATATCAGGACAAGTATCTATTTTTGGATACATTCCTAAAGGGGTGCAATTCACTATCAATTTAAAAGCATTAAACACGTGTTCGTTTAATTCGGAATAATGAAAATAATTCGTTGCTTTTTTTTCTCCAGTAGTCACGTAATAAAAATCAACACCCACATTTTTCAAAGCATAGGCAATCGCTTTGGATGCGCCACCTGTTCCTAATATTAATGCGCGTTGATGGATGGGTTCTAAAAAAGGCTTAATGCTTTGCGCAAAACCATAATAATCAGTATTGTATCCAATTAAATAAGGCGTATTATCTTTCCAATTTATTTTAATACAATTAACGGCGCCAATTTCTTTGGCAGTAATATCTAATTCGTTTAAAAAGGGGATGACTAACTCTTTATAAGGCTTAGTCACATTTAAACCAGATAGTTTGTTCTCAGTAATGATTTGCAATAAATTATCTAAGTTTTCTAAATCAAAATTAGAATACTGAAACCCTTCTTTATCTTCTTTGATAAATTTTTCTTCTAAATAAGATTTAGAGAATGAATGTGACAAGGATTTGCCAATGAGTCCAAAATGCATCAGCTACTACAAATCTCTTTCGTCAGTGATTTGATCAGCCTTAAAAGCTTTTAAATCAAATACAAATAGATTGTCAGGGATTTCTGCGTTAGCCTTAAATGTTTTAATCTCGTAGCTTTGAGTACTTCCGTCTTTCATCATCATCACTAACTTAGTTACTTGTTTTTTTGTTTTATCTACAAATAACTTTATCGTGTGAAATTTCTTTTTCTCTGGTTTAACAGAAGGATATAAAGTGATTACGTGGCAAATAGCAGTTCCCACTTTTTCTTCTTTTTCGTATTTATATTTATAACCAGTTTCATACATCGTGAAAATTTTTGATGGATTCAATTGGTCTTCGTTGTTCGCTTCAAAATTTTTGATGGTTACTTCATTAGCATCCTTGTTATGCGCCCAAATAGTTTTACCATCACATACAATTGTATTTCCAGGAATATCTAATTTAAACTTAGCACCTTTTACCTGTACTTTACCTGTTTGTTTCTCAGTTTGTTTTTTATCTTTATTTAAAATAGTAAAAACATACTCCGAAGTAATTGTTTTGTAAGCTTTGGTAACTTTACTTAACTCATCTAATATAGATTTAGCTTTAGGGTCGTGATCTTGAGCAAAAGAATTAAGAGTTGATATAGTGATAGTTGCTATTAATAAGAATATTTTTTTCATAGTGATATTTTTATTTAGTGTTTCAAACAGAAACATGATTTCATTTTACAATGCCAAAGATAAGACAATGGCCGTGCCAAAATAGAACGCAAAAATATATAAAAAGTTTAAATGTGTTAATTTTAAATTTAGATTATTGGATATTGAAAAAATGAGTCGAGGCTAAAGCCTAATTTTATTCTATTTATAATAACCACCAACTTAAGTGGATGGTTTACTCAAAAAAAAGTTAGATGGACTTTAATCCAAAAAATGATAATTAAAGAAAATCTATAAAACGAAAAATCCTGATAATTTCTTATCAGGATTTTGCGGTCCGGACGGGACTCGAACCCGCGACCTCCGCCGTGACAGGGCGGCATTCTAACCAGCTGAACTACCGGACCAGCTTCCCTTCTTTCGAATTGGGAGTGCAAATTTACAACTATTTTCTTAACCACAAAAATATTTTAAAAAATATTTCAATTATTTTTTGATTTTTATATTTATCGTAAAGTAAAGTTCAAGTCCGGACGGGACTCGAACTTATTTTAAAACATAGCTTGTACTTCTTCCTCCAGCCTCTTCCTTTTTGAGTATCCCTTTTTGCATTAATGATTGAATATCTCGTAAAGCTGTATCTGGAGAGCATTTGGCAAGCTTTGCCCATTTAGATGTATTCAGTTTTCCTTCAAAGCCATCAAATAATTTATTGATTATCAAGCGTTGCCTTTCGTTTACGCTTTCTTCTCTATATTTATCCCAAAATTGTGCTTTATACAATACCTGTTTTAAAGACTTATCAGTGGTATTTAAAGCACTATCTAAACAATGTAAATACCATTGCATCCATTTGGTAACATCTAATGTGCCACTTTGAGTTTTTTCCAGTATTTCGTAATATACTTTACGTTCCAGTCTTATCCGTGCCGACATGCTATAAAATCGTTGATTATCGCCGTCCGCTTTGACTAAAAGCATATCCGCTAATGCTCTTGCTATACGACCATTTCCATCGTCAAATGGATGAACAGTTACAAACCATAAATGTGCTATTGCCGATTTTAAAACAAAATCGGGAGTATCGTCAGAATTAAACCAATCTAAAAACAATTTCATTTCTGATTCTAATCTATCAGATTCTGGAGCTTCAAAATGCACACGCTCTTTTCCCATAGCTCCCGAAACAACCTGCATAGGCCCTTTTTCATTATCCCTCCAATTACCAACTGTTATTTTATGCATTCCACTTCTTCCTGAAGGAAATAAAGAAGAATGCCATCCAAACAATCTATTTTTAGTTAAAGGTTTATCATAATTTTGAGTAGCATCCAGCATCATTTCTACAACACCATCAACATTTCTGTCGCTTGGCACTAAACCCGCTATATCCATTCCCAAACGACGAGCTACGGATGAACGCACTTGTTCTGTATTTAAAAATTCGCCTTCTATTTCTGTCGACTTAAGAACATCCTGCGTTAAAGTATGTAATAGCGTTTCACTTCTTAAGCCAAAGCCTAAAAAATCAGTATAGCCTTTTAATAAACCTTGTTTATGCCTTACATTAGATAATAAAGGTAGTACCTTCTCATTATCCCAAGTAAAATTGGGCCATTGCTTTAATTGATAGATATATCTTGTCATTATATTCTCCGCATTTTTGCAGTAAAAATACAAATATTCTCCGCATAAAAAAAATTATTATCCGCAAAATTGCGGTAATTATTTCATTTATTCTCCGCAAAAACCAAAAAACTATTCAGTAGCCGACAAAATCATTTCTTTAATAGTATAGTATTGTTTCATCTTCAATGTTTTCTCTCTCCTCCATCCACTTGATATATTAATATTAAAAAGCTCCGACACCTCTTTATAATTCATGTGATTTAAAAAAGCTTTCACGTACTCAAAGTCCCCTTTTTTCCAAGAATCCAAATAATCCTCATATATCATAAACAGGTTGTTTAAGTATAAACTTGTTTTTTCGTTACTAGTAGCAATTAAAAACCGACTATCCGTTTTCTTAATCAGATCTAGTCTTTGTCTTGCATCTATTAATCCAAAACCCAATCGCTCATAGGCTGTGTGTTTGCTCTGAACTGATTCTAAAGTATCATGATACAATACATGCTTTAATTTAAAATCTAGATTATTCTCAATAATACACTCTTCAATATCAAAAATCATTTCTAGTGTACCTTGCAAACTATTAGTAATACCCTGAAATTCGTTGGTCATTACCATATCCAAATTGGTAATAAAATGCTTTTTATGTATTTTATTAATCACACCAATCACATTACGTAAATCTTTTTGAATGCCATTTGGAGTACTAGAACCCAAATTTCTGACTGCTGACATTAATATAAAGTGCTCCATGGAATGTTAAATTAATACTATTTTTGCATAAATAGCGCAAAATTAAAAAAATATTCTAAAAAGTAGGTGATTTTAATTGGCGGATATGAAAAAAGGCTTACATTTGTAGCCCAATTTAGAAAATTAAAACAAAATAAACGTGGACGCATTAAGTTATAAAACAAAATTTGTCAACAAAGCTAACTCAGATAAAGAGTGGTTATTAGTTGACGCAGAAAATGAAGTAGTAGGTCGTTTGGCCTCTAAACTAGCGTATTTAATACGTGGTAAGCACAAAACTAACTTTACACCTCATACTGATTGTGGTGCTAACATCGTTGTTATCAACGCTGAGAAAGTTCGTTTCACTGGTGCTAAAATGGATGATAAAGAATACGTACGTTACACTGGTCACCCAGGTGGACAACGTTTTGCTACTCCAAAAGAAATGTTAGCTAAAAAGCCTGAAGAAGTAATTAAACATGCGGTGCATGGAATGTTACCTAAAGGACGTTTAGGAAGAACATTAAATACAAATTTATTTGTATTCGCTGGAGCTGAGCACGATCACGCAGCACAACAACCAAAGAAAGTAGATTTATCAACTATTATTGCATAATATAAATGGAAGTAATTAACACATCAGGTCGCAGAAAATGTTCGGTAGCTCGTGCTTATGTATCAAAAGGTACAGGAGTAATCACTATCAACAAAAGAGATTATAAAGAATACTTTAAAACTCCAACTTTACAATACTACGTATTACAATCATTAAACAACGCGAAAGCAGTTGGTGAGTATGATGTAAAAGTAAACGTAAATGGTGGTGGAACTACAGGACAAGCTCAAGCAGTGCGTTTAGCTATTGCAAAAGCTTTAGTAGAAATCAATCCGGAATTGAAAAAAGAATTACGTGCAGAAGGATTAGTAACACGTGATCCACGTATGGTTGAACGTAAGAAATTCGGTCAAAAGAAAGCTCGTGCACGTTTCCAATTCAGCAAACGTTAATATTTATTTACAATACATTATACAGACATGTCAAATACATTCAACGAATTATTAGAATCAGGTGCTCATTTTGGTCACTTAAAAAGAAAATGGAATCCAGCAATGGCTCCTTATATTTATGCTGAGAAAAACGGTATTCATATTATCGACTTAAACAAAACTGTAGCTAAAATTGATGAGGCAGCAGCAGCATTAAAACAAATTGCTCGTTCTGGTAAAAAAATATTATTTGTTGCTACTAAAAAGCAAGCAAAAGATATCGTAGCAGAAAAAGTAAAAGCAGTAAATATGCCATATGTAACTGAGCGTTGGCCAGGTGGTATGTTAACTAACTTTGCTACTATCCGTAAAGCAGTTCGCAAAATGTCTCAAATCGACAAAATGGCTACTGATGGAACATTTGATAATATTTCTAAAAAAGAAAAATTACAAATTTCTCGTGAGCGTGCTAAATTAGAAACTAACTTAGGTTCAGTAGCAGATTTAACTCGTTTACCTTCAGCTTTATTTATCGTAGATATTACTAAAGAACATATTGCTGTAGCAGAAGCAAAACGTTTAAACATCCCAACGTTTGCAATTGTTGATACAAATTCAAACCCTAATTTTGTTGATTACGCTATTCCAGCTAACGACGATGCTTCAACTTCTGTTGCTTACATCGTAGAGTTAATGTGTAAAGCAATTAACGAAGGTTTAGGTGAGCGTAAAATGGATAAAGAAGCTACTGCAGCTGATGAAAAAGAAGGAAAAAATTCTAAAGAAGAAGCAGAAGAATTAGCAGCAGGCTTAAAAATCAAAGGAGCAAAATCTGATGAGGAAGAAGGTGCTCGTAAACCAGCGGCTCGTAAAAGAACAACAGCGAAAAAATAATTTTTCACTAGCATAATTTAACGGCCGTTCCTTTAGAGGGAAGGCCGTTTTTTTTAAATTAAAATAATAAAACATAAATAATAAGACAATGGCAATTACAGCACAAGAAGTAAACAAATTACGCCAACAAACCGGAGCAGGTATGATGGATTGTAAAAAAGCATTAGAAGAAAATAATGGTGATTTTGAACAAGCAATTGATTACCTACGTAAAAAAGGAGCTAAAGTAGCTGCTAATCGTGGAGATAGAGATTCTAAAGAAGGAGTTGTTTTAGCTAAAACATCTGCTGACAACAAAAGAGGTATTTTAATTTGGGTTAACTGCGAAACTGATTTCGTAGCAATTAACGCAGATTTTATTGCATTTGCTGATTCAATCGCAACGATTGCTTTAGATAAAAACGCAAAAACTAAAGAAGAGATTTTAACTTTACCTTATAACGGTGATATTACTGTTGGTGATAAATTCATGGAGCAAGTTGGTAAAATTGGTGAGAAAATTGAAATCGGATATTTTGAAGTAATTACTGCTGAAAAAGTATCTGCATATATTCACCCAGGTAACCGTGTTTCTGTTATCGTTGGATTTAACAAAGAAGTTGCTGATGAAGTTGGACGTAACGTAGCGATGCAAGCAGCTGCTATGGCTCCAGTAGCATTAGACAAAGAAGGTGTAACTCCTGAAATGTTAGAAAGAGAATTAGAAATTGCTCGTGAGCAAATTCGTGCTGAAGGCAAACCTGAAGATATGGTTGAGAAAATTGCTCAAGGTAAAATTGCTAAATTCTACAAAGAGTCAACTTTATTAAACCAAGAATATATTAAAGATAACAAAATGACAGTTGCTCAATATTTACAAAGTGTGGATAAAGGCTTAACTGCTACAGCATTTAAACGTTACGCTTTATCTTAATTTTATTAAAATCCCGATTTTTTAATCGGGATTTTTTTTGTTCTTTTTTTAAAACGTCATTGCGAGTGAAACGAAGCAATCTCAGATATGACGTATGATACTCATTGCTTCAAAACTAAACACAATCACCCTCTGTGCTCTTTGCAAATGCTTTGCGCTCTTTGTGGTTAAACAATGTCTATGAAATACAAACGTATACTTTTAAAATTATCAGGCGAAGCCTTAATGGGCAATAAAGGATTTGGAATTGACCAAGAACGCTTAATGGAATATGCCAAAGAAATTAAAGACGCTTATGATGCTGGTTGCCAAGTTGCCTTAGTAATTGGTGGAGGTAATATTTTTAGAGGTATTCAAGCAGAAAAAGGTGGCATGGATCGCGTTCATGGCGATTACATGGGAATGTTAGCTACTGTTATTAATTCAATGGCTATTCAATCTGCTTTAGAAGGATTAGGAGTACAAACACGTTTACAAAGTGCTATTAAAATGGAACAAATTTGTGAGCCTTTTATTAGAAGAAAAGCTGTTCGTCATTTAGAAAAAGGACGTGTGGTGATTTTTGGTGCAGGTTCTGGAAACCCATATTTTACTACTGATTCGGCAGCTGCATTAAGAGCAATTGAAATTGAAGCAGAAGTTATTTTAAAAGGAACTCGTGTAGATGGTATTTACACAGCTGATCCTGAAAAAGATAAAACAGCTACAAAGTATGATCAAATAAGTTTTGATGAAGTCTATTCAAAAGGACTTGAAGTAATGGATTTAACAGCCTTTACACTTTGTAAAGAAAACAACTTACCTATCATTGTATTTGACATGAATAAAAAAGGAAATCTTCAAAATTTATTAAAAGGTGATAAAGTTGGCACTTTAGTTGTTGCTTAATATGTCACTAATTAATTCATAATCGTTATAATATCATGAAATCACATAAAACCATAAGCCTAATAATTATTGCTGTTTTATTAACTGCTATTATTAGTTCTTGCCGTGCAAAAGACTGTAGAGGAAGGAAAAAGACAGCTAAAACAGCTATGGGAGGTTGGTTGTAATTTACTTGAATTTTTTAACGCCTAAGGCATTAAAAATAAAACTATAAAAATCAGTAGATTCATCTATGAATTTACTATAAGTGCGGGCTCCATGGTGACCCGCATTTTTTTCTACTCTCAATAATATAGGATTTTCTTTTGATGCCAATTCTTGCATTGTAGCAACCATCTTGTATGAATGTAAAGGAGGAACCCTATCATCATAAGCAGATGTCATAAACAACATTGAAGGATATTTAGTCCCTTTTTTGACGTTATGTAAAGGAGAAAACGATTTTAAATTCAAGAACATCAATGAATCTTTTACAGATCCGTATTCATCTGTATGAAATGTACCAACTGTAAATTTCTCGAACCGTAACATATCATAAACACCAACCACAGGAACAGCCGCAGCAAACAAATCTGGTCGTTGAACAGCAGCAGCTGCTGTCATTAAACCACCATGAGACCCACCTGAAATAGCTATTTTTGAAGGTTGTGTGATTTTTTTATCAATTAAATATTGTGCCGCGTTAATAATATCATTAATTGATTTTTGACGATTATTTAATTTACCATCTTGATGCCAATAAACTCCTTTCTCTCCTCCTCCCCTAATCATTACATAAGCATACACACCACCATTTTCAACGAATGAAATTTTACCTGGGTCAAAACCTAACTCCATAATATTTCCATATCCACCATAAAATTCAATCAATGCAGGATTAGAGTTATCAAACTTCATGTTTTTTTGATGCATTAATAATATTGGTACCATCGCAGTATCTGATTTATACATCACTTTTTCAATTACAAAGTCATCCATAGAGTAATTTATTTTTACAGATTCAAGCAATTCAAATTGTAATGATGTTAAATCTAATCCTGCATAAATTGGCGGATGAAGCAATGAATAATAAGAAAGTAGTAGTTTGTTAGAAATCAAATCTACTCCCTTAAAATCGCAAAATGAACCAAACGGAATTTCAACTTTTTTGATGACATCTCCTTTTTCATTAAATACAACAATCAATTCCTGTTCATTGTAAAAACATAATTTATAAAAAAAGCCTTTATGATATACAACATCTCTTACTATTAATGATTCTGTCTTTGAACCAACTTCAATAAGTTTTGTTGGATTTTTAGGACTCATTTTCACCACACTTTTTTTATCATTCATGGTAATCATAAAATACAGTGAATCGTTTTTAGAACCTAGAAAGCCATATCGTTTGTTAGATTTTTTAAATAATGGTAATAAACCTGCTTGCATTTTATTCTCAAAATCAAAGTAATAGTATGCATACATATTTTTCACAGGATCATTATCTCGTATAATTAAAAATCTTTCATCTCTTGAAATAAACGTGCTAAATATATTATTAGGCGCATCACTCTTTTTAAATATCAAACTATCTTTATCTTGCGTTGTTCCTAATTTATGATAATACAAAGCACTATTTTTGGCTAATTGCTTGTATTGTTCTCCTCCTGCCTGACGCTCATATTTGGTATAATAAAAACCATCACCTCTCCATACAATATCCGAAAATTTAATATCATATAAATGGTCGTCAAGATTTTTTTGTTTTTGTAAATCGGCAACTTTTAATTCTTTCCAATCACTTCCGTTTTTATCGAAGGCGTAGGCAATATATTTCGAATCTTTAGAAACTTCATATTGAGAAATGCTAATATTCTCATCTTTGTTCACTTTTAAATCTTTGGTAACAAACAATTCTTCCCAATAATCCTTCTTAAGGTCTTTCTTAAAATAAATATGTAATTCTTTACCCCCAAATGCAGTTTGTAGTATAAAATAATAATCGCCACATTTTGTTGGGGCTAAAAAATCAACTTCTGTATTTCTTTTTATCTGTTCTCTTAGGGTGAAATTGTTAGGAATTTTGTCAAGGTAATTTCGAGCTATATCATCTTGTTGTTTTACCCATTGCTTTGTTTCACTAGATTCTTGCTCTTCTAACCATCGATAAGGGTCTTCAACTATTTGACCAAAAAAAGTATCTTTTTGATTTACTTTTCTTGTTTCAGGATAAACATATAGTGTTTGGGATATAAGCGAAAAGCTACTAAAAACTAAACACAGAGAGAAATATAACTTAGTCATATATAATATTATGCTCGAAAATAGCATTTATTTTACAATAAATCCTTTAGTAAAATCTCGCAATAATTACTAATTTTGGACTTTGTAAAACCTAAATATAACCACTATGTCAAAAGTTCACAATTTTAGCGCAGGCCCTGGTATTTTACCTTTAGAAGTATTAAAACAGGCTTCAGAAGCATGTATCAATTTTGATAACATGAATTTATCATTATTAGAAATTTCTCACCGTAGCAAAAACTACGTAGCAGTAATGGACGAAGCACGCGCTTTAATTAAAGAATTATTTGAAGTTGGTGATGAATATGAAGTGATGTATTTAGGTGGTGGTGCAAGTACTCAATTTGCTATGGTACCGTACAATTTATTAACAGAAAAAGGGTATGCTGCTTATTTAAACACTGGTGTTTGGGCTAGTAAAGCTATTAAAGAATCTAAAATTATTGGAAACACTAAAGTGATTGCTTCATCTGAAGATAAAAACTTTAATTATATCCCAAAAGGATATGAAGTTCCTAAAGATGCAGATTACTTCCATATTACATCAAATAATACTATTTACGGAACACAAATTAAAAATTTTCCTAAATGCGAAGTGCCTTTAGTATGCGACATGAGCTCTGATTTATTTAGCCGTAAAGTAAACGCTAAAGACTTCTCTTTAATTTACGCTGGAGCACAAAAAAACATTGGCCCTGCGGGTAGCACTATGATAATGGTGAAGAAAGATATTTTAGGAAAAACTGGTCGTAAAATGTTATCGATGTTAGATTACCAAGTTCATATTAAAGGCGAATCGATGTATAATACACCTCCCGTATTTCCTGTATATGTTACAATGTTAACTTTACGTTGGTTAAAACAAAATGGTGGAATTAGCTGGATTGAAGGTTTAAACCAAAAGAAAGCAGATTTATTGTATAGTGAAATTGACAGAAACTCTCAATTTGTTGGAACAGCTGTTAAAGAAGACAGAAGCAATATGAATGTTTGTTTCTTATTAAATAAGCCAGAATTAGAACCAGAATTTGACAAATTATGGAAATCTGCTAATATTGATGGTATTAAAGGTCATAGAGATGTTGGTGGTTACAGAGCCTCTATTTACAATGCGATGCCTATTGAAAGCGTTCAAGTATTAGTAGATGTGATGAAAGAATTTGAAGCGAAATTTGCTTAACACAAAAAATAAAATCTCAAAAAATCCGCATTTAATAATTAGATGCGGATTTTTATTTGGGCTTATTAAGCAATCATCGCTCTTAATTATTTTGATTATATTAGCAATAATAAACCTAGCCTATCGTTTTTAATAAGTGAGACATATCCTAACATATCTATTAATTCTCAGTGCATGCCTTTCAATTGCACAAGAAGAAACTACAAGCAAGCCTCCTGAATTACCAAGGTTTTCTGTTAGAGGAAACGTAGGTATTCCAAAAATAGTTTCTAGTGAATCATTTAGAAATTCTTTTTCTGGTGTTGTAACTGGAGATTTAAGTGTGAATACCAAATTATTTTCAGATTTTTTTGTTGGTCTTGGTTATGGCTACACCTATTACAAACCTCAAAAACATTTTAGAGATCAATTTATCAATACCTCGATGCAATCTCACAATGCTTATGTTAAAATAGGCTTTGACAAATTTTTTAGCGCCAGAGGTTTTGCTACAATCTCATTAAATGCAGGTTACAATTTTAATAAATACGAGGGTATCAAATACAAAAACGATTCGTTAATTGGCAAATATCCTACTCAATTTAATAGTTCGTTTATTGAACCAATGATTGGTTTGTATTTTATTGTTGATCCAAACTTTGCTATTGGCGGTCATTTATCATACAACTACAATTTCTCACAATTTAATCCTACCTATCCTGGATTTGATAAATGGTTTGATTATGGCAGAGTGAAAAACAATTGGAACATGAGTATGATTACTCTTGGATTTGGTTTTTATTATGGTTTAGTGAGGAAATAATATTTTCGCTTCTCGACTTCGCTCGAAGTGGCACATTATTCATCTTTATTTTTTTGCGTCTGTGTTGATTTTACTCAAATCTTAAACTCTCAATTGGGTCCAAAAGAGAAGCGCGTTTCGCTGGAATATATCCGCTAATTAATCCAACAATTAAACACACTGTAAATCCGATAATTATCCATGTCCATGGCATAAAAAAAGAAGAACTTAAGTTAAAGGAAATTAAATTAGCGGCAATAATTCCCATTAAAATTCCAAAAAAACCGCCACAGACGCATATCACAATGCTCTCAATCAAAAACTGAATTTTAATAGTTTGAGCAGTAGCGCCTAATGCTTTTCGTAATCCAATTTCTTTCGTTCGCTCTGTAACAGACACTAACATGATATTCATTAAGCCAATAGATGCGCCTATTAGAGTAATGATACCAATAATAATAGCGCCCATAGATGCTTTACTGGTTAATCCAATCAACATACTCGCTAAACTATCGGCGCGTGTAATTTCGAAATTATCTTCTTCGCCTATTGGGACTTTTCTCACTTTTCTGAACAATCCATTAGCCTCTCCAATAGCCAACTCTAACCAATAAGAATTTTTTGCCAATACACTAATGGTAAAACTCATATCTGGTTTACTAAAATACTGACGAGCGGCAGTTAATGGAATAATACTTACTTTATCTCCACCAAATCCCATACTATTACCTTTACTAGCCAGTACACCAATAACCTTATACTTTCCTCCATTAATAGTCACCGTCTTATCTAAAGCTTTTTGCTTGCCTTTAAATAAAGCAAACTCTACATCCTTACCTATTATAACAACATGAGAACCATTAATAATTTCTTGAGGAGAAAAATTTCTTCCTTTCTCTAATTCGTAACCACTCGTTTCTAAATAATTTTCATCGCCACCAAATACTTGAATATTAGGATTTGTTTTTTCTGTTTCAAACTTTAATCGAGAATTAAATGAGGCCATAGTTGACACAGCCGTTGTAACAGGAAATGCAAATTCATTTTTGAATCGAATCGCTTCTTTATAGGTAATGGATTCGTATTTTTTTGCTCGTTTTCCTTTACGTCCTATTCTCACATTCATATCTCTATTACGAATCGTGAAAGAATTGGCTCCCATGCTTGTAAAGTTACTATTGATAGACCCTTTCATCGCATCAATAGCAGACGAAATACCAACCAAAGCAGTGATACCAAAAAAGATAATCAACATCGTTAAGAAAGCTCTTAACTTGTTTCCTTTAATGGAATCAGTAGCCACTTTAATATTTTCTTTAAGCAGTAATGCCATAACGTAAAAGTAACCATAAAGTAAATAGTAAGTTTACCGTTTATGTAGGATTTTTGATTTCTTTTGCTAAAAGAGTATAAAGATTATACTAAAAATTGCTCAACAAAACCACCAATTTGTTTCTCCATATCTACAAAATGAATCTCTAAAATCCACTCACGCTTAGTCCCTAAAACACCTGGAGCAAACATATCTTTATGGTTATCAAGATGAATGTAGTTATCTCTACTTTCGCTCTCTATTTGCTCGTGAGGAAAATTACCGATTAAATGTCCTGCAATATCGCCACCAAAGGTCCAGCCATATTTTTTAGCTAATTCAACGTTATATTGATAATACTCGGCTCCAGTAATGGAGGTGTGTGTAAAAAACCAATCGCGTGATTCTTTCCAAGCAGCATTAATATCAGCTTTGAGTTTATGTTTTAAAGGATCGTTTCCTATCACATAAGTTCTTCCCACATCTGCTTCCCAATCTTCGAACACGGGACCGAAATCAAAAAATAAAATATCATCTGTTTGTACCGTTAAATTTGGTGGATTTTCGCGGTAGGGATGCAAAGTGTTTTTACCTGCACGCACAATGCGTTTATGCCAAAATTTTTTAATGCCATACAATTCAAATGCAAGCGCATACAATTCTTCGTTTAATTGTTTTTCTGTTTTACCAGCAATAATTAAACCTCTTGTTTCGGCCACATCAAATAAATTGAATGCTTTTTCTTCAGCCTTTAATAATTCCTGTACTTTATTTGAATACATGTTTATAAAATTATAACACTATTTTATCAGTTCTAAAATTAACGATAATTTAAAGCATATAAAATAAAAAAGCCCCTCAGAAAATTCTGAAAGGCCTTTTCACTAAACAAACATCATTAGCCTATTGAATTTCACAATTCACGCTATAATCTCCGAAGAAATCACTTCCAGAATCGTTATTGGCATTACATCTGCTTTCTGCATTAGTTCTTGTGTCTTTATAAGTATACTGAGAGTAATCAGTATCTACAGTTGAAGAGTTTCCTGTATACGTCTTTGTACATTTACAGATGTAATCTTTTTTACAAGAAGACATTAATATTCCAAGTGTGAACGTAACCGCTAATGTTATTACTATTTTTTTCATTTTAATTTAGATTAAATATTTATACCACAAAGATGAGAGATTCATTGGCGGAACTGTTACACATCATTTTAAATAACTTACATAATTCATTCTTTTATAAAATCACTAAACCCTTTTTTTTAATAATTCACCTTACAAATGAGAATAACTTTTTAAAAAACATATCGAATTAAACTATAATTTAAGCCTTCAAAATAACAAATTGTGATTCTCTGTATTGCCGAAAAACCAAGTGTTGGAAAAGAAATTGCCCGAATATTAGGCGCAACTAACCGACGCGATGGATTTTATGAAGGCAATAATTATTTGATTAGTTGGACCTTTGGTCATTTATGCACCCTTAAAGCCCCCGACGATTATAGTGATGATTGGAAACGTTGGGATTTAAATTTTTTACCAATGATTCCGCCACGCTTTCAATTAAAAGTAATTGATAATAGCGGAGTCACAAAGCAATTCAATACCCTGAAAACATTAATGGAACAATGCACCGAGGTTGTAAACTGCGGTGATGCTGGTATTGAGGGGGAATTGATACAACGTTGGGTATTAGCAAAAGCAGCAAATAACAAACCCGTCAAGCGTTTATGGATTTCATCGATGACCGACGAAGCTATTAAAGAAGGTTTTGAAAATTTAAAAGACAGTAAAGATTACGATTTATTATACGCTGCAGGAAATGCTCGTGCCATAGGCGATTGGTTGTTAGGCATGAACGCTAGTAGATTATATACCGTGAAGTATGCACAAGGCAAAGGTGTTCTTTCTATTGGAAGAGTGCAAACCCCTACTCTAGCGTTAATTGTCAATCGTTATAACGAGATACTAAATTTTAAACCAGAAATTTATTGGGAATTAAAAACAACCTATCGGACTGTTATTTTTAATTCAACCAAACGAAAGTTTACAAAGAAAGAAGATGCGACTCAAATTTTAGAACGCATCAAAAATCATTTATTTGAAATTGTTTCGAGTACAAAAAAGAATGCGAATGAGAGTCCTCTGCCTTTATTTGACTTAACATCCTTACAAGTAGAATGCAACAAGAAATTAAACTTCACAGCAGATGATACTTTAAAGCATTTACAAAAACTATACGAATCAAAATTAGTGACTTATCCTAGGGTTGATACAACTTATCTTCCAGAGAACATGTATCCTAAAATCAAAGACATTTTAGTGAATATGAAACCTTACGAGCAGTTTACGAAGGTATTATTGGATAAGCCAATCAGGAAAAGCAAAAAGGTATTTGACGATAAAAAAATAACAGACCATCACGCTATTATTCCAACAGGAGTGATGCCTCCATCTGGCATGTACTTACCCGAAAAACAAGTATACGATATTATTGCAAGACGTTTTATTGCGGCCTTTTACCCTGATTGTGTAGTAAGCAATACGGTTGTTTTAGGAGATGTGGATGGTAATGAATTTAGCGCTACTGGTAAAGTAATTTTGGAAGAAGGATGGCGAGTGTTATTTCCTAAAACTTCGGCAAGCTCAGCTTCCAATGATTCTTCGGAGGAAAAAGAAAATGAAGAACAATTAATGCCACTGTTTGTGAAAGGTGAAAAAGGGGAACACACACCCGACTTACAAGAAAAACAAACACAACCACCTAAAATGCATACCGAAGCTACTTTATTAAGAGCCATGGAAACAGCTGGCAAACAAGTAGACGATCCAGAGTTAAGAGATTTAATGAAAGAAAATGGTATTGGTAGGCCATCTACAAGAGCCAATATTATTGAGACTTTATTTAAACGTAATTACATTACACGTCAACGAAAAAATTTAGTGCCAACTATTACTGGAATTCAATTAATAAAAACTATTAATAACGAATTACTAAAATCGGTAGAGTTAACGGGTATTTGGGAAAAGAAATTGCGTCAAATTGAAAAAGGAGAATACGACCCTCATTTGTTTTTAAATGAAATGAAAGAGATGGTATCTGATTTAACCAAAGAAGTGAAGTACGAGCAAGGCAATATGATTACCATTGAAGCAGAACGAAAAAAAGAAGCTTCAACTGCAACAGAGGCTGATAAAACTGTTTCAAAAAATGACACTACAGTCACCGAAAAAAAGAAAGAACCAAAATCAGATGCGCCAATTACTTGTCCTAAATGCAACATTGGAACAATTATGAAAGGTAAAACAGCTTATGGTTGCAGCGCATTTAAAGATGGCTGTAATTTTAAAATCGATTTTGAGTTTGGAGGAAAGAAATTAAGTGAGAAACAATTATTTACGCTTATTCAAAAAAAGAAATCGCCAAGCATCAAAGGATTTACAATTAATAACCAAAAAGTAAACGGGCATCTCATTTTAAATTCAAATTTTGTAACTGAGTTTGTTGAAGAGCAAGAAAAAATAAAAACACCAGTGGTAATTTTAGAAAATCAAACTTGTCCTAAATGCAAACAAGGATTAATTATAAAAGGTAAAACTGCTTTTGGGTGTAACCGTTTTAAGGAAGGTTGTGACTTTAGAGTCCCTTTTTAGTGAGTTCTAAAAAGTAAAGAACCATCTCCATAGCTCAAAAACCTAAAATCATGTTCAATAGCATATTGATATACTTTACGCCAATCCTCTCCAATAAAGGCTGCAATTAATAAAATCAAAGTGCTTTCAGGTTGATGAAAATTAGTGACCAATGCATTTACTATTTTAAATTGATAACCTGGAACAATTAATATGCTTGTTTTAGCGTATAAGGTTTTGAGTTGATGTTGATTTAAAAAATCAATAATATATTTTAAAGCTTCCTTTGCACTTATTTGATTGTTGGAAGAAACATAAGGTTGCCATTGATCCACTAATAATTCATGTGGTAACAAATTAGGCTGCTGCGCTATTTTTTCGCCAATCCAAAACAAACTTTCTAAAGTTCTTAAAGAAGTAGTTCCAACAGCTGTGACAGATTTATCGATATGAAGATACAAATACTCAATCGTTTCTAAAGGCACATCAATATATTCGCCATGCATATCATGCTCGGCCATGGTGCTTGATTTAACAGGTTTAAAAGTACCTGCACCAACATGTAATGTAATGTATGTTGGAACAATCTGTTTTGCTTTTAATTTGTCAAACACTCTATCTGTAAAATGCAAGCCTGCTGTTGGCGCTGCTACCGAACCTTCTTTTTGAGCATAAATGGTTTGATAGCGTTCTAAATCAATATCTTCCGTAGCACGTTTTAAATAAGGAGGAATAGGAATAGCTCCTGCTATTTGCAATACTTCGGCAAATGTTTTGGTAGCTGGTTGCCAAGTAAACTCTAAAATAAAAGTGCCACTTAAACGTTCTTTAATTTCTGCCTTAATTTGTAACTCATCCGTATTTAAAAATACAAATTGCTCTTTCCATTTGGCAGCTCCACCTACTAAACATTTCCATTGAGAACTGTTTTGTTGCAACATGCTTGAATACACATCAGCATTCCTTGACACAGGCTCTAAACAAAATACCTCAATATCTTTTTGAGTAGATGTCTTAAAAAATAGCCTAGCAGGAATAACTTTAGTGTTATTAAAAAAAAGTAAAGAATCTGCTGGCAAAAATTCATCAATATCAATGTATTGAGATTCTGTTATGATTTCATTTTTATATACTAATAACTTAGACAAATCTCTTTCAGCTAAAGGATATTTAGCAATACGCTCAAATGGTAAGTCGTAATGATAATCTTTAATAGAAATTTGTTTTTCTTGAGTCATTCTCTTGTACTAGTTTTATTGAAATCAGCGACAATAATATTAAAACTTTTATAAGTTACCTAACATATAATTTCTTTTATCTCATTTTATCCGTTTATTAAGTCTATCTTTATTAGGTGTCTGTCATTTCAGGCTATTAAGCCTTATGGAAAACAACTTTGAAATACTAATTGAAAGTTTTATTAGAGACAATGTGGGCATTGATAACCATTTCATCAGCGATGAATTATCGCAACACCTCAAACAAAATTTACTAGAATTATTGAGCCAAAATAAACTTCAGGAAGCTGGTACTGGTAATGAGCTTTTAGTTTCTCATAACAAAACAGTGAGAAGCGATTCGATTTATTGGTTAGACAGAGCTCATAATAACGAATACGAAAATGATTTTTTGGATCAAATAGATGATTTTGTAAAATACCTTAATCGTAGTTGTTTTGCAGGTATTAATGGCTATGAATTCCATTACTCTTTATATGAAATTGGTACTTTTTATCAAAAACACTTGGACCAATTTAACAATAACCCAAGTCGGAAATACAGTATGATAAGCTATTTGAATGATGATTGGCAAGAAAGTGATGGTGGGCAATTAATGATTTATCAAAACTATAATAATAAAAAAGTAAATCCTACTCAAGGCAAAACGGTGTTTTTTAAAAGTGATGAATTGCAGCACGAGGTGTTAGTAACGCAAAAGCAACGCATGAGCATTACTGGTTGGTTAAAAAGAGATTAAACTATCGGTGTTTTTTCCAGTAGGATTTTCCATAGGCACAAAAAATCTCTTCATTTATTTTAATATTTCTGAGAGCAATGATGCAAACATTACCATCCTCATCCAAAGCTATTTTGGCTGAATTCTTAAATAAGGATTTATTAAAGCCTTCGGCATCATTAGCATATTTTGCAAAACAATTTACACGCATCGAATCTAACATGGTTCCGTTTGGTAAACTAATAAAATATTTATCCAATCCTTTGTTTACTCTAATTTTAGCTTGCAATTTCGTTAATATTTCGCCCTTAAATAAAGAAATCACTTCGTCTTTATAAATAGCTATTGAAGTATATAATCCATTTCCTGAATTTGGTAATTGTGATGTAGTAACGAATAGGTAATCAGATTCTTTGGCTTCGATGCTATTGGCATGATATGTAGTTTGCTTCACTTTGTGTAATTTAACAATAGTGAATGAAGGTAACCAAATAAACTCACATCCCTCATTTTTATCTCATAGATAAAACATCATCATTATATATCAATTCTAAAGCGCCACTATTTTTAAAATCAGATACTAAAGTCGTTATTCTATTTCGTTTACTGCCGTTATTTATTTCTAAAGCTGCCGTATTCGGCGGTATACGACCCAAATTAATAGCATACATCACCAATACATTTGAGCCATTTTGTAGTTGCAAAGAGATTTCTTTTTTTTGATGTGTGACTTGAATATTTTCTACAATCAACTTTCCGTTTAAATAAATTGACACAATATCCCCATCTACTCTATTTTTATCATAGATGCTTATTTTTACAGTTTTATTTTCAGAGCTTAAGGTTTGTTGCACTTTATATCTTCTTCCATTTAAATGATGTTTTGTAAACTTTACAAATTTCTCTTCTTTTAAAATTGTATCTGGTTCAAGTTCTTTAGGTTTATTAGGAATAAGCACTTCAACAAAAATAGTAGCCTTGATATCAGGGCAACCAGCACGCTTACTAATGACAGTGTATGAAGTACTACTTTGAGGAGTTAAAGTAATCTCATGACCTGTATCTTTTATCAAGCCTTCTTTGGTTAACCATGAATACTGGCATCCACCTCTTACAGTTAAAACAACAGAAGAACCCTTTATAATTTTAGTAGATGAGGCCATGATACGAAGAACTGTATCGCAAATAGTTGGCTGAATATCAATTGTATTTTCAAAATTAAAACCATCAATATTTACCCAATTACTAATAGTTCCATCTGGCATTTGCACTGTTATATATTTGCCATTGTGAGGTGCCACAAAACTAAACACTCTTTTATTCCATACATTATATTCTGGATTCTTATTACATGTATATACTACTGTTCCAAAGTCATTATTCGTTTCAGATAAGCCAATTTGAATAGCTGTAGCCTCATAGTTCATTGTTTTACGATCATAAAAAGAAATACTATACGTTTTACCTTTTATCAAATTACTATTTAATTCAAGAGCAACAATATCCGTTTTGCCTCCTGTTAAAGCGATGTACCATTTATTACTTTTGGCTCCACTTCCGCCATAGGTAGCCGACGAAATAATATCAACATCGCCGAAACTTCCAAAAGCGGTCACTCCTGGTAACATATTATTTAAAGCATCGTTACTTAAATTAATTTGATCCATGTTGGCGGTGGTGTTTTCAAAATCTCCATTAATAAATTTTTGCGCAAATACATTAACAGATAAAAAGGCTAGAATTAAAATAGTAATACTTCTCATAGTGTTCTTTTACATTGAGATGCAGTACTAGTTGTTATTCCATAAATGAACGGCTAATTTTTAAAGAAATGTGAAAATAGGAGTACAAGCACTGCTCCACCCTAGTTCCCAAGAAAACTGATTATACTAAGATATCTTAATACCTATCACACACACATCATCTACTTGCTCTAAATTGCCGCGCCACGTATCGAAATTATTTTGCAGTACTGTTTTTTGCTCTTGTAGTGGCTTGGTGTGATTACCTATAATTAATTCATTTAAAGGCTTGTACTTAAATTTCTTTCCTTTAGGTCCACCAAACTGATCGGCATAACCATCTGTGTATAAATACAATATATCGCCTTGCTTTGCGTTTATGGTATATAAATCAAAGTCATCCGTTCGTTCGCCAATACCCACAGGCATGCGATTAGAAGGCAGCTCCGTTAATATATTGTTTGAAACAATCACTGGTTTATTATTTGCGGCCGCATACGTTATTTCTTTGGTATCAATATCAAAACAAACTAACAAGCCATCAAAACCATCTTTTTGTCCATCTTTACTTAAACTATAAATCAATTTTTGTCTTACATAATTAAATATTTCATTTGGTTTTTCTATTCCTTTTTCAATAATTGCTTCATTTAAAAAACCAATGTTTAACAAACTCATAAAAGCACCAGGTACTCCGTGTCCAGTGCTATCACACACCGCTAAATAAAACTTATTACCTTTATTAATAGCCCAATAAAAATCACCACTGACTATGTCTTTTGGATTAAAATAAATAAAATGATTAGGTATAAACCTACTTAAATAATCTTGATGAGCTAATAAGGTATATTGAATTCTCTTGGCATAATTAATAGAATCAACAATTTCTTTTTGTTTCTCTTCAACTAAAAGTTTTTGTGAAAACATTTCATCCTTTTGTATCCTAATAATTTCCTTTTGTTTGATTGATACTTTATATCGTTTATATATAAAAATTGAAAAAGTTGCCACAATAACTAAAATCATAATAAAACCAATCAAAATCATACTTTGTTTCTTTATTTCAGCCTCATGTTTAACATCGCTTATTAAAGCTTCTTGAATATGAAGAAGACTGTCATTTGAAGCCTTCATTTTATATTCAGCATTTAACTCTATCTTTTCTAATTCAACCGATTTATCTAATATTTGAACACTATCCTTATATTGAATAAACTTATTTTGATATTCATACGCTTTCTTATAATCTCCTAATTTTTCGTAAATCGTTTTTAATTGATCACAAATTTCTTCTTTAAACACTAAGTCGTTCCCCGCTAAAACCGACAAACTATTTTTTTCTGCCATTAATTTTGCTTGAGCGTACTTCCTTTCGCTTATTAAAATTTCAACAATATTGTAATTATTATTTTGAACAATTTCCATGTCCCCAATCATATTCGCATATTTATCACTTAAGGAATAATAAAAATAAACAGAATCCAAGAAATTCATTTTCCTGAAAATATTTCCCAAAACAGTATAATTTGAGGCTAATCCTTCCTTATCATTATTTTTAATATCAATAGCAATTGCCTTTTTTATATAAAAATATGCTGAATCATTAATATTTAAATTCTCATAAACAGTACTGATATTTGCTAGAGTTGGGGCTGAATATTTTATAGCTAGTGCTTTAAAATAAAACCTCAAACCTTTTCTATAATCTTCTCTATCCGAATAAAACATCCCTAAATTATTATAGGTACTAAAAACGCCTTCAACATCTTTCGTTTTACGACAAATATCTATTACTTTATAATAATAACTTAAAGACAGCGGCAGGTTAGATTTAGCGCTGTACATGAGACCATAACTGTTGTATATGATTTTTAAAAATCGAGCATACTTTTCAGGATTTTTTTCGCATAAAACCACTGCCTTATCTAAAAAAACCAATGCCGAATCAATTTTCACTAAACGGAAATAAGAATCTTGAATTCGGACATAATTTTTAATTAATAAATCAACATCCTTTAATTTTTCAAAATACTCCATTGATTTACTATAATAATTTATACTCAATCGGTATTCATTTATATCATTATAAAAATCACCAAGAGCAAGATTAATTTTTGCTTGAAGCAATTTACTCTCCAAAACTGGCTTCAAAAGCAGGGCTTGTTTTAAAACAAAAATACTTTCCTGAGGCCTACCTAAAGCTTTTAACGAATCTGCTAATTGACCATAATATGTTGGATTATTTAATTCCTTTTGAGGAACTAATTTTTTAATAGAATCTGAAAACTGCGCATTTACCTGCATGCAAAGGCAAAATACAACAAGACACATAAAATAAATCCTAATCACTTTATTTTTCATTTTCTTCTATTAATATACTCAACATTACAACTTAATCCCAATCACACACACATCATCTACCTGTTCTAAATTGCCACGCCATGCATCAAATCTATGTTGCAATTCGTGTTTTTGTTCGGGTAAAGATTTGGTATGATTACTTAAAATGATTTCGTTTAAATGCTTGTACTTAAATTTCTTTCCTTTAGGCCCGCCAAACTGATCCGCATAACCATCAGTATATAAATACAACATATCGCCTTGTTGAGCATCAATTCTATATAACTTAAAATCTTCCATTCTTTCTCCCGCCCCTACTGGCATCTTATCAGTTGGCATTTCTATAGTTTCTCCATGCTTAATTAAAATAGGCTTGTTATTTGCCGCTGAATAGGAAATTTGTTTTGTTTTCATATCCATGCATACTAATATCCCATCAAATCCATCTTTTTGTCCATCGCGACTCACGCTTTCGCACAAACGTTTACGAACAAAGTTAAACACCTCGTTAGGCTGTTCAATGTTTTTTTCGTTAATGGCTTCACTTAAAAAGCCAATATTTAGTAAGCTCATAAAGGCACCTGGTACCCCATGCCCCGTGCTATCGCACACAGCCATATAAAATTTATCATCTTTTTTAGTGGCCCAATAAAAATCGCCACTCACAATATCTTTTGGATTGAAATATACAAAGTATCCAGCGCTTCCTGCTGAGGGAGATAAATAAGTGTCTAAAAAATCGGCATGAGCTAATAACGAATATTGAATACGTTTAGCATAGTTAATAGAATCTACTATCTCTTGTTGTTTTTCTTCAATAATGTGATTTTTATGCTCAACCTCTTGTTTTTGTAATGTAATAATTTGATTGGCCTTTTGCTTTTGCTTGTACCCTCTGAAAACAAATGTTACTAATATTAATAACAAAACAATACCAATTATAAGTGCCCTCGACTCTGTAGCTTTTTTCTCTGCTTCAATTTGTTGATTTTTAATTTTGGCGTTTTGCTTTACTATTTCCTTATCCTTTTTCTCGGTTTCGTACTTCGTTTGCATTTCGGCAATTTGCTTATTACTATTTTCATTTAATAAGGAATCATTGAGCACTTGCATTTTCATTAAATACTCGGCGCTTTCCTTATACTTTCCAAGTTTAAAGAATGCTTCTGATATCATACGATATGCCGATAAACGTAAATCTTTTAAACCCACAGCTGATGATAGATCAATAGCTTCTTTAAGAACACTTAATGATTCTTGTTTTCTGTTTAAATAAAACAAAACCCCACCAATATTATGTACGGCGTAAGCAACACCTGCCTGACTATTAACGGCAGCATATTGTTCTTTAGCTTTTTTAAAATACACCAAAGCACTATCGTAGTTTTTTATATTGGAATACGCATCGCCAATATTTAAATTAGTTTCGGCTATACCAACTAAATCATTTATTTGATAACGAATGGCTAATGCTTTTTTGTAGTTTAATAAAGTTGAATCAATTTGATTTAAATAGCGCTGTGTAGCTCCAATATTATTATACAGTTGAGCTAAATTTGATAAATCATTAATCTTTTGTGCTAGCACTAATGATTTATAATATTGCTTAATAGCCATGGCAAATTCCTTTTTTTGAATGTACACATTACCAATATTAAGCTCACAATCCGATAAGCCCTTATCATCTTTCAATTCTTCGGCAATACGTTTACCCATGATTAAATATTCTATTGCTTTGCTATAGTCGGCTTTTAACTGATACATATTACCTAAGTTGTTGTAACACTTAGACATATTTTTTTTAAGCTTTAAATCTTTAAAAATAGAAAGTGCCGAAAAATAACGCACTTCAGCGGAGTCGTAAATGCCTTGCATATGAAAGGTTGTGCCAATATTTAAATGAGCTAAGCCCACTCCTTTACTAAATTTTATTTTTTGAGCTATGCCAATAGCCTCCGTTGAAATTTTGATAGACTTTGCCATATCCGAGTTGCGGATTAGGGAAGATAAGGTGACCATGGCTTTAACATGGGTTGTATCATTTAGCTTTTTATCAATGATGTCTTGTAATGAATCTAACTTTCGGTTTTGTGCCACTGATGAAGTTGAACATATGATCACAAATAATAAAAGGCCAATAAAATATTTCATGCAACGATATTTAAAGGTTAAATAATGCAAGTTAAATTACTAAAAAAGATGAAGAATAAAAATAAACTAACAAAAATCCGCCTTAGCCTCAAACAATAGGGTTTGATGGGAGATAGGATGCTGAATACTTAATTTGGCGGCATGCAAGGCAATGGCATTGGGATGATACGCTTGTGTTGAACCATATAACTCGTCGCCAATAATAGGGCAATCAAGACTAGCCAACTGCACTCGGATTTGATGGTACTTACCTGTATGTAAATTAATATGCCATAAAAAATAATTGCCTTGCGCTGTTACCGTATAATCTAACTTAGCTTTTTCGGCATAGGGAGTGCCTTCGGGAACTAAAACTGCTTTCTTTTTTTCTTTACAGTGCCAATGTTCTAAAGTGCCTGTTAATACTTGCGGAGCTTTATCGGTAAGCGCTACATATTGTTTTGATACCTCACGTTGCGCAAATTGCTCACTTAAGTTTTTTAAATATTGTTTTTGTTTGGTAAATAAAACCAAGCCACTGGTTACTCTATCTAAACGATGCAAATGTTGTGCATAGGGAAGTTTTTCGCCTGTAGTTTCTTTCAAATAGTTTTTTACTTGCTGCAATAAATTGGGATGATTGTTCCGATCTGGCTCTACCATTAATCCCGCTGGTTTGTCACAAACCAATAACACATCATCTTCGAATATAATATGTAAAGCCAATGTATTCATCTAATTATTGAGTTTACTAAAGTACTATAAATATATACAAACTCCTTAAATGTGCTTTTGGTTTATTTTGTATATTTATCTCAACCGTATCCCTTATGCTTAAATCAATTTATCTTTTTGTATCACTTGTATTCTTTATAAGCATACAAGCCCAACAAGCAAATTCAGAAATAAACCTCGCTAAAATAAATACCCAATTAATTGAGGATTTATTTATTAAAAAACTCAACGCCTTGCGTATTGAACAAAAAGTAGGCAGTTTGGGCAAAGACAATATATTAGGTTTAGCGGCTCTTGACCAAGCACAATACATGGCGCAAGTAAAAAATGTAACCCATTCGCAAAAAGACAAAAACAAAGAAACTCCTTTTAAGCGAGTACAATTTTACAAAGGCACTCATGATAAAACAGGTGAAAACTGTGCTCTTACCTATATTAAAAAGCCTGTTAAAGAAAAAAAGACTAATAAAATCAAAATTACCAATACCTATGAAGAAGCTGCTGAGGCTTTATTTAAATTATGGACTGAGTCGCCAGGGCACTACAAAAACATGGTGAATAAAGAATACGATTTGCAAGGTATTGCCATTGTTTTAGGAAAAGATAGTGGACTCTATGCCACACAAGTATTTTCGGCTAAACCTTATATTCCGCCTGCAGATAAAAGCATCAGTGATTTAGATTACGGCATCATCCCTTTTAATCAAAACATTTGTAAGTGTATGAATACCTCTGAAGCAAGGAAAGCATTAGCCAACTTAAGTTGTGTGATTGATGGCGATAGTATCTTTTTAAAATCGGAAAATTTACCAGCCGTGAAACAATTTTTTAACGACCCTAAAGATGCCATTTATTTAGATGTGGTATTGCGTAACCAATACACTTGCGATAATAATAATTTAATGCATGGCTCCGAATTGTATGAAGGCACGATGCTAAAGCCTAATTACTTTTTTGATTTGTATAAAAAAAACAGAGCCAAGGATGGTAAAAACTTTTATGCGCCTCTCAGTAAAATTGCACCATATTTTATGAAACAAAACCATCAAGCAAATATTGGTTACGTCAAAAAAGGATATGCTTGCTATTATACCTACATACGCCCAGTACCTGATGCTAACTTGGAAATGTTGTATTTATTCCCTAAATATATTTACAATAAACAACTCGAAGTTTTGCCCGATACCTTTGTTGGTAGTTTAAAATTATTTGTGCCTTTTTTACGAAACTCCACTAACATTAATGAGTTGGTGAAAGAATACGTTGGTAAAAAATTAAAAATCTATGAACCATATCTAAAAAAAATACACATTAAAACGTATAGTTCAGTAGAGGGAAATACCGAATCCAACAATAAGTTACAAGAAGCACGTGCTGAAGAAATCTCAAAGTTTATAAAAACCATTACAACACGTGAGGTAGAAAGTAAAATTGAAAGTAAAGAAAACTGGGAGACCTTTTATAAACAAATTAAAAACACACCATTTAATTATTTAGCCAAGCTTCCCGAACTAGAAATTAAAGAGCGCCTCAAAAAAAAATCATTAATAGATTCAATGGATTATATTTTGGCACTTAACCGATTGGCTGAAATTGAAATTGATGTAGAGGCTATTGTCGATAATCAATCCTCGGCCGAGTTGGTTCTTGGTTCTTACAAAAAAGCAGCCGAACTCAAAGATTCCTTAAAAGCCTTTAGAGCACAAAACAGATTATTAGATGCGGCCTTCAAAAAAACCATTAGTCGTCCCGAAATATTAGACATTAATTTACCACATACTAAAAGTTTTTTACCTATGTGGACCAACTACCTTGCCTTGGCAGCTACTGATGAAGAATCTGTATATAATTATAGCGCCAGAGACACAGCATTAAAGGTGATTAAAATAGATTCTACTTATGCACCTTTGCAATTTAATTTTTGCATTTTAAGTTTAAGGTATTTGCAAGTGTATCATGATACCTTAATACCAATACCAGTTTTAGAAAGAAAAATGCGCAAGGCATTTAGTTTAGCCGCTAATCATAACGATACGGTGCTCGCCAACCACATGTGGTTAAATTATAGCATCTTATCTTTATACCGTCATTGGGAAGCGCATGAGTACGATAAATTAGATAGACATTTATTGAACGTCAAAAAATATTATCCCGAGGCCGAACTATCGATAGCAGAAGCTGTGAACCTTGGCTTATTATTTAATTTGTATCAACGCTATAGTTGGACCGTAGATTTATTATTACCCTTTGTGAAAGCCAATAGCTTAAATGAGGATTTGATGTTTTTGTTTATTGAAACTTATGACACCGATTATAACAAACTCACCGAAACTGAATGGATACAATGTTTAAAAAAAGCCAAACGACAAAACCCCCGACGCTTTTACGAATGGTTTGATAAAGAAGATTTTCAAGGACTACGACGTGAAGATATTAAACGAGAGTTTTGCGACCGGTAAACTAGTTCATTCAATTACTAACAACTAATATACTGGATTTACCATTTTGTCAAAAATCGACTAAAAACACTTATTAAAAATATCATAGAGCTGATGAGCCTTATCATTAAACCTCAAGAATATTATTTTTTATATAGCCCCAAACGTGCGGTACCAGAGGAGATGCTGAAGTACACCATCGAAAGTTTGGTACTACAAGGTCATCTGCACTATTACTATAAAGAAATTTATATTAATCGTAATCACAACCGCAAACGCGCTCGTTTATTTTTATGTTTTGGGCCAAACTATCTGCCCACACATCCCTACTCTATAGCCGAAGCTTTTGTGCTTTCTATTTTTAATCACAACGAAGGCATCCGTCCAATTGAAATTAAGCAACGCTTGTTGGATAAACTCAGTGATGATATTTTTAATTTCAGAGATGACATTGTTTACCAAGATGTAAAAAAAATGGGACTCATTTGGATGCGACGCTTTTTAACCAGCAAAGACCGCACAGCCAAAAAAGAATACGCCAATATTATTGACACCTTAGATAAAGATACCGCTAATTTATTGCGCACACCCAATGTGCTCAACATCCACATAAAAGATTTGGCTACAGGAATTATTTTGTTGGATGATGCAGTCATTAAACAATTAAATCTTAAAGTGCCCAACTTAAAAGAAATTGCAGCCGTGTTTGAAATTATTACTGCGGCTGGTGGCACTTATAGTAGTTCTGGATTTTATGGCATTGGTGGTGGTGGTTATTCAGGCGGAGGTGGAGGCGGCTGGGGTGGCTTTGCTGGAGGCGCTGGCGGTGGAGGCGGTTCTGGGGGGAGCT
>DIHL01000065.1 GCA_002420145.1 Bacteroidetes bacterium UBA5697
CTGCAAGTCTAAAGGTTAGCACCAATGTTAGACAAAATAAGACCAATCATATTGACCTTAATAATTTTTTTACAATCTTGTAGTTCAATACCATTTCTAGACTTTTCTCAAAAAGGCGCCAAGACAAAATGTTTATATCTAAATACGGACAACTTAACAATAAAATGTAATTGTGCGGACAAAGACATAAAAAAAATTACAATTTATAAAGTCAAAAACTCAAACGAAAGTTTTGGCAATAACCCTTATGACAGTATATTTAATCCGACATTAAGGAGCATAGTTTTACCTATTTCAAAAGACACAGCCGACAAGTATTTTTTACAAATTGAATTATATTTGACAAATTCTCATCATAGAGAAGCATATTATATTCAGACAAATCCTAGCGACTTTTCAAAGACCAGAAAAATTTATTCCCGTTATTTTAGTCATTAAGACACAGCCTATACAGAAAACACTGGTGCTAACACGCCCTACTTCGTAGTTCAAACAAAAAGCATCTGCTAATTAGTCAATGCTTTTTTAAGAATTTGTTAAATAACATTTCCCTTCCGCTACTTCAGCAAGTTTGCAAATGGCTATATAAAGCTTTAGCTTTGTTTGTCATATGTCGCCAAGCTTTCTGGAGCCAGATATATAACCCAACCTAAAAATTAGTGGCAAACTGTCCGTATTTAGGCTCAATTAAACAAACATTAAAATGGTAACAATCGATAATTATTTAGACAGTCATTACATACACCGAAGCAATTGGTTAAGAGCGGCTGTTTTGGGAGCAAACGATGGCATCATATCTGTTTCAAGTCTTGCTATAGGAGTTGCAGCGGCAAGTTCAACAAGAGAACCTATTGTTTTAGCAACCGTAGCTGGATTAGTAGCAGGGGCTTTATCGATGGCGGCTGGCGAATATGTTTCGGTAAGTTCTCAAACCGATACTGAAAAAGCGGACATTGAAAGAGAGATACAAGAGCTCAGAGATATGCCAGAAGAAGAGCTGAATATATTAGCTCAAATTTATGAGAAGAGAGGATTAAAAAAAGAAACTGCCATGCAAGTAGCTATGGAACTAACAGAAAAAGATGCATTAGCAGCACACATTAGAGATGAGTTGGGTATTAACGAGATTAGTCAAGCTAACCCAATACAAGCCGCCATCGCTTCAGGAACTGCATTTACTGTGGGAGGTTTATTACCTCTAATAGCTATACTTTTTGCGCCAGTAAATGGAATGGAATATTGGTTGTATGGATCGACAATTATATTCCTAATTATTTTGGGCGCCATTGCCTCAAAAACAGGTGGTTCAAGTATCCCAAAAGCAATTATGCGTATTACTATTTGGGGTACACTTGCTATGGGTTTATCCGCATTAGTAGGCTACATCTTTGGAGTGAGAGTATAAATTAAATATATAAGACTTAGTTCAATCATTAAAATTGCCTTTCAGCACTATTTTAAAATACAAGCATCTTATTCATTCAAACAAAAAAGCATCCACTAATAAGTGAATGCTTTTTTAATATCTCTTGTTTTGTATTAGAACTTCGCTCTAATCTTACGAACTTTACCTCTTCTATGTTTTCCAAAGAAATGACCGTAACGTCCTCTGTAGAAACTTGATTTTCCTCTTAATACATAACTGTAGCTTAAACTCATTGTCATGTAGGCATCTTTATGCGTTTTATCTCCACGTTTTTGTCCCCAAGTATGTGAATTATATAAACCAGCATTCTCTTCAGTAACAGTAACTCCTAATTCAGGTGTTCTTAATGATAAATTTGGATCGCCAGACATACTTGGATCATCCGGATAATTCCCACTAATATCATCTAAGTAATCTGTAAAAGTAGTTCTATAATTTAACTCATATCCAATACGGTGCTTTTTGTGAAATGTAAAATAAAAACCAATACCTGCTGGAATATTGATACCTACTGGAGAATAAGAAACCCCTTCTGTATGTAAAGGACGTAGTTTTACGTTACCATCTAATGTTTTAGGATTTGAATAAAAAGCTCCAACACCTGCAAAGAAATAAGCTCTAAAACCGTTTCTATATCTGTAAGTATTTCCTAAATCATTATCCTCATAAAAGAAAACTTGACCAGTCACAGCCAAATCAAACATGTCATTTTTGAAATTTAAGTTACGAGCATTACGTGCTGGATTAGAAGACAATTTATCATCACCTTCAATTCTTAAATAATCTAAAGCTAGTTTAACTGAAACTTTTGGATGAACTTTATAACGTGCAAATCCACCAACATTCCAACGAGTTTTAGCCATTTTCATATCGGCTACGAAATCTCTACGTGTTTTTTCTTTACCACCAATATCGCCTAAGTAGTTAGATACACCAAGAGCAAAACCATAATCCCAAAGCCATTGAGCCTTAGTAATTGTGGTGGTGAATAAAATAAAACAAATAATAAATACTTTTTTCATTGATATAATTCGGTATTGAGTATACAAAAATAAGAAAATCTTTAACTTTACACCAAAAATAATACCATGATGGACACAATTAAGCAATTATTTAACATAAAATACCCCATTGTGCAGGGTGGAATGATTTGGTGCAGTGGCTGGGAACTAGCATCAGCCGTATCAAATGCAGGTGGTTTAGGGCTTATTGGGTCGGGCTCCATGTATCCAGACATATTAAGGGAGCATATAAAAAAATGTAAACAAGCTACTAACAATCCATTTGGCGTTAACGTTCCGTTATTATATCCAAATATCGAAGAACACATCAAAATCATCATCGAAGAAGGTGTAAAAATTGTATTTACCTCGGCTGGTAACCCCAAAACCTGGACAAACCATCTCAAACAACATGGTATTACTGTAGTGCATGTGGTTTCGAATGTGAAATTTGCTACTAAATGCCAAGAAGCAGGTGTTGATGCCATCGTTGCCGAAGGCTTTGAAGCGGGAGGACATAATGGACGAGAAGAAACCACTACTTTAGTATTGATACCACAAGTAAAAAATGCTATTACCATTCCATTAATAGCGGCTGGAGGAATCGGATCAGGAAGAGCCATGGCAGCTGCTTTTGCTTTGGGAGCTCAAGGAGTGCAAATTGGTAGTCGTTTTGTAACAACTCAAGAATCATCAGCTCATATTAATTTTAAAAATGCAATTATAGAAGCCAAAGAGGGTGATACTCAACTATCATTAAAACAATTAACTCCAGTGAGATTACTTAAAAATCCATTTTTTGAAAGAGTAAATGAACTAGAGAAAAAAGGAGCTAGTGCCGAGGAATTAGCAGCATTATTAGGAAGAGGAAGGGCTAAAAAAGGAATGTTTGAAGGTAACTTAACAGAAGGTGAATTAGAAATAGGTCAGATTTCGGGTGGTATTGATAAAATTCAAACTGTAAAAGAAGTAATTGATGAAATTATAACAGAATATAATTCTGTTATAAAAACAATGGAAAATAGTTTTTTATAATCTGATTAAATAAAAATGATTTAATTCTGTTGTATCTCCCCTACTCGTTTCTATACCTATAGTTTTAGGATATAACTCATTCACGTTTTGTTTAGCTAACAATACAAAATTGGCATTTTGTAACACTTGCTGATAATTTATTTGGCTTAAAAAATAAGCATCTCTATCTGCCAATAGATTAATAATAAATGGTTTTCCAAAAGCTATATTTTCTTTTGGTGTAACCATTGTTTTTATTTTTTCGAAATCTTGTAATACTGATATTTCGTATGGACCAATGTTAGTATCTGTATGCTTCATGGCCAACCAAATTGTTTTTGAATTGCTTAAAAGTACAATACCAAAACAAGCAACAATACCTATATTTTGATACTTAAAGTTTATTTTCTCAAAAACTAATTTTAATCCAACAATTATAAAATAAAACAACAATGGTACTATGGGAATTAAATACTTAATCGTATCAGCATTGTAGGGATAAAAAAATAAAAACAAGAAATAAAAGATAAAACTAAAATGAAGGATATTTATTTTTTTGAGCAATGAAAAAATAAAACCAATCAAGAAAAAAGTAAATGCAAATACTGTCATGATTGTATTAATCCAATACGGAATTTCTTGTTCAAAAAACAAAGTTAAATAACTAGAATAAATACTCACATTTTCGAAAATCGTATTAAAACTGTAACCATTAACAACTATTGAAGAATATAATTTTAATTCTTGATTTTGAACAGAGCTTAATAAACACGTATTGATAATCATGACACATCCTAAAATGATGAATAAGCCAATTGCTACATCTTTAATTTTTTGTTTCATGGCTTTATCTTGCTCAAAAAACAAAAAGCAAACATAAGCCAATACCAAAGAAAGCCCTACAAATCTCACTGAAACCAATAGTCCTAACAATATAGGAATGACATATAGTATCCATTTTTTAGAAACGGTTGTTAAATACAATACATAATAAAATAATGCTATAAAAACAAATTCAGGAACAACTTCGGATTTCAATCGAAGAAATAAGAAATTATAAAACACAGCGAGTGTTGTTACAAAACTAATTGCTAAAGAGAGCCGAGAAGTGAGAAACATAAAAAAACACAAGGCAGCAACAATATAGGTGATTGATATCACATCCACATAATTTTGAATATGTAATGTTGGCGTAACGATACTTAATATCACAGAAAAAAACACACTTCGTTTTTGACTGCTGTATTCTTCAATATTTAATACTTGCTTGTATGAATCGGTAGAAGAATGTATGTGTTGTGATTGATAAATATATTGCGCAAAATCATCGCCCCAATCGGGATATTTTTGAGAATGAATAAAAAAAGTTGGAACTAAAATAATAATGAGTAATAACACACACATTATTTGGCGCGTAAAAATTATATTAGAAAAATAATTTCTCATTATATTTTTTTAAGTTTTTGAATTGCTTTAATGGTATTTTTTACTCGACTTCTAATACCAGGACCTTCTTCAGTTTCACTTAAATGATTTAAAACAATTAATAATTCATTTAATAACTCAGGATATGGTTTTGAAATATTAAAAACAACCCTGATAGCAAATACTCTAACAGCAATAGCTTCGGAAGGATTTTTTATATATTCAAAACATTTGTCTAACATAAATGATTCTGTTTTTTTAGGAACAGAATGTATTTGAAATAACCTCAACGTATTTCTAATAACGCCATTATGTAGATTTTTTTGTTTAAGATTATTAATCAACTTTAGATGATATGGCTTTGTACAGTTGTAATCAATATCACTACAATGCCCAAAAACCCACATTGCCCTACTACTTAATAAATGATCTTTTTCAAATGCTAACGAAACCAATTCTGAAATCTGATTACTATTAATGATTTTCTGTGCCAAAGCAGGCGCTTTAAACTCCCTAATATCTGGCAATAAAGCATCTTTAATATTAAATGGTCTAGATTCCATGAGTAAATAATAATAAAATAATGTATAGTATGTTTATAAGATAAAAAGCAATAAAAAATAAATATAAGTAAATTTTAAAATAGCTTTGTGTTTTATCAAATTATATGTAAACTCGTGCTAATTTACAGAATATTTATGAGTAGCTCATTGCCCGATATAGAGACTAAAACACTTGAAGAAATTACACAACTTCAAGACAAGAAATTAGTTAATCTATTATCTTACGTTAATACTCATTCAAAATTTTATCAATCTCGTTTTAAGGAAAACAATATTGATATTTCTAGTATCAAAACCATAAACGATTTACAAAAAATCCCTGTCACCAGTAAAGATGATTTATACCATCACAACCAAGATTTTATTTGTGTTTCTCCAGATAAAATTATTGATTACGTTACTACTAGTGGTACATTAGGCGACCCTTTAACTTTTGTATTAACAGATAAAGATTTAGACAGATTAGCTTATAATGAACATATTTCTTTAGCTTGTGCTGGAGGAACCAAAAACGACATCTATCAATTAATGACTACGATTGATAGACGTTTTATGGCTGGCATGGCTTATTTCTTAGGATTAAAACAAATGGGCGCTGGTGTTGTGAGAGTTGGAAACGGAATGCCAGAATTTCAATGGGACACCATTAAACGATTAAAACCAACCATTGCTATTGCCGTTCCTTCGTTTTTATTAAAGCTCATTGAGTTTGCCGAACAAAACAACATTGACTATAAAAATTGCAGTATCAAAAAAGTAGTTTGCATAGGCGAACCTATTCGTAACGAAGATTTTTCTTATAACACTTTAGGTAAACGTATTACCGATAAGTGGCCATTAGAATTATATAGCACTTATGCTTCTACAGAAATGGGCGCTGCCTTTACAGAGTGTAAAGAAGGAAAGGGAGGACATCATCATCCTGAGTTATTAATCGTAGAGTTTTTGGATGATCATAACCAACCAGTTGCTAAAGGCGAAGCTGGAGAATTAACAGTGACGACTTTAGATGTGGAAGGAATGCCATTGATACGTTTTAAAACTGGAGATATTTGCAAAGCTCATTATGAACCATGCAGCTGCGGAAGAACTACTCTTAGAGTAAGCCCAATTTTAGGACGCAAACAACAAATGATAAAATTTAAAGGCACTAGTTTATATCCACCTGCGCTTTATGATATTTTAAATACCATACCGTACATCAAAAATTATATTGTTGAAGTTTACACCAATGATATTGGAACGGATGAAATAGTGATTAATATTGGAGCTATTAATCCACCAGATAATTTTGACAAAGAATTAAAAGACCATTTTAGAGCAAAATTAAGAGTTGCCCCTACTATTGTTTTAAATACACCCGAAAATATAAGTAAACAACAATTACCTGAAATGAGTAGAAAACCAATCACCTTTATTGACAAAAGAGCTAAATAAATAAGTTTATCAGCCACTAATTGTTGCACCAAAACAGTACTTACTAATGAAATTATATAAATCGGAACCAGCCAAAACAATTAGTGATTTTGCAAAAGACTTTAACTTTGAAACATTAAGACCCTATTATGATAGCGAAGCGCCAGAGGTAATGAAGCGCATGAGCGAGTATGATGCTTATTTTGAAATCATGACTTATTTATGGCCAGAGATGAGCAAAGAAGTCGTGATTCAAAAAGCGTTACATACAAATTCTCCTTACGATTTTCAAACTGGATACATGAGTGAGGGTATTTGGAAAATTATAAAATCGACCTCTACTGGCTTAACGTGGAGTGGTCTTGAAAATTTAGACAGAAACAAAGCAAATTTATATATCGCTAATCATCGAGATATTTTATTAGATAGTGCTATTCTACAAATTATATTAGACAAAGAAGATTTTGAAACATCTGAAATAACTTTTGGTTCTAATTTAATTACAGAAGGTTTTATTACAGACTTTGCCAAAATGAACCGAATGGTTTCTATTAAACGTGAAGGCAATGCCAAAGAACTTTACGACATCTCTCAACAACTCAGTGCTTATATCAGACATAGTATTTTGGATAAAAACACCAGTGTTTGGATAGCACAAAGAAATGGAAGAACAAAAGATGGCAATGATATCACTCAAACAGGTTTACTTAAAATGTTAAACATGAGTGGACGAAATGATTTTGCTGAAAATTTTGAAGAGTTAAATATTATACCACTTTCTATAAGCTACGAATACGAACCTTGTGATGCTTTAAAAGTTCAAGAAACCTATTTATCATCATTACTTAGCAAATATGTAAAAGCACCTAATGAAGATATCAATAGTGTGATTACTGGTATTAAGCAGCCAAAAGGAAAAATTCATGTTGCTTTTGGGAAGTCCATCAACCAAAAATTAAAAGAAATAAATGCTATTGGAAATGAGAATGAAAAAATAAAATTATTAGCCTCTCATATTGATAAGCAAATTCATCAAAACTACAAGCTTAACCCTGTGAATTACATTGCCTACGACATCATCAATCAAACCAATGTATTTGATAGTAAATATACTGAACAAGAAAAAAATGATTTTGTTTCGTACGTTAATAATCAAACTAAAGGATTAAAAGGAGAAACTGAAATTTTAAAAAACTTATTTATAACTCTTTATGCAAATCCTGTTGTAAACAAATTAAGTTAAAACAATAGTACGCCTATCTTTAAAAACAAGTTAAATCTATTAACACCTCTTATACGTTGCTTAACCGTGCTCTCTATATAATTTGCTGGAGTAATTGGCGAACCGCCTATTCTATTTCCAGTAACATCAAATAAACTTGATAAAACAGAAAACATATGAATATTAAATCCATAATCTAAAATAATTCTGTTTGAATAAATTCTAGATCTTCCGATTCCTAACATTAAATTCACACCAACAAAATCTTGTTCTTTTGCACCAAAAGGAGCTAAAGTTGTATCGCTACTTGTTCCAGTTGAACTGTTATATTTGTAAGCCCTTATATTCATTTCAGAAGGATCATACGTTGTTTTTACGGTATTCACAGTTGGCCCAAACATCACATATCTTCCCCAAGGAGCTACATATCTTTTACCGAAATATTTAAAGTACAAAGTATATGTCAAGCCTCTTACATCGTAATACCCTTCAGGACGTGAGGATTGAATAGAATAACCGCTTACTTGTGACGAATTAAAACTTTCGGCATTGTCGTAAACTGTTTTATAATATCTAGCAGAAAAACAGGTTAGCCATTTGCTAGACGCTGCAAATTCTATATTTAATTCATGTATAGCATTAAAGGCAGGGCTTCCACTCTCCGCACTGCCTCCTCTTCCAATAATGGTTTGATTTTTTCCATTGGCATTAAAAACAGATGGGCTTGTGTGAAAACCGTATCCTATAGAAAAACGTTTACCCAAATGTCCAGGTGCTTGAGAAAATACAATAGTGTTTAATACAATGAATGCAAGTATAAAAAAACGAGTGCGCATAAAATTCAGTTAAAATATTTTTATTTAGAATGTTTTAATTCGTGAAATGTTTGATATACTTTGGCATTAATCAAATCCTTACTATCCTTATCTCTATAGACTACGTATCTTTTATAAACAATATCATTGTCTTTAATATCATAAATAAATCCATAGTAATAAGTTCTTTTTATACCCGTTTTTGATCTATAATTAACGATGCCTATTTTCATGACATACTGAGTGCCATATTTTGCTATCACATTATCAATTTCATTCGTATTAAAAATTGGATTTTTATCTTTATCATTGGCGTCAAACTTTTCAGCAAACCAATCATTAATCACAGAAAAATCATTCACCTTATCTACCTCTGATGCAGTTACTAATCCTGGATCAAGAGTAACTGTTTCAAAATTTAATTTTTTAGCACAATCATTTACTGTCGTAATAAATTGTTCCTGCCTTTCATCAGATTCAGTGTATTGAAATTCTTCTGGTTTAGAATCATCTACTTTTAAATAAAAAGGTTCTAGTAATAATACTTTCTCAATTTTGGCTTGAGCTTTTATCAACTCTTCGTTTTTGCTTTTAGATGTTGAACGAGATCTATAAGTTGAAAATCCAGCATTAGTTTGAGCATTTAATGAATTAGCCGAAGGGAATTTACTAACAAATTCAGTATCATTCATAAATAAATCTACAAAAACATCTTTATAATAAACGGTGTCTTCAATTTTCACAGTGTTTTCTTTTTGCAAATTAGCTATCAAATCGGTTTTTGATTTTGTTTCTATTTTAGCATTTATAGAATCTAATAATAAAGTATCTCTCAATAATGGTTTCTTTTTAACTCTAACAAAATCAGTAATTCCCCAATTAGTATTTCCAATTAATTTCAATAAACTATCCGAATATGCCCCTATCTGTTTATTGGAAGGATATTTTTGATGTAATCTATATATATAATTTAAAGACATAATCGTCCATTCATTCGTTGGCATTTTACCTATAAAATGATACAACTGCTGAGGATAGCTTTCGATATCTGAATAAGAAGGAAAACCATTTTCAAGATAAGAATCATAATCATATTTAATAATTCCTTTTCCATGTAATGAAATAGCATATAAACATTTTGCAATGACTTCTTTTACATATTGATTTTCTGGAAACTTATTAGCTAAAATATATGCCGCATATAATGCATTAGGATAATCTCTTCTTTTTAAATACAATCTACATAACTCCATACGAGCCAAATCTCGAATATATTCAAATTGTTCTTTTCCCAATACATAATCCACTTTATTGGAATTATCTCTATTGCCAATTAACTCTGCAATCGATACTTTTCGCTTAGCGGTATTAGGATGAGTATGTTTTGTATCATCTTCATTAGAATTGTTTCGGATAGAAGACACTTCTTTTAAAAAATATCCTTTGGGAATAACATAATTTTCTGTTTCAAAAAATGACTTTTTAAATTCTACTAATTCAAAAGGTAAATGCGCATATTGTAACACATCAAACGATTTCTCTGCCTGTTTTAAATTATAATTTGTTTGTTCAAATAATTTAAACCCTTCAATATCTGCTTCACTTTCTTTCTCTTTTGAATATTGACATTTTTCAATTAAAACATCATTTTTATTTTTACCATCATAACCATTTCTTTCTATTTTTTTAGTGTCAACATATCCATTAATGTGATGTTTTTTTGTGTAATGACAAATTTCATGACATAAAATATACGCTAACTGAGCCTCTGTTTCAGCCTGGGCTATTAAACCTACATTTATAAAAACATATCCTTTATCATAACTATAAGCATTAACTACAGGAGATTTTAACGTGTATACATGAAGTTCATTTCTTAAAGTTTGGTTGTTTTTTAAAACCACATCAACTACTTTATTTAAATAGGTTGTGATTTCATCATTAATTAAAGTGTTTCCACTTTTTACAATTTTTTCAATTTCGTAATTAGTTTCAGTTAAATATGTTTTCTTTAATGACTTGTTATTGTCTTTTTGTTTATTTAACTCAGTAATATCATCTTTAATAACATTACGAATATTTTGAGTAAATACATCTGGCAACGCTCCAGAAGATTTTAATGGCACAAAATTTTCTTTTAAATTTTGTTGAGCAAAACATGTTCCAGTAACCAGAACGAAAAGAAGGAAGTATTTAATCATAATTGAAATAGTACGTAAATATAAATAAAAAGCCCCCTTAAATATAATTTAAGGGGGCTTTAATAAAATTAATTTTTATTAATCAAATTTGATTTTAGAGAAGCGATCTTGTCCTCTATCTTCTGTATAAATAAAGATTTCATTGTTTGCACCTGGTACAAAAATTTCGGTATCAGATGGAGGCATAAATTGAGGATTACGCTCTTGAATTGGAGCAAAACAAAAATCATCATTTTTCATTAAAACATTACGTTTTGTAACTTCTCCATTTGCTAAAGACACTGTGTTACAAACAAAGTTAGAACCATGAATACCTGTTACTGATTTTAAGTCTTTAGGTTCGAAATCAGCTTTTTGATAACGCTCAATGTTTTTAGGATGATCATCATTTAAAATGTATAAATTTTTAGAAGTTGCATAAGCAATATATTGTTTAAATACGTGAGCATTTCCATTAACAGTTACATTTTGACGTAAAGGTGAGTTTTTAATCCACTCAAATTCTCCTTTAGCGTTTAATTTAGCAACAATAACATCCATATACTCATAAGTATAATACCCATTACTCATTCCCATTGCAGCGCCCGCTAGTCCACCCATGCCATAACTGCTATTAGAATTTTGGTGATATTCTTCACTGTATTGTTCTCCAACATAATAAACAGCATCTCCAATAGGTAAAATATAATCTAATTTATATTTGAAATATCTTGAACGACGAGGATTAGACTCTAAAGCCGTTAATATTTTATTATCGAAGAACTTTACAGTTTTAGATGCTACTGTATTATTTGATGTATTAATTTTGAAACTAAAAATACCAACCTTCACCAAATCCACTCCTCTTCTTTCAACCACATCTTTTAAGAAACCACCAATAACTAACTCGTTATCGCTAGATTTTCTAAATTCGATATCTTTTACATAGTAATCATCATCAAAACCTAAATCTAATTGCTTAGGAGCTTGGTCTGCTGCATTTAAAGTATAAACTTTTAATTTATATTTTTTATCTTTTTCAGTAGATGACTTTGCTAATTCAGTTACACAGTAAAAAATATTATCATTATTATCTAAGTGTAAACCAATATATCCGTAGCTATCAAACTTTGTAAAATCAAAACCAAATAAGGCAGATGCAAATCCAGCTCCCCAAGAACCACTTGAGTGTAAATTTTCATTTACTGTTTTTGTCCATATTTTTTTCTGACTAACAGCGTCCATTAAAATTAAGTCTGTTTTGTAGGTGTCTTTTTTATTAGCCTTATGTGCAGATTTAATTACAAATTTTGTTTGTGCGTCATTTGGATAAATGTCAAAATCAATAAATTCATAATGATCTGAAATAACTGTAGTAATTTCTTTTAATTCAGTTGAAACAACACCTGCAGAACTAACAGTTTGATAAAATAAGGTCATTTTATCTGCTTTTTTATCATACTCTCTTCTGAAAATAAATACATTTCCTTGAGCGTATTCTACGTCCTCAATTTTTGGTTGCTTATCAGCATCCAAACTTATTTCCTTTGAAAAAATCGGTTTCAAAGTTTTTTTATCATATTTCTCAACGTAAAATGATGTCCCTTTTCCTTTACTTCTTACTCTGTAGCAATAAAAACTATTTTCGTCGCCACCAAGCATACGATTCATCTTATTGTCTTTGTCATTATCCAATGCTGGTCCATCTGAAATCTGAACTTGAGCAAAAGCCATACTTCCTAAAGTAAGAAAGCATGTAGTCAACATTTTTAGTTTCATAATTAAATTGTTTAGTTATTTTTTATAGATTAAATGTATTAAATTTATTAGAACAAAAAATTAAATTTTCAATATTTTTTATTTTTGACATAAATAAAGCAATTCACCCTTAGGTAAACAGTATCTTTCTACTAATTCGGGCGCTATTTCTTTGGTATAATCTTCAACAGTTACTTTAAAGCCTGCTGCAGCTAATTTATCTTTATAATCTAATCCAAATAAACGCACATGGTCTTTTTGCCAAAAATGAATTTCTCTGTCTTTTTCGCTAGTTATTGATTTATCCTCGTACGTTTCATATCTATTAACATCTTGTGGTATTTGAAAAATGCCAAAACCTCCTGGTTTCATCATTCGATATAATTCACGCATACATTGATTAGCATCTTCAACATGTTCTAAAACATGGTGACAAAAAATAACATCAAATGAATTGTCCTCAAATGGTGCGTGATGTAAATCAAAATGATGATCGGCAATAGGCGAGTTATAATCACCAGTTACATATTCTAAATTAGGCATAGCTTTAAACAATTTATAAAAACACTGTTCTGGTGCTATATGTAATAATTTATGTTTAGCTGTAAAAAAGTTAGTTTTTTCCTTTAAATACAACCATAACAAACGGTGTCTTTCTAACGATAAACTGCCAGGGCATAATGCATTTTCACGTGCCACACTTTTACTATAGCCGTAAGGTAAAAATTTACGGTACGTTTTTCCACTAATTGGATCTTCGAATTTGTTACCATAATATAGGTATGGAGCTATTTTACTAAAGATTAAACTAAGTTTAATTAAAATAGGACGAGGTATCGTTCTTAAAATGAAATGGAACATCTAGGTATATTATAATTTTATTTAACTCTAATTTTAAGGGGCAAAATGCGAAAAAGTTCTTAAAATTAAACAAAATAGATGGTATTTTTAAATTAGTAAGGCTTATTTTATTTGTTATTTTTGTGAATTCAGTTATAAATTATGGCTAAATCAAAAACAACCAAAACTACAACATCTAGTTTTTCAAACAACAGAACGCTATTTGAAAAAATAGAAATATGGGGGGCAAATAATGAAAAAAAATTACTTTTTTCTTTTTTAGCATTATCTCTATTTTTCTCATTTATGTTATTTAATGCTCGTATTAGCGAGGCGCATGACGATGCTTTGTATTTAGAGGGCGGATGGCGTTATGTAAATGAATTCCCTAACTACTTTTATACTCAAAACGCTCCTTTATATGTCTTGTTTTTAGGATTATTGACTAAATTATTTGGATTCAAACTTTTGTTGTTTAAATTATTTAATGTTGTTTTTAATTTATTTTCGGTTTTCTTTTTTTATAAAGCATTTTACAAAAGAATTCCTTTTGTTGTATTTATACCAGTAATTGTTTTTATTAGCTGCAATCATTTAATACAGTATTATGCCAGCATGACTTTTACAGAAGCATTTTATTTGTTTTTAATATCAATTTTTTTGTATACTTTTTTCAAATTACATGACGCCCTACAGATTGACTCAAATGGATTGAAACATTGGAAAAAATGGTTATTGATTGGCTTTTTATCTTTACTCATTAGTACTACTAAAAGTGCTGGAATTGTAGTTGTTCCTTCTTTGCTCTTGTATTTTTTTATTATCAAGCAGTATAAAAATGGCATTATTTCTTTAGTCAGCTACAGTGTTTTTAAACTTACTTACGAACTATTAGTTAGGCTTATATGGGGGGCACAAAATCAATTTTCCGCTCAAGGAAAAACATTAATCCAAAAAGATCCTTATGATGCATCTTTAGGAAATGAAGATTTTGCTGGATTTGTAACACGAGTAATCGATAACTGTAATTTATATTTCAGCAAACGTTTTTTTCAAATATTAGGTTTTAGAGATGAAAATTCTGTTGAAATTTTTGGATTACTAACTATTCTTGTTATTGGTATTTTAATATTAAGCTTATATACAGTTTACAAACATAATCAAAAACCACTGTTGTTTTTTGGAATATTTACTGGCGCCCAACTTTTGTTATCATTTATCATTTTAGCCGCCAGATGGGATCAACCTAGGATAGTAATGATTTGCATGCCTATCATGCTATCACTTATGTATTTTACACTATATACATTTCTTAAAAAATCAGGAATGGGTCAAAATATTTATATTACAACCATTTTAATTATATGTATATCTATCATTACTTCCAGTATAAAAAGAAGTGCAAAAACATTGCCTATTGTTCAAAAAAACTTAAAAGGTGATTTATATTATGGTTATACACCAGATTGGGAAAACTTTTTAAAATGTAGTAAATGGTGTGCCGATAGCTTACCAAAAAATTCATTAGTAGCTAGCCGAAAAGCACCTATGAGTTTTGTTTATGGAAAAGGAAAAAAATTCTTTCCGGTTTATAGTGTTATTAAAAGAGATTCATTAACACAACAATCTAACCCTGATAGCGCTCTTGCCTATTTCGAAGAAAAGGGAGTGACACATATCATGATAGGTAGCCTTCGTATTGATCCAAATCATAATACAGGACAAATTATCAATACTGTTCACAATATTGTGCAACCAATCATGAACAAGTACCCAAATAAGTTGAAACTAATTCATACAGAAGGCTTATCAGAGCCTACTTATATATTTGAAATCACGAAATAATGACATCATCTTTTAGCATCTCTCTTGGAAATTTTCTGTATAAAAAAAAATTTCCGCTTTATAAAATAATGTACAGTATCTTTAAGAAAAGGCAGGATGCCTTTGAAATTTCATTGCTACAAAAGTATATTAAAAAGGGCGATGTAATTGTTGATATAGGTGCTAACATTGGCTTTTATTCCGAACTATTTTCTAACCTAGCTGGAGAGAAAGGTATGATATATTGTTTTGAACCAGATCAAACAAATTTCAAACATTTAAATGATAGAGTGAATCATATTCCTAATATAAAAACATTCAATAAAGCAGTTGCAGACAGAAATCATATTTTAAAAATATATACCTCTAAAATGCTTAATGTTGACCACAGGACATATAAGCCTGATGAATACGACCAAGAAATTGATATTGAAGCTGTAGCATTAGATAGTTTTTTAAACAAACAACCCATTAATTTCATAAAAATAGACATTCAGGGATTTGAGATGAGCGCCATGCTTGGAATGAAAACGATTTTACAAAACAACAATGTTAAAATACTTTCTGAATTCTGGCCTTATGGTTTAAAAAAAGCTGGATCAACAATTTTAGAGTATTATTTATTTCTAAAACAATTAGGGTTTACAATAAATTTAATAGAAAACAATACATTAATTTTATTAGATGAAGAAAAAGTAAAGTCATTTATGAACTTACCAGAAGATAAATACATGAATATATTTGCCACTAAAGACTAAAAAAACTTATACTTTTTTTCTTATCACAAACATTAATCCCAACATTGTAATACCTGCGTTGATAATAATAAGCTCATTTCCTATTTCATAAGTTGTCATAGGTTTTACTACATAATTAGCCAAAACATAAGTAATTACAGGCGCAATCACACAAATAATTGGCACTAACTTATCGTTTAATTTCAATTTAGTAAATAAGCCAATAGCAAATAAACCTAATAATGGCCCGTAAGTATAGCCTGCTAACATCAAAATAGTATCAATAATCGCTCGCTGGTTTAATATATCAAATACAATAATCACTAACCATAAAATAAATGCAAATCCAATATGAATATAAGTTCTACGTTTTGTTTTTTGTTTTTCTGAGAGTTTTGTATTCCTGTCATACTCTAACATATCCACATAAGTAGATGTGGTTAACGTTGTTAAAACACTATCAGCACTACTAAACGTAGCGGCTGTTAAACCAATAATGAAAATTAATCCTGCGAAAACACCTAAATGATTTAATGCCAGATTTGGAAAAACTTTATCTGTAATGACTTTACCAGTTTCTGCATTTATAGGTAAATCAATTAACGAGTGTGCATAATATTGGTATAATAATACGCCCAATGACAAAAAGAAAATATTAACGATAACCATTACAATACTAAACCAAAAAATATTTTTTTGCGCTTCGCCTAACGATTTACAACTTAAATTTTTCTGCATCATGTTTTGATCAAGCCCTGTCATAGCAACCGCTATAAAAACTCCACCAATAAATTCTTTCACAAAAAAGTTAGATTTGTGCCAGTCCCAAAAAAATGTTTTAGAATATTCTGAATTGGCAATATTAGATACCGCTTGTCCAAAACCTATATCCATTTTATCAATAATAATAGCGATTGAAACTACAACCCCTAGTACTAAAAATAATGATTGAAAGGTATCTGTCCATACTAAAGTTTTAATGCCTCCTTTGTAAGTATATAATAACATCAATACTAAAATAACTGAAACGCTCAACCAAAAAGGTACATGTACACTTTGAATTTGGTCAAATACAAAAAATTGAATCACTCCAGCTGCCAAATACAATCGGCCTGAAGCCCCTAAAATACGAGATAAAATAAAAAAGAAAGCGCCTGTTTTTTGAGTATGTTTTCCAAAACGAGTTTCTAAATAGGTATAAATAGAAATCAAATTCATTTTGTAATAAATAGGCAGTAATACTTTTGAAATAATAAAATACCCAACAAAATAACCAAGTACTAATTGCAAATACGAAAAATTGGCTCCCCCTACTTTACCAGGAACGGAAATGTAAGTAACGCCGCTCAACGAATCTCCAATCATACCAAAAGCTACTGCATACCAAGGCGAAGCATGATTTCCTGAAAAATAGCTATCAGCTGTTGAATTTTTTGATGTTAAATAGGCTATTAAGAGTAATCCTCCAAAATATAAGCCTATGCATGAAATAATGAGTATTGGCGACATAAACTAAAGATAGAGTGATTGAACGGTGATTTTTTAAATAAAAAAATCTTATTTTAAATACCTAAACGTTAATATCTTTTAACATTCAACAATTCCTTAAATCCAATAATAATTACCATTTTTTGTTACCTTGTAGCCATTAAAATAAGTTATGCAAGACATCATAGAAAAAATACCTCGCGAAGCTTTATTAAGCGAGTTAACTAAGGAGCGCTACATACGTAAAACCAATAATGGTGATAATGAAATTTACATCATTACTCACCATAACTCACCAAATACCATGAAAGAAATTGGCCGTTTGCGTGAAGTAACTTTTAGACATGCTGGTGGTGGAACTGGCTTAGACTGCGATATTGACGAATTTGACTTAGGAGAACACCCATATCAACAACTATTAGTTTGGGATCCTATTGAAAAAGAAATTGTTGGAGCTTACCGCTTTATTTTATGCAGAGATGCTGAATACAAAAATGGTAAAGTTTTACTAGCAACAACTGAACTATTTAATTTCTCTCCTGAATTTTACAAAGATTATTTACCATATACTATTGAATTAGGACGTTCATTTATTCAACCTCAATATCAACCATCAGAACAATTCAGAAAAGGATTATTTAGTTTAGATAATTTATGGGATGGTTTAGGTGCTATTGTAGTGGATAATCCTGATATGAAATATTACTACGGTAAAGTAACAATGTATACCGATTTTAATGTAGAAGCACGAGATTATATTTTATCTTTTTTAAAATACTATTTCCCCGATCCAAAAAAATTAGTAACTCCTATTCATGGTGTAGAGATTAAAACAGATGTTTCTGCTTTCTTAAAAGAAATTGAAGGAAAGGATTATAAAGCGGGGCATGCTATTTTAAATAAACATGTAAGAGCATTAGGAGAAAATATTCCGCCAATGGTGAATGCGTATAGCAATTTATCAAGCACGATGTTATCTTTTGGAACTGCCATTAATCCTACATTTGGAGGAGTTGAAGAAACAGGTATTTTAGTGACTATTGCAGATATTTATAAAAGTAAATCTGATAGACATATTGAAACTTACAACAAAGAATTGAGAGAAAGAGTTTAAACATTGTCAGTTCGAGCGGAGTCGAGAACAATTTTCGAGTCTTCTTTTCTGCGGTGACTTAGAGAACCTCAGTCACCAAAAAAATAACAAAATGGAAATTAAAAACGCAAGATTTTATAAAAGTAGTTCTGATAACAAAGGTTGTCCTACACCTGATAAGCCAGAGTTTGCTTTTATTGGAAGAAGTAATGTTGGTAAATCTTCGTTGATAAACATGTTATGTAATCAAAAAGATTTAGCTAAAACATCCTCTAAGCCTGGTAAAACACAATTAATCAATCATTTTATTATTGATGATAAATGGTATTTAGTTGATTTACCTGGTTATGGTTATGCTAAAACTAGTAAAACTAATTTAGATAAGTTTGAAGCTTTAATTAGTAACTACATTACAAAACGTAAAAATTTAATTTGTGTCATTATTTTAATTGATAGCCGATTAGAATTACAACCCATTGATGGTGAATTTATGGATTGGTGCACTCAACATGAAATTCCATTTTGTTTGGCGTTTACCAAAATTGATAAATTAGGTAAAAACCAATGGGCTAGTAATTTTGCTAAATATAAAAAGCGCTTAATGGATTATTGGGGCGAATTACCACAACTATTTGAAACAAGTGCTGAAAAAAGACAAGGCAAAGAAGCTATCTTAAATTATATTGGAGAAAATATGCAATATTTTATTCCGCCACCAAAAGGAGTAAAACCAACTAACGACGAAGACGAAGAAGATGAATATGACAACGACACTATCTGATTGGCAAATCCTTCAAAATAAATTAAAAGAACGTTTTGGTTCAGAGATGGATCATGACGCTATTTTATTTATGATTGGTTTACAAGAACTTGATAAGCCATATAAGAATTACAAAAAAGATGAAAAACTAGAAGTAATGCATATTGGAGTATGTACAGTATTAACTCCTTATGGCTTTTACGAATATAAAGGAAGAGACGATGATGATTGGCCTCATTGGGAACTAAAAGAAAATCTGCCGTATTTGGATGCTAAACAGCAAAATCGATTAATGAACGATGCTTTAATTGATTACTTTAAAAAAGCTGGTTTTTTAGATGATCAATCTATATAAAGTTATATGACCATTTATCCTTTTATAAAAAAATTAAGCCCCTACTTTACTATATTTATAAGACTAAATACTATCAAATGAAAAACAAATCACTTTTATCAATTCTTGCTTTAGCATCGTTAACACTAACTGCTCAAGTAAGTACAAAAACAGCTACGCCAACAAACAAAACAGCAACTAAACCAGTTAGTAATGCTCCTAAATTATTACAAACTGTAGCTAAAGTTGGGAAAGAAATTGTTATACCATATAAAAAATATGTTTTACCAAATGGATTAACTATTGTTGTTCACGAAGATCACTCTGATCCAATAGCTTACGTAGATGTAACGTATCATGTTGGCTCTAACAGAGAACAGCAAGGTCGTTCGGGCTTTGCCCATTTTTTTGAACACATGATGTTTCAAGGTTCAAAGAATGTAGCAGATGAGCAGCATTTTAAAATTATTACGGAAGCTGGTGGAACTTTAAATGGTTCAACAAATTCTGATAGAACCAATTATTTTGAAACAGTACCTTCTAATCAGTTAGAGAAAATGCTTTGGTTAGAAGCAGATAGAATGGGATTTTTATTAGACTCAGTCACTCAGCAAAAATTTGAAGTACAAAGAGCGACTGTGAAAAATGAGCGCGGACAAAATTACGATAACCGTCCTTATGGTTTAGTTGGCGAAAAAACTGGCGAAGCATTATTTCCAAAAGGTCACCCCTACTCTTGGACAACCATTGGTTATATCGAAGATTTAAATCGTGTTGATGTAAATGATTTGAAACGTTTTTATATGCGCTGGTATGGACCAAACAATGCCGTTTTAACTGTATCTGGAGATGTGAATACTGCTGAAGTAGTAAAGCTTGCCGATAAATATTTTGGTTCAATTCCTCGCGGACCAGAAGTAAAGAACATGGCTAAACAAGCGGCTGCTTTAACAGAAAATAGATATGTCTCATACGAAGATAATGTGAAATTCCCAATGTTTAAAGTCACTTATCCTACAGTTCCTTCAATGGATAAGGATGAAGTGGCATTAGACGTATTAGGCGAAATATTATCCTCTTCAAAAAGCTCTCCACTATATAACACTTTTGTAAAATCTCAAAAAGCAGTTTCTGCAAATGCATATAACTACAGCAGAGAATTAGCTGGTCAGTTTGAGATTATGATTAGAGCTAATGCAGGAACAAAGTTATCTGATATTGAAACGATGTTAAACCAATCATTAGCTGAATGGGAAAAAACTGGTGCTACGGATGATGATATCAAAAAATACAAAGCAGCTTTCCAAAGTGATTTATATAACAGATTAGCGACCGTTCAAGGAAAAGGAGCTCAATTAGCGGCTTATCAAACTTATGCCAACAATCCAAATTATTTAAAAACAGAAATAGCAAATAATTTAAAAGTTACCAAAGCTGATGTGATGCGAGTGTATAACACCTACATTAAAGGAAAATTTGGTGTGATTTTAAGTTGTGTTCCAAAAGGTAAATCTGATTTAATAGCGCAACCTGATAATTGGAAAATGTATGAAAGAACAATTGAACAAGAAAGTGCTGAATACAAAAACTTATCTTATAAAGAACCTAAAGATAATTTTAACCGAAGCAAAATGCCTGTGGCTAAAGCTTCAAAATTAGTTCCATTACCAAATTACTGGACTTCTAATTTAACCAACGGAGTAAAAGCTATTGGAATAAACAGTAACGACATACCTAAAGTTAATATTCAATTTAGTATGCCAATTGGCCATCGTTATGAACCTGCTGACAAATCTGGTTTAGCTATTTTATTAACGTCGTTAATGGAAGAATCTACACAAAAACATAGCTCTGAAGAAATTGGAAATATGCTTGAGCGTTTAGGAAGTGATGTTTCTTTTTCGGCAGGAGATAATGAAATTACAATGAGTATTTCTTCATTAAAACAAAATTTAGATTCTACATTAAAAATTGCTGAAGAGATGTTGTTTATGCCAAAATTTGATCAAGCAGATTTTGATTTAGTAAAAAAAGAACAATTAGATGGTATTACAAATCAACAAACACAAGCTACATCTATTGCTAATACTGTTTATGCAAAATTATTATACGGAACAGGTTCTAACCTTTCAATTCCTGCAAATGGAACAACTGAAACAGTTAGCTCTATCACATTAGACGACGTGAAAAATTATTATAAGAACTTTTCTGGATTCAATTCAATTTTAGCTGTTAGTGGTGATATTGATCAAGCATCTGCATTAAAAAAATTAAGTTTTTTAAATAAGCTACAGTCAGCTGGAACAATGCCTTTGGCTAAATACAAATTGCCAGAAATTGATAAAACACGTTTGTATTTTGTAGACAAAAAAGGGGCTCCTCAATCAGAAATCAGAGTTGGTAATTTATCATTAGCTTACGATGCAACTGATGAGTTTTTTAAATCAACTATCATGAATTATTCTTTTGCTGGTGCATTTAATAGTCGTATCAACTTTATTCTTCGTGAGGTAAAAGGATTTACTTATGGCGCACGTGGTGCTTTTTACGGAAACAAATTTGCAGCACCGTATACAATTAATGCAGGTGTGAGAGCCAATGCAACCGACAGCTCTGTAACTATCATTATGAGCGAACTTAAAAAATATAATGAAGGTGGTATTACTGCTGAGGAATTAGAATTTACAAAAAACGCTATGGCTCAAGCTGATGCTTTAAAATATGAATCACCAATGCAAAAATTAGGATTTGTAAAACGTATTTTAGATTTTAACTTAGATAAAACGTATGTCGCTACACAAGGCGAAATTATTAAAACCATTACCAAAGCCGAAATTGATGCCTTAGCTAAAAAGAATTTACCATACAACAATATGGTAATACTAGTTGTTGGTGATAAAGCATCTAATTTTGAAAAACTATCTAAACTTGGTTATGAAATTATTGAGTTAGATATGAATGGAAACAAGGTTAATTAAAATTAGTTTTGAAAGTTGGAAAGTTTAGAAAGTTGAAATATTAAATAACTTTCTAAACCTTTTAACTTTGTAACTTTTAAACTAAAGTAAATGAATATAGGAATTGTATGTTATCCAACATTTGGAGGTAGTGGTGTTGTAGCAACAGAGTTAGGAATTGCTTTAGCTCATAAAGGACATAAAGTACATTTTATTACCTACTCTCAACCTTTTAGATTAAATCAGTTTAATGAGAACTTATTTTATCATGAGGTAAATGTAAACGATTATCCTTTATTTGATTATCAACCATACGAAAGCGTATTGGCTAGTAAAATTGTAGATGTGGCTATCTACGAACGTTTAGATATTTTACATGTGCATTATGCCATCCCCCATGCGTCTGTGGCATACTTGGCGCAGCAAATTTTAAAGTCTCGTAAAATAAAATTACCATACATTACAACATTACATGGTACAGATATTACATTAGTTGGTCAAGATCCTTCTTTTGAACCAGTGATTTTCTTTTCATTAAATAACAGTAATGCGATTACATCTGTATCTGAAAGCTTAAGAAAAGACACTTTAAAAACGTTTAAAATAGCCAATGATGTGAAGGTAATTCCCAATTTTATAAAAATTGAAGATTACCAGCACCCAACCGAAACCTGTCATAGAAAAAATTTTGCAGCACCTCACGAACGTATTTTAATTCACATTTCTAACTTCCGAAAAGTGAAGCGTGTGGAAGATGTTTTAAGAGTGTTTGATATTGTAAGAAAAGAAATTCCCTGTAAATTAATACTAGTTGGTGATGGTCCAGAAAGACCTGCGATAGACAAATTATGCAGAGAATTAAATACCTGTAGCGATATTATTTCTGTTGGAAAAATTGCTAATCCTAAAGAAGTATTATCCATTGCTGATGTGTTTATTTTACCATCAGAAACAGAAAGTTTTGGTTTATCGGCTTTGGAAGCTATGGCTGTTAAAATCCCTGTTATCTCATCAAATACGGGTGGTATCCCCGAATTAAACATTCATGGCAAAACAGGATACATGAGTAAAGTTGGTGATTATAAAGACATGGCAAAAAACACCATTGCATTATTATCCGACGAAAAGAAATTCCAACAGTTTAGAGAAAATGCTTTTGAACAAGCAAAGAAATTTGATATTGAAGTGATACTTCCTATGTATGAAAAATTGTATGAAGAAGTTATAAAAGCAGGAATTTAAAAGACCTGAAAGGTTTTTGAAACACTTCAGGTCTAAAATAACATGCAACAAAAAAACCGTTAAGCAATACTTAACGGTTTTTTTAATTAAAATTTTATAGTTCTTACTGTACAATTATTTTTCGAGTCATACACTTCTCTCCTCTGTAAACTTTTACAAAATAAATACCTTTGGGTTGTCGTGAAAGATCAACCGTATAAGCAGACAATTTACTTTTATCTGATGAATGAATTTTTGCACCAAGCATATTATACACTTCAATGTATTGTTCTTCGTTATTTACTGTTTGTGAATGAATAGAGAAAATACCATTTGATGGATTTGGAAATATCTCAATATCATTTTCAGTACCCATTAATTCATTAACTCCTGTAGGAAGCGTTACACTTACATCATCTACCCAAAGTATACTTCCTGCTTTTGGATTTTTATCTAAAGATGAAGAACTCATTAATACCCAAATGGTATCAGGTGTTGCAGTACTCACATACGTTAAATTAATGGTAGCTTGTTGCCATCCTGATGCTCCAGTTGCCACATTTGTTTTAAACACTCCACCTGCAATTGGGCTTCTTTGCTTAACTAATAACACACGACACTCTGCGGTATCATTTCCTGTAGGTTTGTATTGATAATAAAATTTAAATTGAGTTATTTTTTGAGTAAAGGGAATACCTGGATAATATGTTTGATTATTTACATTAACATGACCATTAAATAAAATACCCAAAGTATCATTATAAGGATGTCCAATAAATGGAGTTCCCCATGCATTATAAGTATTCCAAGAAGTAGGTGTATAAACTCTAGTTTGCACACGAGCCGAATAAGACCCTGAATGAACGGTATCCGTACATCTTGTAACTGAAATTGGACTACTCCCTAAAAATGAACTATTGAAATAATTAAAATCCCACCAACCACTGGTATTATTACCACTGTTAGGATTCATGGCTGTTGGAACGATGGCATCATTTGTCCATGTTTCAAAACCTGGGTTAATGATTTGTGCATTGATAGTTTGAGAAGCTGATAAAATTAGGCAGGCGGAAAATAGTTGTAGAATTTTTTTCATATGATTTTTTGGATATGTTAATCAAAGATAAAATAATTCCTGACAGTAAAAAATGATATAAATCTTCTAATAAACAGAATTTAAAGCGGTGATAAATGCTTTCTTGATGGCTTTTCACATTCCTCAAAAACAGTACCTCCAAGGTATGGCATCAACCTATTAAAATCTGTTGTTTTAATGTAATAGTGTCCCAAAGCTTCATATAACTTAGTTTGATCGGTTACCGTTTCTTTAGCGTAATACGTCTTAATATCATCAACCAATGCAATAGTCAAAAATTCGTCTAGTTTTCTTTTGCTTTTATACCATTTTAAAGTTTCCATCATATTTGTTTTTTACAATGTTCTATACTTTCTTTAATTTGTTTCTCTTCTTTCAAAGTGGCAATTTCTTTAGTTAAGGCTAAGTTATAATACTCAATCGCTTTTGCATTATTTTTTCGAGATGCAAAATAATCGCCAAGAATCTGATACATATAATAACTCTCAGAATTAGATTGAATAAAGGCATTTTCGAACTGTGGCGATAATTGAATTTTATCAGAAGCCTTGGTAATAAATTGAATGTAGTGTTTTAAGTTTTTAAACATTATAAAGTTTTGATAAGCTCTAGTTTTTAAAAATTCATCCGCAGGAATTGTTAAAGCATTTTCATTAATATCTTTTTGTGAATTGATTTTTGAAGCATTTGCAAAAACTGAATCTAAATTATAACAAACAAACTTACCACACTGAAAAGGATTAGCACTCACCCACATCAATCTATCTTGAGGTTTAAATATAACTGCGTGATGAGCTAACAATTGATTTAATCCTTTCTCATTAGTTAATCCAATATTCTTATCATTTAATCCTTTTTGATTTCTTAAAATAGCTGCCGCTTGTGTATAATTTATAGTATCAGATTGACTCAATAATTGTTTTAATCGCACACTTCTATATAAAGATGAACTTTCTATTTGATTGGTTAGGTTTGCTATATCATTGGCATAATCTGGTCCTTGATAATGATTAGGACAAATAATTTGATTTGAATTAGGCACTTCATAAACATCCATTTTTTCAGGAGATTTTTCGATACTGATGGTTTTATTATCTGATGCACTTCCAATTAAAATACTTTCCGATACAAACACATCTCTGGATTGTGCAATAGCAATAGCTTCATTGATGTTTCTAGCGTATTGCAAAATCTCTCTTGCCAACAAGGCTATAGGCGTTGCCGCATCTGTTGGAATAGAACTTTTAGCGGCATTAATCGTGACCGTTAAACCTTTATCGTTCATGCCACTGCATGCGCCAATAAAACCACTCCAAGTTACTGTTACAAATTTATAACCTCTTTTAGGGTTGGTAAACTGAACAATTTTATTTTTAGCAAAATCATCTCCACTATAAAAATCAAAATTACGACCTACTAATAATTTTCCATCAGCACTTTTTTTATCCCATACCGAAAACGCAGTACAACCTACTACCATATTCTTATCTTGAAGCGCATGACCGATATCATGAGCGCCATGATAATTTAAAATACGATGATATTTAGGGGCAATAAAATCATATTTATCGCTAGCGTATTTTGAAATCCCTAAAATTTCTTCTTTGTATTCATCTGTAATATGATCAGGTAAATGACGGTTAAAATATCCAACAAAATATTTTAAAAATTTTAAGTAATTCAAATCTGGAACTAAAATTTGAATTTGATGAAAAAAAGCATCTTCTTGAAATTCATGCAATTCTTTGGTTAGCATTCCATTCGCTACGCCTCTTTCATAACCATCACCTTCCACATACAATTCCCACAAACCACTTTCATGATGTCTTAACCAATTATTATTGACTTTATAAAATTCTTTTGAAACAGTTTCTCTTTTCCAATCCAGCGTTGTGTCATTTTTTAGTTCAGGCACATCAATTTGAACGGCGATGATGAAATAAATAAAAAAACATACTAGTAGTATAGTAAATACTAGAAGGGTTCTTAATATTATTTTACGGAGTTTACGCATGGTTTAAGGATAGCAAATTTACGGAAAATCCTTGAATAGAAAGCAGATAAGACTTCGCTTATGATTAATTATGATTTAAGATATAAGGGCATTTAACCACATAGAAACATAGGAATTATTGAAATAAAAGTAAGGGATAGAAAAACACGTTTTTTTAACATAGAGTATTATGTGTAAAGCGCAGCTTCTATAAAATCCTATAGCAAACCAACACGAACTATGTCTCTATGTGGTTAAAAAACAAAAAGCCCCTCCGCCAGCTGGCGGAAGGGCTCTTTAAATTTTAATTGTCTTACTTAACAATAGATGCTCTTAAAGCGTAAATCTTTTCAGAGATAGTTTTGAAGTTAGCGTCTTTTAAATCTTTAGGATCTTTAATTGCATCGATCTCAGTGTGGATTTTCTTTAACTCATCGTTTAAAGCAACACACTCTTTTTTGTCTTTGTAATCATTTAATAAATCAGTTAAGTTTTTTAAATAAAAACGTTGATCCCATAAATGTTTGTATGCTTTTTCTTTAACAGCCGCATCTTTAACACCTTCTGTAATTTTACAAGTTAAATATAAGCTCTCAACCCATGAACCTGCAAATACAGAAGAAGCTGTATAAACACGCTCATTAGTTCTTAAATAAGAATCACTCTTAACAAAAATTTCGTCTAATATTTTTAATAATGAATCTTTATTAGATAAATTTTTCTCTGCACGCTTACCTACCATTTGGTCTACAGCACTTTTTAAACCTAATGCATCAGATGTAGTCACTACAGTTTTCATATATTTTAATACATCTTCGCCTTTGTTATTCACCATTGCATAAGACATATCGATATTGAATACTCCTAAAGCTAAAGCTTTAGAAAATTCGCTACTAGCTGCCAATTGTTTCTTAGCATCTACTAATAAAGTATTATTATAATCAACTCCCCATCCAGAAATTTCGTTGATGCTGCCCACAGGAGATGGAATATTTGCTATAGCAAAATCAAATTTGAATTTAGTTTCTTCGTTAACAGTAATAGGCGTTGTATCTTTTGGTGCTTCGGCAGTTACATTTTCTGCAATTTCCTCAGATGGTTTATCACCACATGATACTAACATGATTGACATAGAAATGCTTGTAGCAAGAAATAATTTATTCATTTTCAGGTTTTTAAAAAGTTACACAAAAATAAGAGTCTTCTTTTAATATGCAACAACCAAAACCATAAATAAGATTTTAATAATGTATGTTTTATTAACAAAAAAGGGTCTGTTTTCACTGACCCTTTTTTAACAAATGACTATCGATCTAGATCTCCGTAGTCTAATTTCTTGCGTTGCATCAATAATATTAACTGGCAAACAGCTACAAAAAACGGCACATACATAATAACTTTTGGTAAATCAAAGTGTGCTAAAATCACCTCCGCTTTACGTTTTAATCGTTCAGCAATTAAATACATTGCAGGAACTAATAATAAAGTTAAGAAGGTAGCGAATGCTAAACCAAATATCATGGTCCAACTTAAAGGCCCCCAAAACACGACGTTATCTCCACCAAAATGAATATGAGGTTGGCCATGAACTAATAATTCTTCGAAATCAATATTTAAACCAACAGCCAAAGGAATTAAACCTAAGATAGCAGCCGTTGCCGTTAAGAATACTGGCGTCATACGTGTTCTTCCTGCATCAACTGTTGCCTCATATAAACTTACACCTCTTAGTCTTTCCTCTTCGGCAAACTCAACCAACAAGATACCATTTCGCACTACAATACCTGCTAAGGCCACAATACCAATACCAGTCATAACTATACTCATATCCATTTTAAAGATAGCAGTACCTAATAATACACCAATTACACTTAACACAATTTCCGATAAGATAATAATTGGCTTACCTATTGAGTTGAATTGGATTACTAATACTAATAAAATAATACCAATTGCTATAATCATAGCGTTCCCCAAGAATTCACCTGTTTCTGCTTGTTCTTCTTGCTGTCCTGTAAATTTAACCTCAACTGCTCCAGTTGGTTTAAATTGTTTTGCAACTTGTTCTAACTGAGCCACAACATTATTAGCATTAAATCCTTCCAATACATCAGATGATAAAGTAATGACACGTTTGTTTTGTTTACGTTTAATCCCACCATAAGTATTTTCATAACGCACATCGCAAAATGCAGACAAAGGCACCGAACGAATCATTCCCATCATATTCATATCACGGAACGTAATCACTAAATTTTTAATTTGTTCGACATTTGTTCTTTGGTCGTATTTGTAACGTAATTGAATAGGATACTCATCATTAGCATCTCTAAACTTACTTGGATTATCAATACCAAATACTGCTTTACGAATTTCCATAGCTAATTGAGCAGATGAAATCCCTTCTCTATTTGCACGCTCTCTGTCAACATCAAAAACAATTTCGGGTTTGTTATCTACAAAATCTGTTTTCAAATCAGCAACACCTGGCACTTCAGATGTTTGTAAAAAGCGTTTTAGTTTTTGAGCATTATCTACTAACTCTTCAAACTTATCACCTCTGATTTCGATATTTATTGGCTTACCTACCGGAGGACCAGCTTGCTCTTTATTTGCGGTAACTTCGGCACCTGCAATATTCCATTTAGTAGCTTGAATTTCTTTTAAATACTTCATGGTGCTTTCTCCGTTACGTTCGCTAAACTCAACGAAGTTAATCGCAATTTTACCACGGTTAGCATAAGAATTTTGATCTTCATCTTGAGGGTCGGTAACGCCAATGGTTACATTTGTAATCATTGATGATACAATTGGATTATTTTCTCCGATAATAGAATTTACTTTTTTCTCTACAATTTTCATTACCTCGTTTGTTTTTGCAGGGTCAGTACCTTCTGGTAATTTCACATAAACAAAAACATTATTAGGGTCACCTTCAGGGAAGAATACAACGTTAGGAGAACGTAATTTCATTAATACAATAGAAAAAATAAATAATCCAATCGTCATCAATAATAATTGATACGGACGTTTTAATCCCCATACTAATAAATTAGTGTAACCTCGTTGAATAGATGGCCATGTTTTAGTTTGAAATTTTTCGATGACTTTATATAAAAACAAACGGTGTATTACCATAAATAAAGCAAAGAACAACATCAAGTTTCCAAATGCTAAATGTCCGCTTGCATAACAAATCACAGCAATTAAAGCATATAGTCCAAGTCTCATCCATGCTTTACGGGTAATTTTCCCATACTCTTTAAACTCTTCTTTATGTGGTTTCATAAAATCAACCGCAAACACAGGATTAATAATATACGCAACAAATAAAGAAGCTAATAAAGTAACAATTAATGTTATTGGTAAGTAAAACATGAATTTACCAATAATACCTGGCCAAAATGCCAATGGAATAAATGGTGCTAAGGTTGTAATAGTTCCGCTTAATACAGGCAAAAATACTTCTCCAGCTGCTTTTTTAGCGGCTGTTTTAATATCAATTTTTCCGTTATCAAAAATACGGTGTGTGTTTTCAATTACCACAATCGCATCATCTACCACAATACCCAAAGCAAGAAGAAAGGCAAATAACACAATCATATTCATAGAGAATCCCATGCTAGGCATAAATATAAATGCAATAAACATAGATAATGGAACTGAAAGAGCAACAAACAAAGCGTTGGTTACACCCATAAAGAACATTAAAATTAAGGTTACTAAAATGAATCCAATAATAATGGTGTTAATTAAATCATGCAAAGTCAACTTTGTTTTATCAGATTGATCTGCCGTAATCTTCACATCAATGTTTGAAGGAAATTCAGTTTTCTTTAACTCCTCAATATGTTCTTTAATTTTATCAGAAGCAGAAATTAAATTTTCACCAGCACGTTTAATAACATTTAGAGTGATAACGTTTTTACCTGCTAAACGAGCATAACTTTCTGTTTCTTTAACTGTATCAACTACATTGGCAAAATCTTTTAAATACATTTTAGAACCAGATTGAGATGTAATTAATAAATTTTTAATTTCATCAACTGTTTTAAATTCGTTTTTAATACTGATAGTTCTCTTAGTACCATCCATAGGAATTTGTCCGCCACTAATAGTCACGTTTTCATAACCAATAGAACGTTCTATATCTCCCATTGTTAATTGCATAGATTGCATTTTATACATATCTAAGTTGATTTGAATTTCTCTGTCAGGAGCTCCAATCATTTTAACTTCGGTAATTTCTTTAAGACCTTCAATTCTATCTTTTAAATCATCGGCATATTCTTTTAATTTTTGTAAATCCATATCGCCCGCAATATTGATGTACATAATTGGCATTTCAGAAAAGGCTAACTCTTTTACAAAAGGTTGACGAGTTAAACCTGCAGGTAAATCAGACTTTGCTTCATCAACTTTATCTTTAACAGACTGACGAGCTTTATCAACAGTAATATTGGTATTAAACTCTACCGTAATTAACGACACATCTTGCATAGAGTTACTCGTTAATTTTTTTACTCCAGGAATTGATTTTAATTTTTTCTCTAGAGGCTTAGTAATGGTGTTTTCAATATTACTAGGTGAATTACCAGCATATACAGTACTCACAAAAAACTTAGGTACAACAATATCTGGAAAACTTTCTTTGGGTAGTTTGTTATACGACATAACTCCCCAAATGGATATGATAATAGTAACGATATAAATCGCTGTTTTATTATCTATAGACCAACTACTTGGTTTAAATTCTTTAAAATTCATATGTTTATATATTATGTTTAGTTGTCATATGGCTTACATCATTTGTGTGTATAAACCATATGGCTATTTCATCTAATTATTTTTTTATTTCAATAGCATCGCCATCGTTTAATCCATCGTAACCAGACATAATTAATAAATCTGTTTCAGATAAACCCTGTGTAATTTCAACTCTACCATTATACTCTTTTCCAAGTGTTACCATACGTTTAGCTGCTTTTTTACCGTCAGCTAATAAAACAAATGGGGTTCCTTTTAAATCCTTTTGGATATAATTTAATGGAATAGAAATAACTGGCTTTGCTGATTTGTAATCATTAATATTAATGATAGCAATTTGATTTGGGTGATATTCTTTTTTGTCATCTAAAGCAATTTCAACACCAAATGTTCTGTTTAATGTATTAATAGCACGAGATGAATAACTGATATAAGAATTTAAACTATCATTCGAATCAGGAAACTTAATAATAACCTCAGCACCTTTATGAACTCTTGATGCATAGCTTTCTGCTAAATCAGCTTTTAATTTCAAATTATTAAAATTAATTACTCTTATTGCTGGCATACCAGGGGCAGTTAATTGTCCTAATTTTATATCAACGGCATCTACCGTTCCATTAATTGGAGAAATAATCTTTGTCATACGAACTTGCTCTTGTAAAGTAGCTAGCTTTTTCTCCATACTTTCTTTTTGAGTTTTAGCTTGAAGAAATTGTACTTCTGTTCCTATTTTTTGTTCCCACAATGCTTTTTGTTTTTCATACAACTGATTCACTAATTCAGCATTAGTTTGTAAATCAGAAATACTTTGTTGCAAGGCGCGAGCATCTGTTTCTGCTAACACTTGCCCTTTAACAACTTGCTCTCCTGTTTTTACATTTATTTTAGTAATAGTTCCTGGCATTTCTGATGAAAGAGAAACACTTTCTTCTGCATCTACTCTACCCTGAACATTGATATATGTTTTAAAAATTGCTGGAGTTAAAACTCCCGCCTCAACTAAAGTGAATTTCTTAGCAGAATCTCCTTCCAACTTAGAAATCTTAGTAGAAATTTCTGATAATTGAGTTTTTAATTCGGCTTGTTGAGCTTTTAAATCTGTCAAACTTTCTGAGTCACCTCCTCCACATGAAGCCAGAAATAATGAAGAAGAAAGAACTGGGATTATAAATTGTTTCATTTTTTTACTTTGAATGGTATACATATTTTTATCTTTTAATGTGATTACTTTAATTTTTTATTTAACTAATGTGCCGATTGCTTTTTGATACTCAATTTTATAAACCATCAAATCATAAACAGCATTAAAATAATTTGTTTCTGACTCTTTTAAAGATGTTTGAGCATTAATTACTTCTAAATTAGATCCTACACCTTGCTCATATTTTTTTTGAGCAACCGTATAAATACTTTTAGATAATTCTAAGTTTCGTTTTTGAACTTGTAAAGAAGAAATGGCGTTATTATAATTTATAACAGCCGATGCTCCTTCTAATTCAATGGCTAATTGTAAGTTTTTTAAATTATTTTCTCCTTTTTTAAATTCTAACTTGGCTTGTTGTATTCTGTAGTGACGTTGAAACCCATCAAATAAATTTAATGATAATGTTGCTCCAATTAAGGCCGTTGGGAACCAACTATGTGTTCTATTAAAAAAATCTAAATCATTTCTCATACCTGCATAACCAAGACTACCATATGCTACCAAGGTTGGCAAATATCCAAACTGTAAACGTTTTACATTAATGGTATTCAATCGTTGTTGAGATTCTAATAACTGAAATTCACTTCTTTTTGCTACATCAATTTTAGATATACTTATTTCTGTATTGTCCGAAATATTTAATGAATCTGTTAGCATTAATTTATCTTGTCCAGCATAACCCATTTGAAACTTCAATACGTTTTCGCTTAAACTAATTAAACGCTCTATTTTTTGTTTTTCAGTCGTTAAATTATTAAACGCCACTTCCAATCTATCTACATCTATTTGCTCTACAAATCCTTGCTTATTAAATGCTTTGGTATCACTTAGTAATTTTTCTAATTTGGTAATGTTTGCATCTAATAATTTAATTCTCTCCTTATTTACTAAAACACCATAATATGCTTTAGAAACTTGACTTACTAAATCAGTTTTACTTCTTGTTACATTAATATTCATTAAACTGATATACTCTTTGGTTGCTTTTAATCCTACCAAATAATCAGCGCTAAATACCAGTAACGAAGCTTGCGCCGTTCCTGTTGCTTGAAAAGTAGTTCCGAATTTAACAGGCAAAAATGTTCCTGGAGGTGCTCCAAATATTTCACCAGGAATTAAAGATGTTGGTATCTCTAAGAAGTTCTTCATATCAACACTCACCCCTACTTGCGGCATAGCCATTCCTAAAACTTCTTTACGCTTATACTTAGCCATCAATACATCATTTTGACTATTTAAATAGTTAGGGCTATTCTTATAAGCATAATCAATGGCTTGTTGTAAACTAAATGTATTAGAATTAGCCTCCTGCCCTTTTACGTTTAATACCATTATCGAAATAGCAACGAATAATGTGTATGTTTTCATTTTAATCATATATCTATTTTTTATTCTTGTTCGTTAATTTTTTTATATTCATTAATCAATTTATGCCCTTTTAATGTGCAAATACCGTAAACAAACATGTCCAACAATAGTTGATGTGTTTGAGTAAAACTAATTTTTTCGAATGAAAAATAATTCCCAAACATTAACATATCAATCTGCGCAAGACGATGTTTTGCCGTAAATTCTTCATCTATATCCTTTCTATAAACTCCAATCTCTTTTCCAGCTTTTATGTTTCTTAATATATCTTTAAAAGCACATTCTTCTTTAAATTTTTGAAATTGCAAGAAAGCATTACCATGAAATTTTTGAAGATCTAAAAAGAAAATAGGATTAATGTGATGCATCATCTCACTAATAGTATTAGAAATCAAAATAATTTCATGAATGGGATCTTGAGATTGTTTTTCAATATTTCTGAAAATATCTTCTTGCTTTTTCATTTCCACTTCACATAGCTGATTTACTAAATCGTCTTTTTCTTTGTAAAACTGATAAATCGTTTTCTTTGACATTCCCAATTCTTTGGCAATATCATCCATAGTAACGCGCTTAATACCATATCTGAAAAATAGGTCTAAGGATGTTTTTAATATTTTTTCTTGTGGTTCCATTTTTAAAATCGAGAGCAAAACTAAAGAAACTATTTTTGTTCTGCAAGTTTCCTAAAGAAAAAATGGTCTATTATTTGTTAAATATTTTAACAAATAGAATTAGATTCTACAGAATTTCTACAAAAATTTAATTGGTCGATTCGAAAAACTAATCTATCTTTGAAAACATATGATTAAGAAGTATTCATTAATAACTTGTCTATTTTTAACGTTTTTTATCACTGGTAAATCTCAAATAGACACCTCTTTTTGGTTTGCAGCCCCCGATATCTCAGTAGGTTTAGGAGACCGTCCCATTTTTTTATATTTTAATACATATGCCCAACCTGCGACGGTTAAGGTTTCGCAACCTGCCAATGGAGCATTTGTGCCAATTACCAAATCTATTCCTGCAAATTCAATAGATTCAATAAATCTAACAACTTTTATTGCTTCTATTGAGAATTCAACACCTAATAGTGTCTTAAATAGAGGTATATATATATCGTCCACACAAAAAATATCGGCTTTATATGCTATTAAATCAACAACTAATAAAGAATATATCAGTTTAAAAGGGCCTAAAGCACTCGGAATTGATTTTTATGTTCCAATGCAAGAATTTTGGAACCAAGCCCCTGCTACTTCTCCAAAATCATTCTCATCATTTGATATTGTTGCTTCAGAAAACAGTACAACTGTTTTAATAACACCTAAAACAAATATCATTGGTCATGCAGCAAACATTACGTTTTCTATTACACTTCAAAAAGGTCAAACCTATTCTTGTCAAGATACAACTAGATCTGCGACGACAAGTTTAGCAGGTTCTATTGTTTCCTCAAACAAACCAGTAGCTATTTCTATTCAATCGAGTGGTTTAAATCAATCAGGCTGTTTAAGTTCTGTTGCCGACCAAATTACTAACTCCAGCTATATAGGCACTGACTATATAGTAAACAAAGGAACTTCTGTTACAGAAAAAATATTTGTTTTAGCCACACAAAACAACACTCAAATTACTGTAGAAGATGGCTCAACAACAACTCACGTGTCTAACTTTGGAGAAAATTTTATTTATACTGCCACACAAGGTGTAACTTATGTAAAAGCTAATAAACCAATTTACGTTTTTCATGTGTCAGGATATGGCTGCAGATTAAGTGGAGCTCAATTACCTCCATTCTTTTGTGCAGGAACTTACACAACTGCTTTTACAAGAACCTCATCTGACTCTTTAGCTCTAAACTTATTTACTAGAACAGGATTTGAAGGAAACTTTGCATTAAATGGTAACGCCTCTTTGATACCAGCTTCTGCATTTACAGTTGTTCCAGGTACTTCAGGAAATATCAAATCAGCAAAAATTTATTATTCAACGGCAACAATACCAGTTGGTTCACACAATAAAGTCACTAATACTGTAGATGTATTTGGACTAGGAACATTAAATGGTTCTTATAATAAAGGAAGTGCATATGCTTATGTTTCCGAATTTTCATCTTATCCTTCTATTAATGCTGGTAGCGACTTTACTATTTGTGCTAATGGTAATTTAGCTTTAAATGCTCAAGTTGGTGGTGGAAATATTACTGGAACTTGGTCCACAAACGGATATGGCACATTTAATGGAGGATTTTCTGCACTAACAAATACATATACACCTAGTCAGTTAGATACGACAGTAAAACCTGTAAAATTATTTCTGACAACTAATGGCCCTTGTCCTCAAAAAAAAGACACTCTTCTATTGTCTGTTAAACCGTCTCCTTTAGTGAATGCATCTGTAGACCAAATTGTTTGTGGTAACAATAGCACTGTTACTTTAAATGGTACTGTAACAGGAGGCTCTTCTACAGGTATTTGGACAAGCGTTGGCTCAGGAACTTTCACGCCAAATAATACGACTTTAAATGGCACTTACATTCCTAGTAGCGCCGATACAGCAGCTGGTTCAGTAAAACTAGTATTAACATCTACTAGCAATGGAATCTGTGCTTTAGAAAGAGATACTATGAAAGTAACAATTACTGATATTCCTACTGCTAACGCGGGTCCTGTAAGTACTTCTGTTTGTGCTAATAATCCCACTGTTGCTGTTAGTGGTACTATAGGTGGAATTACAACTACTGGAAAATGGACAAGTAATGGAACTGGAAGTTTCAATCCTAGTAATATTCAATTATCAACGAATTACATTCCTAGTGCTGCAGATGTATCAGCAGGGCAAGTTAAATTATATTTAAGCTCAACAAATAATGGTAATTGTGTTCAAGCTAAAGATAGTATTCTAGTTATTTTCACAAATTCTCCATCCGTAAATGCAGGAACAGATATTTACTCTTGTAAAAACAATCCTAATTCTGTTTTATCAGGAACGGTTTCTGGCCCAACAACTACTGGTATTTGGAGTGGTGGTACCGGAACTTTTACTCCTAATAATACAACTTTAAATGCCACTTACATTCCTACAGCTTCTGAACTTTCCGCAGGTGTTGTTAATTTAGTATTAACCTCAACTGGTAATGGTGGCTGTAACTCTGTTAGCGATCAAGTTTTAATTATTTTTAATAATGCGCCAACTGTTAATGCTGGATTAGATATTTCTACGTGTAAAAACAATGCCGCGGCAGCCCTTTCTGGAGTTGTATCTGGAACCACCACAACTGGTATTTGGAGTGGTGGAACAGGAACTTTTACTCCTAATAATACAACTTTAAATGCCACTTACATTCCTACAGCTTCTGAATTGACTGCGGGAACAATGACTCTTGTTTTAACTTCTACTAACAATGGCAATTGTAATCAAGTAACCGATAATTTGGTGATTAACTTCACTCCTTCACCTGTTGTGAATGCAGGTTTAGATTTAAGTCGTTGTAAAAACAATCCTGCTACGGTATTATCTGGCACTGTATCTGGCGGAACAACAACAGGTATTTGGTCAGGCGGTGCTGGAACTTTTAATCCTAGTAATTCTGTTTTAAATGCTACTTACACGCCTAGTGCTTCTGAATTGACGACAGGATCTGTTACTTTAACGTTATCTTCTACTAACAATGGAAATTGTAATCAAGTAACCGATAATTTGGTGATTAACTTCACTCCTTCTCCTGTTGTAAATGCAGGTTTAGATTTAAGTCGCTGTAAAAACAATGCGGCAACGGTTTTATCAGGAACGGTGTCTGGCGCTACTACTACTGGAATTTGGAGTGGTGGTACTGGAACTTTTACTCCTAATAATACTAGCTTAAATGCCACTTACAATCCTAGCGCATCTGAGCTTTCTGCAGGTTCCGTTAATTTAGTTTTATCATCTACTGGCAATGGCAACTGTAATCAGGTAAGCGATAATGTTTTAATTATTTTCACTACACCTCCATCTGTAAATGCAGGTGTAGATTTATTTGCTTGTAAAAATAATCCAAGCAGTGTTTTATCTGGTATTGTATCTGGCCCAACAACTACTGGTATTTGGAGCGGCGGAACAGGAACTTTTACTCCTAATAATACAACTTTAAATGCCTCTTACATTCCTACAGCTTCTGAATTGACTGCGGGAACAGTGACTCTTGTTTTAACTTCTACTAGTAATGGCAATTGTAATCAAGTAACCGATAATTTGGTCATTAATTTCACTCCTTCTCCTATTGTAAATGCAGGTATAGATTTAAATGTTTGTAAAAATAATCCAAACGCAATATTATCTGGAACTATATCTGGAGGAACAACAACTGGAATTTGGTCAGGCGGTGCTGGAACTTTTAATCCAAGTAATTCTGTTTTAAACGCTACTTACACACCTAGTGCATCAGAATTAACAGCAGGGTCTGTTACTTTAACGTTATCTTCTACTAACAATGGTAATTGTAATCAAGTAACTGATAATTTGGTGATTAATTTTACAACAGCTCCAGCTGTTAATGCTGGCGTAAACTTGAGTTCTTGTAAAAATAATGCAGCAACTGTTTTATCAGGAACTGTAACTGGTGCTACTACTACTGGAATTTGGAGTGGTGGTACTGGAACTTTTACTCCTAATAATACTAGCTTAAATGCAACTTACAATCCTAGTGCATCTGAACTTTCTGCGGGCTCTGTTAATTTAGTTTTATCATCTACTGGCAATGGAAACTGTAGTCAGGTAAGTGATAATGTTTTAATTGTATTCACTTCTGCTCCTTTTGTAAATGCAGGTGTGGATCTATTTTCTTGTAAAAATAATCCTAGCAGCGTTTTATCTGGTGTTGTATCTGGTCCAACAACTACTGGTATTTGGAGTGGTGGAACAGGGACTTTTAATCCAAACAGTTCTGTTTTAAATGCTACTTACACTCCTAGTGCTTCTGAATTAACTGCAGGAACAGTAACTCTTGTTTTAACTTCAACAGCTAACGGTAACTGTAATCAAGTAACCGATAATTTGGTCATTAATTTAACTCCTTCTCCTATTGTGAATGCAGGTGTAGATTTAAATGTTTGTAGAAATAATCCTAACGCTATATTATCAGGTACTGTATCTGGAGGAACAACAACTGGAATTTGGTCGGGAGGTACAGGTTCTTTTAATCCAAGTAGTTCTGTATTAAATGCAACTTATACACCTAGTGCATCCGAATTAACAGCAGGTTCTGTTACTTTAACGTTATCTTCTACAAACAATGGTAATTGTAATCAAGTAACTGATAATTTGGTGATTAATTTTACAACAGCTCCAGCTGTTAATGCTGGCGCAAACTTGAGTTCTTGTAAAAATAATGCAGCAACTGTTTTATCAGGAACTGTGTCTGGTGGAACAACTACTGGAATTTGGAGTGGTGGTACTGGAACTTTTACACCTAATAATACTAGCTTAAATGCAACTTACAATCCTAGTTCATCTGAACTTTCTGCAGGATCTGTTAATTTAGTTTTAACTTCTACTAATAACGGAAACTGTAATCAAGTAAATGATAATGTACTAATTATTTTCACCACACCTCCGTCTGCAAATGCAGGTGTTGATTTATTTTCTTGTAAAAACAATGCCTACAGTGTCCTTTCTGGAGTTGTATCTGGTCCAACAACTACTGGTATTTGGAGCGGTGGAACTGGAACATTTACACCCAATAACTCTGTGTTAAATGCAACTTATACTCCAAGTTCTTCTGAATTGACTACTGGATTTGTGTATTTAAAATTAACATCTACCAATAATGGAAATTGTAATCAAGCAATTGATAGCGTTTTAGTTAATTATACTAATTCTCCTTTAGTAAATGCGGGCATCGATTTAAATTCTTGTAAAAACAATCCTTCGATTGCTCTTTCTGGAAGTGTAACAGGTCCATCAACAACAGGTATTTGGTATGGAGGCGCAGGTAGCTTCAACCCAAGTAACTCTGTTTTAACAGCTACCTATAATCCAACGGCTGCTGAAATAGCTGCGGGATCTGTCAGTTTAACTCTAGCATCTACCAATAACGGAAACTGTAATCAAACAAGTGATACTGTTGTAATTAATTTCACAAACCCAGCCTCTGTTAATGCAGGTCTCGATTTAAATTCTTGTAAAAACAATGCCTCAACAGCCTTGTCTGGAGTTGTATCTGGACCAACAACTACTGGTATTTGGTCGGGGGGCAGCGGAACATTTAATCCTAACAATACTGTATTAACTGCAACTTATACGCCTAGCGCCGCCGAAATAGCAACAGGTTTTGTAAATTTAACTTTAACATCAAGCAACAATGGAAATTGTAATTCGGTAAATGATTTAATAAAATTGAATTTTATTCCTATCCCATTTGCTAATTTCAACTTCAATAATTCATGTTTAAATAACTTAACCACTTTTACTGATTTTTCTTTAGCTGGTTCAGGAACATTAAATTATTGGGAATGGTCATTTGGAGACAACACAAATAGCACTTTACAAAATCCAACACATACTTATGGCTCGTCTGGAACATTCACAACTCAATTAGTTGTAGGAAATACATTTGGATGTTATGATACTATTGTAAAAAATCCAACTATCTATCCTTTACCTAATGCTGATTTTGGAATTACTAGAATTTGTAATGGTAACATATTAAACCTTAACTTTTCTGACAGCTCAACAGTTAACTCTCCAGAAACAGTTAATCAGTGGTTATGGAATTTTAGTTTACCTGGTGGAGTTCAAAGTAATCTTCAAAATCCAACACAATTATTCCCTGGATCAGGATTATACAATATTAGTTTAATTGCTATATCAAATCACAATTGTAGAGACACTATTGAAAAACAAATTACATTAACACCTAGACCTTCAGCTGGATTTGCTTACTCTATTTCAACAGGCATAAATGTGGGGACAACCGTAAATTTTGTTGACACATCTAGTTACGCAAGTACATGGACTTGGAACTTTGGGGATGCGAATAATTCAAGTTCTTCATTACAAAATCCATCAACAGTATATTATGACAACGGAACCTTTATTGTTACACAGGTTGTAAAAGACAATTATGGCTGTTCTGATACTGCAAGAGTTGCCATAAAAATAAATAACGTTACTAATGAGATTAGCACATTAATTCCTAATGCTATTTCTCCAAATGGCGATGGAAAAAATGATGTTTGGAAATTAGACTTTTTAAAACTCTTATATCCAAATGCTGAAGTAGAGATTTATAATCGTTGGGGAGAAAACATTTATAGTTCACAAGGATATACAATACCTTGGGACGGAACGTATAAAGGTTCTCTTCTTCCAGTTGGAACATATTACTATGTTCTGAATTTAAATGATTCATCCATAACAGAACCATTAAAGGGTGGTATTTTATTAATAAGATAACATGAAGAATACTATTTACATAACCATTCTTTTATTAGCTAGTATACTAATTAATAAAAATAGTATGGCGCAGCAGTTGCCAATCAATACTAATTATGTTTTAAACAACTATGCATATAATCCTGCAGTTGCAGGATCTAAACCAAATGCTGTAGTTAATTTAAATTACCGTAACCAATGGGTAGGTTTTCAAGATGCCCCTAAAACATTTATGGTAAGCCTTCATAGTCCAATTGGTAAACAAAAAAAGGTAGCTATGGGAGCTCTTGTTAGTTCTGATAATACAGGGCTAATTGGAAAAACATCCGGATACTTGACATTTGGATACCATGTAAAATTAAACAAAACATATAAATTAGGACTAGCTGCATCTGTAGGAATGGTTCAATATAGAATTAAATTATATGATGCAAAAGTTGCTGATACAGGAGATGATTTATTAACAGGAAACATCCTTTCAAATAATGTTTTTGACTCTAATGGAGGGTTATATTTATATAGTGATAAATTATTTTTCGGCATATCTACTTATCAATATTTAGGAAACAAAATTAATTGGAAAGATTCTCAAAGTAGTTTATCTCAACACATGTATGCTACTATAGGATATACGTTTAAAGCATCTAAAAATATTTCTATTCAACCATCTGCCTTGATTAAGTTTAATAAGCCCACTCCTATTCAACCAGAGTTTAGTGCAAGAATGATTTACAAAAATTTATTTTGGATTGGTGGTTCTTACAGAACAAACGAATCGGCAAGTGCTTTGTTAGGATTAACTATCAAAGACAAATTAAGCATTGGGTATTCATATGATATGTTAACATCTAAAATAAGAACATACACTAGTGGTTCTCATGAAATCATGATAACATTCCAATTCATCAAACCTAAAAAGAAATTAGATGCTGATGAACAAGAGTTAAATAACATTGATAATAGTATTAAATCCAAATTAAAGAAACAAAATGAAGAAAGTTCTAAATAGAATCATATTAATTCTTCTTATCGTAAGTAGTAAAACGGTTGTATCACAAATTGACACCGTATTTTGGTTTGCAGCTCCATGGGTAACCACTGGTCACGCAAGTAACGTTCCTGTTGTTTTACGTTTATCGTCTTTTAACAACGCTACTCAAGTAAGGGTAAGACAACCAGCCTCTACGTTTGATACAACGTTTACTATTCCTGCAAACTCTTTAGTTTCAGAATCTTTATCTCATTTGATTAATCAAATTGAAAACACTCCTGCTAATACTGTTTTAAATAGAGGTATTAAAATTACTTCCGACTTTCCTATCACTGTTATATATGAAGTAGTAACAACTGGTAATAATCCAGAAACCTATTCCCTAAAAGGACAAAACGGAATGGGATTAGAATTTGTTTGCCCATTTCAAACCAAAGGTATTAACTGGACATTTACTCCAACTGCTAAATCTCAAATAGATATTGTAGCTACGCAAAATGGAACCATTGTTTGGATAACACCTAAATGTAACGTAGTTGGTCATACTGCTGGTGTAACCTATTCTGTTGGTTTAAACGCTGGTCAAAGTTATAATGTAGAAAATGTTACCAATGTGGCAAACGTTGCTGGACAAAATTTAAGTGGAACAATTGTAGTTTCTAATAAACCTATTTCTGTATCAGTAACAGATGACTCTGTAAGAGGTGTATCTGGATGCATGGATTTAATGGGTGATCAAATTGTTCCTGTTGAAGTATTAGGAACACAATATATTATTAATAAAGGTGGGCTTTCGGCTGGAGAATTTGAAGGGACTTATATAGTAGCTACAGAAAACTTTACACAAATAACTATTAATGATGGTGGTATTACAAATGTATTATTAAATAAAGGCGATACATATTATTATGGAATAGGTCAAGCGTTGACATACATTACTGGTGATAAACCCTTTTATGTAATTCATGCTAGTGGTTTTGGTTGCGAATTAGGAGAGGCTATTATTCCTCCTTTAAACTGTGCTGGTTCTGATCAAGTAAGTTTTACAAGAACCAACACACAAACATTTATTTTAAATATTTTATGTAAAACAGCTGCTACTGGAAACTTTTTATTAAATGGTAATGCTACTTTAGTTCCTGCATCATCATTCTCAATAGTTCCTGGAACAGGTGGTTTATGGAGTGGTGCACAAATTAGTTTTACTACTGGACAAATACCAGTTGGTGTAACTAATCTTTTACGAAATACAAATGCTACAGATGATTTATTTTCGATGGGGGTTATTAATGGTGGAGCAACTACAGGATGTTTATATCATTACATGTCTTCATTTTTAAGAAAAGTGTACACAGATGCAGGGGTTGATAAAAGCATCTGTACAGCAACTAATACAATTTCGTTAAATGGATCTGTTACTGGAGGTGCTACAACTGGTATTTGGACAACTCCTAATGGAACAGGAACGTTTGGAAACACCACAAGTTTAAATACAACCTACACATTAAGTGCAAATGATTTAAATCAATCACAAATTAAATTTATACTTTCTTCAACAGGTAACTGTACTCCAAAAATTGATACCATGATTTTAAATGTTTACCCTTCTCCAATAGTAGATGCGGGAAACAATTTAACTATATGTAAAAATAATATTGCATCTATACCATTAAACGGAACTTTACAGTTAGCGGCAGGAGCAAACTGGACAAGTTCAGGAACGGGTTCTTTTGGAAATCCAGGCGCTTTAAACACAACCTATATTCCCTCTCCAAGTGATTTATCAAGTGGAAGCGTTATTATTAAATTAACATCAACTGGAAGTTTAAATGGATGTCCTAATAGAAAAGATAGTTTAATTATAAACTTTACTAATCCACCAGTTGTAACGGTTGGAGCTGATGTGTCTGTTTGTGCAAATAATTCAACGGTAGCAATTTCAGGTTCTGTTACAGCAGGTTCCACAACTGGAATTTGGTCGGGTGGTTTAGGAACATACAATTCCAGCAACACTGCCTTAACAGCAACTTATGTTCCAACTCCTGCTGAAATAGCTGCAGGTTCTGTAAAACTAATTTTAACATCAACTAATAACGGAAACTGTAATCAAGTAAAAGATAGTTTAACAGTTACATTTACTAGTTCTCCAAATGTAAATGCTGGTGCTGATTTTTCTGTATGTAAAAACAATACATCAACTGTTCTTTCTGGAGTTGTAGGTGGTCCTACTACAAGTGGTATTTGGAGTGGTGGCACTGGTACATTTACTCCAAATAACTCTGTACTAAATTCAGTTTACTCGCCAAGTGCTGCTGAACTTGCAGCAGGGTCAATGACCTTAACGTTATCTTCTACTAGTAACGGAAATTGTAATCAGGTAACTGATAATGTTGTGATTAATTTCACAAATCCTCC
>DIHL01000002.1 GCA_002420145.1 Bacteroidetes bacterium UBA5697
TATGGTAGACAAAGAAAGTACGTTCTTGCCCCTGATTAAAATCTTATTCCGCAAAAGAAGATTTTATCATAAATTGTGAATTAACTTATAGCTATTTTAAAAATAGCCCAATAATTTTTCTCTAAATTCGTTACAACAAATGTCCTGATTAATTTCCTGTTCTAATTTATTACAACAAAAAACAAAACTATGTTTGTATCCTACAGCGAATACCTCAACGAAATTTCAAACAGTATACTTCATGCCGATTATAGTTTGGCATCACGCCGTATGCTTGATTTCTTATACGATTATAATTTAGATCAACATGTTGATATTAAAGGCTTAAGTTTTGATATCAGAAATCGCTATTTGCAACAAGCACAAAATCAAGAAGCTGATGCGCAAATATTAAAACAGTTGTGCGAACAATGGCTACAAAATGTCAAACAATTACCTATTCCTGAAAACAGAGAAGAAGAAACAAATAACATTGTGTACACCGCTGATGATTTATGTAAAGAATACAATAGTGGGTCACGAAATTTTAAATTACATCCTGTTTCGTTAAGCATTAAATTGGGCGAACTTACCGCTGTGGTTGGCGAAAACGGAAATGGTAAAACTACCCTACTTCGCTTAATGGCCGGAGAACTAGCACCTACTAGTGGTCGCGCGTCTTACTTTGGCAACGAAGAAACTAACTGGTATGAAACCAAAGGAAAAATTGCTTACATCCCTCAACGCCCCGATAGATGGTACGGAACCTTAATCGATAATCTTCATTTCTTTTGCACCATTAAAGGAATTATTGGTTCCGAAAACGAAGATCATGTGAATTATATTTTACACCGCTTAGGTTTATATCAATTTCGAAATTTAAAATGGACAGAAATATCCAGTGGCTACCGTCTTCGTTTTGAATTAGCAAAAGCCTTAATGATGCGTCCTCGTTTACTGGTATTAGATGAGCCTTTGGCTAATTTAGATATCAACGCGCAACAATTACTTTTGCAAGATTTAAAATATTTATCTCAATCAAGCAAACATCCTATGGGTGTTATTTTAAGTTCGCAACAATTACATGAGTTAGAGCGTAATTGTAAAAATATTATATTTATTAAACAAGGCAAAACCATTTATAGTGGCGAACAACAATCCTTTGCAGCTGATAGAACCAATAATGCTTTTGAATTAGGTGGTAACTTTAGTATCAGCGATTTACAACATCACTTAAATGCTTTAGGGGATATTAAAATTATTGACTCAGGCACTGTACTTATTATTAACACGCCTTTATCGGTAGATGCTATTCAACTCTTAAAAGTTATAACGACTCAAAATTTACCGATTAATTATTTTAGAGATATTTCAAAATCAACGCGTCAGTTATTTCAAAAAGACATTTAAACCCTAAATCCTATGTTAAAGTTTTTAGTCCCCTCATTTATCAAAAACCTTGATAAAACTCTAGTACTCAATTATCCATTTTGGTACATCGTTAAAATACATTATATCGCTTACTTCACTGTGTTAATGTGGGTGATTAGTTATGCTGTAGGTTGTATTTTACCAATTAATATCACTTCCTATAACCCTGAAAACGTAACAGGTATTTGGATATTTGTATTTTCTGTTTTAGGAGTAATTTTATTTTGCGTGTGGATGTATTACCTCACCATTTATAATAACGAAGACCATTTTGGAAAATTTACCAATTGGGATGATGTAAAAATGCTGGCTGTTTTAATAGTAGGCATTAATTTATTAATATCGTTTTCATATCCAATGCAAGTAAGAGTTAAAACAAGATTAGGAAATACCTTTACCGATGTTGCTTTAGCAAAACAATACAATGATTTAAATCTTGGGCATAAATACGTGAATAGTGATTTAAATAATTATCAATACTGCGGTTATGATATTCATGAAGTTGTAAATATTGACAAGCTTAAAAGAGATACAGATGAATTTGGCGAACAACGTTTGGTGTATGATTTAAATAAGTATAAAAGTTTTGTTCATTTTTCTCCCGATGAAACCAGCAATTACAATTACGATTTTAGAAATTTCTTTTTTGGTTCTTCATTATCCATTGCCTCTAGCGAATTTAATCAGGCATTTTACAATGATTTAAAAATAGAAAACGAATATAAACTTCACCAAACAGATGCTCAAAAATTAAATGCCATCACCAACTATTTTGAGGTTTTAAAAATATATGAAGGCAAGTATAATTACAATAGAAACTTAAGCACCTATACATCTCAAGACTATTTAGATAATTATAATCATTACGAAAAAATTTGCACCACTTATTTTCCAGAAGCCATTAATTTAAATACCGACGATAAATTATCAGACCTTAAATATTTGCCATATGAAGATGCTACCGCATACATATATAATATTTATGAAGCCAAATTTGCCACTCACTTTTTATTAAAGGATAGTTATTTAATATTTGCATTCTACTTTTCTTTTTATGTTGGATTATTAGTTATCCTATTTCGCAATAACAGATGGCAGCATTTTTTAGTATCTATT
>DIHL01000076.1 GCA_002420145.1 Bacteroidetes bacterium UBA5697
CTAAAGGAATATCATAGGTGTAATAATTGTATGTTATTTCCGAGTTTGGTTTTAGAATTGATACAAAATTCGTATAATCAGGAGTTTCCTGAAAATTATAGTTATGTATTTTTATTACTTGTTTATTATCACAAATTAAACATATAAAAATATTTAAGTAAGTTTCATCTGTGCTTGAATAGATGATATGTTCATTCTCTCGATGCTTAACTAAATATGAATGTTGCTCTTCATCTGACAAGAAATTGTTTATTTTTATTATATTATTTGATGAATCAAAATAAACTTTACAATACGGGAAGGTTATAATGGTTGAGTCTGTTTCTTGTATTCCATTAAATGAAAAAGGGTTAAAGAATTTGTAAAATTTGTAGGGTTGATTTAGAGTTTTAGTTTCAGGCTTATTACTACAATTAGCTAGAGAAAATATAGTGATAAAGAAAATAAAATTCTTAATTATTTTTTTCATATGTCTAATATATAAATATTATTTAAAAATGAGGCACAGGCAATAAATACAAAATGCTCTCAGTTTTTTCTATATGTAGAGTTTTTAGAGGCGAAGACCTTATATTTTGGTATAAAACAAAAAAGGCCGAGATTTTTCTCAGCCTTTTTATTTTTAAATTCAATTCATTAAGCTTTCTTTCCTTGACTATGCGCTGCTAAATTTGCTATGCGGTATAATAAACGAGCAGCTACGTTTGCATTCCATTCGTCTTCGCCACCAACTTCGTTAATGTCAAATGCTATAATGGTTTTACCTGATGCTACTACTTGTTCTAATAAATACAATACTTGGTCTGTTTCAAAGCCTCCTGCTACTGGTGTTCCAGTACCTGGGCATAATTTTGGATCTAAGCCATCAATGTCAAAACTTAAATAAATGTTTTGCGGTAACTCTGCTACAATTTCTTGGCAAATGGTATCCCAGCTTTTTCCTTTGTATTGTTGTTGTTTAATATCTCTATCAAAAAATGTTTTTACACGTCCGTTTGAGTTATTAATAATCTCTAATTCTGCTTGACAATAATCTCTGATGCCAACTTGCACTAATTTTTGTACGCTGTGTCTTTTCAAGGCATTGTACATAATAGATGCATGAGAATATTCAAATCCTTCGTAAGCTACACGTAAATCAGCGTGTGCATCAATTTGTAAAATTGCAAACTCTCCAAAGTGCTCTCCTAAAGCGTCAATCATTCCTAATGGAGTAGAGTGGTCGCCACCAATTAATCCAACACTTTTCTTTTGTTTTAAGAAATGCAAAGCACGTTGCTTAACCCATGCATTCATTTCTTCACACACTTTGTTGACGTCTTTTATTTCCTCAATCTCCGAAGAAGGTTCTCCGTTACATTGTCTGTCAATAATAATTTCTGCAACCGGACGATAGATTTCACTTTTCTCTCTTAAGTCTTCACTAAAGTCATCCATGGCAATGCCCATTTTCCATGCATCTTTTACAATCGGGTCGTAAAGGTCAACTTGAAAAGAGGCATCAAATATTTGTTGTGGTCCGTCAATGGTTCCACCACCGTAACTCACGGTTACTTCCCAAGGCACAGGTATTAATACAGTTTCAGATTCTTGCGTTGTGAATGGTAATCCAAACATATTTGCGTTTACATCTCCAACGCTGTTTGGATCAAAGTTTTTTATTTTTTCTTGCTTGTTCATTATAATTACGAATTAAATACGAATGTACGAATCTGAGTTTGTTAGGTTTTATAAATTATTTGCGAATATACGAATCTGTGTTTTATAAACCTTTAATCTTAGGTCTTATATCTTTTGTCTGTTCTATGGTGCTAGTCTTTCAATCTTCCAATTACCATTTTCTAAAGTAAAAGCAATTCTGTCGTGTAAACGGTTTTTACGTCCTTGCCAAAATTCGTAGTAGTTTGCTTTAATAACGTAACCGCCCCAAAACTCTGGACGAGGAATTTCTTGATTATTAAATTTTGTTTTATTGCCTTCAATAAAGGTGTTTAATTCTTCACGGTTATTTAATACACGACTTTGTGGCGAGCTCCAAGCACCTATTTTAGAGTCTTGCGGACGAGCATTAAAATACGCATCACTTTTTTCTGCTTCTGCTTTTTTAGTAATTACACCTTCAATACGAATTTGACGCTCTAATTCTGGCCAAAAAAAAGTTAAGCACACATTTGGGTTTTCTGTTATCTGTTGCCCTTTACGAGAATCGTAATTGGTATAAAAATAAAATTCGTTGTTAGAAAACTCACGCAGATAAATAATGCGTGCTGATGGTTTATTGTTTTTATCAACCGTAGCTAAATTACAAGCTGGCACTTCATTTACTTTTGCATCAATGGCATCTTTCATCCATTGTTCAAATTGCAAATCAGGCGTTTTGTTTAAGTTGTTTTCACTTAATTCGCCTTTCATGAAATCTTCTCTTAACTGAGAAATATGCTGGTTAACTTGGCCCATTTTTTGTAATTTTACACAAATATATAGAGTTATTCTTGATAAAAGCAGGAGATATATTAATTGCTAAACCATTTTTACAAGATGGGCATTTTAAGCGTTCGGTTATTTATGTGTGCGAGCATAATAAAGAAGGAAGCTTGGGCTTTATCGTCAATAAATCTCATGGTTTATTGTTACGTGATATTTTTCCGCATTTAAAAAACGGTAATTTCCCTTTGTTTGAAGGAGGGCCGGTTTCGCCCAATCAGCTGTTTTATACGCATACCTTGGGAGATAAATTGAGCGGTAGCCAACATGTGGCTGGCAATGTATTTTGGGGAGGAAATTTCATGGAACTTTGCCAAATGATTGAAAATGACGAAGTAACTTCTGATGATATTCGTTTTTATATTGGATACAGTGGTTGGGGCGAAGAGCAATTGGATGATGAATTAGAACGTGATATGTGGTTTACGAAAAGTTCTAATTACGTTGATTTAATGCGCATTAATCCCGATGATTTGTGGGGTGAAGAATTGGTAAAAATAAAACCAGGTTATAAAGCGTTTAGTGATTACGCCTTTGATCCTTCGATGAATTAGAGAAATTGTCTAGTTCTCGACTCCGCTCTCACGCCTAGGCGTGATGACAAATCTTTTTTATATTTTAAACTCGTACGCCAATCATACATACATCATCAATCTGTTCAAAGTTTCTTTTCCAATCATTATAAGCATTATACAAAATGGTATTTTGCTCGCTCATGTCTTTATCTTGAATAGAAAGAATCAAATCTTTGAGAGGTTTGTATTTCATCTTTTTGCCAAAGGTGCCACCAAACTGATCGGCATATCCATCCGAGAACGAATAAATGGTATCCCCACTTTGTAAATCTAATTGATGTAAGGTAAATGGATTCATTTTTTCGTAATTACCTATTGGTTGCTTATCGGCTTTAATTTCAATGAGGTAATGTGTAGTTGTAGAAATAATATTTTCTAATGGAATTGTTGGCTCACCTTTTCTCACAATCCATAAAGGATTATTAGCACCAGCAAATTGCAAAGTGGTTTTACCATTTGTTTCTAATAAACGCACTAAAGCAATATCCATCCCATCTTTTTGCGTGGATTCACCTTGCTTTTTAAACGAAGCCGTTACCATGTTACGCACTTCATTTAAAATTAAATCAGGTTGATGAATGTGTTTATTATTTACCACTTCGTTTAAAGCATTGCTACAAATCACACTCATAATAGCGCCTGGTACACCGTGACCAGTACAATCAGCGGCTGCAAAAATACGAGATGGAGTAGGTGTGTTTAATTGATTGTACCAATAAAAATCACCACTCACAATATCTTTTGGTTTAAACAATAAAAAGGCTTGAGGAAAAATTTGAGTCAGTAAATCTTTTTCAGGTAAATAAGCATCTTGTATGCGTTTAGCATAAGTAATGCTGTCAGTTATTTCTTTACTCTTTTCTTCTAACTGATGATGTTGCGCTGCAATTTGATCAAAAGCATTTTTAAGTTCCACATGTTTTAAGCGATGAATCTCTGCTTCTTTTTCTGCCGACTCCACCGAAAAAGCTATTTGCTGATTTTTAAGTGTATTAACTTTGTCGTTACTTAAAATCTCTTGACGTAATTGATTGTATGTTTTATAATGTAATAAAGCTTGCGTTAAATCGCCTGATTTTTCAAAAGCTTGAGCTAATAACTCATGCACTTCAGATTGAATAGAAGTAATTTTTAATTCTTGAGAAATAGCTAATGCTTTATTTAAACACGCAATGCTTTCAGTGATGTTGGATTGATGTAAATATATTTTTCCTTTGCCTAACAAACACAATACATCAAATCGTTTTTCTTGCTTTACGTTAGATTGTTCAGCCTTTTGGTAATACTCTAAAGATAAATTCCAGTTTTCTTGTTCAGAGTATAAACTGGCTAAGCCTAGGTATGTCCAAGGAATACCGTCTTCGTCTTTTATGCTTTCTCTTAATGCTAAGCTTTGATTATAAAAGTTTTTAGCTTCTTCGTAATGTTTGTTCAATACATAATTACGTGCAATTAAATTTAATGAAGAGGCCGCTGCTTTATCATCTTTAATGTGCTGGCGAATTGTTAAACCTTTAGTTAAAGTATCAATCGCATTTTTATAATCGTGTATGCGTGAATATATTTGACCTAAAGTGGTATAGCAATCTCCTTTATTAGTTTCATCGTCTATGAGTTCACTTGCTTTTACGGCATTTAATGCATGCTGCATGGCTTTTTCGTACTGACCAAATTGATCGTACATACTAGCACAAATAAAATTTGCTCGTGAAATTCCAAGAGACACATTTACACTTTCAAAATAACTAAGAGCTTCGTTTGCAATAATTAATGGTGTGCTTTCGCTCGATTTCCAAAAATTTAATTGAGCAATGGTTAATTGAGCAAAATGAAAATCTACTAAGTTGTTATATCTCTCAGCATTTTCTTTTGCTTGTAAAGCCAATTCCATTGCCTTCGTTCTATCAATATATCTATTGTCCCAAGCTTTGATATTTAACTCGTGAATAACACTTACGTATGAATTGGTTGTTGACATATAGGGCTATTGAGGCAAATAACTAACGATGGATGAAATAGATTCGGTATAAGAACCAGTAGGATATTTTTCTTTTAAAAGAGCAGCTGTTTTTTTAACGTTATCAAAATAACCTAAGTTATAATAACTCATGGTTAATAGATATAGTTGTAATTGTTCTTTATCGCTGTCTAATTTAAATAAATCTAATAATTGATTTCTAGTATATACTTCATCGGTGTACTGATGATTTTCGTTATAAATTTTTGCGTAGTTTTCTAAAACATTTACCATAGGGTCTAAATCTTTGACGTTTCTTTGATAGTTCGAATAATCGTTTTGTAAGTTTTTTAAATCCTGATTTAATTCTCTAATCGTTTTATCGTATTCTTTTTGAGTAGCTTTATAATCGTCTGCTTTGCTTTTTAAAGTTTCAAATTGTTTACGAGCCTCATCGATACTTTTTAGCTTAGCGGTATGGTTAATGAATCCATCCCATGCTGATAAAGAAATCTCCATGTCATCTTCATTGCTAGGTTTGTGATTGGCGATATAACGCTCGCATATCGCTAATAATAAATCAGGGCGATTGTATTGTTCGTTACTAAATAACCATTTTATGACTTTTTCTAATTCTGCTTTAGAACCTTTTTTAGAAATGGTTTCTAGTTCTTTTATTTTTTCTGTCTTCTCAGCCGTTTTGGTTTTAAAATCTTCTAAACTATTTTCTAAGGAAAAAGTTCTGTCTTGATCATCTGATTCTGTAAACACAATTTTGCAAGCCGCTACAATGTCTTCCATTGTTTTAGTATCATTAAAGTGTTGAGCGACATTAAAAAATTCTGTAAACTCATTAAACTTGATGCTTTCGTCCCAGTTTTTAATGACTTCAGCATTTGCACTTAATACTTGAGATTTATATAATTGTACATAGCGTTTGTATTCTTTGTCGTTCACAAATTGTAAGTTCGATTTCCATTCTAGTTTGTTTATGTAGTTTACATAAGCATCTATTGATTCTGCCGACAATTTCGCATCAATGCCTTTTTTGCCATTACTGCGTTGTTCCAACTCCTTAATAGCAGTTTCTAAATTCATTTTCACACTTTGAAAATACATGCTCGTAGGATAGTTGGTAATAAATGTTTTTGCGGCATCAATGACTTCTTCGTATTTTTTTAAAGCACTTAAGGCTGTGCAATCATAAAATAAGAGCATTTCACATAAAGTCATTGGAGAAGCTTCTCCGTAAACTTTTTTCTTTTCATCTAATTTCATTTTACGTAATGAATTATTAAATGATAATAATTGATTGTATTTATAAGAAGATAAAAGAGTTGTCCAAACATTACTGATTTGCATGCCAAACTTATCGTTATTAGCATCTAAACTATTGATGGTATTTTTTAATTCTTCCTGAATTAACTGTTCGCGTTGAAGTTCTACTTTTTTTAACCACTCTTTAATGTCCTCTAATTTGTTTTTAGCGAAACGAAATTTCGGATTTTCTTTAATGGTTTTTTCTAAAATTTGTTTGGCATCGGTACTCATGCCTACATCTTGTAGCTCTAATGCGTTTGAATAGTTCACTACTTCTTTTAAAGTGACTTCTTCACCTGCTTTATATAATCCGCTTAAATCAGGACTGTAAGGTACATTAATATTTTTTGCTAATAAGTTAGCGAGTTGTTGATGCAAAGCAAAGAAGTTGTTTTTATTTCCACTGACTTGTTCAGCAAAAATAACACCGCCTGTTTGCACATCAATTAAACGAGCATCTAAACGAATCACATTATCTAAAACATAAAATGAACCCGTTAAAATATTTTGTGCACCTAAGCCTTTTCCTAATTTTTGTGCGGTAGCTTGATCGAAATATTTAGATTGCCCTAATTTAATTTCTTGAAGTAGTTTTTCTAGTTTTTCACGCTCAACAATAGTTACGCCTTTTACTTTTGATAAATCGGTAATCAACATGTCGGCAATACCTTTAGATAAGGCATTGTACTTAGCATCTCCACTCGAATTATCAAAATAGGAAATAGCAATGGTTTTTGCATGAACATGCAATGCAAATACAATCGCTATTAAAAACAAGAATCCTTTTTTCATTACACGTTAGTGTTTAATTTATCAAGTGCTTTTTTTGCAGGTGCAAAATCAGGATTTTTTTGAAGTACTTTTTTTAGTAATTCAATCGCTTTTCCGTTTTCTCCCTTATCCATTTTATCTAAAGCATCTGAATACAACAAAGAGGTTTCGTAACTTAAGGAAGATGTTTTGGTTTCTGTTGCTTCTTTATTATCAGCGTTTAATTCTACATTTAAACCACTTGCAATTTTTACTACCAATTTTTTCTCTAAGTCAAAAAAGGTATTGGTTTGTCCGTCTATACCTTCACTTTTAATAATCTTTCCAGTCTCCACATCAATAATTCGAGCGTCCATACGCATGCTGCCCATTAAATCGAAAAATGCTCCTGTTAAAATATATTGCACACCTAATAACTTTCCAACTTTAGTAGCAGTAGATGCGTCAAACTTTTTTGAGTTATTTAATTTTTGCTCTTTTAAAATTTCTTCTAATCGCGCACGTTCAATGACGTTTAGCATTTTAATTTTTGATAAATCAGAAATCAACATATCCGCTAAACCTTTTCTTAAACGTGATAATTCAGCATTATCAGAACCATTATCAAAATATAAAATAGCAATACGTTTGGCATCTGCATTAGAAGTCGCACTATTTAAATCATTAACAATTGCTTCTTGTTGATTGACTGAATTCTCAGTTGCATTAGTTGCTTGTTGTGCTTGTGTTGCAACTTCGTTAGAGTCTTTATTTAAGAAATAGAATGCTGCAAAACCTCCAATCAATACAATTAAAGCCACTAATAAAATGGGAACTAATGGCGATTTCTTTTGAGTAACAGTAGCTGATGTAGGAATGTTTGTATTTCTTCCTCCATTGGATTCAGCATAGCTTTGCACAGGCGTAATTAATTCGTTTGGTACATTGCCTTTTAAATATTCTAAGAAAAACCAATTCGTTAAACTAGCTAATGCTGTTTGGCAAGGAGCAATCCATTCACGTGTAGCTTCTGATAAATCATCTTGTGCATGCGCGGCATAATTACCATACGTTTGAATAGTGCCTATTAAAATCCCGATTTTATCTGGAATAATTTTCTTTTGTAATAACTCACGTCCGTAATCATTCAACATCATTTTGCTTTTTGGTTCGCCCAATTCTTTGGTGTACATAAAGCGACAAATAGCTTCCGTAGTTCTACGAGCATTTTGCAAAAATGTATCAGGGTCTTGGTCGGCATAACCAAATGATTTTACAAGCATTCGGCTTAGGTGAGACACTTTCTCTTCTAAGCTTTCAATTTGTTGGTCTTTATTAGTGTCAGACATAGTTTTGTGATTATTATCAAAAATACAAATTATATTGCATTAGAAAGTGTCAAAAGCTGGCTATTTTTGTAAAAAACAAGCATATTAAATTCAGATTGCCGCCACCAAAGTACCGTTTACCGACTACCTGAGTAATCTTACCTAATTGCTATTGTACAGCAAGTATTCCTCATATACTTTTACAAAAAAATTAGAACAAATGACATATCAACAGGAACACATGGATTTTGAAGAAATGTGTAAGCAATCAGAACAAAGCCACAAAAGAGGAAAAGTATTTGGAGGAATTTTAGTAGTGTTTGCAGGCTCATTATTTTTAGCAAGAGAATTAGGAGCAGATATTCCACATTGGATATTTACTTGGAAAACATTTTTAATCGCATTGGGTTTATTAATAGGAGTGAAGCATAATTTTAAAAATGCTTGGTGGTTTTTCTTAATAGCCATTGGAGGAATTTCTTTATTAGGGGATGTTTATCCTGATATGAATATTAAACCATTTATATGGCCAGTGCTTATCATCTTATTTGGTTTGATGATTATTTTTAAACCGCGTGGTAAATTTAAACATAAACGTCATTGGGATAAATTTCAGAACAGAGGACATGGATTTAATAATCGTAGAAATGAATGTTGCACAACTGAAACAACCAGCGAAGAAGATTTAGTAGATTTTACAACGTTTATGGGAAGTGTTAAAAAAAATATTCTTTCCAAAAATTTTAAAGGAGGCGAAATAACTAATGTGTTTGGTGGTTCAGAAATTAATTTATCACAGGCAGACATTGATAAAACAGCAATTTTAGAATTGACGAATGTGTTTGGAGGAACAAGATTAATTATTCCTGCAAATTGGGAAATTCATTCTGAATTAGTTTCTGTGTTTGGAAACATAGAAGATAAAAGACCTATTCAACCCAAGTTAAATGCTGAAGCTGAAAAAGTATTAGTTCTTAAGGGCAATACATTTATGGGTGGTATTGAAATAAAAAGTTATTAATCTCAAAAAAACATATATATCATATGAAACGCTATTTAGTAAAACTGATGTTTAACATCAATATCGATAATGGAAATCACGCTCATCAATTTGACGAACAAATTAGAATTGTGGAAGCTTATACTTTAGAATCCGCTTTTCAGAAAGCTAGAAATATTGGCAAGAAAGAAGAAGAAACCTTTGTTAATAGCGAAAGTAAAATGGTACACTGGCAGTTTATTGACGTAACAGATGTTTACGAGCTAGAGTCTTTAAAAGATGGAGAACAAGTATATTCAACAACGCATGAAAATACAGAGCGTCATTCGTTTATTAATTATGTGCGACAAAAAGCAATGTTAATTCAAGCAAAAAGCTTAACTTTTGCATAGTTAATTTAGATTGAAAAGCTATACTTCATATTCGTTCAAAAAAATCCTCACGATGTATATTGCGTGGTGGATTTTTTGGGCATTGATACAAAGTTGGGTCTTACATCAATTAGATTTAAACTGGGATTATGCTATTATTGATTCTGTAATTACAAATGGTTTATTGGCATTGGCTTGTTTTGCCGCCATCATATTGTTTCGTTACTATCAGCCAGGAAGAAGTAATCGTATATATAGATTAATATTTGCATTAAGTATTACTATTTTATACTGTATTTCTTTTAAATGGGTATTGACTTATTTATTAGGAGCAGACGAATACTATTTAGATTTTTTAGAAAAGTCAATGCCCATACGATTTATTATATCTCTGTTAGTACTAACATTTTTAACTATCACCAATTGGTTACTATATAATTTACAAGAGCAAAAAGATAAAGAGCAACGTCAAAATGCAGCTGAGCAATTAGTGAAAGAAGCTGAGTTAGCAAGATTACGCCAGCAATTGCAGCCACACTTTTTATTTAATAGTTTAAATTCGATTAGCGCTTTAGCTGGCTCTAAGCCAAATGAAGCTAGAAAAATGATTCAGCAGTTGTCAGATTTTTTAAGAGGTACGTTGAAGAAAGATGATCAGCAAACTGTTTCTTTGCACGAAGAAATAGAGCATTTAAAATTGTATTTAGAAATTGAGAAAGTTCGTTTTGGTCATCGTTTGCAAATAGATATTAATATGGAGTGCGATAACAAAGATGTATCACTACCGCCATTATTATTACAGCCTATTGTTGAGAACGCTATAAAATTTGGATTATATGATACCATAGAAGATATCATAATTAGCATCTCTTGTCATTTTGAAAATAATTATCTGAGCATTCAAATAAAAAACCCTTTTGATTCGGATACACAGCAGGCGAATGAAGGAACTGGTTTTGGTTTAAGTTCGGTTCAGCGTCGTTTATTTTTGTTGTACGCTCGAAATGATTTAATGACCACAGAAAAAAAGGACGGACAATTTATTACCTCGTTAAAAATACCTCAAATTAAAAAATGAATAAAGTAGTGATTATAGATGATGAGCCATTGGCTCGCAGTATTGTTGTAGAATATTTACAGCAACATCCATCTATTGAAATAGCAGCCGAATGTAATGATGGATTTCAGGGCGTGAAAGCAATCATGCAACATAAACCTGATTTGATTTTTTTAGACATTCAAATGCCAAAAATAAATGGCTTTGAAATGTTAGAATTATTGGATTCAACACCATCGGTAATTTTTACCACTGCCTTTGATGAATATGCTATTAAAGCCTTTGAAGCGAATGCTATTGATTATTTATTGAAGCCTTTTAGTAAAGAACGGTTTGATTTAGCGATTCAAAAATGGAACGAGAAAAAAAACACATCGTCAGAAAAAAATATTCAATCTCTTTTAGAAAATACGACGAAGCAACCTGATGAAAAAAATAGAATCGTTGTAAAGAATGGAAGCGATATTCGCATTGTGCCAATGGCTGATGTGATGTATATAGAGGCTTATGATGATTATGTAAAGATCTTCACGAAGGATACTTATTATTTGAAAAAGAAAACAATGAACTATTATGAGCAGGTGCTTGATAGTACTCATTTTTTCAGAACACATCGTTCCTTTATTATCAATTTACAGGAATTGACTAAAATAGAACCTTTAGAAAAAAATACTTATGTTGTGTTGCTTAAAAATGGAAAGAAAATTCCATTGAGTCGCACGGGTTATTCTAAATTGAAAGAAACTCTCGGAGTCTAATACCATGTCATTCATAAAATCATTAGGTAAAAATCCCTCAGGGAAAAGATTGGAGCGTATGAAGCAATCGCCTAATTTTAAAAATAACGCCTTTCAAAATTTATCACATACCTACCAGTTATCGAAAGATACTTCCTATGCGAAAATTATGAAAGATCAAATGAATAAGTCTAAGTATGTTGAGCCTAAAAAAATAGTACCATTTGTAAAAACAGATTTGCATGCTATCAATGCAGAAGAACCAATAATTGTTTGGTTCGGACACTCATCTTATTTACTAAAAATTAATGGTAAAACCATTTTAGTGGACCCTGTATTTAGCGGCAATGCTTCTCCATTTTCGTTTATGATAAAAGCTTTTAAGGGTGCCGATGAATATAAAGCAGAGCAGATGCCTAAAATTGATTTGCTATTACTAACGCACGATCATTATGATCATTTGGATTATAAAACATTAAAATTATTGCGCTCCAAAATCAAACAAATTTACTGTCCTTTAGGAATTGGCTCGCATTTAGAACATTGGGGCTTTGAAGAATCCCGTATTACAGAATTAGATTGGTGGGAAACGAGTTCGTTTGCAAACGACATTGAAATTACTGCAACGCCCGCAAGACATTATACAGGACGAACGATGGTGCGCTCCAAAATGTTGTGGGCTTCTTATGTTTTAAAAACAAATACGCATTCCATTTATTTAGGTGGCGATTCAGGTTACGATGCTCATTTTAAAATGATAGGCGAACAATATGGACCTTTTGATATTGCTTTATTAGAATCAGGACAGTACAATACTTCCTGGCCAAATATCCACATGATGCCAGAAGAAACAGTACAAGCAAGTATTGACTTAAACGCTACTATTTTATTTCCAATTCATTGGGGCAAATTTGCTTTAGCTATGCACGATTGGGATGAACCTATTAAGCGTGTTTTGAAAAAAGCAAATGAGTTAAGTGTAAAAGTAACCACGCCAAAGATTGGCGAACCTTTACTAATAAGTAGATGCCACGAGACAAAATCGTGGTGGGAGTTTGATTCTTTTTAAGGTTATGAGAATATTTTGTTGTTATGATATTTAATAATTTTACTTCATTTAACCTCTTTGTATTCAATTTTTTTTAGAAATATTTTTTAGGTTATCGTTATCTATAATAAATGACAAATATTTAATGCTTCTAATTGATGCTTATTATCATTAGTAATTAAGACATGGTCGGCAAGGTATTTATAATAGTTTTTAATGTTATTTAATAAGTAAGTAATCCTTAAGTAATAAAATACTTGTGTGTTTTAAATAAAAACAACCCGCTAATATAGAATTAGCAGGTTATTGTAAATAAATTTTATTG
>DIHL01000089.1 GCA_002420145.1 Bacteroidetes bacterium UBA5697
GCTAATCCAAACGGAGAAATAAGAGGCCAAGTGAAAAGAGGATTTAATTGTTACAGCATAACTACTGGAATTGAATCTTTAGGGGATGTTTCGGAAAATCCTATTTCGGTTTATCCTAATCCTGCAACTTCTGGAAATTTTAATATTCATCTAATCGCTGATTCTAAAAACATAATCACATTAAATGTGTACGATGTTTTAGGAAAGCAAGTATATAGTTTAGACTATATGACTCAAGAAGGTAACAACATCATTAATGTAAACTTACAGGAGAATGTTAAAGGAATGTATTTTATTAAACTTAGTAATGGAGACAATTTCATCACTAAAAAATTAATTATTGAGTAATAGAAAATTAAAAAGAGAGGAATTTTTTCCTCTCTTTTTATTTAACATAATCCGCATGAGCTATTTACTAAAATATATAATTGTTTGTTCATTTTTTATGTCCTGTACCAATGATATTGGTGAAATGGAGCCAGTAAAAGAATTGTCGTTAGGGCAATCGGATACTTGTGCGCAGAATATTAGTTACTCACTACACATTGTGCCCATCATCAATAATTCCTGTGCTTTGCCAACATGCCACGTATCGTCTGGATATAAAGATTTTTCGAATTATAATTCATTAAAAACAACTATAGATGCAGGAAGTAATTATTTTATATCTCGCATAAAACCTGGAGGAGGTATGCCGCCTAGCTACTCTCCAAATCCAAATTCTTTAAATGCTTGTGAGAAAAGTAAAATAGAATCTTGGATTAAAAATGGGTATTTAAACAATTAAAACTAATAAATAAATTCCTTTATTTCTGGAGGCATTACATAAGAACTATTCTTAGCATAAAAATCCTGTAATTCTTTGTTGAATTTTTTGACATACTCACCATATTTTTTGATAGAATATCCTTTTTGATAATAAGGAAAAGGTTTATGAAGTTGAATGAAATATCTGTTTTTTACTATAATGGCTACTTCTTTAGATGCTGCTCCTTTTTCAACAGCTTTTGGAGCCTGTGATTCAGATACAATTCCTAATGACGAATCATAAATAGAGCCTTGTTCTGCTATTAAATAAAATGTTGCATTACAAACAATAGATGAATTGACAGATAAGGTAGAGTCGACAAAAATCCCCGTTAAATTTTTATGTTTTACAGAGTCAGAGCAATCAGAATAAAAGAAGTAAACTGGACAAAATTTAAATTCTTTATTGTAAGCTCTAATAATTGCTTTATTAGTTAATTGAGTTTCTCTTTCTACTTGTGTTGCTAAATCAATATTTCCAGCCTTTTTTAAACGATTAATAGTATTTACATTAGTTTTTAATCTCACTAATAAAGAGCCTTCTTTTTTTAATAAATTAATTTGCGCTTTAGCCACACTAAAACGTAATGAACTAAAGTTATTGAAAGAGGAGTCTGCTTTATAATTATTTACTTTTGGTGGTTTAGGTCCATCACTTTCTTGCGAATATGAATATACTGATGAAAGTAAAATCAGTATTGTGATTATCTTATTTAATTTCAGAACCATTATTAAAGTTTGGTTTTGTTGCAGTTATAAAACTTAATTCGCCAGCACTGTTTGATGCCATTAAAATCATTCCTTGACTTTCAATGCCTTTAATTTTACGAGGCGCTAAGTTTACTAAAATGCTGACTTGTTGCCCGATAATATCTTCTGGTTTATACCATTCGGCAATACCACTCACTACAGTGCGTTGGTCAATTCCAGTGTCAATTTTTAATTTTAATAATTTATCTGTTTTTGGCACACGCTCAGCTTCTAAAATAGTTCCAGTTCTGATATCCATTTTACTAAAATCATCAAAACTAGTTTCGGGTTTGCTAGGAGCAATTGCGGTTACTGAGCCTGCAGAAGTATTAGCCGCTTTACTAGCTGATAATTTATTTATTTGTGCTTGAATTTCTGAATCTTCAATTTTTGCAAACAATAATTCGTCTTTATTAATCACATGTCCAGCAGCCATGTTAGATGTTTGTTTAGCGGCATGCCATTTTAAAACTGGCATATTTAACATGTTAAATAATTTAGTTGAAGTAAATGGAATGAATGGTTCGCAAACTACTGCCAAGTTGCAAGTAATTTGTAAAGCAATATTCATAATCGTTTTCACACGTTGCTCATCAGTTTTAATTAATTTCCATGGCTCAGTTTCTGCTAAATATTTATTCCCTAAACGAGCTAAATTCATCATCTCCGCTAAGGCTTCTCTAAACTTAAATTGCTCAATAGCTGCTGAAATTTTATCTGGGAATGCCGATAGCTGTTCTAAGATTAATAAATCTTCTTTTGTATAAGTATCAGCTGAAGGAACTGTGCCATTGTAATATTTATGTGTTAATACTAAAGTGCGGTTTACGAAATTCCCCAAAATAGCAACTAATTCACTATTGTTTTTCGTTTGAAAATCTGCCCAGGTAAAATCGTTATCTTTTGTTTCTGGTGCATTTGAACATAAAGTATAACGTAATACATCTTGCTTATCTTTAAAGTCAATTAAATACTCATGTAACCACACCGCCCAGTTTCGAGATGTCGAAATTTTATCTCCTTCTAAATTTAAGAACTCATTAGCGGGAACATTATCAGCTAAAATAAAATCACCATGTTCCATTAACATCGCTGGGAAAATAATACAGTGAAATACAATATTATCTTTTCCGATAAAATGAATCAAACGTGTTTCTTTATCTTTCCAATATAATTCCCAATCAGTTGGTCTTAATTCTTTAGTAGCAGATATATAACCAATTGGTGCATCAAACCAAACATACAATACTTTTCCTTCGGCACCTTTTACGGGCACTGGAACGCCCCAATCCAAATCACGTGTCATGGCACGTGGTTGTAAACCATCGCCACTATCTAACCAACTTTTACATTGACCATAAACATTGGTTTTCCAGTCTTTATGTTGATCTAAATAGGTTTGAATTTTTGGTTGTAATTTATCTAATGGCAAAAACCAGTTTTTTGTTTCTTTTAAAACAGGCTTGCTTCCACTTAAAGTTGATTTTGGTTCAATTAATTCAGTAGCATTTAATGTGCTTCCACATTTTTCGCATTGGTCACCATAAGCATTTGGATTAGCACATTTAGGACAAGTTCCTGTAATATAACGATCTGCCAAAAACTGTTTTGCTTCTTCGTCATAGTATTGTTCAGTGACTTCTTCCGTAAAAACACCTTTATCATATAGTGTTTTAAAGAAATCAGAAGCTGTTTCGTGATGAGTTTTACTAGAAGTACGGGAATAAACATCAAAAGAAATTCCAAATTCTTTAAAAGAATCACCCATCATTTTATGGTATTTGTTTACCACATCCTGAGGAGTCACCCCTTCTTTTTTAGCTTTAATGGTAATAGGAACGCCGTGTTCATCGCTACCGCAGATAAATAAAATGTCTTCGCCTTTGCTTCTTTTGTACCTCACAAAAATATCAGAGGGCAAATAGCAACCAGCTAAATGACCAATATGAACCGGACCATTGGCATAAGGTAAGGCGGAAGTAACAAGTGTGCGTTTATAAGTAGCTGACATAGTGTTTATTAAATAGCTAAAATGTTGTAAAATTGTGTAAAGATAACATAAACTTTATTCATTAAAAATCAAATCTTATGGCAGCAAATGACAAAGAAATTTGGAAACCGGTTACTCACTTAAAAGCATCAACAAGTAAAAGATATGCGGTGTCTAACAAGGCTCGTTTAGCTTCTTATGATAATAAAATTGATGAAAGATATGTCTTAAAACAACACTTAAATGGCGGTTTTCCCATGGTAACTATCCATGTTGGAGATAAAACAAAGGCTTTATTTGCGCATCATGCTGTGGCCTATGGTTTTGTTAAAAAACCTAGCCCAAAACACAAATATGTTTTGCATTTAGACTATAATAAGGCTAATAACTCGCCTTCTAACTTAAAATGGGCTACTCGTGCCGAGCAAATTGAACACAGTAAGAAAAGTCCTTATGTATTAGCCGCAGCCGCTCATAAAGTATATACTGGGGCAACTTCTAAAAAGCTGAATGAGAAAAAAGTGATTCAGTTGAAAAACGAAATTTGGAACCCGAAACGTAAACTAACATTTAAGCAATTAGCTGCTAAATATGGCATTGCCGAAATGAATTTATATCGTATTAAAAACGGTGAATTATGGTTTCATGTGCATGTAGAGGGCGAACCAATTTTTCCTAAATACAAGGCTCAATTAAAAAACATTGAGTTTCATGAGAAGTTGGCTGCTAAAGAGAAAAAATCAGCACCCCTGCCTGCCGGCAAGGCAGGAAAGAAAGTAGTAAAAAAAGTGGCTATAAAGAAAGTTTTGACGAAATCTGCCACTAAGAAAGGTGTTGTAAAAAAAGTTGCAGCTATTAAACCAATTGAAATAGTTAAAGCTAAAAAAGTAAAAGTTAAGAAAGACAAGAAGGGAAAGAAAGAGAAAAAAGCTAAAAAGAAAAACAAAAAATAATGATAGTACCTTCTTATTTGAAAAAAGGCGACACTGTAGCTATTATTGCCACAGCTCGTAAAGTCAGTCAAGAAGAAATACAACCAGCCGTAGCTTTTTTCGAAAGCTACGGCCTTTCTGTTTTATTGGGTAAAAATTTATTTGAATCCAGTAATCAATATGCAGGTACAGATGCTCAAAGAGCAGAGGATTTACAATGGGCTTTAACTGATAAAAATATTAAAGCGATTATTGTTGCTCGAGGCGGTTATGGAACTGTTCGATTAATGGAACACGTTGATTTTACTGAATTTAAAAAGCATCCAAAATGGGTAATTGGTTATAGCGATATTACCGTATTGCATAGTGCCATTCATAATATTGGTATTGCAACCATGCATGCCACCATGCCTTTAAATTTTTCTAAAAACCAAGAAGCTACCAGAAGTTTAATAAAAGCCTTGCTAGGAAAATTAACGGAAATAGAAACAGAAGAGAATTATTCAAATATTGAAGGAGTAGCAAAAGGTCAGTTAATAGGAGGAAATTTATCTTTACTATATGCGTTATCTGGAACACCATATGACATTGATACTAGAGATAAAATTTTATTTATTGAAGATTTAGATGAGTATTTATATCATTTAGATAGAATGATGATGCAGCTTAAATTATCAGGAAAATTAAGTTGTTTAAAAGGTCTAGTTGTTGGGGGAATGACAGATATGAAAGACAATGCGATTCCTTTTGGAAAGTTTCCCGAAGAAATTATTTTAGATGCAGTGAAAGATTATAATTATCCTGTATGTTTTGATTTCCCAGCAGGACATATTGATAGAAACTTAGCCATGTATTTTGGAAGAGAAGTGGAGTTGACTGTAAATGATACTGCTACATTAAAATTTGTATAACATGTTTTGTAAAACAACTGATAATTTAAACATCTACTTTGAAGTGCAAGGTAATGAGAACGCTAAAGAAACTTTAGTGTTTTTAAATGGCTTATCTCAATCAACGGTTTCATGGATTTTAACAACGCCTTACTTTAAAAATGATTATCGCATTGTATTGATTGATTTTATTTTTCAGGGACAAAGTGATAAATCAGGGGAGTGGAGAAGTTTTGATACACATGCTCGTGATGTTGTAAGTGTATTTGATTATTTGAAAATTGATAAAGCAATTGTTGCTGGATTATCATATGGTAGTTTGGTAGCGCAGCATTTAGCCATTAATCACGGAAATAGAATTTCTAAATTATTATTGATTTCTACGTTTGCTCATAAAACACCATATTATGATGCTATTGAATTATCATGGTGGAGAGCCTTAGAATTTGGCGGATATAATTTGATGTTGGATATCATGTTGCCAAGTGTGTTGAGCGAAAACTATTTTTTAAATCCATTAATTCCTATTGATTTAATGAAGCAAACTCGACAAGAGGCAAATGAAGATAAGCAAGCTTTGTTTAAATTGATGAGAGCTACAAAGGAAAGAATTGACTATAGACCGGAGTTGAAAAAAATCACAGTTCCAACTATTGTTATCCAAGGTGAAAAAGATTTGTTGTTACCTGTTCATATGGCAGGCGAAGTGGCTAAAGCTATTCCTAACAGTCAGTTTAAAGTCATTCCTCATGTGGGACATACTCTTAATTTAGAGGCGGTTCCACAGATGGTAAAAACCATGAAAGATTTTATCGAGTAAGATGTTAGTTCCTTTACGTTGCGTTCTTATGAATTGCGTGTAGTGCTATCTATAAAATTAACCACATAGAGATATAGATGATATAGGTGCTGATTAAGTTATAATATAAGAACTCATAGAATTGAAGCAAAGCTTCAATTAGCTATGTTTACTGAACAAAATAGCTATAGATATTATAATTAATATAAACCAAAACTATGTGTCTATGTGGTTAAAAAAATGGACAAAATTCACTAATTATTTCTATTTTTGAAACACAATTATGAAGACAAATTTTATAGAAGAATTAAAATGGCGCGGCATCTTGCATGATGTAATGCCAGGGACAGAAGAATTACTGAATAAAGAAGTTGTTACTGGATATATTGGATTTGATCCAACCGCAGATAGTTTACATGTGGGTAGTTTAGCTCAAATTATGACTTTATTGCGTTTTCAATTAGCTGGACACAAGCCTTTGGCTTTGGTTGGTGGGGCAACTGGTATGGTTGGAGACCCAAGCGGAAAATCAGCAGAACGTAATTTATTAGATGCGGATACATTAAATAAAAATGTAGAAGGAATTAAAAAACAATTAAGCCAGTTTTTAGATTTTAACTGTGGGGCATATAGCGCAGAGTTAGTTAATAATTATGATTGGTTTAAAAATTATTCGTTCTTGGATTTCATTCGTGATGCTGGAAAACACATTACGGTAAATTATATGATGGCTAAGGATTCTGTAAAGAATCGTATTAATGGTGATACAGGAATGTCGTTTACAGAATTTAGTTACCAATTAATTCAAGGCTACGATTTTTACCATTTATGGAAAGAAAAGAATTGTAAAATTCAAATGGGAGGAAGTGACCAGTGGGGAAATATTACTACTGGAACTGAGTTTATTCGCCGTAAAGCAAGCGGAGAAGCATTTGCATTAACTACTCAATTAATTAAAAAATCAGACGGCACTAAATTCGGAAAATCAGAAGGTGGAAATATTTGGTTGGATAGAGAAAAAACGTCTCCTTATAAATTTTACCAGTTTTGGTTAAATGTGAGCGATGATGATGCAAAATCGTATGTGCGTATTTTTACTTTATTAAATCAATCTGAAGTTGAAGAGCTAGAAGTGAAACATGCTGCTGCTCCTCACGAACGTCATTTACAAAAAGCATTAGCAAAAGAAATTACGATTAGAGTACATAGCGAAGCAGATTATTTACAAGCAATTGAAACAGCTGAATTTTTGTTTAAATCAAAAGCTGAGGATGTAGCTAATTTAAATCCAGATGCGTTTGAAAAAATGTTAGGCGGCATTGATACTTTTGAAGTAAACAAATCAGATGTTGCTAGTGGAATTAACGTTGTTGATTTATTAGTGGATAAATCAGCAGTGTTTCCTAGTAAAACTGAAGCACGAAAAATGTTTACAGGCAATGCAGTGAGTATTAGTAAAACTAAAGTTACGGATGTCAATGCAACGATTAATTTAGAAGCATTTAACGGAGGTAAATATTTACTAATAAGTAAAGGAAAAAAAGAAAATTATTTAATTAAGTTAGTTTAGAACATTCAACACAGAGTTTTGGAGAAAAAGAGAGCACTGAGTTTTGATTATAATTAAAACTTCTCTCTGTGAACTCTAAAAACTCTGGATCTCTGTGTTGAAAAATAAATCAATCAATGATAAAGGATATTGTCATCCCCGAAGTATATGATGTAGCAATTGCTATTGTTCAGGAGTTTGAAGGCTTGGATGAATACAATGCTTATATTTTTAATTTTAAAGAAGAGAGTATAAAAAATGTATTGATCACTTCTACAGGTTACGGTGTGATTAATGATGTGAAGAAAAAAACAAGCACATTGCGTCATTTTTTCGAAGAAATAGAAACCTTAGATTATAAATTAATTGAACCAGTATCAAAAGAAGTATTTGGCTTAAGTAATGAATACTGGCTAAGCTTTACTTTAAATGGTCAATTATTTGATAAACAATTTATTTTTTTACCAGAATCTATTATAGAAGATAATTTTCAAATGATTCCTTTTATTGATAAAATGGGCGTGATAATTAAGTAAGCATGAAAGTTTTTAAAAATATAGTTATTCTAATATTTATATTTTGTGGAAATTTAAATTCTCAAAACACTTCACCAGAGTTTATTACTTTTAAAATAAACAATTGGTACACTTTTTCTGTACTTGACACTGTTGAAGGTAAACTCAAACATATTGGAGATTTAAAATACGATCTTCTATATAATAATCTTCTTTTATATTGTCCTAACAATAAACCTGATACAATAAGAAAGATTAAAAATCCCTTTTCTTTAAATGAGTTATTATTTGAAGTTAAGTCTAAGAATAATGGGTATATTGAAATATATATTGATTCTTTAAAGCAAAGAAAACTTATTATTTTTAAAGATAAAAAAATTAAATACTATAGTGCTAAACAATTATTTTTAAAAAACACCTTTTTTGTTTATACGAAAGATATTCATAGTCATGTAATCTATAAAAGCCCCAACTTAAATTCAGAAAAATATATTGATACAATTCGATTTAATTGTTTTACAGTAAAAGATGTCAAAAATGAATGGGTAAAGGTTGCTACAACTATTGGAGACCCGTGTGGTAACTCAGAAGAAGGGAGAATAAATGTTGGTTGGATAAAATGGTATGATAAAAATAAACTATTGCTTGACATTCAATCTAAATAAAAACACCTTGAAGCGCAATTCATTAATAAAAATGGGTTTATTATCAAATAAAAATTCCTTTAGTAACAAAAGTCACTCTTTAGTTTTATAAATTCGTGTATATTAGGCGAAATTTTAAAAACAGGATCATGAAAGGTAGATTTTATTGGTGGAACGAATGGATGGAGCGTAAACATAAGTACGCTACAGCAACCGAAAAACAATTAAATTCTGATAAGTTTAATGCAATTTGTGCAGGAACTGGTTTGCCAAACATTCATCAAAAATCAACATTTAAATTTAAAGATGTAGCGGATGGCGCTTCTCGTTTTGTTGGAAATTCTCCTTCTGGCGAAAAACCATTTGCGCGTATTTATACACGTTTGGGAAATCCAAACACGGAGTATTTAGAAAAAGTATTATTCCAATTAGAGTGTCAGCACATTATTGATAATGCTTTAAAGTCTGATGAAAAAACACCAACCATAGCCTCTTTAGTTTTTGCCTCTGGAATGGCCGCGATTTCAACTGTAATAATGGGTTTTGTGCAACCTGGTGATGGAATTATTGTTGGAAATGTGTATGGTTGTACGGATTCGCTCATGCGTTTTTTGCAAAAGCGTTTTGGTATTGATGTGTATTTTGTTGACGCTACTAATCCAGATAATATTAGAGATACATTAAATGCTCATCCTCACGTATGCGCTGTTTTAATTGAAACACCTGATAATCCAACATTGCAATTGTGTGATATTGAAGCGATTTCAAAATACACAGAACAACATGAAGCCATGTTAATCGTTGATAATACTTTTTGTTCTCCCTATTTACAACAACCTTTTCGTTTAGGTGCTGATGTGGTGATTCATTCTTTAACTAAATATGTAAGCGGTCACTCAACTTCTATTGCAGGTGCAGCAATGGGGCCATATGAATTTTTTAGTAAAGAAGTTTATCCTGTTTACAAAGATTTCGGACCAACACCTTCTCCATTTGATAGTTGGTTAAATAGTTTAACCATTCAAGAAATGGGAGTTCGTATGGAACACCAATGTAAAACAGCCCAACAAGTAGCAGAGTTTTTAGAGAAGCACCCGAAAATTGAAAAGGTTTGGTATCCAGGATTACCAAGTCATCCACACTACGAAATTTGTAAAAAACAAATGCGTAATGGTGGCGGTATGATTTCCTTTGAAGTAAAAGGTGGGTTTGATGCTGGTGTGAAATTGATGAATTATTTTGCCCGTCCTGACACGCCGATGGAATTAGCTGTTAGTTTGGGTTCTGTTATTAGTTATATTGAACATCCAGCGAGTATGACCCATTCTGTTATACCAGAAGCAGATAGATGTGTACGTGGAATTACCAATTCTTTAGTCCGATTATCAATTGGTGTAGAAGGTTTTAGTACCATCAGCGAAGCCTTAAATACTGGTTTGGAATTATAAAACTAGAAAAACACCACTTTTCACTCAAAAATTAGACAAACATCCCATTTTTTGGGATGTTTTTTTATGCAGAATACAGTAAATTTTATACATTTAGTACTTTAAGTACATAATTTTTAAATGGCAACTACAATATTAGACCCTAAGTCAGTGAAAGAGAAAATTTCTGTTGAAACGCTTAAAAAAGCATACACCTTAATGTGTACTGCTAAAAGTATGGCGGAGTTATATGAAGCTAATAAAGAAATAACAGCAAAGTATGTTCATGCTACATCTCGCGGACATGAGGCGATTCAATTAGCAATGGGCTTACAATTATTGCCGCAAGATTTTGTGAGTCCGTATTACCGTGATGACAGTATGTTGTTAGGTATTGGTATGTCTCCATTTGAATTAATGTTACAATTATTAGCAAAACGTAACGATCCATTTTCTGGAGGAAGAACATATTATGCTCATCCAAGTTTACGTAGAGATGATATGCCTAAAATTCCTCACCAATCAAGCGCTACGGGAATGCAGGCTATTCCTACAACGGGCGTGGCAATGGGCTTACAGTATTTAGAATTAAATAATTTACAACAAGATTTTAAAGGAAAAAATCCCGTAGCTGTTTGTTCTTTAGGTGATGCATGTATTACCGAAGGCGAAGTTGCAGAAGCTTTTCAAATGGCAACTTTAAAAAAGTTACCAATTTTATATTTAGTGCAAGATAATGAGTGGGATATTTCGGCTCACGCTCGAGAAATTCGTTCTCAGGATGCAACTGATTATGCTAAAGGATTTAAAGGCTTAGAAACTCGTACGATTGACGGGACTGATTTTATTGCTTCCTTCAATACCATTAACGAGTGCTTAGAAATTATTCGTAAAGAGCGCCGACCAATGTTGATTCATGCAAAGGTTCCTTTGTTAAATCATCATACCTCAGGTGTTCGTAAAGAATGGTACAGAGATGATTTGGAAGAATGTGCAAAAAGAGATCCATTGCCTCGTTTACGAAATCAATTAATTATTGCAGGAGTAGATGCTTCTGATATCAAAAAAATAGAAGATGCTGCTACAGCATTTGTAGAATCTGAATATCAAAAAGCTTTATTAGAAGAAGATCCTCGCCCTGAAGATTTATTATTACATGATTTTGCTCCAACACCAATTACCGAAGAAAAAGGAAACAGAGCTCCAAGCGGTAAAGAGAAAACCGTTATGGTAGATAGCGCTTTATTTGCTATCAGAGAAATTATGGAGAAGCATCCAAACGCTTTATTATATGGACAAGACGTTGGAAAACGCTTAGGAGGTGTATTTAGAGAAGCTGCTACTTTAGCACAAACATTTGGAGATAATAGAGTATTTAATACGCCAATTCAAGAGGCATTTATTATTGGTAGCACCGTTGGAATGAGCGCTGTTGGATTAAAACCAATTGTAGAAGTTCAGTTTGCTGATTATATTTGGCCAGGCTTAAATCAATTATTTACAGAGGTAAGTCGTTCTTGTTATTTAAGTAATGGTAAATGGCCAGTAAGCTGTATTGTGCGTGTGCCAATTGGCGCATATGGTAGTGGCGGACCATACCATTCAAGTTCTGTAGAAAGTGTATTAGCAAATATTAAAGGAATTAAAATTGCCTACCCAAGTACAGGGGCCGATTTAAAAGGTTTAATGAAATCTGCTTTCTATGATCCAAATCCAGTAGTGATGTTAGAGCATAAAGGATTGTATTGGAGTAAAATTAAAGGAACCGAAGATGCAAAAACAATTGAACCAGATGAGGATTATGTGATTCCATTTGGTAAAGGTAGAGTAGTGCAGGAAGCATCTGAAGAAAATATGACTAAAGGTAAATCTTTAACTGTTATAACCTATGGTATGGGAGTTTATTGGGCAAAGAGTGCTGCTAAAAAGTTTGAAGGTCAAATAGAAATTATTGATTTAAGAACCATTGCACCAGTTGACGAAGAATTAATGTTTGCAAGTGCTAGTAAGCATGGTAAATGTTTAGTGTTAACAGAAGAACCAGTATTTAATGGTTTTGCTCAAAGCATTGCTGCACGTATTTCAGAAAATTGTTTCAAAAAATTAGACGCACCAGTAAGAGTGGTTGGCGCTGAAAATTTACCAGCTATTCCATTAAACTCAACACTTGAAAAAACGATGTTACCTAATGCTGATAAAGTAGAAAAAGCAATAGAGGATTTATTGAATTACTAATTATTTTTTGTCACACTGAGCGTAGTTGAAGTGTAAATAATAAAAGGCTTTACAATTTGTAAAGCCTTTTATTATTATTGTAGTTTGTTATTTTGCTTTCACCCAAAAGGTTGTTCTTCCCAGCATCGATACTCCAATGTATCCTCTCACATTTAAATTGCCTTTCTCATCACGAGTAATTTTGCAGCTGTAGGTTTTTCCGTTTTTAGGGTCGTAAATAGTTCCATTGTGCCACAGGTCTTTTCCATCAAATGCAAAGTCTTTCAAGATTTCTTTTCCTGCTAACTTATCTGTTTGTTGTTTTTTATCAGGATTGTTTAAGTCTAGTTTTCCAGGAAATTTTGTCCATATAAGTGTGCCGTAATATTTTGAGTCTTTTTTGATAATATTAACCATGCCTTCATTTTGATCTGTCATGTAAGTCCCAATTAATGCGTCACCATTTTGAGCGAAAATTGAAAAGGAGATAAATAGTAAGATTAAAGAAAATATATTTTTCATCTATTTTATGTCTAAATATAATATTTTATATAGAATCGAATTTACAGTTAAATATAGGTAGCTATTTGTGTAAAATTTGGCATCTTTTTAGTATGTTTGTTATATACTGTAAAGTTTTTTAGAGTGACTTTACAATATATAACTTTTTACTCTATTAAATATTAATTTTACTTAACATGAAAAAATACATTTATTTAATGATGAGCATTTTGGTTTTGAATATTTCAAAAGCTCAAACTACTGAAGTATTAGAATCTGACAAAATTGTTGGTGTATGGGAAGTTGGGAGTGGCAAAGCTCGAGTTAAAATAACAAAGTATGGAGATAAGTTTGGTGGTAAAATAGTTTGGTTAAAGGAACCTAATTATCCAGATGGGACTAAAAAAGTGGACAAAAATAATCCTGATGAAGCAAAAAGAACAACACCTTTATTAGGATATAACAACTTATTAGGATTTTCATATAAGGGTAAATCTGAATACGATGGAGGTACTATTTATGACCCCGAAAATGGAAGTGTATATAATTGCGTTATCGAATTAAAAGATGATAATACCCTAGAAGTAAGAGGCTATATTGGTGTGCAATTATTTGGCAGAACAGATACTTGGAAACGAGTTACTTTAAAAGCTAAGTAAAATATATACTATAACCATACATATGAAATTCAATATTTTATTTTTAGCCATATTTTTTTCATCAATTACATTAGCTCAAACTCCTGTAGATACAGCTAAAACAGAAGAGGAAGATTTTTCGATGTATGCCGATGTAGTGGATGCTTCTTCAACCAATAAATCAAGAGTATATTGTTCTCAAAAAATATTGGGACTAAGCCCATCTAAATTAATTTCCATAGGTTTTGATTTTGTTGGTGCTAACGAAATTGATGTCGATACAATGGGTTCTTATTTTGGTAACACAGCCAGTGTAAAATATAATACCGGCACTCGCTTTTCTGCCAATTTTCCTGTTATCTCAAATAATAAAATGATTTTGAGTTTAGGCGTTAATTATTTAGATTTTAAATATACTGTATCAGCTCCAGTAAATACTGTTCATCCGCTTATCAATGCGTTAAATAAAAACGGTTTACGTTCTTATGGTATTAATGCTACTTTATTTAAACCATTTAATTCTAAATTATTTGGAATTTTACAATTAGCAGCAGATCATAATAATGCTGGTAAAATCGACCAATTTCATGCTAATGGAATAAGATATAGCGGCGCTGCTATTTTTGGTTGTAAGCCACACGATAGATTACAATATGGTATTGGAGTAACCCAATCTTATCGTGGAGGCGGACTCAATTATTTTCCTGTTGTATTGTATAATTATACGTTTAAAAATAAAAAGTGGGGTATTGAAATGTTATTACCCGCAAGAGCTAACATTCGTTATACAATTAATCCTCGTAATTTATTATTTGCTGGTTTTGAATTAGAAGGTAATTCGTATTATATGGACCCAATGATTGATAATTATAATTTAGGTTATAAAAACTTACAATTACATCGTAGCGAAATACGACCAAGATTAACCTATGAGTTTAGTATATATAATTTTATTTGGTTGAGCATCCAAGCAGGATACCGATTAAGTTACAAGTATAATGTTGATGATGTAGATTATAAAGCTAATCCAGTTATTATGGAAAATAAAGTAGGTGGATCGTATTATTTTAACGTGTCACTTAATTTGGTTTCGCCGTAATTTTATTATTTGTTTATAAAATATCAGCATATTAGTAATCCAGAAGTGCTGCTTTTTAAACTATATTTTTTCTTATTTTTAGGAAAATTTATTTAATGAACAAATTATTAATACTCTGTTTTTTAGTATCTCAATTTTCTATTTTCTCTCAAACAATCGATGAGAAATGGGTAAGAGACAACTATACAAAAAAAGAATACACCATTGCTATGCGTGATGGCGTAAAGTTATTTACAGCTGTCTATGCACCAAAAGATGCTTCGGCGGGCTCAGCAACAAATTCTGAAAAACATCCTTTTTTAATGATTCGCACTCCTTATTCATGTGCACCCTATGGCGAAGATAAATTTCAATCTCGTTTATGGAATTTTCATTGGAGAGAATATTTAAAAGAAGGTTATATTATAGTGATTCAAGATGTTCGAGGACGCTGGATGAGTGAAGGAACCTTTATGGATGTGCGCCCATTTAACCCAAATAAAAAAACAAAAAAAGACATTGATGAAGCAAGTGATACTTATGATGCGGTTGATTGGTTAGTGAAAAATATTCCAAATAATAATGGAAATGTGGGTGTATTTGGAACTTCTTATCCAGGCTTTTATTCAACAATGGCTGCATTAAGTGGACATCCGGCAATTAAAGCAGTGAGTCCGCAAGCGCCAGTAACAGAGTGGTTCAAGGGAGATGACTTTCATCATAACGGTGCATTTATGTTATGCGACGCCTTTAATTTTTATTCTGGTTTTGGTCAGCCACGTCCTAAGCCCACCACTATTGGACCTAAGGAATTTAAACATTATACAAATGATATTTATAAATATTATTTAGAGGTAGGAGCAATAAAAAACTTCTCAAAATTAATGGGTGATAGTATTTTGTTTTGGAATGATTTAATGAATCATCCTAATTATGATGATTGGTGGAAAGCTCGTGATGCGCGTGTTGGTTGTAAAAATGTAAAACCCGCGATGTTAACAGTTGGAGGTTTGTTTGATGCAGAGGATTGTTATGGTGCTTGGAGATTATACGAAGCAATTGAAAAACAAAGCCCAACTACCAATAATAAAATTGTGATGGGGCCTTGGTTTCATGGTGGTTGGAGCAAAGGTGATGGAAGCTTTTTAGGAAATGTGCGTTTTGGAAGTAAAACCTCAAATTATTTTCAAGAGAATATTGAAATTCCATTTTTTAATTACCATTTAAAAGGGAAAGGTAATTTGGATAATTTACCAGAAGCTTCTATATTTTTTACAGGAGAAAACAAATGGAAGAGCCTTGCTGCTTGGCCTCCAAAAGAAATGACTCCAACGCCAATTTATTTTAATGATAATGCGTCATTATCTTTCAATAAATCCAATTCACAAAATAGCTCTACAAGTTATGTGAGTGATCCATCAAAACCAGTTCCTTTTACGGAAGATGTTTTAGATGGAAGAACAAGAGAATATATGACAGATGACCAACGCTTTGCTAGTCGACGCCCAGATGTGATTACATTCAAAACAGCTGTCTTCGAAAATGATTTAACTTTAGCAGGAACGGTCATAGCCGATTTAAAAGTTGCTATCTCAACAACAGATGCAGATTTTATTGTTAAAGTAATTGATGTATTCCCTGATGGATTTGTGTATGATACTTTGGTTTACACGTCTGATAAAGACAATGATTATTTAATGGACGGTTATGAAATGTTAGTACGTGGTGAAATCATGCGAGGACGATATAGAAACAGTTTTGAAAAACCTGAAGCCTTTGAGTCAAATAAAATAACTACTGTAAAATTTGAGCTACCAGATGTGGCTCACACATTTAAAAAAGGACATCGTTTAATGATACAAGTTCAAAGTACTTGGTTTCCTTTAGCGGATAGAAATCCTCAGCAGTTTGTAGATATCTATCATTGTGAGGATAAAGATTTTATCAAATCAGAAATTAAATTATTTCATGATGCAACTAATGCGTCTAACATTATTTTACCAATTTTGAAATAATATTATGTTATACTTAAAATTGCACGCAATTTCAGGAGTGCTTTTTTGTTTATATTCAGACTAAAGTGTTGTATATTTGATATGAATAAATAAATTCTATGAACTTTTTAGCGAAGCTTTTTATTTCAACTTTTGCTGTATTAATTACTGCCTATTTTTTAAATGGAGTAACCATTGGCCAAAACCAATTTTTTAGTGTTGATTCTCCTGAAATTAATAAATTCTTTACTGCGTTTTTAGTGGCAGTTGTTTTGGCATTTTTAAATACAATAGTTAAACCTATACTCACTATTTTATCATTACCTATTACATTTTTTACGCTAGGTTTATTTTTACTAGCGATTAATGCAGTTATTATTTTGTTTACGGATAAGTTAGTAGATGGATTTAAAGTAGATGGATTTTGGACAGCACTTTGGTTTAGTTTAGTGTTATCTTTAGTAAGTGGTATTTTGGAAATGTTTAGTGGGAATAAAAAAGAACCACGCGATGAGTAAAATAGTTAGAACATATTTTTTTATAGCCTCTTTACTTTTTGTTTTAAAAGGAAGTGCTCAAACTTCTATACAGGATTCTTTACAGATTATAAATTACACAGATAAGTCTCATGAATTCGAACAGACTAATTCAGATTCATCGCTGTATTATGCACATCTTGCTAATAAATTAGCTAAAGAAACAAAGAGCGATTTTTTAAAATGTCGAACAACAATTTTATTAGGTGTTGTTTATCAAAATATATCTGATTATAAAAAAGCAACTGCCTATTTCAAAGAGGGTATTGTTATGTCCGAAAAGGGTTCAAATAAAGAATTACGCTCATTAGCATACACTGGTTTTGCAAATATGTTTGCCCTGCAAGGTCAGTTTACACAAGCAGCCGAATACTTTAATAAATCCTTGGATATTGCAAAAGAGATTAAGGATAGCCGGAAGATTGCCGTTATAACGATGAATCTTGCTAATATAGAGTATAATAACGCTTATTATAGTAATGATTACAGAAAGTGTAATCAACTTTATAAAGAAGCCTATGATTGGGCGATTATTTCAAAAGATACTGGACAAATTATAAGCTGTTTAGGAAATTGGGGTTTGTCGTACAGTGATGAAGGTAAATATGATTTATCATTAGAAAAACTAAATAGAGCCGTTGAACTAGCAACTATTACCAATAGTAATTCGGATTTAATTTTTTTAAAACACTACTTGGCAAGAACCTATGGTTATACCAAAGATTATCAAAAAGCAATTAATTCGTTTAACGAAAGCTTAGAATTAGCAATTCAATTTAAGGATATTGATTACCAATCCGAAAATTATGCAGGTTTGGCTAATACCAATTATGCTATAGGAAATTATAAAGAAGCCTATGATTTGTTTCAACAGTATAAAATTATAAATGATACGATTGCTAGTAAGGAAATAATCAACGAATTAAATACTATTAAAACAAAGTATGATACTGAGAAAAAACAAAAAGAAATTGAACTTTTAAAAGTAAGTGCTAACAAAGATAAAATTGTGAAGTTTGGTTTAATGGGAGGGGCTTTGCTCTTGTTAATCTTAGCATTTTTAATGTTTAATAGATATAGATTAAAAGAAAAAACCAATAAATTATTAGAGGAACAAAACGCTATTATTTCAGAAAAAAATAAGGATATTTCAGATAGTATCAATTACGCTAAAAAAATTCAAGAAGCTATTTTCCCAAGCGATGCAGAAATAGCGAAGGTATTTCCTGAACATTTTATTTTATCATTACCTAAAGATGTAGTGAGTGGAGATTTTTATTGGTTCACTCAATCTGATACTTTAAAAATATTTGTAGTGGCAGATTGCACTGGTCATGGTGTACCAGGTGCTTTTATGAGTATGATTGGTAATACATTATTAAATCAAATTGTTGTTGAACGTAAAATCCTTCGGCCTGATTTAATTTTAAACGAGTTAAGAAAAGAAATCATCAAGTCTTTAAAACAAGGAGAAGACTCCAAATCTAGAGATGGGATGGATTTATCCTTGATCTGTTTAAATTCAGAAACTAATGTGTTGCAAGTTGCTTGTGCTAATAATCCAGTTTGGATTATTAAAGAAGATGGTGCTTTACTGGAAATTAAACCTGATAAACAACCCATCGGATATGTTTCTTCGACTCCACAAGATTTTAGTTTAAACACGATTCAACTTCAAAAAGGAGATATTGTGTATCAGTTTTCTGACGGCTATGCCGATCAATTTGGAGGAGAAAAAGGAAAGAAATTTAAGTATAATCAATTAAAAGAACTCTTACTAAACATGAAGGGTTTTGAAATGTCTCAGCAATTAGAAACACTTGGTACTTCTTTTGAAAAATGGAGAGGCGCATTGGTGCAAATTGATGATGTATTGGTTACTGGCATAAAAATTTAAGCCCGTTAAAAAACGTTAACACTCCAGATTTTCAACAGTTTACTTTATTACATTTGTTAAAATGAATAAGCATAATTTAGGTATTATTTCGGTATTGGTAGGTATAGCACTTTGTGCATTAATTGCCGTACAAATTTATTGGATTAAGAGTTCTATTAAATTAAAAGAAGAAGAGTTTGAACGTTCAGTGAAGGAGGCCTTAAAATCCACCTCAAACAAACTCGAAAAAATTGGAACTGCTAATAAAATTGCCAAAAAAATTAAGTTACGTAAACAAGGGGTTCGTATTACTAAACCAGGCATGGTAACTGTTGGTAATCCAAGTGGTAGCGATGTGCAAGTTCGTATTTTTGAAGAATTAAGTACAGATTCTTCTGGAGTTATTACTAGTAAAATGTCTCAAAAAGAATTTATTGGTGACTCTGCGAATTCTCATAATCACTTTTTACCCTACGAATTATTAAATGCTTCACAATCTACTTCAAAAAATATTGAAAGTTTAAGAGACGAATTGTTTCAAACTAAAACCGAAATTGTAAATGACTTGTTTGATGAACTAATCAGTATCAACGTTTATAAGGATTATAAACCAAAAGTAGATTCTTTAATGCTAGATACTATTCTTCGTCAGGAATTATTAGCAGAGGGAATTACTACTAATTTTGTGTATTCAGTAACTAGTCGTTTATCTGATTCAAGAATTAACGGAAATTATAAGGAAGCGCAAAAAAATTGCGACTCAACGGGTTGTTCTATCAAAATAAACTTATCGCCAAATAACGTGTTTGTGACTCCACAATATTTAAGCGTTCAATTTCCTAATCAAAAAAATTACCTTTTAAAAACCATGTGGATGATGCTTGGCGTTTCGGGTATGGTTATTTTAATACTCATTTTTGCCTTTTATTATACCATTGCCACCATTTCAAGGCAAAAGAAATTGTCTGTTATCAAAAACGATTTCATTAGCAATATGACGCATGAGTTTAAAACGCCAATTAGTACCATTTCTCTGGCGGCGGAGATGTTGAATGACGACACTGTAACAAAGACTCCCGAAAAACAACAACGTTTTGTAAAGATGATTAGGGACGAGAACAAGCGTTTAAGTATTTTGGTGGAAAGTATCCTACAAACTTCTATTTTGGATAAGGGGGAGTTTAAACTTAAACGCAGTGATATTGACGTTCATGAAATCATTAATCAGGCTATTCAAAATACCCAACTTTTAATTGATCAAAGACAGGGAACTATTACTAAACAATTAGACGCCCTTAAGTGTTTAATTAATGCTGATAAAGTGCATTTGACAAACATTATATTTAATTTGATAGATAACGCTATAAAATACACAAAGGACAGCCCAAACATACTAATTACCACTAAAGATACGTTAGAAGGGATAGAAATTAAGGTAAAAGATAACGGAATTGGTATTAGTAAGGAGAATCAACGTAAAATTTTCGATAAATTTTATAGGGTTCCAACGGGTAATGTTCACAATGTAAAAGGTTTTGGCTTAGGGCTTAGTTACGTTCTGGCTGTAGTAGAAAAGCACAATGGCACAATTAATGTAGAGAGTGAGTTAGGAAAAGGCAGTACCTTTAAAATTGTAATGCCCTATAAAAACACAGATTAAAACATAAATAGATATAATTAATTATGGAAAATGTAAAAACGCAAATATTACTAGTGGAAGATGACCCAAATTTAGGGACATTATTACAAGAATATTTAGAAGCAAAAGGGTTTGAAACAAAATTAGCAACCGACGGAAAAAAAGGCTTTGATGCATTTTGCAAGCAGGAATTCGATTTATTATTACTAGATGTGATGATGCCTGTTAAGGATGGTTTAACCTTAGCAAAAGAAATCAGAGTAACTGATAAAAACGTGCCTATTATCTTCTTAACTGCTAAAAGCATGAAAGAAGATACTATTGAAGGATTTAATGCTGGGGCTGATGATTATATCACAAAACCTTTTAGTATGGACGAGTTATTGGCTCGTGTAACAGCTGTTTTACGTAGAAGTAATAAGCAACGTGTTCATAATACGGAAGACGTTAATTTTACTATTGGAAACTATACATTTAATTCAGATACTCAAGTATTAATTCATAATGGAGCAGAGCAAAAATTAACCACTAAAGAAAGTCAGTTAATGCGTTTGTTATGCGTTCATAAAAATGATGTATTGGACAGAAATTTTGCCTTAAAAACGATTTGGCATGATGACAATTACTTTAACGGTCGTAGTATGGACGTTTATATTGCTAAACTTCGTAAATACTTAAAAGATGATTCTAAAGTAGAAATCGTTAACATTCACGGTAAAGGATTTAAATTATTAGTTAATTCATAATATAGATTAGCTATTTCACTAAAAAGTGGTTTATTTTGTATAAAATAAACCACTTTTTTATTTTGTACACTCCTCAACATATTTCTAAAATAATCAATGCGAATTTGGTTGGAGAATCAAATCACACCGTTCAGCATTTATTAATTGATAGCCGCCAGTTAACCGAACCAGCTCATAGTGTTTTTGTGGCTTTAAAGTCTGAAAGAAATGATGGGCACCAATATATTTTTGGATTATGTCAAAAAGGAGTTAAAACATTTATCGTTCATCATATTCCCGAAAATTGTGTTGCGTTGCAAGACGATATTTGTTTTTTAATTGTTTCAGATACATTAAAAGCGTTGCAGCAATTAGCAACCAATCATCGTGAGCAATTTAATTTACCAGTTATTGGAGTTACAGGTAGCAATGGTAAAACCATCGTGAAAGAGTGGTTGTATCAATTATTAAAGACAGATTATAACATTGCACGAAGTCCTAAAAGCTATAACTCTCAAGTTGGGGTTCCTTTATCAGTATGGCAACTAAATAGCAAGCATACTTTAGGGATTTTTGAAGCGGGCATTTCTGAAGTGGGCGAGATGGATTTATTAAGAGAAATTATTAAACCAACCATTGGCGTATTTACTTCTTTAGGCACCGCACACGACGAAGGTTTTAAAAATATCTCCGAAAAATTAAAAGAAAAAATGCAACTGTTTGCTCAATGCCAAACAGTTATTGTAAATGCCTTATCTTTTACTCAAGAACATACAGAGTTATTAAATCAATACACTTTTTTAATTTCTAAAAGCGAACACGCTACGCTACAAATTATTGAGATTGAAAATTTATTTACTCATACAATTATTATAGCCAAATATAAAGGCGAACAAATCAGCATTAATATTCCATTTACCGATTCGGCAAGTGTAGATAATGCGATTACCTGTTGGGCTACATTACTACACTTAAATATTCCTCAACAAGACATTGAAAAACGAATGTTGTTGCTACAAGCAGTGGCTATGCGTTTAGAATTAAAATTGGGAAATAACAATTGTGTTTTAATCAACGACTTTTATAATTCAGATATCAATGCCTTAGAAATCGCCTTGCATCATCAAAAGCAACAACATCGAGGCGGAAAAAAAGTAGTGATACTTTCGGATATTGAACAAAGCGGTAAGTTAAGTTGGGAATTGTACGAGCATGTTTCTAAATTGATGGCGCAATTTCATATTGATACCGTGATTGGAATTGGTAAAGAAATTTCTTCACAAAAAGAATTGTTCGAAAAAGATGCACACTTTTTTAATGATACTGAAAGTTTCATCAAAGAAAGTAAAACAAATCCATCACTACAATTTCATAATGCCATTATCTTATTAAAAGGCGCTCGCAGTTATGGTTTTGAGAACATTAGTAAATTATTGCAACAAAAAAGCCACGATACAGTTTTAGAAATTAACTTAAATCGCTTAGTACATAATTTAAATTTTTACCGTTCACAAACTACGAAAGATACCTTGTTGATGTGCATGGTAAAAGCGACTGGTTATGGTAGTGGAAGCACAGAAATCGCTTTTACATTGCAACATCATCATGCCGATTATTTGGCCGTGGCTTATGCGGATGAAGGTGTGGAATTGAGAAAAGCAGGCATTCACTTGCCAATTATGGTGATGAGTCCCGAAGAATCATCCTATGATGATATGATTGAGTATCGTTTAGAGCCAGAAATTTATTCGTTTAAAGTCGCGAAGGAATTTTTGCAAGCCCTGCAACAAAAAGCTATTTCAGAGCCTTATCCTGTGCATATTAAATTAGATACTGGTATGAAACGTTTAGGTTTTGAAGCGAACCAAATAGATGAGTTATGTGAGTTTTTGAATACTGAAAATTTACTGAGAGTGAAAAGTATATTCTCTCATTTAGTAGCGAGTGATGATAAAGCATTTGATGATTTTACATCCACTCAAATTTCTTTATTCGAAACATTAGCCACTCAAATTGAAAAATCAATTGGTTATCATGCATTAAAACATATCTGTAATTCTGGCGCTATTACTCGTTGGAAAAATGCTCACTATAATATGGTGCGTTTAGGAATTGGAATGTATGGCGTTGGCTTTAATGATATTGAAAAACATCACTTAGAAAATATTAGTTCATTAAAAACACGTATTTCCCAAATCAAACAATTAGAAGTTGGTGAAACGGTTGGTTACAATCGCAAAGGCGTAGCTAGTAAAAAAACAACCATTGCTACTATTCCAATAGGTTATGCTGATGGTTTTAGCAGAAAGCTAGGTAACGGAAATGGAACTGTTTTTATTAATCAAGTAGCATGTAAAACCATTGGTAATATTTGCATGGATATGTGCATGGTTGATGTGACTGATATTGATTGCAAAGAAGGTGATGAGGTAGTTGTGTTTGAAACGAACGAACAATTAATGGAATTATCAAAAGCCATGGAAACTATTCCTTACGAAGTATTAACCAGTATTTCTTCACGCGTAAAAAGAGTGTATGTTCAGGAGTAAGAAATTAGTTATAAGTTATAAGTTATTAGTTTCTGGTTCTGTCAGTTCGAGCGTAGTCGAGAACTTGTTTAAGTTGACATTTATACTGTTTATAGTTATCGGATTTTGGTCTTGCAAAGAAGAAGTGACAGAAAATAAAATCACGGTTAAATCAAACCCTACTTTCGAAGATATCGCCCCCATCATTTACAAAAACTGTACCCCATGTCATAGATCAGGGGAGAGTGGACCAATAGAATTTATGACCTATGATGACGTGAAGAAAAACGTCAACAAAATAAAATTCGTGACACAAAGTGGATACATGCCGCCTTGGCCAGCAGACGATAGTTACACGCATTTTATTGGTGAACGTAAATTATCCAAAGAAGAATTAGAACTCATTAAAGTATGGGCAGAAAACGGTGCTCCAAAAGGCGATGAAGCAAAAATACCGTCTCCTCCAGTTTTTTATTCTGGTTCGTTTTTAGGTAAACCCGATACCGTTATTAAATTTTTGAAACCAGTTCCAATTAAAGGCAATGGTGCCGATCATTTTTATATTGTAAAACTACCTTTGCAATTGGCTAAAGATACTTTTGTGCGTTATTTTGAGTTTGTACCTAATCATCGTAAACTAGCACATCATATCAATGGGCATTTAATTAGTTATGAAACTGGAAATAAAAAAGATGTGGTGAGTGGTTTAACTCATGCTTTAGATGAGTTTTCTGATTACAAAGATTTGTTTTCTCAAATGAATATTTTAAATGATGATGGCACATTTCCTGTTTTAAATCCTAACACTGTATATTATTTACCAGGTTATATGCCGGTTAATTATCCTGATGGCATTGGAGGCTACAAAACAAATAAAACGTCGGTAGTTTTACTTAAAAACATTCATTACGGACCAAGTAATATAGACGTGTTAGATAGTTCTTATATCAATGTGTTTTACGGACCAAAACCCAAACGTCCTATTATTGAAACACAATTAGGAACTTTTGGAATTTCGAAAATTGAACCCGAATTAATTTTACAACCTAATCAAATTCAAACTTTTCATACACAAGCTTCATTGCCAGGAGATATTTCGTTACTTTCAGTAAATCCGCATTTGCATTTACTAGGAAAGTCGTTTTGGGCATTTGCGGTTCAGCAAAATGGAGATACCATTCCTTTAATTAAAATTAAGAAATGGGATTTTAGGTGGCAATATTACTATACCTATGAGCATCCAATTATTATTAAAGCTGGAACAGTGATTCATGCGTATGCCACCTTTGATAACACCGATAAAAATCCCTTTAATCCAAATCACCCACCAAAAGTAGTGACGCAAGGCGAAGGTGTGAGAAGTATGCAAACGACCGAAGAAATGTTTCAGTTTATTTTTTCATACTTACCTTATCAACCAGATGATGAGAAAATGGATTTGAGTAAATAAATTGAACCATATAAGTCATAAAAGAACACAAAAGAGTTATAAAACTTACATGAACTTTTATGTCTTTTATGGTTTAAGAAATAAAAATTATATTTGATATATAAATGACACCAAAACTTTACATAGTACCAACGCCAATAGGTAATTTAGAAGATATGACCTTTAGAGCCATTAAGGTTTTAAACTCTGTGGATTTAATTTTAGCAGAAGACACGCGTAATACCATTCATTTATTACGTCATTTTAAAATTGAAAAACCTTTACGTTCTTATCATGCGCACAATGAGCATGCTACTGTGGAGCAAATTGTAGAAATGATTGAATCTAATAAATCGGTGGCATTAGTTTCGGATGCTGGTACGCCTGCTATTTCCGATCCTGGTTTTTTATTAGTACGCGAATGTATTAAGCATGGTGTAGCTGTTGAAACATTACCTGGTGCTACAGCCTTTGTTCCTGCTTTGGTTAATAGCGGCTTGCCTTGTGATAGTTTTGTGTTTTACGGTTTCTTACCGCAAAAAAAAGGAAGACATACAAAACTATTGTCTTTAAAAGAAGAAACACGCACGATGATATTTTACGAATCACCTTTTAGATTAGTGAAATTACTAGAAGAGTTTAAAGAATATTTAAGTGGTGACAGACAAGTATCTGTATCTAGAGAATTATCAAAGATGTTTGAAGAAAATGCACGCGGCACTGTTGATGAACTTATAGCACACTTTAAAGCTAAGACGGTGAAAGGTGAAATCGTTGTTGTATTAGCGGGAAAAGAGGATTAATTTCTATCTGCTATATTTCTTTTCTTTGAAAAGAATACAAAGGGTTTCTAATTCAAAAATTATTTTTTCGAGTTCTGCTTTTACAAAACGAGTTTGTTCGCTAACCAAAAACACATCAGAATTTATACTTTCTTTTACTTTACTAAAATCGGGTAAGGCTTCGTTTATATGTGGTTGCGCTAAGCGTGATGATACCCAATTCATTATTTTTTCGACTTCTAAAAAATAATCTGAGAGTTGTGGAATTACTGCAGGGCGTTCTTTTTCGTTAATAGTTAAAGCTATCGATGTTATTTCGCGTGATAAACGAATAGTGACACCCGCCATTGCAAAACTCAAATCAACATTGCTTTGAATATGTTCAGGCTCTTGCACCATACGCTGCACGGAAGCAAACACATCGTTGTTGGATGCTTCAGCTATTCTACGAAATTTGTTCCACGATTCACCTAATGTATTTTCGTTATTATAGTATTGAAGCACACGTTGCAAATAATTTTTGTTTTGCAATAACGCATATTCCATTAATGGTGGAAAACGCTTTTTTTCCCACACGGGCCAAAACACATAACTGGCAACCACTGCGAATAAAGCACCTATTAAGGTAGATAAAACTCTCCAACCAATTAATTCCCATGAGGCTTGTTGCGAAATCTGCATCAAAATAACCATCATAATGGTTACAAAAAAAACACCCACCTTATAGTTGTTTCGTAAAAAATATGCTACAAAAAAAGACACGATAATTAATAGCCCAACAAACACATCATGCGGCAATGGTAATAACATAATGGCTCCTCCTAAAACAATACCCGCAATAGTTCCAACAATTCTTTCTATTCCTTTTTTTCGGGTAGCGCCAAAATAGGGTTGTATCACAATAAGCATGGTTAACGAAATCCAATGACCATGATCTATTTTAAAAAATTTATATACAAATACACCAATAGATAACCCCAACGCCACACGCAAGGCATAAACAAAGTGTTGTGAATTGACGTTGAAAGCTTCGCGAATTAGTTCCATAATAGCGCGAGGTTTTAATCCAACTAAAAAGTTATTAAATGTGAGTTTATAATTCTCTAAATAATCACTCTTCTTTAAATTTAATTTTTGCTCAATTTGTAAAACTGTTTGTTGTAAATAGCCATACGATTTATGAAGCGTATTAATAAAATGTTGTATAGCTAATTTCTCTTTATGCGTTAAGGTTAATTCTTTACTTGCTTCTTCAAATAATTGAATAGCAATTTCGCAACGCTTCAATCGTATTTTAGTAAGACTCAAATCCTCTGGACGGAATGTAAAAATGACAATTGATAAACGAGCACTTGCTTGAGCAAAGGCGGATAAAGTTTTATAGAGAACGGTGTTTCTTATTTTTTGAAAATCAGGATGATCCAGTATTTCCAATTCTTCATGCATTGTATTTAATGTTGCTCCAAATAATGATGACGTTTTACGAATCTCCATCATCATGTCATAATGTTGTGTTTTTAAACTTGATGTTTTGTTATCTCTTCGTGCAAATAAATTAATAGAATGATTAACGGCATCTCTAATAGCTGTTTCTTTTTCAGTAACATCTATATTATCAATTATAGTATCTGATGCATGTTTTTGAATTAAAATATCTAAAAGTTCGGTGTTTGTTTTCCAAATTTTTGCTACCGAACGCCTAATAGGATTTGAAGGACGAAACGGAAAAGCAAGGATGGTAATAACAACCGACCAAGCAGCCCCTGCAAAAATATACATTCCATAATTTACAGATTCGGAAAAAGAAACAGGATTTGATAATCCAAACAAAAAGAAAAAACCAACCGCTACGCCAATGCTTGCGCCATAATCGCTCCAATTACGAATTAAAGCAGCAAACATCCCCACAACAAACATGGCCACTACCGACACTTGCCAAGAATTAGCCGTATTCATACCAACAATAGCAGCTAAGGTCATTAGTATGGCCTCTAGCGATTGAATGACTATTTTTTTATAATGTAATCCGCGATAATCAATCAACGCTAACATATAAGCACCAAAAGCCATCCACACAACTTCATAAGAAAAATGCCCTTGATACAATGGCACAACAATTAAGGGAACGTTTAATGCCAATACAACTCTAAAAGCCCAAGTAATAGTAGGCTCAAAATACTCCTGTTTTAAAACGGTTTGTAATTGTTGAATGGGTTGAAAACGCATGCTGGCTAAAAAGCACAAAGATAGACAATTTAAAAAACCAAAAAGCCACTTACGATAAGCGGCTCTTTGATTTAAATCGGACATCTATCCCGTATCCCATTTGTTGCTCATGCTAAAATGTCGGGTGGTGGTTACTGATACAAATTTACGGCATTAATTCTTTTCTAATGTTATACAATTGCTACCTCAACATTTTTTAACAGGATTACTTTTCAACTTTTGTGCAATTCGTTTTAGAGTTGTTAACCGTATTTGTTAAATAGTTTATAACGTTTGTAAACAAAAGCACCTGTCAGTTTTTTAAAACCTGACAGGTGTAATACGAACCGCAGTATTACATTCCGATAGCTATCGGAAGCAGCAGATCGGAGCTTGCGTGTTTTCACCAACAGTATATGTTGTATAATTTTATTTGTTGGTGATAACACCAACAAGGGCTGAAAAGGGGAAAATAAAACAATTTATTAGTTTAGAGCTTCACTTATTTCTACACCACAATTTAATTCATTGCAAGTTTTGAAGTGTTTTTTATCGTTGATTGTTGCAGTTATATTTATTAACCCAACATTTTGAATACCTTGAACTCTTATAAAAGCATGACCATCACTTCGTCCATAACTAGATGCATTCCATTCTGAAACTGATATATTTTCATAGATGTGCTCACTCTTCGAATTTGTGTAGTCAATCTTTGCTTCATAAGGTTTGGAATAATCCGAAGGTTGAATCTCTACTTTATAATAAATTTTATAATCAACATCTTTCTTGCAAGAAAACAGAAAGAGAATAATAAAAGCATTATATATATAATATTTCATACACGAATTTAGTAAATTCAAGTTAGATTTTTGTCTTTTTGGGCAGAGTAGTTAACTATATTTTTGAAATTATAATTAATGAAAAACGCCCCACATTTCTGTGAGGCGTTTTTGTTATATATTCTGAGTTGATGATTACATCATTCCACCCATTCCGCCCATACCTGGGTTACCCATTGGCATTGCTGGAGCGTCTTCTTTTTTCTCTGCTAATACACAGTCAGTAGTTAACAACATAGCTGCTACAGATGCTGCGTTTTCTAAAGCAACACGGCTTACTTTAGCTGGGTCAATAACACCTGCTTTTAATAAGTTTTCGTATTTCTCAGTACGAGCATTGAAACCATAATCATCTTTACCTTCTTTTACTTTTTGTACAACAATAGAACCTTCGATTCCGCAGTTAGCGCAAATTTGACGTAAAGGTTCTTCAATTGCACGACGTACAATTTGAATACCAGTGTTCTCATCTTCGTTTACACCTTTTAATTTATCTAAAGAGGCGATTGCACGAATGTAAGCAACACCACCACCCGGTACAATACCTTCTTCAACTGCTGCACGAGTAGCTGCTAAAGCATCGTCTACACGGTCTTTTTTCTCTTTCATTTCAACCTCAGTAGCTGCACCAACATAAAGTACGGCAACACCACCAGCTAATTTAGCTAAACGCTCTTGTAATTTTTCTTTATCGTAATCAGAAGTTGTAGATTCGATTTGAGCTTTAATTTGATTAACACGAGCAGTGATATCAGCTTTTTTACCAGCACCACCAACGATTGTTGTATTGTCTTTATCAACTGTTACTTTTTCTGCTTTTCCTAAGAAAGTTAAGTCAGCGTTTTCTAATAAGAAACCTCTGTCTTCAGCAATAAAAATACCACCAGTTAAGATTGCTAAATCTTCTAACATTGCTTTTCTTCTATCGCCAAATCCTGGAGCTTTCACAGCACAGATTTTTAAGTTAGAACGTAAACGGTTTACAACTAATGTTTGTAAAGCTTCACCGTCAACATCTTCAGCAATAATTAAAATTGGTTTACCTGTTTGAACTGCTTTTTCTAATACAGGTAATAATTCTTTCATTGCAGAAATTTTCTTCTCGTAAATTAAAATTAATGGATTGTCTAAAACAGCTTCCATTTTATCTACGTCAGTAATAAAGTAAGGAGAGATATAACCTCTGTCAAACTCCATACCTTCAACTATCTCAACAGTAGTATCAGTACCTTTTGCTTCTTCAACAGTAATAACACCTTCTTTTTTAACTTTAGCCATTGCTTCAGCAATTAACTTTCCAATAACGGTATCGTTGTTTGCAGAAATCGTTGCAACTTGTTCAATTTTTTTATTGTCGTTACCAACATTTTGAGATTGTACTTTTAAGTTAGCAACTACTGCTTCAACCGCTTTGTCGATACCGCGTTTCAAATCCATTGGATTAGCACCAGCAGCAACGTTTTTTAAACCAGCAGTTACAATAGCTTGAGCTAAAACTGTAGCAGTTGTTGTTCCGTCACCAGCTGCATCAGCTGTTTTAGAAGCAACCTCTTTTAATAATTGCGCACCCATGTTTTCCACTGGGTTTGATAATTCGATTTCTTTAGCTACTGTCACACCATCTTTAGTGATTGCAGGTGAGCCAAATTTTTTGTCGATAATCACGTTACGTCCTTTAGGACCTAAAGTTACTTTTACTGCATTTGCTAATGCATCAACTCCGCGCTTTAAAGCGTCGCGAGCTTCAATGTTAAATGTGATGTCTTTTGCCATTGTTTGTTGGTTTAAGGTTTAATATTTAAGATTCAAGGTTTTTGAATCGTTGTTTTTTTAATCTTTGAACTTTATACTTTGAATTTTGAACTAAATAATTGCGTAGATATCGCTTTCGCGCATAATTAATAAATCTTTTCCGTCTACTTGGATTTCAGTTCCTGCGTATTTTCCGTATAAAACAGTATCGCCAACTTTTACAGTCATTGGTTCATCTACTTTACCGTTTCCTACAGCTAATACTTTACCTTTCATTGGTTTTTCTTTTGCTGTGTCAGGGATAATTAATCCACCAGCTGTTTTTGTTTCTGCTGGAGCCGCTTCAACTAATACTCTATCAGCTAAGGGCTTTACATTTACGCTTGTACTTGATTTTGCCATAATTATGTGATTTTAATAATTTAAATTTTTACGGAGGCTAATTGTCCAAAAACATGCCAATAGCCATTTTTTAGCATTAAGGCGACAATATTACCGTTTTTGACTGGTATGAAATAAAAAATGTCAGTTTAGTGGCAGAGAATGGGAACGCGGATCACGCCAAGGCGTGGCGGATTAGACTGATTTTCACAGATAGAACATTAAATGAAAAATGTCAATTCATTGAATTGACATTTAAAAATCTTAGAAATCCGTATAATCGGCTTTATCAGTGTTCCTACTCTCTTATTTTCCTACTTTACTTCCATCATAAGCCCATTTAATCCAAATAGAGCCCCAAGTAAAGCCGCCGCCAAAAGCTGATAAAATTAAATTATCGCCTTTTTTAAATAACTTTTCGTAATCCCATAATAATAAGGGGATAGTACCAGCCGTTGTGTTTCCGTAGCGTTCAATATTCATTAACATTTTATCAGGACTTAATCCCATGCGATTAGCTGTTGCCTCACAAATACGTTTGTTAGCTTGATGCGGCAATAAGTAAGTGACATCATCTGATGTTAAATTATTTTTTGCCATGATCTCTGCGCTCACTTCTGCCATGTTTACTACAGCATGTTTAAATACCGTTTGGCCTTCTTGATGAACGTAGTGTAATTTTTTCTCAACGCTTTCTTTTGAAGGAGGCATAAATGAACCACCAGCTACTTGATATAAATAATTACGGCCAGCGCCATCTGCTTTTAAAATAAAATCTTGAACACCGCAATCGTCCTCAGATGGTTCTAATAACACTGCACCACCACCATCACCAAAAATCACACAGGTTGCGCGATCTTCGTAATTTAAAATAGCACTCATTTTATCTACACCAACTACCACTACTTTTTTGTAACGACCAGTTTCGATAAATTGTGTACCTGTTGCTAATGCATAAATAAAGCCTGAGCAAGCAGCAGATAAATCGTAACCCCAAGCATTTTTTGCACCAATTTTATCGCAAATAACATTTGATGTACTAGGGAAAATATAATCACCCGTGATAGTACCAACAATTAATAAATCGATATCTAAGGCTGTGATGCCACGTTTTTTTAATAATTCTTCAATAGCAAACACCATCATATCTGATGTGGCTTTGCCTGGGATATTTAAAACACGTCTTTCTTTAATTCCTGTTCTTGATGTAATCCATTCGTCGTTAGTGTCTACAAATTTCGCTAACTCATCATTAGTCATTACAAAATCAGGAACGTAGCCACCAACGGCAGTAATTGCTGCTCTTTTCATTATTGAAATACAGTTTTAATTTTTTCGTTTAAGTTTGCGTCAACGATGTCTTTACTTAACACCATCATATTTTTAAAAGCTAGTGGTGTTGACTTACCATGAGCAATCATAACATTAGAGTTGATTCCTAAAATAGGAGTACCTCCATATAATTCGTAATTAAATTTGTCAAAAAATTCATCACTGCGATTGCGTTTTTTGATTAAAGAATAAAATGCTTCTGCTGTTTTCAGTAAAACGTTTCCAGTAAAACCTTCGCAAACAATCACATCTGCTTTGTCTTCAAAAACTTCTAATCCTTCCACATTTCCCACAAAATTAAAGTCTTTACTGTCCTTCATTAATGCGTGTGCAGCTTGAGCCACTAAGTTTCCTTTTTCTGGCTCTTCGCCAATGTTTAATAAACCAACTTTTGGATTATTAATTTTATACACTTCTTTAGCAAATACAGACCCTAAAATAGCAAATTGATATAATACATCTGGCTTGCAATCGGCATTAGTACCAACGTCTAACACAATTCCAAATCCTCCGTTTTCTTTTGGTAAAATAGAAGTAATACATGGGCGAATAACGCCTGGCACTGCTTTTACAGAAAACATTGATCCTACTAACATAGCGCCTGTATTACCAGCACTTGCAAAACATTGAATATCGTTTTCTTTTAATAATTTAAAACCAACGGCAATACTGCTTTGTGGTTTTTGCGCTAATGCTTTTGTTGGGTGTTCGCCCATTTCAATCACATCAGTAGCGTGAACAAATTCAAATTTATCTTCGGCTACACCTTTAGCTTTTAAATGACTTTTAGCTTTTTCGCTATCGCCAATTAATACCATTTTCACATCAGACGGTAATGAGTCTAAAGCTAAAATAGCACCATCTATGCAGTTTGCAGGGGCATAATCTCCCCCCATAATATCTAATCCAATCTTCATACTTGTATTATATTGTATTTAGCTCAATGATGTAATCTATTGCGCTGAAATCAAGCGACTAAGCAACTAATTTATGAGTAAATATGCAATAATTAGGGGGCAAAGTTATTAACCTTAAATAGATAATAGTGTTTAAACCTATAAAATAATTGCTCTTTCAGTCTAATTTCTTGACAATGTGAAAGATAAAACTGTATTAGAAACCTGTTTTTATCGAAATTGATTGTACTTTTGCCGCCATGAAATAGTCATGTTGCTATCAGTGCAAACACGAGCGAAGATAACATGACTATACCATACCGCGTAACGCGGCACGAGTTATGGCCTGTAAAAACAATAAATATCTGCATATGACAATTGCTGAAATAGAAAACGAAATTATTGATGAATTTGAACTGTTTGGTGATGATTGGGAAGGCAAGTATGAACACTTAATAGAGTTAGGAAAATCATTACCTAAAATCGAAGAAAGTTTAAAAACAGAAGATAGAATTATTAAAGGCTGTCAAAGTAAAGTATGGCTTCATTCCGAAAAAAAGGATGGAGTAATAATTTACACGGCTGATAGCGATGCCATTATTACCAAAGGAATGGTGGCTTTAATGGTAAGAGTTTTATCTCATCAAAAACCTCAGGATATTGTGAATGCTAATTTGGATTTTATTAATAAAATTGGATTAACAGAGCATTTATCTCCAACGCGTGCTAATGGTTTGGTAAGCATGATTAAACAAATGAAATTAGATGCCATGGCATTGAGCTAAGGCTATACTTATGAATAACAAAGCTATCTCTTGGATTATATTAATTGTGCTTTCATTAGTTTGGGGTAGCTCGTTTATGTTGATGAAACAAGGCTTGCGAGCTTTTACGAGCGATGAGGTAGCTGGTTTGCGAATAACCATTGCGTCAGCGTTTATGTTGCCATTTTTAATTAGACATTATAAAATTGATTTAAAAAAGAATTTACTAGGATTGTTGTTAATGGGTGTTTTTGGGAACCTAATTCCTGCCTTTTTATTTACCAAAGCCGAAACTCAAATTAGCAGCAGTTTAACAGGTATGTTAAATGCCTTAACACCCATGTTTACTATTATTATAGGGATGATAGCCTTTAACCATAAGATTACAAAAAATCAAATTATAGGGGTATTAATTGGTTTTGTAGGCGCTATTGCTTTAGTGGCTTTGGGAGATAGTAAAGAGAGTGATCAAACTAAAAACATCATGTATAGCTTATTAGTAGCAGCGGCTACTTTATGTTATGCGATTAGTGTAAATGGCATTAAAGCTTATTTGGGTCATGTTAATTCATTAACAGCAACCGTTTGGTCGTTTAGTTTAATTGGACCAGTGGCAGCTATTTATTTATTTGGTTTTACAGATGTTGTAGCACATGCTACGCAACATCCCGAAGGAATGAGGTCTTTGGGTTTTGTGAGTATTTTGGCTATTGTAGGGTCGGCGCTTTCGGTGGTGGTTTATAATACCTTAATTAAATTGTCGGGAACTGTGTTTGCGGCAAGTTGCACTTACTTAATTCCGATTGTAGCAATTGGTTGGGGTTTGTTTGATGGAGAAGTGATTAATTTGATACAATTATTAGCGGTAATCGTCATTATTGGAGGCATTTGGATGATTAATTCTTCAGGAAAGGCTAAAAATACTGAAATTGATAAATAGTTGATTTTCAGTAATTTATTAATTGTAAATTTGTTAAAAGCCCTAAAAACTTAAAAATAACGGGCATTTAAGCCAAAATAGTGCTCAAAATCTTTGGCAAATACAAAAAACCACCTATCTTTGCCGTCCTTAAAAAAATTATTAACAATAAAAATTAACACTCATGTATGCAATTGTAGAAATAGCAGGGCAACAATTTAAAGTGGAACGTGGAAACAAAATTTACGTTCACCGCCTAGATGCTAACGAAGGTGCTAAAGTGGAATTTGACAAAGTTTTCTTAATTGATAACGGCGGAAAAATCACTGTTGGTGCACCAACTGTTGATGGCGCAAAAGTTGCTGCCACAGTAATTGAACACTTAAAAGGCGATAAAGTTATCGTATTTAAGAAATTACGTCGTAAAGGTTACCAAAAATGGAATAACCACCGTCAACACTTAACACAACTTTTAATTCAAGGTGTCTTGACTAAAGGTGAGACTGTAAAAGACGAATTAAAAGCTGAAAAATCAGTACGTATGCACTTATCTCCAAGCCAAAGAAATCCTGTGGCTAAAGTTGAGGTTGTTGCTGAGAAAAAAGCTCCAGCTAAAAAAGCTGCTGCTAAGAAAGCGCCTGCAAAAAAAGCAGCTAAAAAAACTGAAGAATAATTAAACATTAACCATTAAATTTTTAAACAATGGCACATAAAAAAGGAGCCGGCTCCACAAACAACGGTCGTGAATCACACAGTAAACGTTTAGGCGTTAAAATTTTCGGTGGTCAAGCTTGTATCTCTGGGAACATTATTGTTCGTCAACGTGGTACAAAACATAATCCAGGAGTAAATGTAGGAATGGGAAAAGACCATACTTTATTTGCTTTAGTAGATGGTAAAGTTGTTTTCAAAAAGAAAAAAGACGACAGATCTTACGTTTCGGTTGTTCCTGCATAAGGGATAATTGAAGCTTAATTTATTAAGTACTTGAAGCCCTTCCGCCAACTGGCGGATGGGCTTCTTATGTTTAGTGAATAATCGATTTGTTTGTTATCATAAACCACATAGAGTTATAGGAACATACAGGTATGAGTTAAAAATAGAAAACACGTTTTGCACATAGTATTTATGTTAAAAGCAAAGCTTCTATGTTATACTGCAGTTTTAAAAACACTATGTTTCTATGTGGTTAAAAAAAAGATAATTACTTTCTTTAATCTACTGTTAAAATCCATTTCAACTATTAATTTTGTCACACACAAAAAATCAATACTATGTTACAGCTTAGTTACATCAGAGAGAATAAAGAAGACGTATTAAAACGTTTAGCGATTAAAAATTTTAAAGATGCTGAAAGCATTATCAATTCAATTATCGAATTAGATAATAATAGAAAATCAGCTCAACGTTTGGCTGATGATGTAAAAGCAGAGGCTAATGGTTTAGCCAAGCAAATTGGTGAGTTAATGAAATCTGGAAAGAAAGAGGAAGCTGAAGTATTAAAAGCAAAAACCGCTGAATTAAAAGGAAAAGAAAAAGAGTTTGATGAAACATTAAAAAACATCGAACAAGATATTCATAAAATTCTAGTAACGGTTCCTAACTTGCCTAATGTAACAGTGCCAGTTGGAAAAACTCCTGAAGATAACGAAGTAGTTAACGAACATGGAACAATACCAACATTATATGCAGGTGCAACTCCACATTGGGAATTAACGACTAAATATGATTTAATTGATTTTGAATTAGGAGTAAAATTAACAGGTGCTGGTTTCCCAGTTTATAAAGGAAGAGGAGCAAGATTACAACGCGCTTTAATTAATTACTTTTTAGATAAAGCAACTGCTAAAGGATATAACGAAGTACAACCTCCTATTTTAGTAAATGCAGATAGTGGCTATGGTACTGGACAATTACCGGATAAAGAAGGACAAATGTATCACTGCCAAGTGGATGATTTATATTTAATTCCAACAGCTGAGGTGCCTATTACAAATATGTACCGTGATGTGATTTTAAAAGAAAGCGATTTGCCAATTAAAAATTGCGGCTACACACCTTGTTTTAGAAGAGAAGCAGGAAGCTACGGAAAAGATGTACGTGGTTTAAATCGTTTACACCAATTTGATAAAGTAGAGATTGTTCAAATTGCGCATCCTGATAAATCTTACGAGATATTAGAAAACATGCGTGAGTTTGTAAGTAGCCTTTTACAAGAATTAGAATTACCATATCGTACCTTAAAATTATGTGGTGGTGATATGAGTTTTGGTTCGGCGTTAACATACGACTTAGAAGTGTGGAGTGCTGCACAAGGTCGTTGGTTAGAAGTAAGTTCTGTTTCAAACTTCGAAACATTTCAAACAAACCGTTTAAAATGCCGTTACAAAGATGCGAATGGAAAAACTCAATTCGCTCACAGTTTAAATGGTAGTGCCTTAGCATTGCCTCGTATTGTGGCTTCTTTATTAGAGAATAATCAAACAGAAGCTGGTATTAAAATCCCTAAAGTATTAGTGCCTTATACAGGTTTTGATATAATTAGCTAATATTTCTCACCACTGAGACACAGAGAGCACAGAGTTTAATTACTTTGTGCTTTTTGTTTCTATAAGAATGTCAGTTCGAGCGAAGTCGAGAACAGTTATTCTTATGTATTTTTACGCCTCTGTTTCTCAGTGCCTCTGTGGTGAATTATTTAAAACAATATCTCACTTGCAATAGCGTTATATAATTTATACTTTAGTATCAATGAATATCTACTCTCGAAAACAACAATGGAAATGGGCTTTATTTATAGTGGCCATCGTCATTGTGTTTACATCCTTGTGGTATACTAATAAATTAGTCAACAGTATCAAAAGTGATGAGGAGAAAAAAGTAAGATTGTGGGCAGAAGCCGTTCAAAAAAAAGCAGGATTGGTGAAATTCACTAATGACTTATTTCAAAAGCTACAAACCGAAGAACGTAAAAAAGCAGAGCTTTACGCTTTAGCCACTAAGCAATTAAGTTCAGATGTGTTTACGGTTTCTGAATTTGTATTGAAAGTATTGCAAGACAATACCACTGTTCCAGTTATTTTAACGGATGACAATGATAACATTACAGCAAGTAGAAATTTAGATTCAGTCATCGAACACAATAGTGATGCTTTGAAAATAGAGCTTCAAAAAATGAAAGCCATGTATGAGCCTGTGGTGATTGATGTTTATAGAGGTAAGAAAAATTATTTATATCACAAAGACAGTCGCTTGTTTTCGGATATTAAAGTAGTGTTTGATAGTTTAATAAAATCTTTTATTTCGGATGTAGCGATTAATAGTGCGGCAGTGCCTGTTATTTATACGGATTCAACCAAAACAAATGTATTGGCTGTTGGTAATATTGATACTTTAAAAATTAGTACACCCGAAAAATTAAGTAATACCATTAAAGAAATGGAATTGCAAAACACTCCTATTCCTGTTGACTTAGGAGAAGGATTTAAAAATTATATTTTCTACGAGCAATCACCATTGCTTACGCAATTACAATATTATCCTTATGTGCAGTTTGGTGTGATTGGTGTTTTTTTATTAATCGCTTATATTTTATTTAGTATTTCTCGTAAGGCAGAGCAAGATCAAGTATGGGTTGGTATGAGTAAAGAAACGGCCCATCAATTAGGAACGCCTCTGTCGTCCTTAATGGCATGGACAGATTACTTGAGAGCAAACGGAACTGATGAGAGTATTGTGAATGAAATGAATCGCGATGTAATGCGTTTAAATATGATTACAGAGCGTTTCTCTAAAATTGGTTCACAACCAACTTTGCAAGATGAAGATGTTTGCTTAGTGGTTAAAAATGCAATGGATTATTTAAAACAGCGTACATCCAAAAATGTAAACTATGTTTTAGAAATACCTGACACCGAAATTCATGCGCAGCTGTCTGTACCATTATTTGAATGGGTGATTGAAAACCTTTGTAAAAATGCCGTGGATGCGATGGATGGCAAAGGCGAATTTAAAGTAACCATTATTGATATACCAGAAGGTGTGGCAATTGATTTAGCAGATACAGGAAAAGGGATTCCAAAATCAAAACACAAATCTGTTTTTAAACCAGGTTACACTACTAAAAAACGTGGTTGGGGCTTAGGCTTATCTTTATGTAAACGTATTATCGAAAATTATCATAACGGTAAAATATTTGTACTACACAGCGAGGAAAATAAAGGTACTGCCTTTAGAATTTTGTTGAAGAGAGGGTAGTATTCGTTTTATACTCTTTTTAGGTATTTAACAATACTTATATAAACCTGATGTTATTATAACATGTCATCAAAATGTAGTTTAAAAAACACAACACTTAAGTACAGCCACAACAGCGTAAACAAAACATGAACGATGGTTTCAAATGTTTTACCTTTCCATAGACTAGGAGAGTAACCGAAAAACTGGATTACTAAACGCACTGCCCAAAATATGCCAAAGCCTAAGCATATTATTTTTCCAAGATAGGTTTCAATTAGTTCGTTGGTGGCTGTGATACATAGTAAGCCCATTAAAAATAACGTTAAGGCTATAAAGAAGGTGTGAACCGTCATCATTTGACGATTGATTAAACTCATGGATTTCAATTCTTTTTCCCAATTAAAATACTTAGGAAAAACAGCATGAACTAATGCTAATGTAATTAAGAGTAAGCCGATAATTTTTAAATGAAAGTGCATAGCATAAAATTAAGGACAACTTTTGAATATAGACATAAACGGAGTGAACTTTGTTTCTTCGAAAGAAGTAAATCCCGCATTTAAAAATGATTTTTCCCAAACTGCTTTTGAGAAAAAATGAGTGAAGCCAATAGAAAATGCTAAGAAATTTGGAAAGTCGCGCAGATGCTCCACCATTATTACTTGGCCAGTTGATTTGCATAGGCGATGACATTCTTTTAAAAATTGTATCATTTCTTCTGCGTTTCTTATTTCGTGTGCGGCTGATAGTAAAAAAATCACGTCAATCGATTTGTTTGGCAAAGGAATGTGATTTGTTTTGATTACTTGTGTGTTTGGGAATACCATACTCACCTTTCTTGCTCTCACAATAGCAGGTTCGGTATGTTGTTTCGGATTGTAAAAATCAAAAACATTGATAGTAGCATTTGGAAAATGATGTTGAATGCTAAAACTGGTTTCATCAAATCCTGCGTTAATATTTAGTATTTGCAGAGGGTCATTTGAATTTGTGAAATATTTTTTTAGCCATTTGAAATGATAATAGCCTGAAAAGTCATACACGTAAGCTGATACAATTAATGGCATGGTAAAACCATAAATGAAAGAAGCAATAATCGTCCAAAATAAAATTTCGTTCCATTTAAATATTAGGTGACTTACAATAATAAAAGCTAAGACAGACAGCCCGATTACATAAAAATGCCTGTTGAAGCTTAAAATATTTAATACGCCTTGAAATTTTCTTCTCTTTATTTCCATTGGTCTATTTTTCCTTTTTTCCAATAGTATGGAATGTTTTTAATAATAAATGCATTTGCTAAAAGGGCGTTTTCAAGTTGTAGTTCGTTCAAAAAATTGAAATGATAATCTAATAATTTTACGGGTGTAGGTGTCCAGTTTTCTCTCACACCCTCAATAATTAAAACTTCTTTAGTTGTTTTATTGTATGTAAACGTAAAGGGTAACGGACCTGCAAATCGTCGCGCTTCTTTCCAATCAACAAACGGTGATTGCAGAGGTAAAGGGATGTTATCTTTATCTTTACTAATAGTTACTTTAAATTTTGAATGATCAGAACAAATTTGTTTGCTGTCGATTTCTTCTAGTTGTTGTATATCAGTTGTGGTGTAATTATAATGGGTAAATGTATTTCCCATAAATTCCATTTTCTTTTTATTAGTTTCAGATTTTAAAATATATAAACCTCGTAAATTTTTTCCTGAATTAGTGGTGTAACGAACAAACACTCTGTAGCCAATCAAAAAGAAATCATTGCCCATAAATTTCGGAAAACCTTTGGGGCGTAAATCTTTTGTTTGCACCATAGCTACTGCTACAAAAGCCCATTTGTCTTGAAAGGTATCTAATTGTAAACATTCAGGAATTAAATGTTGTAATTGTTCTTTAGGAAAAGCAAAAGTTAATACTAGCGAACTTTCAAAAAAAGCTTCCACAGCAAAAGGATGATTTTTGAAAAATGATAACATGCGCTTAGTTGATGTGTTTTTTATTTAAATGAAATTCGTTGACGTAGATAATGACAATTAGTAACAAGGCGAATAGGGAATTAAATTTTCCCCACAATAATAAATCGGGAACTAATATAAACTCCAAGGTATTCATTGTGACTATAACGATGATTTGAGCAATGGCATTTAATTTGCTTTTAAATCGACTTATAATCCAAACAGCCATAATGATTTCTGAAAAACCAATTAAAATAGTTAATGCTCGTGAGTAGCTATTGACTAAAATATTCGCTACAATTTGTTGATGTCTGGGCACTAAATTTAAGACTTTGCAAAACAACCCATTTGCCAGCCAGATGACAGCAATGCAGTAGTTTAATATTTGATGTAATAATTTGATTGAATTTTAATTTTTAGTTCTTTAATAAATCTACAAAAATTCCTTTAAACAAAAAACCCTCAGCGAGCTGAGGGTTTTGATATTAAGATTGTTTTCTGTTATTTATTTCATCGCGGATTTTTGAGGCTAGTTCGTATTGCTCATCATCTAAAGCAGTTTGCAATAAGTTTTTTAATTCCTCTGTTGACTTAGATTGGTATTCGCCTTCAGGATTTGATGAAACAGTTTCTTCTGTTGGTGCAGCTGCTATTGTATTTTCGTTAGATGGTAAGGTCTCATCATCTAATACAATACCTGCAGATTTTAAAATAAATTCGTAAGTATAAATCGGGCAATTAAAACGCACTGCTAATGCAATGGCATCACTTGTACGAGCATCAATTTCTACTTCACGAGTGCCATCTGTGCAAACTAATTTTGCATAAAAAATACCTTCTACTAAATTGTAAATTAAAATCTCTGTAACTTCAATTGAGAATGTTTCAGAAAAAGCTTTAAATAAATCGTGTGTTAATGGGCGAGTAGGAGTCATTTTTTCTAACTCAATAGCAATAGCTTGAGCTTCAAAACCTCCAATAATAATTGGTAAACGACGGCTACCTGTACTTTCGCCTAAAACAAGGGCATAAGCGCCACTTTGTGTTTGGCTGTATGATAAACCAACAATTTCTAATCTAACTTTCTTCATTCCCATTTTTACGAAAATCTAATATACAAAAAATGGTTGAATTTAGTTTTGATTTGCTTTGAATTTTTTTACTGCTTCTATCAACTTCGGAACAATTGTAAAGGCATCACCAACTACACCATAATCAGCTGATTTAAAGAAAGGCGCCTCTTTGTCGCTATTAATAACTACAATTGTTTTACTTCCGTTAACACCCGCTAAATGCTGGATAGCTCCTGAAATACCAATTGCGAAATATAAGTTAGGACGAATAGCAACACCTGTTTGTCCAACATGCTCATGATGTGGTCTCCAGTGCATATCAGCCACTGGACGAGAACAAGCAGTCGTTGCTTTTAATTCTTTTGCTAATTCTTCAATCATTCCCCAGTTCTCAGGGCCTTTCATTCCACGGCCAGCAGATACTACTAATTCAGCTTCTGGTAATGGAATCATCCCACCAACATCTGTTGATTTTTTCTCTTTCACCACAATTTTAGAAGCAGGTAATTCAACTGTAAAATCAGTTACTGTTGCCGAATTATCTCCTAATTTAACTGGGAAAGAATTTGGTAATAATGAAATGATTTTAATATCACTATTGATAGAATAAACAGCTGTTGCTTTTCCTGAGAAAACATTTTTCTTAACTTCTAAACTAGCACCATTTACCGTTGGAAAATCAACAGCACCTGCAACAAAACCAGCCTTTAAACGAGCTGCTAAACGAGGAGCAGCTGCTTTACCTGTAATGTCAAAAGAGAAGATGATAATTTTTGCACCTTCTGCTTTAGCAGCTTGTTCAACCGCCGAAGAAATTAACATACTGTCTAAAGATGCTAAAGCATCATTTTTAACAGATAATATTTTTTTAGCACCTGCTTTTCCAATATCTTCTATTTGAGCAGTATCTGCATTAATAGCTATAGCTGTAACGCTAGAACCAGTTAATTCAGCAATTTTAGCTGCGTAGTTTACCACTTCTAAAGATGCTTTTTTTACTTTTCCTTTATTGATTTCTGTATATACTAATACTGACATAATTTCTATTTTTTAAATATTTTTTGATTTTAGATTTGTTCTCGACTTCGCTCGAACTGACAAAATCTAAAATCTCATTTCTAAAATCTTAAATAACTTTTGCTTCTGTATGTAATAAGTTTACTAACTCATCCATGTTATTTTCATCAATCATTTTGCAAGTTGTTCTTCCTGCAGATAATGTATATGATTTTACATTCGTTAATTTATCAGAACCCGAAGCTGCAACAACTGTTAAAGGTTTTGTACGAGCTCCCATGATACCTTTCATGTTTGGAATACGTTGCTCTGCCATTCCTTTAGCACAAGAAACTACTAATGGCAATTCACATTCAACCACTTGAGTTCCACCATCTACATCGTGTTCAACAGTTGCTTTGTTTCCTTCTAAATCAAACTTAGTAGCTAATGAAATTAAAGGTAAATCCATAAATCCAGCAATCATTCCGCCAACAGATGAACCGTTAAAGCTAATCGTTTCTTTACCAGTCATAATTAAATCATAACCGTTAGCTTTTGCATAGTTTGCAATTTGCTCAGCTACAAAATATGCGTCAGGCCCTTCAGCATCAATACGAACACCGTCATCAGCACCTAAAGCAAATCCTTTACGAATCGTTGCATCGCTATCAGCTAAACCAACGTGTATTAAAGTTACTTTTTCTGCTTTACCAGCTTCTTTTAATTCTAACGCACGAACAAGAGCATACCACTCATCGTAAGGGTTAATGATAAATTGCACACCAGCAGCGTTAAATTCTTTATCGCCGTTAGTAAAAGCTATTTTAGTAGTTGTGTCTGGAACATTACTAATTGGAACTAATATTTTCATTGTCTTTCGTTTTTTTAAAAGGTGAGCAAATTTATAAAAATATGGTTGTAAATCAAGTGATAAACAACCATATTTTTACTTTGTTTTGACCAAATTATAAAACTCTGTAAGCGAGTGTTTTACAGCTTTGGCTACCAATAATCTAAAATCAGATAATTGCCCTTTTACATGAGCTTTTTCTAATGCTTCGTAGTATTTTAAGCGGCTAGCCAAGCTTCCTTTAATATTAGCAATATAATACCCGTTTTTTAATAAAATCATATTCATTAATAAGCGAGAGGCTCTACCATTACCATCAATAAAAGGGTGAATACCTACTAAAATTTGATGCATATCTGCAGCTAACACAACTGGGTGTAATTGAGATTCGTTTCTGTTGTAGTAGTTTATTAGATTTTCCATTTTTAATGGCACATCAAAAAACACAGGCGGTTCATGCTTACTTCCTGTAATTCGCACATCGGTGTTTCTGTATTTGCCAGCATCATTATTTAAAATCCCTTTTAAAACTAAGTAGTGCAACTCTTTAATACTTCTTTCGTTTAAAGTAATATGATTGTTTGCTAAGTCATTCACAAAATCGATTGCCTCTTTATGATTGATAGCTTCTAGATGCTCTCTAACACTCTTACCACCAATGGTAACACCTTCTTTAATTACCATAGCTGTTTCCTGTAAGGTAAGGGTATTGCCTTCTATTTTATTACTTTCATAGGTATAATCTGTAAAAAAATAATCGTTGAGTTTGTGCAATTGTGTTTTATTAAGAGGCTTTAAGGTATCAATTTTTTGTTTTAAAATATCTATGTCGTTTAATAATTTCATTAGAGGTTTTGGCAAAACCTGTTGTGTTGTTTTATTTAATAATTTTTGATAGCCAGCAATACTATCACTTACTATGCTTAGCACTTCATCGGCATAGGCGTAGCCTTTGATATCTTCCAATATTTTATCAGATAGCCAAGTGTTCATTAAATCATTGGATTTGGCACCTAAAATATCGGCTAATTTTAAAACTTGTTCTTTGGTAGGTTTGCGTAATTCCGTCTCAAACTTGCTAATCAAGGATTGATCAATACCCATTTTATGAGCAAGTTCTTGAGTTTTTAGCTTATTTTGAACCCGAAGTTCTTTTAATTTAATGCCTAACATAATTACATTATTTGTCATGACAAAACTAGTCATATTTTTTTGGTTTTCAAATTATTTTTCCATCTTTTTTAGTTTTTATTTCCCCACTCTTTTACATACATTTGGACTTTAATAATTTATATGAGAACTATAGAATTTAGAGAAGCCCTACGCGAAGCAATGAACGAAGAAATGCGCCGTGATGAAACCATTTTTTTAATGGGAGAAGAAGTGGCTGAATATAATGGAGCTTACAAAGTAAGTAAAGGCATGTTGGCTGAATTTGGCCCTAAACGTATTATTGATACACCAATTGCAGAGCTTGGTTTTGCGGGTATTGGAGTAGGAGCGGCAGTAAATGGATTACGTCCAATTATTGAATTCATGACCTTTAACTTCTCTTTAGTAGCTATTGATCAAGTAATTAATGCAGCAGCTAAATTTTTAAGTATGAGTGGTGGTCAATATAATTGCCCAATTGTTTTTAGAGGCCCAACAGCTAGTGCTGGGATGTTAAGTTCACAACATTCACAAGCTTTTGAAAACTGGTATGCAAACTGTCCAGGTTTAAAAGTAGTTGTCCCATCTAATGGATATGATGCTAAAGGATTATTAAAAGCTTCGATTCGTGATAATGACCCTGTTATTTTTATGGAAAGTGAGCAGATGTATGGAGATAAATGTGAGATTCCTGATGGAGAATATATTATTCCTATTGGAGTAGCTGATATTAAAAGACAAGGAACTGATGTAACAATTGTTTCTTTTGGTAAAATTATGAAAGTGGCTTTAGCAGCTGCAGCCGAATTAGAAAAAGAAGGTATTAGTGCTGAGGTGATTGATTTAAGAACAGTTCGTCCAATTGATTATGATACTGTTATTGCTTCAGTAAAGAAAACAAATCGTTTAGTGATTGTAGAAGAGGCTTGGCCATTGGCAAGTATTTCTTCTGAGATTACATTCCGAGTTCAAAAAGATGCATTTGATTATTTAGATGCTCCTATTCGTCGTATTACAGCGGCAGACGTTCCATTGCCTTATGCTCCAACTTTAATTGAAGCCTCTTTGCCAAATGTTGCGCGCACAGTAAAAGCAGTAAAAGAAGTAATGTACGCAACTAAATAAAAAGTAATATCTTATATAAAAAAGAAGCTATCAAATTTGATAGCTTTTTTTGTGTCAGTTCGAGCGTAGTCGAGAACTTTATATTTATTGTTTACATCTCGACTTCGCTATCACGCCAAGGCGTGATGACAGTAATTAAAGAGGTTACTGTTCTAGTTTTTTAACTTCACAATAATAAATTCTGTTCTTCTGTTTTTCGCGTGCTCATCTTCCGAACAAGATGGTTTTACTTTTCCTTCACAGGCACAGGAGTTTAATAATTTACTCTCGCCATAACCTTTACCAGAAATACGAGATTTATCAATACCTTGTTTTACAATATATGCGGCGGCAGCTACAGCTCTTGCTCCTGATAATTTTAAGTTAGCCGCTGCAGTCCCTCTGCAATCGGTATGCGCACCTAACTCAATAATCATAGCAGGATATTCTTTCATAACGGCAACTACCTTACTTAGTTCTATTGCTGCATCTGGTCTGATTTTCGATTTACCTAAGTCAAAATAAATTGGTTTGATATCAATCATTTTTGCTAAGTCCATACCAACTTCCACTTTACCAATAGTTAAAGACAATAATTCATTCATTTGAATTTCACCTTCTTTTTTGATATCATAAGTGAAATTTAAAGTTTTAGTAATAAACCCTTCCTTCTCAATAGTGACAAAGAAAAGTAATTTATCTCCAATTTTTTTGCCCTTTAATGGCATTTTGTATTCTCCGTTTTTCTCTGTTTTTAATAATTCAAAATCATTACTAACAGCTAAGTCTTTAATTTTAATTTTCACGCCCTCAATGCCATCTCCAGTTTTAGCATCATAAATTCCAGCTAGTAAAGTTAAGTTAGGGTCTTTTTCTAATTCAATAGTTTTAGTAAATTCATCTTCTTCAGTTGAAGATTTAGTGGAAATAGAATCTTCGATATCAAAGTATTTTTCTTTCTTCACTGCTAATTTATAATTCACTTCATCTTCTAATACAAACTGAAATTCACCTTTTTCGTTAGTGGTAAATGAATCTGCATTTAATTTAATAGTAGTTAAAGGAAGGGCTTCTTGTGTTTCTTTATTTTTAATAATAAAGTTTACAGTTTTTCCTCTTGAAACTTTTCTTAAAACTTCAATGCTGTAAATGTCATCATTCATTCCTCCCGTTTTTCTGTTAGAACTTAAAAAACCTTTTTTAGCATCTGCATTTAAATTATAAGCAAAGTCATCGTGTTCAGTATTTACAGGTCTTCCCATGTTATATACTTTCCCAGCTTTATCATCTTTAATTTTAGATTCGTAAATGTCTAATCCTCCTAATCCTTCATGGCCATTTGAAGCGAAGTATAAAATATTATCTGCAGTTATAGAAGGGAAAATTTCGTTTCCTTTTGTGTTTACTTTATCACCCATATTCACAGGAGTTCCCCAAGCGCCACTGGCATCTAATTTACAATACCAAATATCCATACCGCCTTGTCCGCCACCCATATCAGATGAAAAGTATAATGTTTTACCATCTGCACTAATAGCAGGATGAGCACAGTTATATTCGTTACTATTAAACTTCAAATCCATTAATGACTGAATATCTCCTTTTATTATAGTTGCTTGAAATACTCTTAATTTTTGAGATCCATCTAAACTTTTTGTTTTTTTGGAAGTTGAGTTTCTAGTAAAAAAAATAGTTTGTCCGTCTTTAGTTGCGCAAAACGGACCATCGTTAAATTTAGTAGAGAAATCTTCTAAAAAGATAGCAGGCTTTTCATATTTACCATTGGCATCTTTTTCTGTCATATACATATGACAATAATTATTGCCTGTCCAGCCATGTCTTCTTGTAATCCAAGTTGTTTTGGTTTTAGAAGATGCAAATACAACTTTGTTTTCTAAGAATGTAATGGCAGAGAAATCATCAAAATTTGAATTGAAAGAAACTGTATCTATTTTATAAGCATCTGCATCTTTCGAAAATTTTTGGAGATTAGTAATTGCTTTTGCGAATTTTTCGCCACGACTATCCGCTTTAAAATCTTCTACATATTTTTTTGCTTCACCATATCTGCCAGCTTCCATTAATGCTTGGCCATAATATAATTTATGAATGTCTTCCGCTTTTCCGCTTCTTACTAGTTTTCCATATGAATTTAATTGACCTTTATTGTTGTTAGTTAAACGATAACAATCACCTAAATTCATTAATACATCAGCATTAGAACTATCCTTTTTTAATACGCTTTCGTATTTTGGAATAGCCTCCATGTAAAGTTTTTTGAAAAACAATTTATTAGCCGAATTAATAGTAGCGGTTTGAGCATTACCATTTAATGCAAATAAACTAATGATGGATAAAAGAAAAATTGACTTATTCATAAAATTAGAAATATCTTGGAGTTACTACTTTACGTTGTTTGTATGAGAATAAATATCCTAAGGTAATCTCATGAGAGCCTTGAGAATATTTTTGAATTTTAGTTAAAGAATAATCATAAGAATAATTAACTAAAAATTGAGGCGTTACCTGTAGCCCTAATAAAGCAGATATGTCGGCATCACTTCTGTATGATAATCCTGCCCAAACTTTATTTTTAATTAAAGCACTAACATTGATGTCGTATTGTAATGGAGCATTTTGAACCATCTTCACCATAGCTTGAGGTTTAAGCTTTAAATCATCATTTACCTCATACACATAACCTACGGTTAAGTAATAATGAAATTTTTCAGCATTTAATTTATTTGATTTGATAATACCACCTGATTGATCAAACATATAACTATCATCTACCATTCTAGGAATGGAAATACCAGCATAAAATTTATTAGTGTAGTAATATATACCAGCGCCAAAGTTAGGAGCAATTAAGCTAGGTGTATTACTAGCTACTTGTATATCTCCTGTTTCTGTTGCTTTTAACTCTGATAATTTATTTACTTGATTGTGAATTCCACCCATTAAACCAAACGACAAATGACCAATTTCACCAGTTTTAATTCTGTATGAATAGTTTAAATAAACGAGGTTGCGGTTTAATTTTCCGATTTGCTCATTTAGTAAGCTCAAACCAAGCCCCATTTTATTGTTGGCTAATGGACCATGTAATGTAAATGAAGTTGTAATTGGTCTTCCTGGAAAACTAACCCATTGTTGTCTATGCGTTAAATTAACAGCCATCGCATCTTTCGATCCTGTATAACCAGGATTGATAAACATCTCATTAAACATGTATTGCGTAAACATTGCATCATATTGTGCATTGGCACGAGTGATACAAAATAGTGTTACGATGATGATTAAAATTAATTTTTTCATTGTCTTTATTTTCAAGTTTTTTAAAAATGCTTCTTATAAATTAATATTGTAATACCACATAGCCATTAATCGGTTTGTCTTCTCCATCTTCAAATTCTACAATATAGTAGTATGTTCCTTGTGGTAATTTGTTATTTCCAATAATTAACCCGTTTACGTTAGGTGTACCATTCCATGTGTTGTCGTAAGCATTGTTTTCATATACTTTATTACCCCAACGATTAAATACAGTTAAGGTTACAACTCTTCCACTGATACCTTTCATAACAAAGAAATCATTTTTGCCATCACCATCTGGAGTAAACACTTCAGGTATAAATAACTCTACATCTGGTAATTCTAATACAGTAGGATTATTCTCACCTGGCTCTGTAGCATCGCCATTTCCATTAGGGTCAGGGTCGCTACCAGTTTGCGAAGTATCTCTTACAATTCCACCATCTGCACCAAATCCAACAGCAATAGCACTATTGCTAATTGATTTTACTTCGTTTGGAGTAACATTTAATACTAATGTAATTGTTTCAACAGCTCCAGGAGCTAATTTGCTTGCATTGGCAACTAATAATCCTATATCGCTACTGCCGTTATAGTTACTGTTTACGGTTAAACTTCCAGATGCAGTTGGTCCAGATTTGATAGTAAATAATGCTGGTGCTGGAATAGTTAAACTATCAAGTACTTGAACAAAATTTACAGTATCACTTCCTAAATTCTTAACAGTAAAGATATAAGTCACATCTATCGTTTGATCTGTTAATACTTCTGATAAGCTTCCGCTCTTAGCAATACCAATTTTTGAATAAGGATTTAATGTCACAACAGTAGCCGTATCATTATTTGTTGGATCCCCATCATTATCTGGATCCCATGCAAATCCTGTATTAGAACTATCTGCAAGAACAATTCCGCCGTTATCTGTTCCTGATCCTATTGCTGAGTTGTAGAATGGACCGAAGAATCCGTTAGGATTAATTTGAACAGTAAACACAATAGTATCTTTTCTTCCAGCTGTTAATGTGCTTGATGCAGGAATTAACATGTCGGTCTGTGTTGTGCCATTGAATAAAGGATTAATTGTTAAGCTACTGTTTAATGATGTAATTGTAGGCGAAGAAATTATTCCATAAGATGATGGTAAAGGAAATGTATTGCTTAAATTATCTATGATACTAAAATTCGTTAAATCTGAAGTTGATGGATTTGTAGCAACAATTGTATAAGTAACATTATATACATTATTGGTAACGAAAGAAGGTGTACTTACTGCTTTTGTCATACCCAATACATTAGGGGTAATGGTTGCACAGTTTGTAGGAACTAAAATAAGAGTAGTGTCTTTAAAACATCCATTTGCGCTAAACACTCTAATGGTGTATGGAGTATTCACTACTGGATTATTTAATGTATTAGTAACAATACCTGTAGTAGGAATTGGCGTTGCGCTTGTATAAGTTGCGCTTCCTGTATATGTTGCCGCTTGTGTTAAGTCGTAGCTATCAGAAGAACCAAATCCTGTTAATGTAATTGTACCATCATTATTAGATACTGTTCCTGTACATGTAGCAGGTGTTATTGTAGCTGTAAATGTTGGAACCACCGTACTTGACCCCACAGTAACAGTTGATGTGCCTGAGCAACCAGTTACAGCGTCTGATACAGTTACGGTATAATCACCAGCTACACTTGTTGTTGGGCTTTGAATAGCAGCAGTGAAACTTGACGGGCCAGACCAACTATAGTTAAGCGTATTTGTACTAGTTGATGTTGCTGTAATAGTTACACTTGTATTACAACCTAAACTTCCAGATGAAGTAGCTGTTAATCCAGCAACTACAGTATTACTTAATACGGTTGCAGTTGCAGTTGTTGTACAGCCAGATAATGGATCTGTAACTGTTAATGTATAATCACCAGCAGTAACAACATCTGTCGGATTTTGTGTGGTAGATGTATATGAACTTGGACCAGACCAAGAATAATTAACACCTGCTGTTGTAGAGTTGCCTGTTAATCCTACTGTTGCTGTATTACATGTGATATCGCCATTTGCACTAGCAGTAACACTAGCCGGACCAGGTGTTACATTTACATCTATTGTAGTTGTAGCAACACAGCCTCCATTATCACCTAATAATGTATATGTAGTGTTTGTTGTTGGAGTTACAACAGCTGTAGTACCAGAAACACTCATTGGCATCCATGTATAAGTTGTAGCTCCACTTGCTGTTAAAGTAGACGAAGAACCAGAACATACAAGTGTTGGATTAGCCATAGCTGTTACTGTTGGACCAGGAGTCACTGTAATTGTAACTGTTTGAGATGAAACGCAACCAGAACCATTATCTCCATCTACTGTATAAGCAGTGGTGGTTGTTGGAGTTACTGCGATGTTAGTTCCAGTTAAAGCACCAGGATTCCAAGTGTAAGAACTAGCTCCACTTGCTGATAAGTTTGCGGTAGAACCTTCACATAATAAAGTAGGTGTGGCCACAATTGTTATCGTTGGATTTCCAACACTAACGGTAATTGTTTGAGTTGAAGAACATCCTGCAATATCAGACCCTATTACTGTATACGTAGTAGTTACAGTAGGATTGTCAATAGCACTAGCAGTTGTAGCTACAATTGGACTCCATGTATATGAGTTTGCACCACTAGCTGTTAATGTTACTGAACCTGGAGAACATAATATAGTTGGTGTTGCCGCAATTGAAATAGAAGGAGCTGCGTTTACATTAATCGTAATTGTTTGTGATGCTACACATCCAGAACCATTGTCACCATCTACTGTATATGTAGTTGTTGCAGTTGGAGTAACAACTGTTGTTGTTCCTGTTAATGCACCTGGGTTCCAAGTATAAGTTGTTGCGCCGCTTGCTGTTAATGTAGCGTTTGTGCCAGCACAAATAGTGTTAGATGATGCAGAAGCAGTAACTGTAGGAGTTGGACTTACAACTAAAGTAATAGTTTGTGTTCCAGTACAAGTTCCATTGTCACCATCTACTGTATAAGTTGTTGTTGCAGTTGGAGTAACAACTGTTGTTGTGCCAGTTAAAGCACCTGGATTCCAAGTATAAGTTGTAGCACCACTAGCAGTTAATGTTGCCGAAGCACCTGCGCATAAAGCAGTTGGAGTGCTTACGATACTAATAGTAGGAGTTGCAATATTAACTGTAATAGTTTGAGTAGCTGTACAACCAATAGCATCCGAACCTGTTACCGTATATGTTGTATTTACAGTTGGCGAATCAAATACGGTTGATGAAACAGCGGCTAAAGGCATCCAAGTATATGTAGTTGCACCACTAGCTGTTAATGTAACTGTTCCTCCTGAACATAATACAGTTGTTGTTGCAGCAATAGAAATAGATGGAGCAGCAATTACGTTAATTGTAATTGTTTGTGAAGCTATACATCCAGAACCATTATCGCCATCAACGGTATAAGTTGTAGTAGCAGTTGGAGTAACAACTGTTGTTGTTCCAGTTAATGCACCTGGGTTCCAAGTATAAGTTGTTGCACCATTTGCAGTTAATGTAGCGCTTGTACCAGCGCAAATAGTATTAGATGATGCCGTTGCATTAACTGTAGGACTTGGACTTACTACTAAAGTAATTGTTTGAGTATTCGTACAGGTTCCATTATCACCAGTAACAGTATATGTTGTATTTACTGTTGGAGATACAATAGCAGTTGTTCCTGTCAATGCTCCTGGATTCCAAGTATATGAAGTCGCGCCGTTGGCAGTTAATGTAGCACTTGCGCCAACACAAATAGAGTTAGAAGATGTACTCAATGTGATTGTTGGGATTGGATTTACAACTAAAGAAATAGTTTGAGTTCCGCTACAAGTTCCATTATCGCCAGCAACTGTATAAACAGTAGTAGCAGTTGGAGTAACAACTGTTGTTGTTCCAGTTAAAGTACCAGGGTTCCAAGTGTAAGTTGTAGCGCCACTAGCTGTTAATGTAGCCGAACTTCCAGCACATAATACTGTAGGAGTTGCAGAAATAGATATTGATGGACTACTATTAACATTGATAGTTACTGTTTGTGTTCCAATACAACCAGTCCCATTATCACCGCTAACGGTATAAGTAGTTGTCGTCGTTGGGCTAACAACTGCTGTTGTTCCGTTTAAAGCGCCAGGATTCCAAGTATATGTTGTTGCTCCTCCTGCTGTTAATGTAGCACTTGCTCCTGCACAAATAGTATTTGAAGATGCAGTAGCTGTTACCGTTGGATTAGTACCAACAATTAAGTTTAATGTCACTGTGTTACTACAAGCGCCAGTAACACCAGTCACAGTGTAAGTTGTTGTAACAGTTGGTGTCACAACAACGCTTGAGCCAATAACAGCACCAGGATTCCAAATATAACTATTTGCTCCAGTTGCGGTTAAAGTTGCAGATCCTCCACTGCATAAAATTGTTGGAGTACTAGTTGCTACAACTGTAGGAGTTGCATTTACATTTACTTGAATAGTCGCTGTTCCTGTACATTGACCACCATTACTTCCCGTTAAAGTATAAGTTGTAGTAACTGTAGGGGAAACAATTACTAAAGATCCATTTAAGTTTCCTGGCATCCAAGTATATGTTGTAGCCCCAGAACCCGATAGCACAACTGAATTTCCACTACATATTAACGTGCTAGTACTAGTTGCTGTTACAGTCACAGATGGAGAAACATCAACGTTTACTGTGTTTGAAGATGAACAACCTACAGCATCAGAACCTGTTACAGTATAATTTGTTGTTGTTGTAGGAGTAACTACAACATTTGTTCCAGTTAAGTTTCCTGGATTCCATGTATATGACGCTGCTCCTGTTCCTGTTAATGTTGAGCTTGATCCTGCACAAATACTTGTAGGAGAAGATGTAGCAGTAACTGTTGGATTAGTACTTACTTTTAAATTTACAGTGGCAGTTCCTGTACAGCCTAAAGTGCTTGTTCCTGTGACAGAATATGTAGAAGTTACAGTTGGAGTCACAACTATTGTAGAACCTGTTAAGGCTCCTGGGCTCCATGTATATGTAGAGCCTCCAGTAGCTGTTAAAGTAGCAGAAGTTCCATTACATATAAGTGTAGGATTAGTTGTTGCTGTAATTGTAGGATTAGGACTTACAGTTAAAGTAACTGTTTGTGAGCTTGTACATCCAAGAGTCGTAGTTCCTATAACAGAATATGTTGTAGTAGTTGTAGGAGTAACGACAACGCTAGTTCCTGTTAAAGCACCAGGATTCCAAGTATAAGATGATGCGCCACTAGCTGTTAATGTAGAGCTACTTCCTGAACAAATAATTGTCGGTGAGGCTGAAGCTATAACGGTTGGCGAAGCTGTAACATTTATTGTAATTGTATTTGTAGAAGAACAACCTGCCGCATTAGATCCTGTTACTGTATAAGTTGTGTTTGCAGTTGGTGTCACTACTGCTGAAGTCCCAGTTAAAGCACCAGGGTTCCAAGTATAAGTTGTAGCACCAGCGCCTGTTAATGTTGCTGAAGAGCCAGCGCAAATATTTGTAGATGATGCACTAGCAGTTACAGTTGTATTTGGGCTTACCGTTAAGGATAAAGTTCTAGTATTAGAACAACCAGCGGCATCCATACCAATAACAGTATAAGTTGTTGTAACAGTAGGCGTCACAGCCACAGAACTTCCAGTTAAAGCACCAGGGTTCCAAGTATAAGAAGTAGCACCAATGGCAGTTAAAGTAGAAGTTCCTCCATTACAAATAATGGTAGGACTAGCCGAAGCAGTCACCGTAGGCGAAGGATTAACAGTTAAAGAAACTGTGTTAGAATTAGAACAAGTACCAGTTCTACCAGTAACAGTATAAACAGTAGTACTAGTAGGAGACACCACAGCAGTAGTTCCAGTTAAAGAACCAGGCATCCAAGTATAAGTAGTAGCACCTGAACCAGTTAAAGTAGCTGAAGATCCAGCACAAATAGTAGTAGGAGAAACAACTGCCGTTACAGTAGGATTAGGAGCAACGGTTAAGTTTAAAGTTCTGGTAGCAGTACAACCAAGAGTAGTGGTGCCAGT
>DIHL01000001.1 GCA_002420145.1 Bacteroidetes bacterium UBA5697
ACCTATAATAGAAAAGGCTTTCATTTAATGAAAGCCTTTTCTATTTGTAAAAAGTTATTTTTATGCCTTTGAAGTAATCTAAAGTGTGAATTTTAGCTTTTTTCATTGATAATTTTGTGACAAATTCATTTTCTTTTTGATTTAAATCTTCAAAAGAGTCAACAACTATGATTCTACTAAATTTATTAACGTCCCTATCTACATCATCCCAAGATGAACAAAAAATAATATTTTCATTAATTGGTAATTCTTTTTTCTGATGGGATAAAAATGTAGAATCATAATAATAGCAAAATAATGGTTTAATGTCTTTTGTCTTAACGATTATTAAATCAGATTCTTTTTTTAAATGTTTGATAAAATAAACTGCTTTTTTATAATCCATGCCTTTATCCGTTTTATAGTTGATTTTAAAAGCTGAAAAAACAAAAAACACAAATGATAAAGTAATTATAATACTTTGGTTTTTAAAAAAGGATAACCCTAAGGCAATTAAAATAAAAATGAATGGAAGTGTGAAAATTAAATATCTATCAAGAAAAATTGGAGTCATTTTTCCTAAAAAAAATAAAATAAAGACTGAGCCGATGCCTATTAAAGCAACATAAGTAACTACAAAATATGATTTTTTTATTTTTTTATTAAATATTAAGAAAATTCCTAAAATTATAATTAGTATAAAGGGAACAATCATTGTTTTATGAAATAAAAAATTTGAAGCAACTTCATTTAGGTATTTTATGGTGGACTTTTGTAACCAAAAGGTTTTTTCAGAATCGTTAAAATTTAAAATTAAAAGAAATTGTTTTTTTGTAAATCTAATAAGGGTAAGGAAAATTATTACACCTAAGCTATAAGAAAAAAGAGTTGCTTGTTTTTTTTCAAAATAAATAAAAATTAATAATACCTGAAAAAAGATTACTATACCAGATATGTAGTGCGTATAAATTAGCAGGAAATTAATTAGACCTAATAATAATGCGATTTTTAAGGAAGGATTTTGTTTAAAATTTAAATAGAGAGAAGATGAAATCAGAGACAAAAGTACAACTAATGAATAAGCTCTCGCTTCGTGAGAATAAAAGAAAATAATATTGCTAGATAAATATATCAGCGAAACAACAATTGCAGTTGTTTTATTAAAGTGTTTATTGGCTAATAAAAACAGAATTCCACCTGAAAAAGAACTGAATAAGACACTTAAAAATCTAACATAGAATTCTGAATCATTAAATAATTTTATCCATACACTTAAGCAGTAATAATAAAATGGAGGATTATTATCCCACTCAGAAACATGTTTAATATGACCAAAATCTAAAGAAGCACTTTCTACACTAATAATTTCATCATACCAAAATGAAGAAAAATCAAGTTGAATTATTTTAAATACAATATTTAAGAAAACAATGGAGAAAAAATATAACCATAATTTATTATGATTAGTTATACTTTTTGCGTTATAAGAAAAAATGCTGTTTAACATACCATTATTTTATCACTGAAATTTTTGAGCAACTAAGTAGTTTATTAGAATCAAAAATTTGTAATAAGTATAATCCATCAGATAATAATGATACTTCAATACTTTTTGTCAATTCATTAATCGTATTTGATAAAACAACTCGTCCATTTAAGTCGATAATTTGGTAATTTAATCTTCTATAGTCTTTAAAATTAGAAATCTTGATATTGATATAGTCACTTGTTGGATTTGGATAAATCCCCAGCTCAATGTTAGTATATTCTTTTTCTTCAATACCAATGATACTATTACCAAAAGAACCTAAACTATCAATTTTCATAAAAAACACATCGTTTAATACTGAGTTATATCCATTAGTTTTTCCAACTGCAACAAAACCATTATCTCTTGTTTTTGAAATAGAAAAAAATTCTTCGTATGCAGTGGTTCCTTCACTAAAAAAATTCACATAACCATAGGAACTACTGTATATATCAATTAAGCCGTCATATCCAAAAACAGCATTTTTAGTAGACCCACAACTAGCAATATTTCCACTTAAACTTTGAGCCGCACAATTATAAAATTCATCTTGATTACTAACATCTCTGTAATTATATAGTGGGTTTCCAGAAACTAAATCGTAGGAAAGGATTAATGTTTCTCTGTTATTATTTACAGAAAGACTTTTTGTTGTTCCGCAAATAAAAATGTTTGAATTTTGTAACTGAATTATTCCGTTTCCAAAATCTTCTTTGCTTCCTCCGTAAAATTTGCACCATGCAGAGTCTCCATTAACTTCTAATTTAAAAACCCAAACATCTCCTGAATCAATATCATTATAACTTTTTGTATAACCAGTTAAGGCATACTTTCCATCTGAAGTTTGTATCACTGATTTAAATTCATCATCATTTACTCCTCCGTATGTTTTTTGCCAAGTAACGTTTCCATTGGCATCCGTTTTCACAACATAACCATCGGCATTGCCTCTACCATAACTATAAGTTGTTCCTGCAATAATAAAACCTCCGTCAGCTGTGGCTTCCATACTATAAGCAAAATCCCAATCGGTCCCTCCTATTGTTTTTTGCCATAAAAGAGCCCCCGTTTTATCTGCTTTTACTAAAAAAATATCGTATCCCCCTACTCCAGTTGAACTTGTATAACCTGCAATAACATAACTCGAATCGATTAGTTGCAAAACACTTTTACCAATCTCATTACTCACACCGCCAAATGAAGTTTCAAATTTTTTTACTCCCATACTATCTAGTTTCAATAAATATAGGTCGGTGTTACCTTGTCCAAAACTACTAGTTGATCCTGTAATGATATATCCCCCATCTAAAGTTTGTTTCACGTCATATCCCTCATCATATCCATTTCCTCCATAAGTAGAATAAAACTTCGCTGGTGGTTGGGCTTGACCTAAAATGCTTACAATAAAAATTAAAATAAATAATATCTTTTGCATGATTCTTTATTTTTTAAATTTTTTGGCAATACTAATAAAAGCTCCTTGACCATATGTGTTGTTAGGAGAAATATATCCTTGAAGACTATTACTTCCTAATCTAAAAAACCAAGACGGAGAATTATAAGTAAACGCTAAACCTATGTTTAATTTCGAATAACCACCGTATCCAATGTGTAATGCACCAGTTATTTTTTTAGTAAACTCATATTCAGCATCTGTAAAGAAATAAGGTTTAAAATTTGAATTAAATAAATATCTAAATCCTGTTCCTAAAATAAATTTATTGGTAAATCTTATTTTATTAATAATTAATAAGTTAGTAGGAATATTTACATTAAAAGATTCTTGACGAGCATTAGTGGTGTTTTTTATGATACTATCTCTATTAATAGCCGCCAAGGTTGAGTCTTTCAAATCTAGTAAATTATCAATATGATATCCATCAAACTTAAATGTTGAATCGCTACTATACTGCACACTATTATCAAACCAATGTAAAAAACCAATGTTATTAGCGTTTACAGTTAATACGCTTCCTTTTCCTATATTGCTTTTATAGGGTGTTTCAAAAAATATATCGGCACTAGCCCCAACTCCAGAGTATGCAAATGGATTAGATGAAGTAGATGTGTCGCTTATTGCCATATTAAAATTAGAACTGAATTGTAGTTCGGTTCCATCTTCATTGGTGTACAATGAAGATCCCTCTTTTGCTTTTATATAAAATAACTGTTGACCTTTTAAAATAGAAATGGATACACCTACTTTAGCTGTTGTATCAATTTTATGCCATATAAAACCAAGTTTCAATTCCTGAAAACGTAATGAATTGATGCTTGAACCAGATAAATTTTTTGTTTCGCCTAAATAAGGTTTGTTTCCATAAAACACTAATTGATAAAAATCTTTAGTAAAGGATGAGTTAAATATTCTTTGGTCTTTAAATCCAATTAAATAGGAATATTTAGATTTCCGCCCAAAAAAAACAGATACATCATAGTTCATATTGGCGCCCATCACATTTAATTCTTTCATCGAATTATTTGAGGCATCTTTTGTTTTTTGATCAATATACCCTCCATAAATAAATTTATTTAATAAGGAGTTATAAATACCATTGGAGCCTAATTCATATTCTCCATTAATAGAAACACTTCTTCCTGTTTTTTCAAAATTCAAAAATTCAGAATTGTATTGAGAAAATCCTTTCAATACTATTAGTACAAAAAATAAAAGAATAAGGCGAGTCTTCATTATTTTGATTTAGCGTTATAATTTAAATAAGCACTCACTATTAAATCTAAATAACTATCATCTTTTATTTTGATAGGTATAGGCTGATTAGGTAAATATAAGTAGCTCACAAATTTAATTTGTTTACACAGAGCTAAATTTTCAATTTTTGTTTTATCAAATAATGCTACTAGTTTTGAATCAACATAATTTAAAACAACATTATTACCGTCAGTTATAGCTGATTCAACCATGTTTTGACCAGGAATAAATAATGAATCTATGATTTGGTTTTGTTCATTAAGCATATATCCTTGAATGCGGGCTGTAAAAGGATAATTGTTTCTTGCAGATACTCTAATCTCACATGAATTTACATCTTCTAACTCTTTTAGTTGAGTTAAATCAACTTTAGAAAAGTTCACCAAACTAAAATAATCGGCTGATAATGCTAATGGAATATCAACATCTGCGATAACTTTCAAGCCTCTTCCGTAATAAGCAAAATCATTTCCTGCCGAAATATTTCCTAAAGGATTAAGTTTTGCTTTAACAGAGTAGCCTAAGTAATTAGGTAAGTTCTCTAAAAAAGGATTTAAGTTAGAGTTTGTTGAATTAATGTTTATTTGTTTAAACCAAGGGAAAACTGGATTTGATGGGTTATTTGTTTTATTGGCTCGTCCAATATTTATAGACTGTAACATATTTCCCGAATTTAATGTAACCACATTTGCAGGAGATGTTTTAATAGATTTTAAATTATTAATTGAGCTACTCATTTCAATTCCAAATTCATTTATGATTCTGAAATTAATGGCAGATTGAGTTAAAGCTAAGTTACTAGTACTGAAAGTATTTAAAAAATCAAATGAAGATGAGTCTGGTCCAAACGATAAATCTTGTTGTCCGAAATAACCTTGAATATATTCAGGAATAATATCTATAAAAGATAAATCAATAGATAAACCTTGCCCTGATTGAAGAACATCAGGTGCCCCACTTGGATCAGTACTGATGGTATATGTTTGAACGAGAGTATTTACTTTGTTACCAGAAATACCAGTTAAATTAATATTATAACCATCTAATGGATATATTTTTGTTAACGAACTACCTCCTGGAACTATTTGATTAACCGTTAATTGAGATCCCCATAAGGTTGCCGAATTAATAATATAATTAAATTGAAGAGGCTGTGCGTACGTATTATTATAATCAATTTTTAAGAATCCTTTTTTAACAATGGCTTTATTTAACTCTACCCCATTGCTCACATCAAAAGTGATTTCTTTATCAGTTGATGAGGCATTGGAAAATATTTGAACTCCAGGACTTAAAGAAGTATTAAAAGGTATGATATAACCTAAATTAACAGTAGTGTCTGGAAGTTTTACTAAACTATCCATTGTGAAATTTATTAAATCTCTACTAAAAGCAATATGTAACAAGCCTGTTGGATCTGCCTGAAAAATTGTGTCTCCAAAAAAGTTACTGATATTAAGATGGCTTCTTGCAATTGGAATGGCTAAATCTACATCCCAACTTGTTTCTTTTTTACAAGATAAAAAAGACCCTAATAAAAGGACAAAAACTAAAGATTTTTGGATAAATCGCATATCACAAACTTACCTTTTTTTTAACAGAATAACAATCAAAAATTTGGCAAAGTTTTTGATTTAGAAAGCAAAAAGAATATTACTTTTGCATTCGATGCTATATTCATTTAGATTTTTTGTTAGTTGGATTATTGCTGCCGTACTTATGTACGTTGCATTTTACTTTTGGCACGGCGTTTTTTTAAACGATTTGAATCGCATTTCTTTTTCCAAAGCATTGTTTTTAGGCTTAGCTGCTTTAGTTTATTTGGTTATTTCTTTCTTATTGTATAGAACATACGAATCCAAACTATTATCAAAATATATTCCTCATGCTATTTTTAGAGGAGTAGTAAGTGGTTTTATGATAGGATTTGTGCTATTTGCTTTAGTCACTGTTTTAGGCATTTCCTTTACTAAAAATGTAAATTTCACTTATATTATTGCTGATTGCGCTTGGCAAATTGCAGAACAAGTCATTGGAGGTGTGATTATAGGATTAGGCAAACTGATTATTTTTGAACCTATTCCCGAATTAATTCATAGAGATTAATAACCGTATTTATCGCCCCATCTTTCCTTTAAAAATTCTTTTAAATCTCTTTCTCTGGAATATTCAGATGGATTATAGAACGCCGTTCCACTAATTTCATTTGGCAAAAATTCTTGCTTTACAAAATGATTATCAAAATCATGCGCGTATTTATATTCGTCACCATAACCCAATTCTTTCATGAGCTTGGTTGGGGCATTTCTTAAATGTAAAGGAACAGGTAAATCCCCTGATTTTTTAACTTCCTGTTGAGCTAAATTAATAGCCATGTAGCTACTATTGCTTTTTGCTGAACAGGCTAAATAAGTTGAAGTTTGAGCTAATATTATTCTACTTTCTGGATAACCAATTACATTAACAGCCTGAAAGCAATTGTTGGCAATAACTAAAGCGGTTGGATTTGCATTTCCAATATCCTCAGATGCTAAAATTAATAATCGACGCGCAATAAAACTTGGATCCTCTCCCCCATCAATCATCCTGGCCAACCAATATACTGCTCCATTTGGGTCGGAACCACGAATAGATTTTATGTAAGCCGAAATGATATCATAATGCTGTTCCCCTGATTTATCATATAGTGCAAGGTTTTGTTGAATATATTGTTTAACTAATTCATCTGTAATTATAATCTCAGGTTCAGTAATGCAATTCACAACAATTTCTAAAGCATTCAATAATTTTCGTCCATCACCTCCCGAAATTCTTAATAAGGCTTCTGTTTCTTTTAAGGTAATATTTTTTCTTTTTAAGCTTTCGTCATTTTGAATGGCGTTATTCAATAATTGAATTAAGTTGTCCTTAGTAAGATGCTTCAAAACAACTACTTGACATCTTGAAAGTAATGCTGGAATAACTTCAAAAGAAGGATTTTCGGTGGTGGCACCAATTAAAGTAACAATTCCTTTTTCAACCGCATTTAATAAAGAGTCTTGTTGTGATTTGCTGAAACGATGAATCTCATCAATAAACAAAACAGGCTTTTCTTGTTTAAAAAATCCACCATCGGCAGATGCTTTTTCAATCACATCTCTCACATCTTTTACTCCCGAATTAATGGCACTTAATGAATAAAACGGACGTTTTAAAGTTTGAGAAATAATTTGAGCCAAGGTTGTTTTACCAACTCCTGGAGGTCCCCATAATATAATAGAGGGTAATAAATTTTGCTCAATCGCTTTTCGTAAAGCCGAATTTTTGCCAATTATTTGCTCTTGACCAATGTAATTGTCAAGATGTATGGGTCTCACTCGTTCGGCTAAAGGTTGCATGGTTATATAATATGCGACAAAGGTAATGTCAATTAAAACATAAAAATGCTATAAAACGTAGATATTGATGCCAAAAAATATTAATAAATTGTAAACACCCTAATTGTGGCACTATAATTTCATTAAATTTACCACAATTAAAAATTAATAACAATGAACTTAAAACACATTATCATATCGGCCTCTGTTTTAACAGTTGGTTTATTAAGTGTTAACGCTATTAAAAAAGGCGAACCAAAAGACAGCTTAGATAAACGAATCTTTACGGTTACAATGACTGAAATTAAAGAAGGTACTCCTCCAAAAAAAGGAGTTGAAGACGAAATTGAATTTAAAGCTGGAAAAGGAATGTTTAGTACTTTTTTGTTTGACAAATTAGAATATAAATGGTTGAAATATGAAATCACTAAAGATTCTGTGTATACCGACGAAGAGCAAAATGAAAGCCGTTGGGTAGAAGCTGAAATCTCAACAACTGATGATAAAGATCAAACAATGGTTATGAAATGTGTGGTTGATAATTATGATATCAGTGGAGAGGTTAAAGTCACTAAAAAAGATAAATTGAAGAAAAAATATGAGTTTTCTGGTAAAGAAAAACCAAAAAAGAAATAATGTCAATTGTAACTAAACTAAAAGCCGTAATCATATTACGGCTTTTTTGTTTTTATAGGTTAAAAAACTTGACATTTTGGACAAAAATAACGCCTAAAATGTTTTGTATTTCCCGCTAAAAATATATATTTGTAAGGTAAGGAGGCGTAAATATGAATATATGTTTCCTATTGTAATTAAATAACGACTGCTACTTAAATTTACTATGCAAAAAGATGTTTTATCATCCACTCAAGGATTAAGTTTTGAAGATTTCAAAAAGATTGTGTTGAACGATTATCGTGTGATTAACGAAAGTCGTCAAACTAGTTTATTGGGAAGAAAGGAAGTTTTAACTGGAAAAGCCAAATTTGGAATTTTTGGTGATGGAAAAGAATTGGCACAAGTAGCCTTAGCTAAAGTATTTAAAGATGGTGATTTTAGAAGTGGATACTATAGAGATCAAACGTTTATGATGTCTATTGGTCAATTAAGTCTGCAAGAATATTTTGCAGGTTTATATGGTCATACTGATTTAGAGAAAGAACCAATGAGTGGTGGTCGTCAAATGGGCGGACACTTTGGAACACATAGTTTAAATGCTGATGGTTCGTTTAAAGCATTAGTAAATCAAAAAAACTCATCGGCTGATATTTCTCCTACTGCAGGGCAAATGCCTCGTTTATTAGGATTAGCGTATGCCTCACATTTTTATAAAGTAAACAAAGATTTACATGAAGGTAAATTTTTAAACTATAGTAACAAAGGAAACGAAATTGCTTTTGGAACCATTGGTGATGCATCCACTTCTGAAGGTTTATTTTGGGAAGCTATCAATGCGGCTGGTGTATTACAAGTGCCAATGTTGATGAGTGTGTGGGATGACGGACATGGAATTTCAGTGCCTAAAAAATACCAAACAACTAAAGAAAGTATCTCTGAAATTTTAAAAGGATTTCAAAGAGAAAATGGTGGTAATGGTTTTGAGATTTTTAAAACTAAAGGTTGGGATTACGCTCACTTATGCGAAACATACGAAAAGGCTGCTAAAGTTTGTAGAGAAGAACATGTGCCAGTTTTAGTGCATGTAGAAGAAGTGACTCAACCTCAAGGACACAGTACATCTGGTTCGCACGAGCGTTATAAATCTAAAGATCGTTTACAATTTGAGTTAGATTTTGACTGTGTGAAAAAAATGCGTGAGTTTATTTTACAAAATGCATTAGCTGATGAAGCAACTTTAAATACCATAGAGGAAGATGCTAAAAACTCAGTTCGTAATGCACAAAAAGCAGCTTGGACTGATTATTTAACACCTATTAAAGCAGAAGTTGCAGAAGTATCAGCATTATTGGATGAATTATCAAATGGTGTAAATGGTTCTTCTATCGTCGCTATCAAAACAGAATTAAATTCTATTAAAGAGCCAATTCGCAGAGAAATTCATAATGCTGTTAAAAAAGTATTACGATTAACTAAAACTGAAGATTCTGCTTCAAGAGCAAAATTAGCAGATTGGTTACGTTTATCGAATATTGAAAATACAGATAGATATAGTTCTCATTTAATGTCTCAATCTAATTTCCAAGTATCAAATGTAACTCCTGTTGCAGCTCAATACGATGGAGAGAAGTTAGTGGATGGAAGAGAATTATTAAGAGAAAACTTTGATTATATTTTATCTAAACATCCTGAAACATTAATTTTTGGAGAAGATTCTGGGAAAATTGGTGGTGTAAATCAAGGATTAGAAGGCTTACAAGCTAAATATGGCGAACACCGCGTATTTGATACAGGTATTCGTGAGGCTACCATTATGGGACAAGCTATTGGATTATCGATGCGTGGTTTAAGACCAATTGCTGAAATTCAGTACTTAGATTATTTATTGTATGCTTTACAAATTATGAGTGATGATTTGGCAACTGTGCAATGGAGAACAAAAGGTATGCAAAAAGCACCTGTTATTATCCGTACTCGCGGTCATCGTTTAGAAGGTGTTTGGCATAGCGGTTCTCCAATGGGAATGATTGTACATGCTTGTAGAGGTATTAATGTGTGTGTGCCGAGAAACATGACACAAGCTGCAGGCTTTTATAATTTATTATTAGAAGCTGATGAGCCATCATTAGTGGTTGAGCCATTAAATGGATACCGTTTAAAAGAAAATTTGCCAACTAATATTGGAGAATATAAAATTGCTTTAGGGATTCCTGAAATTTTAAAAGAAGGATCGGATGTGACTTTAGTTACTTATGGCTCATCTATTCGTATTGCACAAGAGGCTATTAAGCAATTAGAAGAACACGGTGTTTCGGTTGAATTAATTGATGTACAAACATTATTACCATTTGACGTGAATCATTCTATTGTTGAATCTTTAAAGAAAACAAATAGAGTTGTGTTTTTTGATGAAGATGTTCCAGGTGGCGCAACAGCATACATGATGCAAAAAGTGTTAGAAGAACAAGGAGGATATCAGTATTTAGATTCAAAACCAATTACTTTGGCTTCTAAAGAACACCGTCCTGCTTATGGTTCTGATGGAGATTATTTCTCAAAACCAAGTGCTGATGATGTGTTTGATGTTATTTACAATCTAATGTTAGAAGTTAATCCAAATAAATACGTTAAGATTTACTAATTCATTTAATTTTAGTATTGATTTAATTTTTAAGAATAGAAAAACAATAATAATTTACAATATGAAATTTACTACATTAATTTGCGCTCTTTCATTTTTGTTTTCAGTTGGTGGTGTATCAGCTCAAGAAGTTAAAAAAGATGATGACAAAAAAATACAAGAAGTTGTAACGATGATGGCAGACCCTTTGCCATCAATACCTAATGCTGATGGGTCTTTACCTGTAGATACTAATCCTCCAAAAGGCATGGCATCTAGTGAAATTCTTAAAAGAGCCATTAATTTTGTAAAAATGGAATCTACTAAATACATCAAAGGTAATAGAGTAACTACTGGAAGTAAAGCAGAGTGCGTAGCTGTATTTAATTACAAACCAAAAGAATTAAATCCAGCAGCAGATGTTCAAGGAACTATTACTATGCATTTAAGTATTGAAGCTAAAGAAGGAAAATACCGTTATACTATTTCTAAAATTACGCATAATGCCAAAAATGTTGATTTTACTGGTGGAGATATTTACAATGAAGTTCCTGCATGTGGTAGTATGAAATTGCCTACAGATTTATGGAAGAGAATAAAAAGCGAAGCTATTAAACATAGTGGTGAATTGGCAAATGATTTAAAAGAAGCTATGAAGATTTCTAGTACTACGCCTGTTAATTCAGACGAGTGGTAGTTGACCTATTTAATAATTTATAAAGTCCCTTTCTCGGGACTTTTTTTTTGAACATATAAAATTATACATGAAATCATTAGAATTATACTCAAAAAAAGATATAGAACAACTTACCAGAAAAAGAACCAATGAAACAAAAATTGGTGAAGATGTGATTGTTTTAAAATCAGAAAAAAACTGGGAAGAAGAATTGTCAAAAACTAATTGTCAGTTTGTGTTACTAGGTATTCCCGAAGATATTGGAGTAAGAGCTAACTACGGACGTGGAGGAGCTCATACGGCTTGGAAACCAGCTTTAGATAGCTTTTTAAGTCAGCAAAGCAATGAGTTTTTAAACGGAAAAAACATTTGTGTTTTGGGGCATATTTATGTGGATGATGTGATGGAAACATCAAACGCTTTAAACGTTAAAAACAAAAACGAACTTCAAGAATTAAGAAAATTAGTGTCAATCATCGATACAAGAGTATCGGAAATTGTTACTAAAATTATTTCGTCTGGTAAAATTCCAATTATTGTAGGCGGCGGCCACAACAACTCTTATCCTATTATCAAAGGATGTTCGCTTGCCATTAACAAACCTCTACATGTTATTAATTGTGATCCTCATACCGATTTTAGACCATTAGAAGGAAGACATAGTGGTAATGGTTTTAGTTATGCTTATCAAGAAAAATACATGACTAATTATTCGGTGTTTTGTATGCATGAACAGTATAATACAGCTAGTGTATTAAATGACTTTACAAAAAATAACCACCATTTATATTACAGTACCTACGAAGATGTGTTTGTGAGAGAAAATAAAACGTTTACTGATGCGCTCAATCAAAACATTAGTTTTGTGAAAGATAAAAATTGTGGTGTAGAAATAGATTTAGATGCCATTACCAATGTGCCATCAAGCGCTAAAACTAGTAGTGGTATCTCTCCAGTTCAGGCAAGACAATATGCTTATCAGTGTGGTAAACAATTACCCGCTATGTATTTTCATATAGCTGAGGGTGCCCCTATTCTATCGCATATTAAAGCCGATAATAAAACTGGAAAGTTAATTGCGTATTTGATGAGCGATTTTATAAAAGGGATTAATGATAAATAGTATTGTCAGTTCGAGCGCCTGCCTTGTCGGCAGACAGGGAGTCGAGAACTAGACATTTAAAATAAAACATGATTGATAGGGTGAATTTTTACTAAGGATTTAAAGTCACAAATTTTTTTCTCTAACTTACCTTAAAAACGATTTCGAATTTTGCACCGTTGTCGTTATAAATTTTTAGTTCGGCATTAATTTGTTCTGAGAGAATACAAACAATATCTAATCCTAAAGATTCGTTACTATGTAAATCAAAATTGGCAGGTAATCCATCTCCATTATCGGCTACTCTTAGTTGATAGGTGTTTTTTACAAGCTTACTTAATTCAACATGAATAACACCTTCTTTTCCACGAAATGCATGCTTGTAGGCATTTGACACTAATTCGTTTGTTATTAAGCCTAAAGGAATGGCTGTATCTAAATCTAATTCTAATTCAATAAAATTAGTTTTAATAGCAATGTTTTTATTAGTTAAAGCAAAACTACTTGATATTTGAGTTATTAAACCATCTAAGTATTCGTTAAATAATAAACTTGTCATATCATTATTACGATACAATAATTGATGAAGTAAAGCCATAGAATTAATTCTGTCTTGTGCTTCGTTTAACGACATCCGCACTTCTTCATTACTGCTCTTAGCTGCCTGAAGTTTCATTAAGCTAGAAATAATTTGAAGATTGTTTTTTACTCGATGATGCACTTCTTTAACCAATAAATCTTTTTCTGCTAAAGATTTATCAATAATTTCATTTCGAGTTTCAATTTGCTTGTTTTTTATTTCTAATAATTGTTTTCTGGTGTTTGCATTTTTTAGTTGAACAGAAATAAATATCACTACAATAATTAATATTACCCCACAAAATAATAAGGCATTTCTGATAGTTTTTTGCTTACTGACTTCAATATTTTTTTGCTTAATATTTTTTTGATTTTCATTAATTAATTTTTCTTTTTCATCAACCTGACTTGCTACTTGAGCAGCCAATAACTCTCTTAAATTATTTTGAGCTTCTAAACTATCATTGATAGCTATGTAATTTTTATAATATTTAATAGATAAAGTAGACATGCCCGTTTCATCATAAAAAATGGCATATTGTTTTATGATGTTTAATTGGGTATTATAATCATCTATATTTTTAAGCAATACATTCGCACTATCTAAATATTTTTTGCTTAAGTCAAACTTTTTTAATGCCAAATAGCATCTTGAAATTTCTAGTTGACTGATACCAGCGTTGTGAAAATTTTTAATTCCTTTACTACCTATCACATCTTTTTTTAATAAAGGAATGGCTTTTTCAAATTGCTTTAATTTCATTAATGATTGCCCAATATTTCCTTCTATTAAACCTATTGTAAATTCATTATCTGTACTTAATTTATCGTCTGTGAAATTTTTATAAAACTGTTCTTTTGCCTTTGTAAACCAAAAAATGGCACTATCTTGATTTCCTGATTTTTCCCAATACAATCCTCTGTTATTATAGTAATTAATAAACATGGCTGGATTGTTTTTTATTTCTTCAAACTCCTGAAGTTGTTCGTTTAAGCATTCTCTGTACAAATGCATTTCATAATAAATGGTACTTAAACGTGGCATTAATAACCATTTACTTAGATTAGAATCTCTTTTTTGAAGTGATGTTAAAACCTTATGTATTTCAACCGTTTTATTCAAACTTTTAATATTTAAATACGAATTTTTTAAAATGTACAATACTTGTACACTATCTTTTAAGGTTTTAATTTTATTCTTCGCTAATAAATCAGTGAAAATGGGAATGGCTTTGCTGTAATTTTTATTTACATAAAGCATCTCGCCATCAATTTTTAAAAGCTTATCTAAAATCGCTTCTTGCTGATCTTCTTTTGCTTTTAATTTTATGGCTTCAAGTTCATCTTTAATTAAAGGATAACATTTTAATTTAGCTCGATTATTTAAAGTATCAAAAGCATTTACTTTTCCAGCTAAACTCTGTGCATTAAAAAAACGCAAAAACGTTTTTCCGTAATTGCTTTGAGCTTTAAGGTTTATTGAAAAACAAACTAAAAGTAAGCTCAGGACAAGAAATTTAAATATGTATTCTGTCTTTTTCAAGGTATATGCCTGTTAAAGATATTACTTAATAAACTAAAAAAAGTACCTCTTAATTGTTAATTAATGGATTGTTAAAAAGTTTATAGCTCATTTTCTTAACATCTTTGGATATAAAACTAAGGTTACTAACAATTCTTGAACTGATTATCAGTGAATTAAAAAAGGCTGTTAGTCAATTGTTAAGTTTGTTATTGGCGCTTATTTTTCGTAAATTCAATAATTAGAAAGTAATGAGCATTTTTACCCTCCGTACTAAAAACTATGCAAAATTTCGATAACCAAAATAAGACCCGCAAAAAATTATATACTCCTGTAGCTACCAACGAAATTGGTAAGTTACAACCTCAAGCCATTGAATTAGAAGAAGCTGTTTTAGGCGCTATGCTTTTAGAGAAAGATGCATTAAGCACTGTGATTGACGTGCTTTCGGCGGAGAGTTTTTATAAAGAACAAAACGGAATTATTTTTAAAGCCATTTATAATTTATTTAATCGCTCTGAGCCTGTAGATATTTTAACGGTTACTCAAGAATTAAAACGTAACGGAGAATTAGAATTAGTTGGTGGATCTTTTTATGTTTCCTCTTTAACTAACCGTATAGCTTCTGCTGCTAATATCGAATACCATGCACGTATTGTTGCACAAAAGTATTTACAACGCGAGTTAATTCGCATTAGTACCGAAACCATTAAATCGGCTTATGAAGATGGTACAGATGTATTTGAATTATTAGATGCTACAACACAGCATATTTTTGAAATTTTAGATTCAAACGTTCGTAAGCAACATGCTGGTATGACTTCATTAATTGCTCAAGCGATTAATGAGATTGAAACAGCGGCTCAACAAACCGATGGTTTATCAGGTGTGCCATCAGGCTTTACGGCTTTAGATAGAATTACAGGTGGATGGCAAAAATCAGATTTATTGATTTTAGCGGCTCGTCCTGGTATGGGTAAAACAGCTTTTGTTGTTACCATGGCCAAAAATGCAGCGGTTGAATTTAATAAGCCTGTAGCAATTTTCTCGTTAGAGATGTCTTCGTTACAATTAGTAAAACGTTTGATTTCTTCTGAAACAGAAATTAACCAAGATAAAATTTTAAAAGGAAATTTAGATAATCACGAGTTTGTTCAATTAAACGAGCGTATTAAAAAATTATCGGTAGCACCTTTATATATTGATGATACCCCTGCCCTATCTATTTTTGAATTACGTGCTAAGGCTCGTCGTTTAAAAGAACAACAAAATATTTCTTTAATCATTATCGATTACTTGCAGTTAATGAGTGGTGGACCAGACAGCAAAGGAAATCGTGAGCAAGAGATTTCCTCTATCTCTCGTGGTTTAAAATCATTAGCCAAAGAATTAGAAATACCAATTATAGCTTTATCTCAATTAAGTCGTCAGGTAGAAAACAGACCAGGTGGTAGTAAACGCCCTCAGTTAAGTGATTTACGTGAATCTGGAGCTATTGAGCAAGATGCCGATATGGTAATGTTTATTTACCGTCCCGAATACTATGGTATTGAGGTAGACGAAAATAACCAACCAACAAAAAACAGAGCTGAGATTATTATTGCCAAAAACCGTCACGGATCGATTGTGGATGTGCCATTGAAATTTATTGGTCAGTTTGCGAAGTTTACGGATTTGGATTATAACGAAGGTTCTGATATTTACACAAGCAACACTGCTAGTTCGGGCTTAGCGCAAAACACTGATTTTTTAGCACAACCAACTACCAAAACTATACAATCGGCTAAGTGGGATGATGATGATGCACCAAGTAGTGATATCATTAGAAGAAATGATATTGACGAAGTGTTTTAAAAATTAATTTTTAGTGTTGTCCTTGTTAGTTATAATAAAGCTAATGTTTTGTTGTCCGCATAAGTTTTAGGTACTGTTAGCGGTTCGGTGTTTTTATTAGGTACGTTTGCAATACACTATTGTCTGTATGAGCTTTAGTGGAATTCCAAACTTATAGCATTATATTTAAACCTCAACCTAATTATTTAAAAAATTAAGTGGACAAATTCCTACTAAAAGTATCTAAAAAAACAATCTCTGGCAGCACATAATTTTTTCCTTTGCTGCATTGCTCAGCTATGCGTAAGGATTTGTAAAAGATAGGGAACACTACAATTTATTTTTAGAAAGTAGGGTTAGGGTTATCTGGTATATTTTTTATTATAGTTAAAATTATTTTTGCTTTTTCAAATAGTTTTTGGTCAAATTTTAGTTTGTTGGTATTTCTACCTTCGTTTTTTAATTAACTTAACTGCTTAAACAACTTAACAATTCAAAGTGATATTTCACACTTTAATTTTAGTAATATTTTAAATTATAAATTTATGTTGCAGTCCCCTATTGGGAAGAGCT
>DIHL01000045.1 GCA_002420145.1 Bacteroidetes bacterium UBA5697
TAAATAGCTTTAAGGAAAAAGTTAAAGAACATTGTGGAGATGACTATTATCAATTAATTAAAAATAATAATAGTATATCTGAAGGCGCTAGTGATGTTTCAATAAGCACTATTTTTTTGAGGATACGAGGAGAAAAAAACGGGAACAAAATAGAGAAAATTATAATTATCGAAATATCTCAAGGATGTTAGTGAAATTAATTAACGCTTCATCAACTCCAAAAAAAGCTCCAAAGCCTTTCTTTTATCCGTATCTAAATTATAAGAAATTTTATTTTTCAAGTAATCTAAAGATTTATCACCTAAAGCTTCATTTGGTTTTTCTATCACCGATTCTTCAATATGATTAACGCCATAGCCTAAAGTTTTATTGAATTCTGTAATAAAACTTTCTTCTAAAGACACATTACTTACCCAACAAGCAAACACAAAGGGTAAGCCAGTGTGTTTTTGCCATTCTTCTGATAAGTCGTATTGATAAGGATAGTTTGTTAAACCAAAAGTTCTGTCCCCAATAATTACCGCACCAGTAGTTCCTGAAATCTGTTTTTCAAATCCTTCGGTAGCATTTATAAATTGAATGTTCTTTTTCCAAAAATGTTTATTTAAAACCTGAACTAAAGTCACTGATGTTTTTGATTGGTAATCTAATAACACATGAGTTAATTCTTCTAATGGTTTTTCTGAGAATAGCTTTACGCTGTCTACTTTACCAACTGCGCCAATGCAATAGTCGGTAATGATGTGATAGCTATCTAATTCAGGTAAAATAGCAACAGGTACCAAGCCAATTTCTACTTGTTTGTTTTTTAATTTTTGAGCACACGCACTTGGGATATCCAATTCTAATTTTATGTGGGATAAAAAGTTAGTGTGATGAATGCCATATAAAAATGGCGTAGTATTATAATAGTTAACTATGGATACAGAGTGTTGCATGTATTATATAACAGTTTCTTTTTGTTTTAGTTCTAAAAAACTAAGAGTTGCTCCAACTACGGCTAAAGCAGGACCAAACATTAAACCAATAAAAAATGGTAGCCACATAAATACTGTGTAAATAAAGCCAATACCACACGCTAAACCAATATTTTTACGAGTAAATTTCACACTTTCTGAAATGGTCATTTTATGTCTTTCAAAGTTGTAATCCAACATTGTAAATCCAATAAAGTACCAAGAAACAAGAATTAATAAAGGACCTGTGATAATTACTAATGGAGGAAAGATCAATGTGATAATAAAACCTAAGACAATTAAAAAATACTCAAAAAACATATTTCTTAAACTCATGACTATACCCCTTCCAATATCTTTCATTAATTGAGGAAAGGTAAATGGATAATTTTTTCCATTGGTTTTTTCTTCAACCGATTCTGACAATAAAGCAAATAGGGGAGAGAGTGCTATTAAAACTAAATATTTTGTAAAGGTACTTGATATAAACCAAAAGATAATTTTAAATACCCAAGTCATTATTAAACTAAAATAACCAGTTAAAAAAGGTTTAGCAAAAGATAAAATAGCTCCAGAGTCAGGAATTTCTTCAAAATTTAATTGTTGATTTAAGTAGTTTGCCAGCTGAGATGCTATTTCGGTAAATAACCAAATACTACCCACCCACATGAGCAGCCATAAACCAACAGAATAGAATAAATAAGGCCACAACCCTTTTTCGAAAAGCATACTAAAGCCTTTAAAACTATTTGATATGGCTTTAAAAAATCCAGTAAAGAAATTCATGTTTTTAGTTTATAGGAAACAAATTTAACAGATTATCAAAGAAGATGAATAGAATTATGGTTTTATAACATTTTATTTTTATACTTTTATTAAAATTTTAAAACCATGAAAACGACCATTGCTATTATTTTATTAGGCTGTTCTTTAGCAGTAACATCTTGTAACAAAAAAGATAGTAATAAGCCAGACGATAATCAAAAACATGAATGCTCGCAAACGGATGATAATTCATCTTCTGCAACAAAATAATTAGTTCTTATTTATATAAAAAAAGCCCGATAACTTTTTGTTATCGGGCTTTTTTTGATCCTATAGAATAAAATTAAGTTAAAGCTTGTTTTAAATCTTCAATTAAATCTTCTACGTCTTCAACCCCAACGCTTAAGCGTAATAAATTATCAACTACACCAGCTTTATCACGCTCAGTTTTTGGAATAGAAGCATGAGTCATTGTTACTGGATGGTTTATTAAGGATTCAACACCTCCTAAAGATTCTGCTAAAGAAAACACCTTAAATGAAGAAGCAATTTTAAAAGTATCTTCTAAAGAAGCACCTTTTAAAACAATGGAAATCATTCCGCCAAAATCACGCATTTGTTTTTTTGCAATTTCATGATTAGGATGATCAGTAAAACCTGGCCAGTAAATTTTTTCGATACGAGGATGTGTTTTTAAGAATTCAGCAATTTTACGGCCGTTAAAGCAGTGACGCTCCATGCGTAAATGCAACGTTTTAATACCACGCATTACTAAAAAGCAATCCATTGGCCCAGGGTTTGCACCACAGCTATTTAAGATGAAATAAATTTGCTCGTGTAATTTATCGTCATTCATTACTAAAGCTCCCATTACTACATCGCTATGTCCGCCTAAGTATTTAGTTACAGAATGCATCACGATATCAGCACCTAATGATAAAGGATTTTGTAAGTATGGAGAAGCGAACGTATTATCAACTGCTAATAATAAATTATTGTCTTTCGCTATTTTAGAACAAGCTTCAATATCAATAATTTGCATAGTTGGGTTAGTTGGTGTTTCTGCCCAAATTAGCTTTGTATTAGCATTAATGTATTTTTTTATATTATTAGCATCTGTTAAATTGATGAAATGGAATTTAATGCCATAGTTTTCATAAATTTTTGTAAACATACGGTAAGAACCACCATATAAATCATCACCAGTAATGACTTCGTCACCAGGACGTAACATACGCATGACAGCATCTGTAGCGCCCATTCCAGAACTAAAGCAAACACAGTGTTTACCTCCTTCTAAAGCGGCAATGTTTTTTTGTAAAGCTTCGCGAGTAGGATTTTTACCACGAGCATAACCATAGCCTTTGTTGGTTCCTGGAGATTCCTGAACGTAAGTAGATGTTTGGAAAATAGGTGTCATAATTGCACCTGTTGATGGATCTGGATCAGCGCCAGCGTGTATAGCTCTTGTACCGAATTTGTGTTTTGAGAAATCTGCCATAAGAAATTAATTTTGCACGAATTTAGAATTATTTAGGATTGTTTTAGCGATAATTTATTAGTAATTTTAACTATCAAAAATTTTTATAACATATTATTGTTCTGCTCATTACTTTTTTTAGGCGTAGCCTGTAAAAAAGAAACTGAAGACCCACCTGATTTGGGATATGGCTATGCGCCAACCACTTTGGGTAAATATGTAGTTTACGATGTAGATTCTACTGTTTATGATGACTTTAATATGGATACAACGATTTATAAATATCGTATTAAAGAAAAGTTAGAAGAAGTTTTTATAGATAATCAGGGAAGAGAAGCTATTAAATTGGTTCGCTACATTAAAAAGTATAATGATACGGTGAGTTATGATAATATACCATGGACCATAAAAGATGTTTGGAATTATACTAAAACGAATACCACCTTAGAGTTAGTTGAGGAAGATATACGTTTTACTAAATTAATTTTCCCAGTAAATGATGATGCCATTTGGAATGGAAATGCTCATAATACAATTGGAGAGTGGGATTATACCTATGATTACATTGATAAAACAGAAATTATTAATGGGACTAAATTTGACAATGTATTATTAGTCATTCAAAGAAAAGACAAAAATAACGTGCTTCATCGTGAATATTTTATTGAGAAATATGCTAAAACGGTGGGCTTGGTTTATAGAGAAATAAAAGATTTATATTCAAATAATGTGGTATTTGGTGTGCCAGTTGAACAAAGAATTGAAAAAGGTGTTATATATAAGTTAACCTATGTTACTCATGGATTCGAATAAAATAAAAACAATCATACTGGCATCTTTTGTATGCTTTACTTTAAATTCATTACACTCTCAAACCTTTACAAAGTATTGGGTTAAGTTTAAAAACAAAAACGGTTCGCCTTACTCTATAAGTAATCCAAGTGCATTTTTGTCAGCAAAATCAATTGCGCGAAGAACTAACCAAGGAATTGCAGTTGATTTAACTGATATTCCTGTTAATCAAACTTATATTAATCAAGTAAATGCTACAGGAGCTCAGGTTTTACAACGTTCGAAATGGATGAATGCGGCTGTTGTTAATGTTTCAAGCCCTTCTCAACTGTCAGCTATTAATAGTTTAACCTGTGTATTGAGTACATCGCCTGTTGCTAAATTATATAAAACAACGCCTGATGAACCAATCAAACCAGTGGCTAATTCTTTAAAAACATCAAGTTCAGCAGCTGCGTATAATTACGGACCTTCATTTACCCAGGTTAATCAAATTGGCGCTGATTGTATGCATAATAAAGGCTATAGAGGGCAAAATATTTTAATAGCCATGATTGATGCGGGGTTTTATGAGGTAAATATTAACCCTGTATTTGATTCGTTAAGAAACGAAGGAAGGTTAATGGGAACAAGAGACTTTGTTCAAGGAAATAGTTCTGTTTACGAGGATAATTTACATGGCGCTAATTGTTTATCATTAATGGCGGGTAATACTCCAGGTCAATTAATTGGTACTGCTCCAAAAGCAAGCTATTGGTTATTACGTTCGGAAGATGCTGCTACCGAAAAAATTATTGAAGAAAATTATTGGGTAGTGGCTGCAGAATTTGCAGATAGCGTGGGAGCAGATATGACAACAACCTCTTTAGGATATACTACTTTTGACATCTCTTCTCAAGATCATGTTTATTCAGATTTAGATGGAAAAACATCGGTAGCATCTATTGCAGCAACAATGGCTGCTCGAAAAGGTATTTTTGTTTTAAATGCCGCAGGCAATGAAGGTAATGGTTCTTGGAATTATATTGGAGTGCCTGCAGATGCTGATAGTATTTGTGCGGTAGGTTCGGTTAATGGAAGTGGTGTTCATTCTGGATTTAGTTCAGTTGGGCCAACAGCCGATGGTCGTATTAAACCAGATTTAAGTTCGATGGGAGAAGGTTCTTATGTTTGTAATCCTGGTTTTAGTTTTGGGTCAGGAAATGGAACATCTTATGCCACTCCAATTTTGGCGGGAGCGGTGGCTTGTTTGATGCAGGCTAATCCTACAAAAACGAATATGCAAATTCTACAAGCTTTAAAATCTTCTGCGTCAAAATCTACAAACCCTGATAATGATTATGGTTGGGGAATACCAAATATGTGTGCGGCAGATGCTTTTTTAAATCCTGTATCTGTTAATGAGTTAGAAAAAATAACGGACTTTAATTTATATCCTAATCCTGCACAACATTTTATTAATTTCTCGTTAAATCAAAAACCAGAATCAGTTCAAATAAAAGATGTTTTAGGTAAGGAGATAGAAGTGTCTTTTACAGAAGGACAATCTAATCAGTATAAAATACAGTTTAATAATTTGCCAAAAGGTGTTTATTTTATTTCTATTAAAACGACTGATGGATTAATTAATACTAAGTTTATTAAGGAATAGAGGCTCACTCTTCTTCCTCTAACTTAATATTTTCTTTTAAATAAATAGGTAATTTAGTAATTGATAGTTTTACTTTTTCAATATTCTGTTTGTGTTCCTCTTTATTATCTAGATAATTATTGTAGCTAATAAATAAGAAGTAGGAAATAATTCGGTTATAATCATCTAACTCATTGTCTTCAATCATTGATAATAGTTGTGATTCAAAACCTAATTTGTTTTTTGATTCTGAGATAGCTCTTCCTAAGCGACCTATATTTCCGTAGTAATGGTTTTCGGCAGGATTTTCAATTCGTAATGAAATACCAAGTAACAAATCATTCACGTTTATATCTAGTTCTTCAAGTTCTTTGATATAAGTTTTGCGTTGCGCCTTAGCATAACTTCCATCCGACATTCTATCAAATCTATCATTCATTATATCTAAATGCGACTTTAAAAACACTTCCCAGTTTGTAGTTTCTGCCGATAATAAGGCGATGTTCACGGCGTGTTCTCTAGGCCTACTATCCATACTGCAGCCTCCAACAACATGAGTGGATCTCATTTCTTCTAGTAATTTTTCCTTCTTTTTTAAACTTAAATTTTCCCAATTATCAGGCAGAGAAACCCAACCAGCTTTTGTGTTTTCGAAAAATTTTGAAGATGTTGTATCGATTAAACAATCAGAATAACCAATTAGTCGGGCATATTTGTTTACAATTGGAGAGCTCTTAAAATTGTCAGGAAAATAAAAAGCATTTATTGATTCTTTTGAATACTGTGTCGTTTCATTGTATTCGTATATCCAAGTGTTTTTTACTTCTTTATTATAAATGTTATTATTGTCTTCAAATAGTATTTCTAAACCATAATTACTATTCAGATTGACTTCGTCGTATTCCACAACGGTTGTGTTATTATAATCTTTGTATTTATATTTAACTACGAGTACATTTTTACTAATGTTCGCAAAAGGATATTTTGAAATAAAATCATTAAAAGATATATGGTTGTCCATATCTATTTTAGCTTGTTTAATATTACCACTGTCAAGTCTAATAATATGACCAATAGCTTGATGCTTTGAGTAAAAGGTTTTATTTAAATCACAGGTCTTGTATTTTAGATTTAAAGAGTCAACAATTTTTTCGAGTTTATTCATAGTGACTTCACTATAAATTAATCCGTTTTTATAAGTTTCAAATTCTTGAGCAAAAACATTAATACATGTAAAAATGCTTAGTGTGGCAATTACCTGTTTCATAATAATAGTTTTATTAAGATTAATAACGATTTATATAACTAGGGTTACTAGTTATAAGTTACAGGTGTTTAGTTTTTTTTTCTTTTAAAGGAAATTTAGAACCAATGAAATCTATCGTTAGGGGATGCAATAGATTTAGCAAATTTACCATATGGAAATCTAACTTTAATTCCTCCAGTGTAACATACATCCATAATGTTTATGGCTTTTTCTTGTCTGCCCACTCGCATTCGATAATCTAAGAACAAACCTAAAATACCAAAATTATGTTCTATTCCAGTTCCTAAGTTTAATCCTAACCATTGATTTTTAACGGTGCTATTAACAGGGTAATATTCTCTTAATCCAAGGTAGTCTGATTCTCCAGTAAAAAAACCAGTGTATGTATTATAACTTAATCCTACAAAAGGATATAGCAATGTTTTTTTATTTGGAAACCTTGCTAAAATTTCCAGATTGGCTTCAGTTGTATTAGCTTTTACATCGAGCCAAGTAGGTTTAATATTAGTTGGTTGAAAACGTGTATAAAGAGCTGACACTCTTACAAAATTATTTATTTCATAAATAAAGCCGCCACAAAACCCTGGTTCATTGTTTTTATCTTTAATATTACGAGCTAAATAAATCACACTTAAGTTGGCCCCAGCTCTTAAACCCCAACGAGTATAAGGTCTTTCTTTTTCTATTTTGTTAATAGAAACGGAAGGTGTTTTGGCAGTGGTTTTTGCATTTATTTTATTTTGAGCACATATTACATTTGAGAATAATGAAATAGTAAATAAAAAAACGAATATGAATTGCTTTTGAAACATGATATAAAATTAAGCATAATACTCACAGTTAAATATTTGAATTAATAACTGGCAGTATATTTATGATAAGTGGCAAGTTTTAGCGTAAAACTGCTCCTAATTTCTCAGTATAAGTTTTTATTAGTTTTTGCATCACATTATCAATTTGTTTGTCGTTTAATGTTGCTTCTTCATCTTGTAACATAAAACTCACTGCATATGATTTTTTACCTGCTTCTAATTTATCTCCTTCGTAAATATCAAATAAGTTAACGTCTTTCAAAAGCTTACGCTCTGCATTGTATGCTAACTCTTCTAATTCTTTATACGTTACTTTTTTATCTAATAGTAAAGCTAAATCTCTTCTTACTGCAGGGAATTTAGGAATTTCAGTAAATTCTAATTTTGTTTTACCAACAAGTGATAATACATTATCCCAATTAAAATCTGCATAAAACACTTCTGTGTTTACATCTAGCTTTTTGCAAATAGATTTATCGACTAATCCAAAGCTTACTAAGTGCTTATTTTTTTGAGCGTAAGATAAACCGTAACTGAAATTAGAATCACTTAACTCACTGATTTTAAATTTAATAGATAGTTTGTTAAAAACAGATTCTACACTCGCTTTTAAGAAAGCAAAATCCACTTTGTTATTTTCTCCGTAAGAATTTTCTGGATATTTACGTCCAGTAACAAATAGCGTTAAATGTTTTGTTTCTGCATATTTGAAGTCAGTATTGTCTGTTTTTTCGTAAGTTTTCCCGAATTCAAATAATTTTAAATCAGCTTGTTTACGGTTGATGTTGTATGCTAAAGATTCTAAACCACCAAATAACATAGTATTTCTCATCACATTTAAATCAGTACTCAATGGATTTAAAATTTTAACTAAAGGTGTTCTCTCTGGATAGTAAGATTCTTTAGTTAAAGATAAGCCCATCATCTCATTATAGCCAAAACCAATTAATAAATTAGCTGTAGTATTATCAGTAGCTGTTGTTTTTTCTCTATCAGCATAGTTTGCTGAAAATTTAATTTGAGTGCTTTCTTCAACGTTATTATATCCATAAATACGCATCACTTCTTCAATCACATCCGCTTCGCGAGTCACGTCCGTTTTGTATTGAGGCACCGATAACAACAATCCATCGTTTCCTTCTTTAGTAATGGTAATGCCTAATGATGTGATGATGTGTTTAATGGTATTTTTATCAATGTCTTTTCCAATTAAGGATTGACAGTTATGATAAGAGAAAGTTACTTGAAATGGTTCTAATTTTTCTGGATAAATATCCACGATATCCATACTTAAAATGCCACCAGCGCATTCAAAAATTAATGCTGCTGCACGTTTTAAAGCAGTAATGGTCATTTCAGGATCTGTACCACGTTCAAAACGGAAACTACTATCAGTTTTTAAACCATGTTGTTTGCTTGTTTTACGAACGAATGCAGGATTGAAATAAGCCGATTCTAAAAAGATCGCTGTTGTATCATTACTCACACCGCTGTCTAAGCCACCAAACACACCGGCCATACACATTGGTTCATGCGAATTGCAAATCATTAAATCATTAGCTAGTAAAGTACGTTCGGTGCCATCTAAAGTTTTAAATTTTGTACCTTCTAATCCAGTTTTAACGATAATCTTATTATCGGTAATTTTATTTAAATCAAATGCATGTAATGGTTGCCCTAAATCATGTAATACAAAGTTGGTAATATCGACAATATTATTAATTGGGCGTAAACCTATAGCTAACAAATAATTTTTTAACCAATCAGGAGATGGTTTTACGGTAATTCCTGAAATCACTAGTCCGCTATAACGTTTGCAAGCATCAGTGTTTTCAATGGTAATATCAACTTTATTGATATTACTAGCTTCAGGTAATTCAAAAATATTATGAAGCTTAGCTTCATAAGTATTGGTATTGTTTTTACAATTTAAAATGGCTGCTAAATCTCTAGCAACGCCATAATGAGAAGCGGCATCAGCACGATTAGGTGTTAATCCAATTTCTAAAACATAATCTTCTTCTAATTTAAAGAACTCAGCAGCAGGTGTACCAATCACTGCATGGTCTGGTAAAATCAAAATACCATCATGGCTGTTTCCTAAACCAATTTCATCTTCCGCACAAATCATTCCTTCGCTAGCAGCTCCACGTATTTTTGATTTTTTAATTTCAAATGATTCTCCAGTAGTAGGGTATAATTTAGCACCAATCATTGCTACTAATACTTTTTGTCCCGCAGCTACATTTGGTGCGCCACACACAATATTTAATAATTCGCTAGCGCCAACATTTACTTTGGTAATGCTTAATTTATCAGCATCTGGGTGTTTTTCTTTTTCAACAACTTCGCCAACCACAATTCCTTTTAATCCACCTTTCACGCTTTCAAACGCTTCAATACCTTCTACTTCCAATCCAGAAGAAGTTAGGTGTTCGTCCATTTGCTCAGGAGTTAAATCTGTGTTTATTAAGGTTTTTAACCAGTTGTATGATATTTTCATTGTAAAAGAGTTCTAATATAAAGGCTATAAAAATACAAAAATTACGGTTATAAAACAGGGTAAAATGAGATTATCTAAGGGCAAATTGTAGGGTTTGAAACCACATAGAAATATAGAATATTTAGTGTGAGAGTGTGGGATAGAAAACATGTTTTTTACACATAGAGTGTTATGTGAAAAGCGAAGCTTCTATCCAATAACTTTATTAATTCAAAAACTATGTACCTATGTGGTTAAAAAACTCACTTTATATGTTGCCACAAACAACTATATTTGCCAAGTGGCAGAAATAGGAAAAGACATATCAAAAGCCAAAGATTTTTTGGAAAAAGAACAATTAGTTGCTATTCCAACCGAAACGGTATATGGTTTGGCTGCTAATGCTTTAAATCCCATTGCTGTGGCTAAGATTTTTGAAGCCAAGGAACGTCCAACCTTTGATCCTTTAATTGTGCATACATACTCTTTGCAAGAGGTTCAAAAATTTGTGAGTGACATTCATCCTTCTTTGCTAAAATTAGCTCAAACGTTTTGGCCAGGACCATTAACTTTGTTATTACCTAAAAAAGACATTATTCCCAATTTAGTAACATCAGGTTTAGATAGAGTAGGTGTGAGGATTCCAAATCATCCATTGACGCTTGAGTTATTATCTCAACTAAATTTTCCATTAGCGGCACCAAGTGCTAATCCTTTTGGATATATCAGTCCAACCACAGCAGAACATGTCAACAAACAATTAGGTGCTAAGATCCCATATATCTTAGATGGCGGTGCTTGTGAAGTTGGTTTAGAATCAACTATTGTGGGCGAAGAAAACGGAGAAATAATTATTTATCGTTTGGGCGGTTTATCTATTGATGATATTGAATCAGTGGTTGGTAAAGTATCTGTACAATTAAACCAATCTAGTAATCCAAAAGCACCCGGACAATTAAAAAGCCATTATGCTCCCAAAAAGCCTGTTTATATTGGTGATATTATTGATTTACAAAAAATACATTCTGATAAAAAAGTAGGCGCTATTGTTTTTGGAGATGATATAAAATTGAATGAAACAACACTAGTTAAGAATTTATCTTCTTCGAAAAACTACCAAGAAGCCGCTGTTAATTTATTTTCGTTTTTAAGAGAATTAGATGAAGCGGATGTTGATATAATCATCACCAATTTATTACCCGAACAAGGTTTAGGTTTAGCAATTAACGATAGATTAAGAAGAGCGGCGGCCATGTAATTGAGGTTTATAACTTTCAATTTATGTTTTTATAAATCTTTAAATATTCCTTACCTTTATCTCATTATGTCTAAGATTACAGTTGCTATAGATGGTTATTCTTCGTGCGGAAAAAGCACCTTAGCTAAAGCATTGGCTCAAAAACTAAACTACAATTATATTGATACTGGTGCGATGTATCGTGCGGTTACCATTTATTGTTTACGAAACGATATTATTAAAGATTCTGTTGTAGATAAGCAAAAATTGATGGAATGTTTAAATGAGATTGAAGTTTCTTTTGTTTACAATACTGTCACAAAAACATCCGAAGTATTTTTAAATGGAGAGCATGTAGAGAAAGATATTCGTACCATGCAAGTGGCGAATAATGTAAGTGCCATTAGTTCTATCAAAGAAGTGCGCGAAAAAATGGTGATTTTGCAGCGTGAGATGGGTAAAAACAAAGGCGTGATTATGGATGGCAGAGATATTGGTTCTCATGTTTTTCCTAATGCGGAGTTGAAATTATTTATGACTGCCGATAATGATGTGAGAACTCAACGTCGCTTAGATGAATTAATGAGTAAGGGGGAGCACCATAGCTTTGAAGATGTGAAACGTAATTTAGAAAAACGTGATCATGATGATACCACTCGTAAAGAAAATCCTCTAATAAAAGCTGAAGATGCTGTTGTTTTAGATAACACGGATATCAATAAAGAAGAGCAATTAAACTTTGTGTTAAAGTTGATAAACGATTTATTATTAACAAAAGACGAGTTTAACAAGCCTTTAGCAAAACATTAATTTCGCTGAGTTATTGTGTTATTTATTTAAAATTATAAAAGCATGAAAATATTATTAATCACATTATCAATCATTCCATTTTTTTTATTTGGACAAACTCAATGGACTCAAAAGACTAATGTACCTGATAATTTAGGAGGAGCAACAGGCTTTTCTATAGGGAATTATGGATATCTGGGATTAGGATGGAATCCCTTTTCCGTTAAAAATTTTTATAAATATGATACTGTTGCTAATAGTTGGGCATTTGTAAATGTTTTTCCTGGAACAGCTGTGGGTTATGCAGAAGGTTTTTCAGTAAATGGTAAAGGATATCTTGCAGTTGGTCAGAATACTTCTGCATTAGATGAAGTATGGGAATATAATCCGACTTTAAATAATTGGATACAAAAAGCAAATTTTCCAGGTGGTATCAGAACAGAAGCAGCATCTTTTGTAATTGGTAACAAAGCTTATTTAGGAACGGGCAGTGGTACAGGTGGAGCATCAAAAGATTTTTATGAATTTGATCCGGCACTTAACACTTGGGTGCAAAAAACTAATTATTTAGGAGGAAGGGTTTGGGGAGCGACGGGATTCTCGATAGGAAATAAAGGATATTTAGGCTTAGGTTCAGATTCAGTAGGGAATTCATTAACAACTTTTTATGAATATAATCCAACTACTAATTCTTGGGTTCAGAAAGCAAATTTTCCGGGTGTAGGAAGAGTTAGGTCAGTTTCATTTTCTTTAAATGGTAAAGGATATATTGGTTGTGGTAATGATTTAAATGCTGTAAGTTTAAATGATTTTTATGAGTATAATCCTCTTTCAAATTCATGGACACAAGTAAGTTCGTTAAGTACATTGCCAAGACAAAATGGAGTTTCTTTTGTAATAAACAATGCCGCATATGTTGGAACAGGTGCAGATCAGGGTTCTCCATATTATAATGATTTTTGGAAATTTACAAGTGGAGTCAGTGCGGGAATTCATGAATTAAATACAAATAACTGCTTGGTAAATGTTACTAATCAAGATTTTTTAAAAACGGTTGAATGCTCCTTTAATATTAAATCAACTACTATTTATGATTTATTAGGGAAAATAGTTTTTAAAGCTACAAAAGAAAATAGCTCAAATGTTGAAATTCCTGAGTTAACTAAAGGATTATACTTATTGGTAATTGAAGGTGATAATAATGTTACTATTTCAAAGAAGATAGTGATAAATTAGACCTCAACCATTTTTTGTTTTTCAAAATCCCACACTTTTAATTTCAAACATGCCCACACATCTTTTGGATTCAACGAGGTTGTTTTAGCTGTTCGCATTTCTGGTATTGCTTCCCATACTTCTGGTAAACGATAAAATGGAATTCTTGAATTCATATGATGAATGTGATGATAACCAATATTTGCTGTTACCCAATGCATAAAAGGATTTAAAGGCATATAGCTAGATGAATCTAATGCTGCCCCTTCATAAGTCCATTCTTCATTTCCAACAAAAGTTACAGAAGGAAAGTTATGCTGTGCGTAAAACATATAACTACCCATTGCCCCAGAAATAAAATGAGGAATGGCACATAATATAATCCATGTTTGCCAACCTAAAAAATAAAATACAGCTACTTGATATGCAACATGTAAAATAAGAGCAATTAAAGAATCTATGTTTTTACTGAAACGATTAATCATAGATTTAATACACATACCGTACATGAACGTAAAAATGTAACCAAACATAATAGTTAAAGGATGACGAATAAATAAATAATGGCGCTGCTCTCCTTTACTTAATGTTTCAAATTTATGTTTCGTGTAAATTGGATAAGAGCCAATACTAGCACTAAACAGTTTGCAATTATTTTTATGATGGTAATCGTGACTAGCGCTCCAAATGCCTGAAGGTGCTAACACATAAAATCCAAACAAAGTAAATATAGCAGTTGCCAAGGGAGATTTATCTAATATAGCTTTATGCTGATGATCGTGGTAAATCACAAATAATCTTACGATTACTAAGCCTGCAAATATGCTGCATGCCAATTTTAAGGTCCAATGATAATTAAAAATAGTACCAACCAACGAAGCTATTAATATTAAAAGCGTACTAATGGTATAATACCAACTTTTTGCTCGGTTTTCTTTGGCAAAAGGTTTAGTTGCTAATATGAGTTGTTTTCCTTGAAGCATTTACGGTGTAAAGATATCATGTAAACCGAGTTTTTACAAAAAAGTTTACATAAAAAAACACTGACTTTTGCCAGTGTTTTTTTAGGGGAAATGAATTATTATTTAGTTTTACTCATTCCTTCAGCCATTTTCACAGCTTCGTATAAGTTAATAATACCACCAGTTTTTGATAATTCTTTAAATTCAATCATTTCATCTTTTGAACCAGGCTTAATGACCTTTTTGTCTTTATACGTTTTTACAGATGTTTTACTTAAAATTTTGATGATTTGCTTAGGCGTTAAATCAGGAAAATATGATTTTAATACTGCTGCTACACCAGCTACAACTGGGGCAGCCATACTTGTACCACTTGCATCTTTGTATTTGTTTAAATCAGGAACTGTTGAATGAATTTCTACACCAGGTGCAAAGAAATCAACTGTTTTTTTACCATAATTACTAAAAGGAGCAGCAATTTCATCATCTGGTTTCCAGCTTAAAGCTCCAACGTCAACAAAATTAGATGCGTTTTTACCATTTTCTAATTTTTTGCAAGGGTAGTGAATCACTTCATCAATATCGTCAGCGGCATTACCAGCAGCATGAATTAATAAAACACCTTTACTTTCAGCATATTTTACAGCATCATCCACCACTTTTTTTCCTGGAGAGTATTTTTTTCCAAAACTCATGTTTAAAATAACGGCTCCATTATCAACCGCATAACGAATAGCATTAGCCACATCTTTATCACGTTCATCACCATCTGGTACACAGCGTACACTCATAATTCTCACATTATCAGCAACACCATCAATACCAATACCGTTTTTACGACTTGCAGCTATAATACCAGCAACGTGAGTTCCATGAAAAGCGCCAGGTCCTTTACAATCTCCATTTCCGTAGTATTTTTCAGTCATGTCGTTGTAATTATCACCAACTATAGCACGAGTATCAGCATTCATGTCTAATCTTGAACCATCCATTGATGCTAAAGCTTCGTTTAATTGCTCTAATAAATCTTCAACTTCCATTCCTGAAGCGCCTTGAGCTAAAGCAATCATTTTACCTTGCTTATCTTTTTGCTCTTTTGCATCAAATGCTTTTAAGTCTTCTAAAGTTACTTTAGAAATACCTTTTTCTTTTTTGATTTTTTCTACAATACCAGAAACAGCATCTCTAATAAATTTATATTGGTTTGCTTGTGATTCTGCTTGAGCCAATTCTTTTTCATAATCAGCTTTAACTACTTGCCAATATTTAAATTCTTTCTTTTCCGCTTTCGATTTCATGTCTTTTTCAGACTTTCCATCATATTTAGCTTTTAAATCTTTGTATACACGAGTTAATTCAAGATTGTCTTTTTCTACATTCTTTCCATCTTTACTTCCCATGAAATTCCATCCATGAATGTCGTCAATGTATCCATTTTTATCATCATCAATTCCATTACCAGCAATTTCTCCTGGGTTAGTCCACATCACGTCTTTTAAATCTTCGTGCATGTAATCTACGCCGCTATCTAAAACTCCAACAATAATTGTTGTTGATTTTTTTCCTTTCAATAACTCTTCGTAGGTTTTTTCGGTACTTACACCATTAACATTGTCTTTGGTAGCATCTAAATTAAACCAATTATCGGGACGCTTTGTTTGTGCATTAATAGTTAATGCGAAAAATAAAGAAGCTAGGATGGTTATTTTTTTCATAATAATTAAAATTAGGTTATAACAAGTTAAGGTTAATTATTTGGTCTTAATTGTTAAATTTTGCAATCAGATATAAGAGATGATAAGTGGTTAATTACTCATTTGAGAAATCCCTTGTATCAAATCATGTTTAGTGATAATATGGGTTGTACCTGCTAAATCAGTCATTAATACCGCATTATTTTCTTTGGTAATTAATTTAGAAATATCTTCCATCAACGTTTGATCAGTTACAAAAGGGAATGGTGCTTGCATCACATCTTTCACCGTTTTGTTTTTAATAGAACTATCTTCTATTAATTTAGAAAACAAGAAAGAGTCGTTTAATGAACCAACAAATTTAGCTCCTTCTTTCACGGGAATTTGAGAAATCCCATATTTGTTCATAGTGCTTAACGCATCGCTAACAGAAGCATTAGATTCAACCGTTAATAATTTTTGGTTTTTGTGAGAAGAGATTAAATCAATGGCTTTTGGTTTTTTAATTTCTAAGAAACCTCTATCACGCATCCAGTCGTCATTAAACATTTTACCTAAATAACGCGTTCCATGATCATGAAAAATAACCACAACTACATCGCCTGGTTTAAACATATCTTTCATTTGCATTAAACCAGCCATGGCAGAACCAGCTGAGTTACCAGCAAAAATTCCTTCTTCACGAGGGATACGACGAGTCATAATGGCTGCATCTCTATCGGTTACTTTTTCGAAATGATCGATTAAAGCAATATCAACGTTCTCTGGTAAAAAATCTTCACCAATACCTTCAGTGATGTATGGGTAAATTTCGTTTTTATCAATGATACCTGTTTCTTTTAATTTTTTGAAAATAGAACCATAAGTATCAATACCTAAAACTTTAATATTTGGATTTTTTTCTTTTAAATATTTACCAGTTCCACTAATGGTTCCACCAGTTCCAACACCAACTACTAAGTGAGTGATTTTACCTTCTGTTTGTTCCCAAATTTCAGGACCAGTTTGTTCGTAGTGAGCAACAGAATTGGATTTATTGTCGTATTGATTAGGTTTCCATGAATTAGGAACTTCTTTTACTAAACGAGAAGATACTGAATAATAAGATTTTGGATCTTCTGGTTCAACGTCTGTTGGGCAAACTACAACCTCTGCACCAAAAGCACGCAAAGCATCAACTTTTTCTTTACTTTGTTTATCAGTAGTTGTGAAAATACATTTGTAACCTTTAATAATAGCAGCAATTGCTAAACCCATTCCTGTATTACCACTAGTTCCTTCAATAATAGTTCCACCTGGTTTTAAACGTCCATCTTTCTCTGCATCTTCAATCATCTTTAAAGCCATACGGTCTTTAATAGAGTTTCCAGGATTAGTTGTTTCCACTTTTGCCAATACCGTGCAAGGCAAATCTTTAGTAATAGAGTTAATTTTTACTAATGGTGTATTTCCAATAGTTTCAAGAATGTTGTTGCTTATTTTTTGATACATTATGTTGTTGTTTATTTTGTGGTAAAAATAAAAAAACAGCGCATATATCCTATGCACTGTTTTTAAAATGTTGGTAACTCTATGATTAACCTAATTTAGCTAAAGCGGCCAAAATGTTCTTTTCAACACGTTCCTGTAAGTTATCCGTCGGATGTTTAATGAATTTATCGCCACTCACTTTTTCATATAATTCAATATATCTGTCAGAAATTTCGTTTACCCAAGCTTCGCTCATTTCAGGTACTTTCTGTCCGTCTTTTCCTTGAAATCCATTTTCAATTAACCAACGACGAACGAATTCTTTACTTAATTGTTTTTGCTCTTCGCCTTTATCCTGGCGTTCTTGATAACCTTCTAAATAAAAATAACGAGAAGAATCTGGTGTATGAATTTCATCCATTAAAAAAACTTTGCCATCGCATAAACCGAATTCATATTTGGTGTCCACTAAAATTAAGCCCATTTTATTAGCAATTTCTTGACCACGAGCATATAATTTGCGAGTATAGTCTTCTAATTGAACATAGTATTTTTCTTCTACAATACCTTGTTTTAAAATTTCTTCGCGGCTAATATCTTCATCATGTCCCTCAGAAGCTTTGGTGGTAGGAGTGATGATAGGTTCAGGAAATTTATCGTTTTCTTTCAAACCTTCAGGCATTGCCACACCACATAACGTTCTTATGCCACTGTTATATGTTCTAGCTGCATGACCAGCTAAGTAACCACGAATAACCATTTCTACTTTAAAAGGCTCGCACACACGCCCAATAGTTACTACCGGATCAGGAACTTCTAATACCCAGTTTGGAACGATGTCTTTTGTTGCCGCTAAAAACTTAGAAGCAATTTGATTTAATACTTGACCTTTGTATGGAATACCTTTAGGTAAAACCACATCAAACGCACTAATACGGTCGCTTGCTACCATTACTAAGTATTTATCATCGATGTTATATACATCACGAACTTTTCCTTTGTAAAAGCTTTTTTGTTTTGGGAAATTAAATTGTGTAGCAGTTAGAGCAGACATAGTATTAAATTTTGATGGGCAAATATATAAAACTATTTTATTTGCCTTTTCAAGAGTTAATAACAGTTGTTATTTATTACTTAAAATTGCGTCAATTGTTTTTTTTGCAATAATATCCCAGTTAAAAGTAGTTTGAACCAATTGAAGGGATTGTTCTTTTTTATTGGTTAAATCTTTTGAATGAATAGCTTCAATTAAAGTGGATTCTAATTGCTGTTTATGTGCAGGTTCTATTATCCATCCATTTTTATCACTTACCATGGCGGCAATTGCACCAACATTTGTTGCTATAATTGCTAAACCACAAGCCATGGCTTCTAAAATCACATTTGGAAATCCTTCGCTCCAACTAGGACAAACTAATACATCGTTTTGAGAAAGGAGTGTTTTTATTTTTTGAGAGTCTCGAATTTCTCCATGATAAATAATTGAATCGTGATGTATTTTCATAGAGTCGGGGATAGGCCCAATGAATTCGAATTTAAAGCTTTGTTTTTGAGAAATTAATTCTTGTAACACCTCATTTAATTCAATAATTCCTTTTCGGCGTTCAGCCCTTCCTAAAAATACAAATTTGCGGAATGGTTTGTTATGAGAAGCAATTGAGTTTCCGATAAATTCTTTCTCAACTCCCGATGGAATTTCTACAATATGATTTGGATTTACTCCAATGGATTTGATAATGTTTGTTATTTTTCCTCCATACGAAAAAACAATATCCGCCTGTTGTGATATTTTTTTTACGAATGGTCTCAGAATATATTGTTGCAATTTTGCTTTTGGTTCAGGAGCTATTTGAAACATTTCGTAGCCATGAAACTTAACTCCAATTTTACAGCAAGTTATATTTCTTTTGTGTTTTTCTGAAATTAATTTCCAGCCAGCAAATCCCTTAGTATAAATAAAATCGCAGGTGTTTAATTTATCTTTAATGGCTTCAAATGCTAGGCAAGAATATTTATAAGATTTATAAAGATAATGACCTGGAAATTTAGCAGAACTGGGGAATTGTAAAACAATTGGGTGAATGTAGGTTCGTTCTTCTTCCGTAAAAAATTCTAAAGCGTTAATATCGTATTTAGAGTCGTTATAGTGAACTAAATCAATATGAATTTTGTTTTTTGCAAAATATTTTGCTAAGTAAAATGAATGTTTTTGCATACCACCTAACACATAAGGAGCAATTCCATCAGTTATAAGGGCTATACGCATTTAATTAATAAAAGAATTTATTTATCGTAAGGATATTTAATGTAAGTAACCTTAAACGAAGGTTTGAAACTAGTGTTATTTTTTCCGCCAAATACAACTCTTTCCATACGGTTATCTCTTCTGATAACAACTGATTTGGTAGGATTTGCATTTACCAAGTAAAAACCATAATTAGCAATCGTACCAGTAACTATTTTTTGCATTTGTCTTGCAATATTAAAAGTATAAAGTTTACCAGTAGAGTTGTAATTACCGCCGTATTTCACAAAATCACTAGATTCTAATTGATCCCAAACTAATTCTTCTGAACCATCCGAACCACACGCCAATAGTGCTAAATTAGCAGGATAGCCATAATTAACGGTATAAGGACTTATAATTTCATCTATTTTAATAGTTAATTCTGCTCTGCTAATCGAAACAACTTGTGAGTCTGAAAAGTTTTTTAAGTATGGTAAATAAAGTCTTATGCGAGTGCCACCAAAACTATTTAAATACACGTTTGAGTTACCTTTAATAGTATCAGTAGTTCCAGCGCCATAAATTTGATCATATAAATTTGAAGTTGCTCCAGAAGTATAATTATGTTTGATGTTATTAAATCTTAAAGCGTCAATTCCTCTAAATGTAAACTTAAACGTTTCTCCTTTTGCACTTATGGAGTTTCCATCATGATAATATACGTTTAATCCTGAAATATCATCATCTAAATTGAGACGATAAATAGCACCAGAACCTGGTCCTGATAAAGAAGAGTTGGAAGTTGTAATATAAAAACCTTTGTAAGCATTAAGGAAAGCGGTATTATTGGTTAGGTTTGAAGTTGTTTGTATAATGTATTGAGCTAAATTTTTATCAAATGGTAAAATTAAACATGGAACACTTCCTCTGCGTCCTGTTCTACCATTAATGCTGCTTACTTTAGAACTAGATTTTGATACAGTACTGTTAGTTTTATATAATGAATCGGAAGTCAATTTTTCGTTTAATGTATAAACATCAAATGTTAAAACAGTAGATGTATCTCCCAAAAATTGACCCATATAACGAATCACGATTTCAGCTGAATCCAACACCGGATTTGTTCCAAACGTTACATTTGTTAAGTTATTGGCAATGGAGAAGTTTGTGTAAATACTAGCGTCTGTTCTTCCAAAAATAGGATCTTGATTTGAACCTAGATATTTATACTGGTCGTTGTAAGATCTTGATGCATCCACTTTTTGTGTATGCATAAAAACAGAAGCTGTATCAGAAATAGTAACGCCAACTAAATCATTTTCTGGTTGAATATCAAGTCCTAAAACACTTTCATCATCTTTCTTTTTGCAAGAAAAAACAACAGTCAACAACAAAAAAAGTAATCCTATATTTAGTTTGGTCATAATTGGTAAATAAAAACGCATAATTAATGAAAATTATGCGTTTAAAATAGTTAAAAGTGTATAATTTATTAGTCGGCTAAAACTTCGCTGTCTTCAAGGACTAAATCATAGAATTCGTTATAAGCATCAGCATATTCTGCTTCTCCTTTGAATTCTAAAATTGGTTTCCCTGATTTTTTAGCGTATTTAATTAAATCTTCGTTTATTTTTTCGCTTCCAAATGAAATTCCATCCGCAAAATCAATCGCCAATTTCATTAAATTTACATAAGTAGCGTCTTCTAAATGTTTTAGTTCTTTCTTAGTAACCCCATCAATCATTGCCTTATCAATAATCTTCTTATTTAACGACTTTGTAAATTCTTCGTCATAAATAGTGAAAATGATTTTTGTATCGGCAAATAAAGGATCTTCGGTAAATGCTTTTTTGATATACAAAGGAATTAAGCCTGTAAACCAACCATGACAGTGAATAACGTCAGGAGCCCAGCCTAATTTTTTTACTGTTTCAATTACTCCACGGTTAAAAAACACAGTACGTTCGTCATTATCATCAAAATATTTTCCAGTAGCCTTGTCGGTTAAAACAGATTTACGTTGAAAATAATCATCATTATCAATAAAATAAACCTGCATACGAGCTGTAGGAATAGATGCTACCTTAATAATTAAAGGATGATCGGCGTTATTAATAACGATGTTCATACCTGATAAACGAATAACCTCATGTAACTGATGGCGTCTTTCGTTAATATTACCATATTTAGGCATAAAAGTTCTTATTTCTTTCCCTCTCTCTTGAATTGCTTGAGGTAATCTTCTAGCAATTTTTCCGATATGGGTTTCATCTAAATAAGGGGTAATCTCTTGCGACACAAAAAGAACTCTGGCTTTTCTCATAAAATAGATTTAGGTAGTGGTTTTTTTAAGACAATACAAAAGTAATAAAAAAAAATCCATATATCAAAGTATTATTTAGCTTTGGGACCTATTATTTCAATAAAAAGGGCTAAAAATGCTTGTATTACATAAAATAGACGAAATTAAAGCGATCGTTTCTCTGGAAAAGGCAAAAAATAAGACTATTGGCTTTGTTCCAACAATGGGTGCTTTGCATCAGGGGCACATTTCTTTAATCGATTATTCTAAAAAAGAAACTGATATAACGGTATGTTCCATATTTGTAAATCCTACGCAATTCAACAATCAATCTGATTTAAAACATTATCCTCGAACTCCTGAAGCCGACATAAAGCTATTAGAAGATGCTGGGTGTAATATTTTGTATATGCCAGAGGTAAGTGATGTGTACCCTGAAAATGATATTAGGAAGTTTGATTTCGGATATTTAGATACTATTTTAGAAGGTGCTACACGACCTGGACATTTTAATGGAGTAGGGCAAGTTGTGAGTATTTTATTAGAAGGCGTTAAGCCTGATAAAGCCTATTTTGGAAGTAAGGATTATCAACAAGTGATGGTAGTGAAGAGTTTGGTAAAACAACTTAAGTTACCAGTAGAAATCGTTCCGTGTCCTATTTTACGTGAACCGGATGGCTTAGCAATGAGTTCTAGAAATACGAGATTAAGTGCCGAAGAACGAAAAATAGCAGCCTTTATTCCTCAATGGATGCAGGAAGCTATAGTAATTGTTAAAGAAAAAGGAATAGATGCTGCCAAGCAATTTATAAGTGAAAAAATTTCTAAAGTACCTGAAATGAAATTAGATTACTATGAAGTATGTGATGCTGAAACTTTAGAATCTATTTCAGATATTAAATCTGTCACCCTGAGCGCCTGCCTTGTCGGCAGACAGGGAGTCGAAGGGCATCAAAAAGCCATTTCTTTAATTGCGGTGTTTGTTGGTAACATTCGTTTAATTGATAATTGGATTATAGAATAATTCTTAACAAAATATTAAATTTGAAACTTTCTAACTTTTAAACTTTCTAAACATATGTCAAATATAAAACCCGAAGATTTTTTTAAGTCAATTATTGGTCACTGTAAAGAGTATGGTTTCATTTTTCAAAGTAGCGAAATTTATGATGGATTAAGCGCCGTATATGATTATGGACAAATGGGAGCAGAGTTAAAGAAAAATATTCGCGACTATTGGTGGAAAGCCATGGTGCAAATGAATGAGAATATTGTAGGAATTGACTCAGCTATTTTCATGCACCCAACTACTTGGAAAGCAAGTGGGCACGTAGATGCCTTTAACGATCCTTTAATTGATAATAAAGACTCTAAAAAACGCTACCGTGCCGATGTATTAATTGAAGAACACGTTGCGAAAATTGAAGATAAAATAAATAAAGAAGTTGAAAAAGCAGCAAAGCGTTTTGAGAATTTTGATGCAGAAATGTTTAAATCTACTAACGCTCGTGTAAAAGAATATCAAGATAAAATTGATGCGATTAACGAACGTTTTAAAACGGCTTTAAATGCCAATAATTTAGAAGAAGTAAAACAAATTATAGTTGACTTAGAAATTGTTTGCCCTATTAGCGGTACTAAAAACTGGACTGATGTTCGTCAGTTTAATTTAATGTTCAACACTTCTACGGGAGCAGTGACTGATGAAACAAATATTATTTACTTACGTCCCGAAACAGCGCAAGGTATTTTTGTCAATTACTTAAACGTTCAAAAAACAGGACGTATGAAATTACCTTTTGGTATTGCTCAAACAGGTAAGGCTTTTCGTAATGAGATTGTAGCACGTCAATTTATTTTCCGTATGCGCGAATTTGAACAAATGGAAATGCAGTTTTTTATTAAACCAGGTACAGAAATGGAATGGTATGAATACTGGAAAAAAGCTCGTTTAAACTGGCATTTAGCCTTAGGTTTAGGTTCAGAGAAATACCGTTTTCATGACCATTTAAAATTAGCGCATTATGCTAATGCTGCTTGTGATATTGAACATCAATTTCCATTTGGATTTAAAGAATTAGAAGGTATTCATTCACGTACTGATTTCGATTTAAAACAACATCAAGAATTTTCAAAGAAAAAATTACAATACTTTGACCCTGAATTAAACGAGAGTTATGTGCCGTATGTGTTAGAAACATCGGTTGGTTTAGATCGTTTATTTTTAGCGGTTTTATCTTCTTCATTGAAGGAAGAAAAATTAGATGACGGAGAAACAAGAACCCTTTTAAGTTTACCTCCAGCTTTAGCGCCATACAAAGCAGCTATATTACCGTTGTTAAAAAGAGACGGTTTGCCTGAATTAGCAGAAAGCATAATGAAAGACTTGAAGTTTGATTTTATGGTAGCTTATGATGAAAAAGATGCGGTTGGAAAACGTTATAGAAGACAAGATGCCATTGGAACACCATTTTGCATTACTGTGGATCACCAAAGTTTAGAAGATAAAACGGTTACGATTCGTCACAGAGATACAATGAAACAAGATCGTGTAGCAATTTCTGAATTACACTCTATCTTAACTGAGAAAACGAGCATTAATAGTTTGTTGAGAGCTTTGTAATATTTCTTACATCTAAAAAGAAAGGCTTCCAATTTGGGAGCCTTTCTTTTTTATATAGTATATCCTGCCTTTTCAGCAGGATAAGTGTTAAAGGTTCCCATTGCTTTTGCTATCACAATATTGTTTCTTTCTGGGCAAATAATATCGCCACTTGTTACAATTAATCGTTTACCTTGACTTTCAACTTTTCCAATTCCTTGCAAAGTATCTCCTTCAAAAGCTGCCGATAAAAAATTGATTTTAAATTCAATGGTTGAAACAATATGATGATCATTTGCAGAAACGGATAATGCTGTCACTCCCAATAAACCATCCATTAAAGCAGATATAACACCTCCGTGCGCTGCTAATGGCGTTGCTAAATGTTCTTGTTTAATGGTAATAAAATAATGTACCAAACCTGGTTCAATAATTTTAAAATCCATTCCTAATGTTTTTCCGAAATGGTTATTGGATACATATTGTTCTATCAGAGTCATTTGTTTTTAATTATGGTTTGAAGATAATCATTTGTTTAAAATCAACTACTCCTCAGATTTGTTTTTTAATTGCATCAATAACGAATAAGCACCTTTAGTTACAATATTAGAATTAGAAATATCTTTTCCATCCAACGTAATAACCTCGGTATAACCATTTTCAGAACTTCCTTTTTTAATTTCTACTAATTCAAATTGAAGTTTGTTTGTTGTCATAAAAATATAATCTTTTCCTTCATGACTCACGATCGCCTCATCATTAACTGCTAAAACATTATTTAGTTTAGTTTCAACTTCGGCATTCATATACATTCCTGGTAATAATGTTTTATCGTAATCTGCAAAATGGCAATGTACTTCGGCACCTCTATCAGAAGATAAATCCTGACTGATTAAAATGATTTCGCAAGGATGTTTTTTATCGGGCTGGTTATTATTATAAGCTAATAATTTTTGTCCGATAGATAATTTATCTAAATCTTTTTCAAACACTGTTAGGTTTAAATGAATATCTTCTGGATTAATTAATTCGAATAATACATCTGAAGGATTGACATATTTTCCAATGTTTACGTTGACTTTAGAAACAAATCCATCAATAGAAGAATAGACGTTGATGCTTCTAGATAAATTAGATTCATTTAAATTTTCAGGATTAATATTGATTAATCTTAATTTTTCAGCCAAGGCACTTAATGAAATTTTTTGCGTTTTGTATTCCATTTCTGTTTGTTGAAATACTTTATCGCTACTAGCTTTACTTTGATTTAATTCTTTTTGACGATTGTATTCACTCTCAGCATAGTTGAGTTTTGATTTTATTGTTAAGTACTCTTGTTGTAATTGAATGTATTGTTGGTCTTCCATACTGGCAATCACTTCGCCTTTTTTGACGTGCATGCCAGGCAACAATTTTGTTGATTTTAAGAATCCTCCAAATGGTGTACTAACTGATACCATATTTTGTGGTGGCACATCAATTTTTCCATTAAGTTTTAAAACGCTAGAGATTTCTTTTTTCTCTAATTTTCCTAATTCAATGCTAGCACTCTTGTATTGAGCTTCAGATAAGATTACTGATGTTTCGATAACATCTTGAGTTGTTTCTGTTTCTTCGGTTTTGCTTCCGCATGAAGACAAAGCGAAAATGATGGCGAATAAAATGATTACGTGGTTCATATTTCTTTTTTATTTAGTAGTTAAATAATTGATTTGAATGATTGATTCGTTTAAGTTTTTAATAGCATCTAAATAGTTAGATTGAATATTAATAGCTTGATTAGTAAGCATTACCCAATCTAAATAATTAATTTCACCATTCATAAATTGCTTGTTAGCAGTTTCTAAAATTAACTGAGCATTTTTTAATCCAGTAGTTTCAAAATAATTAACTGCTGCTAAATCAGTTTGATATTGACTTAAAACAGATTGATATTGATTTTCTAAACTGTTTTTCTCTAATACATAGCTGTTTTCTGAAATGCTTTGGTTTATTTTAGAAGCATTGATTTTCGCTTTTTGCGCTCCAAAAAATAAAGGTATTCCTAAACCAACTTGCATCGATTGAAATCTTGAAGAAGATGTGTAGATTTTATTATCTGCTCCAGAGCCTTGCATCGTCATATTATAATATCCAATATTAAAGTCGGGCAGTAGTTTTGTTCTTTCAACTTTTCTCGAAATCACGGCTAACTTTTTTTGTTGCTCCATGATTTTTAAAGAAGGGTGTTGAGCAATTAAACTATTGTCGGAATTAACCTGTATATCCAATTTGAAATTTGTTTCAGTTGGAATAAATAAAGTACTTGTATTTAACAGTAAACTAAATTGCAATTGAGTGATTTCTAAATCTTGTTGTAATTGTTTTAATTGAATAGAAATAGTTCCTCGTTGCGATTCGGCTGTTGTTTTTTCTAAAATATTACTTTCACCTTTCGTGAAACGTAAATTAGTTTTCTCTAAAAAATTAGCATAAATACTATCATTTTTTAATAGTAATTTTTCTTTCTCTTTTAAATACAAATACGTATAAAATGTTTGTCGAACATACTTTTTGGTTTCAGCTTCTTTTAATGTTACATTTATGATTGATGTCTTCCATTCTTCGCTTAGCAACTGTTTTTGTTTGATATACACTGTTGGGAAATTAAAAGATTGAGAGACTCCAAAGCGATTATCATTATAATAACTATTTAACTGCCCGTATTCTCCAATAATATCGGTTTGAGGAATAGACGCAGATGTTTTTATTATTTTTTTCTGATAGTCTGATTTTAGTTTTTCATTTTTAACGGTTAAGTTATTTTTAAGAGCTGTATCAATGGCTGCTTTCAAATTAATTGGTGTTTGAGAAACTAGGAATTGGCAATTGGCAATAGTCAATAAGCAAATTAGCAAATAGCTCAATTCTTTTGGTTTTAATTTTTTTATTGCTTTGTTTTTCATGATTAATATTTTTCAGGATTTTTAATAGCATGAGCAATGAGTCTTCCAACCTCTTCATTTCGTTCTATTAAATTTTTATGAGAATCTATATTTATATATTCACAAGCTAAAGCAAAGTCTATCCAAACACCTGTTTCCGAATTTTCTGCGTCACAATCTGAAAATTTTGATACAAAGTGGGCTGGATACTGTTTTTTTCTGTATGCTTCTGCAAGATTTGCACAAACACTTCTTGAAGAACGCCTAACTTGATCTGTAAGAGAATATTTTTCTTCCTTTGGAAATGATTTACTGATTTGAAAAATTTCCATAGCTTGTGTAAAAGCTTTTTTATATAAGGTAGTTTCTTTAAAATTTTTAGCACTCATAATTTTACTTTTTTATGTATTTATTTTTGCTGATTGTCAATTGCAGATTGCTTATTTGTCATCCCTTTTTCAAAAAGTATATACAAAATTGGTAAAACAAATAAGGTTAAGAAAGTCGCAATCATCAAGCCTCCAATTACTACAGTTGCTAAAGGTCTTTGAACTTCGGCACCAGCACCATTACTTATAGCCATTGGTAAGAATCCTAAGGAAGCTACAAAGGCTGTCATTAAAACTGGACGTAAACGTACTTTTGTGCCTTGTAATACAATTTGTTTTAAATCTGTTTCTCCATTTTTTTTAATGCGATTGTATTCGGATATTAATACAATACCGTTGAGAACTGCTACGCCAAATAAAGCAATAAATCCAATACCTGCACTGATACTAAATGGCATTCCCCGCAATGCTAAAAAGAAAATACCACCTATGGCCGAAAGTGGAATAGCTGAGTAAATTAGTAATCCTTGTTTAACGGAATTAAAAGCGAAATAGAGCAGTATAAATATTAATACCAATGAAATAGGAACTGCTAATGATAAACGTTTTTTTGCAGCTACTAGATTCTCGAATGCGCCGCCGTAGCTTACATAGTAGCCTGTTGGTAGTTTAATGTTTTTTTCTATTTGAGTTTGTAAGTCATTTACAATGCTTTGTACGTCTCTGTCGCCAACATTAAAGCCTACAATAATTCTGCGTTTAGCATCATCTCTTTGAATTTGATTGACACTTTCCTCAATGGAAATATCTGCTACCTGATTTAAAGGTATTTGAGTTCCTTGTGGTGTTGGAATTAATAGGTTCTGCACGTCTTCCAGGTTCTTCCTTTGTTCTCCAGCCAAACGAACCACTAAATCAAAACGCTTTTCATCTTCAAAAATTAAACCGCTGCTTTGTCCAGCAAATGCTGTGTTTACTACTTTATTAATATCCTGGATATTTAAACCGTATTGTGCCATTAAATTTCGGTTGTATTTAATTATTAATTGAGGAAGTCCGTCAATAGGTTCAACATAAATATTTTCAGCCCCATCAATTTTATGGGCAATATTCCCTAGTAGTTTTGAGTATTTTGAAAGTGTATCTAAGTTTTCGCCAAACAGTTTACACACTACATCTTGTTTTGCACCTGTCATTAATTCGTTAAAACGCATAGCAACAGGATATTGAAAGCTATATGTAACGCCTGGAATATCTTCTAATGCTTTACTCATTTTTTCGGAAAGTTCGTTCCAGGAGTCGGCAGATGTCCATTCTGATTTATCTTTTAAAATAATCATCATATCAGATGCTTCCATAGGCATTGGGTCGGTTGGAATTTCTCCGCTTCCTGTTTTTCCAACAACTTTTTCAACTTCAGGGAATTTTTTGAGTAAGATGTGTGCTGACTTTAAAATGGCTTCAGATGACGTTGTTATATTACTTCCTGTTAAAACTCTTGTTTCTACAGCAAAATCGCCTTCAGGTAATTCGGGGATAAATTCGCCACCAAGCGTTGAAAGAATAATCAATGATATCGTAAATAAAATTACTACAGAACCAATAATTGTTTTTGGTATAGTTAAAGCTTGTATTAAATAAGTTTGATGTATCCGTTCTAACACTTCCATCATTTTATCTGAAATATTTTTTTTGTGAGAAATATTTTTACTTAAAAACAAAGCGCTCATCATTGGAATATAAGTCAATGATAAAATAAATGCCCCTAATAAAGCAAATGCCACTGTTTGAGCCATAGGCTTAAACATTTTCCCTTCGATACCTTGTAATGTGAAAATGGGTAAATACACGGCCAATATTATTAATTCACCAAATACAGCTGCATTTCTCATTCTTGTGGAAGTATTATAAACGATATCGTCCATTTGCAACTGCGACAATTTATTTTGATTTGAAATGTGTAATTGAAACATACATGCTTCTACTATAATGACGGCACCGTCTACAATTAATCCAAAATCTAATGCTCCTAAACTCATTAAATTGCCACTTACACCAAATATATTCATCATAATAACAGCAAATAACATTGCTAAAGGAATTACGGAAGCAACAATAATTCCTGCCCTTAAATTTCCAAGAAATAAAACCAATATCAGAATTACAATTAATGCACCTTCTAATAAATTTTTTGAAACTGTACTAATAGCACTATTTACCATTTTTGTACGATCCAAAAAGGGTTCAAGTTTTACACCTTTTGGTAATGTTTTTTGTATTTGTGTAATTTTTTCTTTTACATCTTTTATTACTCGGCTGCTATTATCGCCTTTTAGCATCATCACAACGGCTCCTGCTACTTCGTTTTCATCATTATATGTTATTGCTCCATAACGCGTGGCATTGCCTATACGGACTTCAGCAACATCTTTTATTAATAATGGCGTTCCATTCGCTAAATTTTTGACAACTATATTTTTAATATCGTCAATCGATGCAATTAATCCTTCGGCACGAATATATAGTACCGTAGATGCTTTTTCGATATAGGCACCTCCTGTATTTTCATTGTTTTTTTCTAAAGCCGTGAAAACATCGCTAATGGTAACATTATATGATTTTAGATTATTTGGATTAATGGCTACTTCATATTGTTTTACTCTACCACCAAAACTGCTAACATCGGCAACTCCTTTTACGCTTATCAATTGTCGTTTTACAATCCAATCCTGAATAGTTCTTAATTCTGTTGCATTGTATTTAGATTCATAACCAGGTTCTGGTTTTAAAACATATTGATAAATTTCGCCTAAGCCTGTAGTTACAGGTGCTAATTTAGGCTCACCAACTCCTTTCGGGATTTGTGATTGAGCAATAGTTAATCGTTCGGTAACTTGTTGCCTAGCCCAATATATATCTACATCATCATCAAATACAATTGTGATTAATGATAATCCAAATCTTGAGAAACTGCGAATTTCTTTTAGCCCTGGTATGTTACTATTGGCTTGTTCAATAGGAAAAGTTATCAATCGTTCCACATCAGGAGCACCTAGCGATGGCGTAACGGTAATTACTTGTACCTGATTATCCGTAATATCGGGCACTGCATCAATTGGTAATTGAGTTATTTGAAAACTACCATAACCAATAAGGGCAATAATAAAAAGCCCTACAATGAGTTTGTTTTTGATTGAAAAATCAATGATTTTATTTAGCATAATGAGTAATTGGTAATATTATTTGATAGAAAGTACATCAAAAAGCATATATACTTACAGTATATATGGATTTCGAAAAATCAAAATTAATTAGCAAGATTTTGGCGGCTGCCAAATAGAAGATAAATAAGCCGAGCTTATAAATTCAGATGAATAGGTGTTATAAGATTTTGCTTCAATAGGAGTTGTTTTTACATCTAATTGAAAAGCTTCAAATGACACAAATGCTATATGACTTACATTTCCACAATTATGATGTGATTTAAATGGTAAATCTGTATCATCTGTATTGTGAGTAATTCCATTATCAGCATCAGAATAATGCATGGTTAAAAAATCAATCAAAGTTGTTTTACTGTTCTCTGATTTATGTTCCATAAAATGCTCTATCAATTGCGGAAGTTTAAAAAATTCATGCAATTCTGTAGCAGAAACTACATAAATAGATAGAAACAATATGGCAATTAGTTTTTTCAACGAAACGAAGATATGTAAAAAAATGTAAATTTCAATATGCGCTATTTGAGTAGGCTGGTAAAACTAATTTTGACTTATACAATAGTATTGTAACAAATGTAACCGTTAAATGATTTTTATCATGCCACCTTTGTGCTGTATTAAAAATCATAATCATGGAAATAATAGGTTACATCTCTTCAATTTTAATTGGAATCTCTTTAGGCCTCATCGGAAGTGGTGGGAGTATTTTAACAGTACCAGTATTGGTATATTTATTTTCTGTTGATGCTGTTGCAGCCACAGCATATTCCTTATTTATTGTTGGATTTACAGCAGCTATTGGCTCGGTAGGTTATTTCAAAAAAGGATTAGTAAATATCAAAACCGCTTTGGTTTTTGGTGCACCATCCATCGTTGCTGTTTTTTTAACGAGAGCTTATATCGTACCAGCAATTCCCAAAGAAGTTTTTTCGGTGGGCGACTTTATGGTTACTAAAAGTATTTTAATGATGTTATTATTTGCTGTTTTGATGGTTGTAGCATCATTCAGTATGATTAAAAAAGATAAAAAGAAAAAAGAAGAAGATCTAGGCCCACAAAAATTTAACTATCCTGTTATTTTGTTAGAAGGAGCAGTGGTTGGAATGGTAACTGGTTTAGTAGGAGCAGGCGGCGGATTCTTAATTATACCTGCTTTAGTGCTCTTATCTAAATTGCCAATGAAAGAGGCTGTTGGAACATCATTAGTAATTATAGCGGCTAAATCATTAATCGGCTTTTTTGGCGAAGGTGGAGAAACAGTTATCGATTGGACACTTTTAGCTTCCGTAGCAGCTTTTGCAACAGTTGGTATTTTTATAGGAATTTATTTATCCAAAAAAATTGATGGAGCAAAATTAAAACCAATGTTTGGTTGGTTCGTCTTAATCATGGGAGTGTATATTATCATTAAAGAAACACTCTTAAAATAAAATGTAACCATTGTTACACATAATAAAATCAAGTAGTTGAGTGTAATAAATGTTACCATTAAATAAATAAAACCACAATACCTTTGACTCATAAATAATTAAACAAATAAATAAAAACAACAATTAAAAAATAAATCAAATGAAAATAGAACAAATTTATACAGGATGTTTAGCTCAAGGAGCTTATTACATTACTTCTAATGGTGAAGCTGCAATTATTGATCCGCTTCGTGAAACACAACCATATATGGAAAGACTTGAAAAGGATGGTGTAAAATTAAAATACATTTTTGAAACTCATTTCCATGCTGATTTCGTTTCAGGACATTTAGATTTATGTAAAAAAACTGGAGCACCAATTGTTTACGGACCAAATGCTAAGCCAGAGTTTGAATTTATCTCTGCTAAAGATGGAGAAGTGTTTACGGTTGGAAATGTTAAAATTAAAGTATTACATACACCAGGTCATACCATGGAAAGTACTTGCTTTTTATTAATTGATGAAAATGGAAAAGATCATGCTTTATTTAGTGGTGATACATTATTTTTAGGAGATGTTGGTCGCCCAGATTTAGCTCAAAAGGCGGCATCTATGACTCAAGATGAATTAGCTGGATTATTATATGATTCGTTAAATAATAAAATTATGCCTTTAGCGGATGATGTGACTGTTTATCCTGCGCACGGAGCTGGTTCAGCATGTGGTAAAAACATGATGAAAGAAACCGTTGATACTTTAGGTAATCAAAAGAAAATGAATTATGCATTGAATCAGCCAAATAAAGAAGAGTTTGTAAAAGCGGTTACTGACGGATTATTACCTCCTCCGGGTTATTTTGGAAGTAATGTAGCTATGAATAAAAAAGGAATTGAGAGTTTTGAAACCGTTTTAAATAATGGAATGAGAGCATTATCTCCAGTTGCTTTTGAAGCAGCTGCGGAAACAACGGATGCCATTGTACTTGATACAAGAGATGCAGCTGAATTTGCAAAAGGATTTATTCCTCGTTCAATTAACATTGGAATCAATGGCGATTTTGCTCCTTGGGTTGGTGCTTTGATTAAGGATGTGAAACAATCTATTTTGTTAGTGACAGAACTTGGAATGGAAGAAGAAACAGTGACTCGTTTAAGCCGTGTTGGTTTTGATAATGTGATTGGACACTTAAAAGGAAGTTTTGCAAGTTGGAAAGAAGCTGGAAAAGAAATAGATACAGTCAATAGAATTACAGCGGCTCAATTTGCAAAAGAAGTGGATGTAAAAGCTGATACAGTAATTGATGCAAGAAGAGAAAGCGAATACAGAGCAGAGCATGTTGAAGAGTCTTATAACAAACCTTTAGATCAAATTAATGGTTGGTTTGCAGAGATGGATAACGAAAAACCATTTTATATTCACTGTGCAGGTGGTTATAGAAGTATGATTGCGGCTAGTATTTTAAAATCTCGTGGAGTGCACAACTTTAAAGAAATAGAAGGTGGATTTAAAGCAATTGCAGAAGCTGGCGTAGCAAAAACAGATTTTGTTTGCCAAAGTAAATTACAAAAAGCATAAATAAATTATACTGTCACATCACGAGAAATTGTGATGTGACAGTAATAATAATTAATAAAAAAATGATAAAGTTAAAATCAATTATAGCTACAATTATGTTAGTGTTCACATTAACTCAATGTAATTCTCAAATTAAAAAAGCAACAACAATGGAAAATACAAACACAACACAAACTGCAGTAAAAGAAATTATTGTAGATGTAAGATCAATAGAAGAGTGGAATGAAGACGGTCATGCCGACTGTTCAGTAAATTACCCTTTAGATCAATTCGCTATTAAAATTGAAGAATTGAAAAAGTACGATAAAGTAATTTTAGTTTGTCGTAGCGGTAACAGAGCAGGTATTGCTAAAGGGCAATTGCAAGCAGAAGGCTATACTAAGGAAATTGAAAATTTAGGTTCTTGGCAAAATGTAACTTGTAAAACTAAATAATATGAACTCTTTAAAATCATGGGGTTTTATGCGAGTGCTTCGATTTATTTTCGGAGCATTCGCTATAGTTCAAGCAATTATAACCTTAGATATCGTTTTAGGAATATTAGGAATAGTAGTTGGCGGCATGGCATTTTTTAATGTTGGCTGCTGCGGTGCTAACGGTTGTGAAACAGATTACAAGAAAGATAATACTACCAAACAAATAACCGATGTTGAATATGAAGAAGTGGTTGCTAAATAATAAATTAACAGTAATAGGCTCAGTTTTAGGAGCCCTAGGAGGTTATCTATATTACTATTTTGTAGGTTGTGCTAGTGGAGCCTGTGGGATCACTTCTAGTCCTGTTAATAGTACTTTATATTTTGCTGTTTTGGGAGGTTTAATTCTTAATTTGATTAAGCCAAATGATAATAGTCATAAAGAAAATTCTAAAATGTGATAAATGTTACAATATGAGTTGTTTTAAGTTTGTAATTTTATATTAAATTTTAAAACATACATATTATGAAAAAGAACATGGGTAACATCGATAAAATTATTAGAATATTAATTGCAATAGTTATTGCTGTATTATTCTTTACAAACGTTATTTCAGGAACATTAGGAATTGTACTTTTAGTATTAGCTGGTGTATTTGTTTTAACAAGTTTAATTAGTTTTTGCCCCCTTTATACTTTAGTTGGTATAGACACGTGTCCTAAGGATAAATAAGATTACATTTTTTAAAGTTTACACCAAAGCCTCTAATATTAGAGGCTTTTTTGTTTATATTCTGATAAAAAAGGTACTTTTATATGTAACTTGAAAACTCTTTTAAAACATATTCAATCTATTCATCCTATTTCAAAAGAAGCCGAGAAGGCCTTACTTGAAATTAGTAAAGAAGTTCGTTTTCAAAAAGGAACAGATGTGCAATCGATTGGGCATACGTGTAAAACTATTTATTTTGTAAAAGATGGTTGCGTTCGTATTTATTATTTTAAAGAAGATATTGATATTACAGAAAGCTTTGAATTTGAAAATGCCTTTGTTGCCAGAGCCGAAAGTTTATTTACAGGAAAACCTTCTTTGAAAGCTATACAAGCCATTGAAGATACTTTATTAATAGCTATCGATTCTAATAGGCTATTTCAATTATTTGATTCTCATCATGATTTGGAACGTTTGTTTCGTAAAATTATTGAAGCATCTTATGTCAATACGGTTAATCGTATTGAGAGTTTACAGTTTCATACTGCAGATGAACGTTATCTTCATTTATTAAAAGATCACAAAGATATTTTAAAAAGAGTTCCATTAAAATACATCGCTTCCTATTTAGGAATTACACCAGTTAGCTTGAGCAGAATTCGTGCTCACAAGTAATTTCTTATCATATGTAAAGTAGTTTCGTTTTTAATGACTGTAATTTTGTTATACAAATTATGGTTATGGAAACAATTAAACTTGGATTAAAAGAAAACTGGAAGCAATTTACACTTCTGGTTGTTATTAATGCCTTTGTTGGAGGTATGGTTGGTTTAGAGAGAGCCATTCTTCCTCAAATAGCCGAAGGAGAATTTCATATAGCTGCTAAAACCGCTATCTTATCGTTTATCATTGTATTTGGCATTGTAAAAGCCATTACTAACTATTTTACAGGTTCTTTAGCTAATAAAGTAGGTCGTAAAAATCTATTAGTCATTGGCTGGTTATTTGCTTTACCAGTTCCTTTTATTTTAATGTTTGCTAATCATTGGAATTGGATTATAGCAGCTAATGTTTTGTTAGGCATTAATCAGGGTTTAACATGGAGCAGTACTGTGGTAATGAAAATTGATTTAGTGGGCGAAAAGCAAAGAGGTTTTGCCATGGGATTAAATGAATTTGCAGGATATTTATCGGTTGCTATTGTTGCTTTTTTAACGGGATGGATTGCTGGAGAATACGGTTTAAGACCTTATCCATTTATGATTGGTATTGTTTTGTCAATATTAGGTTTACTAGGAAGTTGGTTTTTAATAAAAGATACAAAGCATCATGTAGCTAAAGAATTGAGTTCAAATGATATTCCTTTTCTGAAAAATATATTTTGGGAGACAACCTGGAAAAATAAAAATTTAGGTTCCGTTACACAAGCTGGTTTAATTAATAATTTAAATGATGGTATGGTGTGGGGAATTTTTCCTATTCTATTATTTCAAAAGAATTTCAGTTTAGAACAAATAGGAATTATTACAGCAACCTATCCAGCAGTTTGGGGATTAGGGCAATTGGTAACAGGTAAAATGGCAGATTATTATTGTAAAAAAGATATGCTGTTTACAGGCATGTTATTGCAAGGACTAGCCTTATTAGTAATGCCTTGGTCAGAAACGATGATTCATTATATAATATTGTCGGTTATTTTAGGTTGGGGCACCGCTATGGTGTACCCTACTTTTTTAGCAACTGTTGCCGAAAATACAAATTCTGCAGATAGGCCAGAAAGTTTAGGAATCTTTCGTTTGTGGAGAGATTTAGGTTATGCTATTGGCGCTATTTTAACTGGCATTATAGCAGATGTTTTAGGAATTAATGCATCAATTATTGTAATAGGTATATTAACAGTGTTGTCATCATTTATAATTCAGTATAGAATGAAATGCAAAAATGATGATTCTAAAAAAATATGGAGTTTTTTATCATTTAAAAATATATCACATGGAGAATTTAGAGCTTAAAAATTGTTTGCCTTTGGAGGAACTGAAACAACTTATTATTCAAAAAAAACAACAGGTTAAAATTATTGATGTGAGAAGTTCGGATGAGTTTCAAGAAAGGCATATTCCAGGAGCTATTAATTTAGAATTGTCTCAAATAGATATAGCAAATCAATTGTTTGATAAAAATGATATTATAGTAACTGCTTGCGGAAAGGGCGGTGGACGATCTACTGATGCCTCAGAAAAACTTAACGAATTAGGATTTAAAAATGTTTATTGGCTCTGTGGTGGAACTTTTGGATGGGTGTGAGATATATATAAATGATATGCCAATTTATACCTTACTGTAACCACGTAGAATTTCTTCTATCGCTGGCACTGTCTTTAATTTTTAAATTTAATTCCCCAGCTAGTTGATTAGCGAGACGTTTTATTTCTTCAAAATTTTTCGACTCGTGTACTATTAATTTTCTATTCTTATTATATACAAATGAAAGTTGAACGGTAGAAGAATTTTCAAAATCTTCGACACTACAACTCTCGCACTTGGCATACAATGTTCTAAACATTAAAAGATAGTCAAGCTTTGGTAATATTTTACAAGACTCTTTAAATGTCAATAAATTCAATATTTTATTGGTTTTATTGTAACAATTTTTATATGTATCTAATAATATTCCTTGTTGAATTAAAAAATTAGATGATTCGTATTTCCCTTCTACTTTCACTGTAAATGATTTAAAATATAAGAACAAAGTTCAGATAATTTAGATCAAATCACTGCTACAAATGTTACAGTTAAAGTATTCAACTATTCCTGCTCTTATGTAACATTTGTAACCGTCCAACAAATGACTTCTGTCATACCTTTGTGTCATAAAAACGAAATACCATGTTATCAATATTCAAAAATTTATTTAAGTCTACTACAATTGATTTAGCTCAATTGATTAAAGATGGAGCTTTGATTGTAGATGTGAGAAGCAAAGCAGAATTTGCCACAGGGCATGTAAAAGGCTCTATTAACATTCCATTAGAACAAGTAGGAGCAAATGTAGATAAGTTAAAAGCTTATAATCATGTGATTACTTGCTGTAGAAGTGGAAACAGAAGTGGCATGGCAAAGCGCACATTGGAATCGAAAGGTTTAAAGAATGTAAGTAATGGCGGAAGCTGGCAAAATGTAAATCAATATAAATAATTATGGAATCATTAAAAGTATTAATCCCAACCGACTTTTCAGTACAAGCTGAGTACGCTTATCTGATGGTAAAGAAATTGGAAGAAAAAATTCCTGTAGAAATTCATTTTATGCACGTATTAGGTGTTCCTGATACTGTAACGATGGATAAAAATGGAAATATTCAAACCTGTGGTGAAATTAGCGTTGATTATGTTGTTTCTCAAAAAACAATTGCTGAAAGAAAATTGAATAATCTAAAAACCTTATATGGTTCAGATATTCAATCACATTTAGAGTTAGGTAAGTTAACCGACAAAATTGTTTCTTATGCCCAAAATCAAAAATTTGATTTAATCGTGATGGGTACTAAAGGTTCTTGGGGTTTAAAGGAAAAATTATCAGGTTCCGAAACACAAATGATTGCTCGTCAATCAACTGTTCCTTTATTATCACTAATGTGTGATCGTTCGGATTTAATTATAGAAAATATTTTATTAGTTCACGATTTCTCAAATCCTAAGAATGAAAATTTAGCATTGTTACATAAACTAATCAAAGCGTTCAATACTAAAGTTCATTTATTGCAGATTTCTAAAGACACATCTGAAACTAATAATACAAGTGTTTTTGCAAAAATGGATGAATTTGCTATAGCAAATAGTATTTCAAATTTCGAAAAACACGTCTTAAATGATAGTGATGTGGAAAATGGAGTCATTCATTTTAATCAAATGCAAGAGATGGATATTATTTGCATTGGAACGCACGGTAAAGGTGGGTTATTTCATCAAAGTGCTACTGAAAAATTAGTCAATCATTTATTTAAACCAATTATTTCTTACCATTTAAAAAATTAATCAATATGTTAGAATTTATTCAACAACCATGGACATGGTGGGTATCTGGCGCTCTTATTTCTGCCATTATGTTCCTTTTAATTTTCTTCGGACAGTCCTTTGGATTTTCGGCTAACTTAAGAACCATTTGTTCGGCTGCCGGTGGCGGGAAATTTGTAAAATTTTTCGATTTTAATTGGCGCTCTCAAATTTGGAACTTAGTATTTTTAATCGGAGCTGTATTAGGAGGTTTTATTGCTAGTCATTTTTTATCAGACGGTAATCCAGTTCAAATTTCAGAAAACACCATTGCTGATTTATCAAAACTAGGAATATCTGCACCTACTTCGGCTCAACCCGACGAATTGTTTAGCATCGAATCTTTATTCACTTTAAAAGGATTTTTAATTCTAGCACTTGGAGGAATAATGGTTGGTTTTGGTTCGCGTTACGCAGGTGGTTGCACATCAGGACATGCCATTAGTGGATTATCTGATTTACAATTACCATCCTTAATTGCTGTGATTGGATTTTTTATCGGCGGCTTATTAATGACTTTTGTTTTACTTCCTTTAATATTATAAATACTACTATAACATGAAACTATTAAAATTTTTAGTACTAGGTACTTTGTTCGGAATTGTGATGGCTAAATCAGAAGCCTTCTCTTGGTTTAGAATTCAAGAAATGTTCCGCTTTCAAGCTTTCCATATGTATGGCATTATAGGAACTGCTGTAACACTTGGAGTGATTGGTGTTGCTTTAATAAAAAAATATAACCTAAGAGATGTCAAAGGAAATCCAATTTTATTTTATCCAAAAGATAAATCCACCATGCGTTACTTAATTGGTGGAACTATTTTTGGATTAGGATGGGCTTTAAGTGGAGCATGCCCAGGACCAATGGTTGTTAATATTGGTTATGGATATATTGCAATGATTGTTGTATTTTTATTTGCCATTGTTGGCACTTATTTATACGGAGCAATAAAAGATAAATTACCTCACTAATTTAAAATGACGTTATGGAAGAGAATTCTAAAAATAATAATCCATTAGCACCTGTTGTTAGCAAACTAATAAATGTAATTATTTTATTAGTAGTTTCTATAATTGCTTTAATTGTTTTATTTGCTGTATTTGTTCCTGCGCCTACACCTAAGGTTGAGAAAAAAATCGAAGTGCCTGTCCCAGATAAAAATGGAAATTTTACTGAGGCTGCAAAGCAAGCTGCATTAACACCAAAGGATACAACTAACTATTGGACAGCGCCAGATGCGGCAACTTTAGATCAAGATCCAAATAAAGATTTGATTGTGTATGGTAAAGATTTAATTGCACACACATCTGAGTATTTTGGCGAAAATGGCAAAGTATTTAAAGCTTCAACTAATGGAATGAATTGTCAGAATTGTCATTTGGATGCTGGCACAAAAGTTTTTGGTAATAACTATTCGGCTGTTGCATCCACGTATCCAAAATTCAGAGCACGTTCGGGTGCTATTGAAAATATTTACAAGCGCGTTAACGATTGTTTTGAACGTAGTTTAAATGGTAAAGCTTTAGATACTTCATCAAAGGAAATGCAAGGTATTGTGGCTTATATTAAATGGTTAGGTAAAGATGTAAAGAAAGGGGAGAAACCAATGGGTTCTGGATTTAAAGATTTAGCTTTTTTAGATAGAGCCGCTGATCCTGAAAAAGGTAAGGCTATTTATTCCGAAAAATGTCAATCATGTCATCAAGCAAATGGATTAGGTGTCATGAATGGCGAGAAAACTGCCTATACTTATCCACCATTATGGGGCAAGAACAGTTATAATGATGGAGCGGGTTTGTATCGGATGTCAAACTTCGCAAAGTACGTAAAATACAATATGCCATTAGGTGCTAGTCACAATAATTCTCAATTAAGCGACGAAGAAGCTTGGGATGTAGCAGCATTCGTCAATTCACAAGCTCGTCCTAAAAAAGATATTAAAAAAGATTGGCCAAAAATTGAAGAGAAACCTTTTGATCATCCATTTGGTCCTTATGCCGATGGCTTTGATGAAAAGCAACATAAGTATGGGCCATACAAACCAATTAAGGAAAAGTTGGAAGCGATGAAAAAAGCAAAGAAGAGTAAAGTATAATTTAAAAAACTAAATATCATGAAATCATTTTTTAATAAAGTATCAGTAGTCGTATTATTAGCATTGTTTTCTTTTACAGTAAAGGCGCAATCTAATTTAAATAATCAAAAACCAGAGCATAAAATTATTTTTCAATTAACCTCTGGCGATACAACGGCACATAAACAATTAATCAAACAGTTTAATAATATCTTAAGCGTTTCTCCAACTACGAAAATAGAAGTTGTTTGCCATGGTGCTGGATTAGATATGTTAGTTTCTGGTAAAACCATAGTAGAAGATAAGATTAAACCTCTTGCTGAAAAAGGAGTAGTGTTTAATGCTTGTGAATTTTCAATTAAAGAAAGAAAAGTAGACCGCTCAAAAATTATTTCTGTATCTGGTTTTGTTCCAGCAGGAATAGTAGAAATTGTGAGTAAACAAAAACAAGGCTGGAGTTACATCAAAGCAGGAAACTAATATTTTAATAAAATAAATTAAATGAAAAATAATATCACCTATTATTTAATGGGATTGTTATACCTATTGACTAGCCAGTTATTCTCTCAAGAACATGCGCAACATAATGGAGTTGATAATCATCACATTTCTTTAAAACCAAAAGATTCGGTATGCTTAAAAGATTGTTTTTTACAAGCGCATTGGGAAGCACGCACTCGTACTTTTGCCATGGGAACTATTAATGAAGGATCTTTAAAAGATGATTATGCTTTAGCATCAGGGGCAGGAATTGGAGTTTTAACTCGTCCAATTTATGGTTTTCAGGTGGGGGTAAGTGGTTTCTTTATTTATAATGTGTATTCTTCAAAAATTGATTTGCCAGATTCATTAACACTAAGTCCTAATAGATATGAAGTGGGGTTGTTTGACGTAGAAAATCCTAAAAATAGAGATGATTTAGATAGATTAGAAGAATTGTATTTAAAATATAGTTTTTCAAAAAGTGCCATTACTGTTGGTAAAATAAATGTAAATACACCATTCCTTAATCCTCAAGATGGAAGAATGCGACCAACTATTGAAGAGGGTGTTTGGTTAAATATCAATGAATCAAAAAAGTTTGGGATTAATGGTGGTTGGTTTTGGAAAATTTCACCACGCTCTACTGTCCAGTGGTTTACAATAGGGAATTCTATGGGCATTAATCCCTCTGGAGTAAATATTGATGGATCAAAATCAGAATATCATGACCATATAAACAGTTCTGGTTTAGCTATTGCCAATGTTTATTTTCAACCCAATGATAAATTAAAAATTAACCTTTGGAATGGTTTGTTGGATAATGTCATGAACACGGCAATGATAGAAATTAATACCACTCAAGCCTTAAATGATAAAACTAAATTATATCAAGGAGTCATGTATCTTCATCAAGATGCTATTAATAATGGAGGAAATAGTGACCCTAAAAAAACATACGTTAATAAAGGATCTCAATCAAACGTTATTAGTGCTCAGATTGGAATTAAAAATAAAAAAATAA
>DIHL01000044.1 GCA_002420145.1 Bacteroidetes bacterium UBA5697
AACTTACAGTCTGTATTCTTCTCGCAAGAAGTAGATAAACCTAAAGTCATTAAACCAAGAGCTAGAGACGTTATGAATAATTTAAATTTCATTTTATTTTTATATTAATGATATTGGATTAATATTTGTACCCCAAATATACTAAAAAATTATACAAAATGTATCTTAAAGCAATAATATTGAGTCTAAGTCTGGTTTTAATGATTAAACAAGGATTTTCTCAAACCTTTTCTAAAGAAACCATCCTAATTTCTACAGAATATGGAAACATGAAAATCAAACTGTTTAACGAAACACCAAAGCACCGCGACAATTTTTTAAAGTTAGTAAGAGAACATTTTTACGACAGCTTGCTATTTCACCGTGTGATTCAAGATTTTATGATACAGGGTGGCGACCCTGATAGCAAGCATGCGGAACCAGCAAAATTTTTGGGAGACGGAGATTTAAAATACACCATTCCAGCTGAGTTTGTACCTACGCTTTGTCACAAAAAAGGTATGTTGTGTGCAGCCAGAAATGGAGATGATATTAATCCTGAAAAAGCATCCTCTGCGGCACAATTTTATATTGTACAAGGTAAAGTGAGAAACGATGAAGATTTAGTATCGTTTGAAAAGCGAATTAACAAACCAATCATTACTAAAATTAAAGATGATATTTTAAATAAACCCGAAAACGTTGCCTTAAAAGAAAAAATTGCGATTGCGAAAAAAGAACAAAACAACGATAGTTTGATGGTGTATTTTAAGATTGTCAATAAATTAGTGGAGGAAGAATTTACAAAAACACCACATTATTCTTTCCCACAAGAACATAAAACCATTTATAAAACCATTGGTGGCACGCCACATTTAGATAGCCAATACACCATTTTTGGCGAAGTAATAGAAGGATTAGAAGTAATAGATAAAATTGCCTCTGTTGGCAAAAATAAAGATGATAGACCATTGATTGATATTAGAATGACCATATCAATTATTGAGGAGAAATAAAAAAGGGTAAAAACTAATTTAATATTGTAAAAAAGAAATATTACAGAGACAAAAACCCTCCTATAAGTTAGTAAGCGACAAGGCTTGTAACATATGAATAATTAAAACTTGACTCTTGAATTTTATAATAAAAAATATAGTACTTCTTGTAATAATTTTTGTGCTGACAATTTTTATAAGTTCACACACTTATAAGGAGAACAAAAAGTACGACTTTAATAAAAAGTACGGGATCAAAGAACTAAGGGAAGATTTAAAACAACTTAGGCTTCTTTTAGAATCAAATCATCCACGACTATATGAATATACATCGAAGGAAAGTTTCGACATCTTTTTAGATAGCTTATATAATGCCGTGAATACAAAAATGACGGAAAGAGAATTTCAGTTTTTTCTTTCTCCTGTAATTGGGAAAATTCATTGTTCTCATACGAAATTACTGCCATCAGAATATTTAATGAATCATTTGGATGAATATATAAGTTCTCCACCTTTTAAGCTATATTTTACTGACAATCGGGCATTTTTTCAAGCTAATTTCAGTAAGGATACTTCAATTAAGATAGGTGCCGAGGTTCTTTCAATAAACGGAATAAAAACTGCTCAACTCATTAATAATTTTTCTTCAAGAATTCATAATGAAGGTAAAAATACCTCTTTTATTTTCAATCGACTTAATTTCGCCTTGCATGGTTTATTTCCTGCATTATGTGACTACCCCAATATTGATGTCTATACGCTTAAATTTATTAATCCAAAAACCAAATTTATTAGGCAAGTAAAATTAAAGGCAATCAATGAAAATGAATATAGAATTTTAAATCACGAAAAACTTCAACAATATTATAGTTTCAAAATATTAGATAGTTTGAATACTGGGATTATCAAAGTATCATCTTTCAATTTTCAAATGGATTCAATTTATACAAATTTCATTTATAACTCATTTAACACTTTGAAATCAAAGAAAATTCAAAATTTAATTGTTGACATTCGCGGAAATATTGGCGGACAGCCTTACCCTGCAACAGAGCTTTTAAAAAATATTACTTCAAAAGAATTTATCTATTACAGTAAGAAAACAGGGTATGAAAAATTTAACAATATTATTACTCCGACAGACAACTATTTTAGAGGAAATATTTATTTTTTAATTGACGGTGGCTGTCGTTCGACTACGGGACACTTTACTTCTCTTGTAAAATATCACAATATTGGAACACTCATAGGAGAAGAAACATGTGCTTCATATTCATGTAACAGTAGCTCAAAAACATATACTTTAAATAACTCGAAATTGACAATTGATTGCCCCACGTCAATATTTGAAGTAGCAGTTCAAGATCAAATAAGAGGCAATGGAATAACACCCGATATATATTTAAAACCGACCATTGAAAATGTGTTGACTGGAAAAGACACTGTTTTAATTTTTATTCTTAAAAAAATTAAGATGACAGAAAATAAGCCCAGCCACTAACATGTGATAAACAAAAAGTATTCAAAATCAATCCCATTAAGCGGGATGCAAATTTATAAACTGCCCTTATTGCTTCACCCCATTCAAATACACACTCTCAATTAAATTACTTCCAAACGAATAAGGAATAAATCCATAAGAGCTAATTGGTTTAGTAATAAAGAAATTAGCTTTTTTACCCGGTGTAATACTTCCAACCTCAGCAGAAACATTCATCGCATAAGCCGAGTTAATAGTGCAGGCATTAATCACTTCTTCAGGCGTTAGTTTGTATTGCACACAACCTAAACTCATCATAAAATTCATATTACCACTTGGACAAGAACCTGGATTAAAATCACTCGCAAAAGCAAGGGGTAAACCAGCATCAATCATTTTACGAGCAGGAGGTAAAGGTAAACTTAAAAAGAAAGCTGCTCCTGGCAATACCGTTGCCATGGTGTTGGAATTTTTCAAAACTTCAATATCTGTATCATTGCAATATTCTAAATGATCTACACTTATGGCGCCACAAGCTACACCTGCTTGTATCCCACCAAAATGGCTCATTTGCTCCGCATGTACTTTTGGGGTTAAGCCATGTTCTTTTCCCGCTTTTAAAATGTATTCGGTTTCCTCTGGTGTAAAATAATTTTGCTCACAAAACACATCAATAAAATCTGCTAATTGTTCAGAAGCAATTTTAGGCAACATCTCATTCACAATTAAATTGATGTAACCTTCTTTATTGTTTTTAAATTCTAATGGCAAAGCATGTGCTCCTAAAAAGGTTGCTTTTACTGGAATTAAACTCAAATCTTTAATACGCTTAATCACACGTAACATTTTCAATTCACTTTCTACACTTAAACCATAACCGCTTTTAATTTCTATGCTTCCAGTACCTTGTGAGATGACTTCTCTTAATCGAACCATAGCTTGTTCAAACAATTCGTCTTCAGTGGCTTCACTTAACTTTTTAGCAGAATTTAAAATACCACCACCTCGCGCAAAAATTTCTTCATAACTCAATCCATTAATTCTATCTACAAACTCCCCTTCTCTATTGCCGGCATACACAATATGTGTGTGACTATCGGCATAACAAGGCATAATAATTTTGCCGTCACAATCAATTATTTCTAAGCCTTTCCAATCTTCAATGCCTGGAAAATCATCCATCGAACCATAATCTGCTATTAATCCATTGTCCACTGCTAACCACGCATTTTCAATACATGGCAATTCCTTCATCTCTGCGCCGCTTACTTTCAACACAACTGTATCACGAACTTGCACTAGGGATTTTATATTTTTAATTAATAGTCTCGACATAAGCTTACGATTTTGGAAGTGCAAGTTATTTAATTTATGGCTTATTTTTGCTTAAAATGGTTATTTTTACATCATGGCAGGTAATACTTTTGGAACCTTATTTCGATTAACCACTTTTGGCGAAAGCCATGGTGTGGCATTAGGCGGTATTATTGACGGTTGCCCAGCTGGATTAGATATTGATTTAGACTTCGTAAAATCTGAATTGCAACGTCGAAAGCCTGGTCAATCTCACATTACCACGCAACGGAAAGAAGAAGATGAAGTAAAATTCCTCTCAGGTATTTTTGAAAGTAAAACCACTGGTCATCCCATTGGATTTACGATTGAAAACACCAATCAAAAAAGCAACGACTACGAACATATTAAAGATGCTTATCGCCCTTCTCATGCTGATTTTACCTATCATGAAAAATATGGCATTAGAGATTACCGTGGTGGTGGACGTTCATCGGCTCGCGAAACAGCTTGTCGTATTGTTGGGGGTGCTATTGCTAAATTGTATTTAAAACACCTCAACGTTAGTATTCAAGCTTACGTTAGCCAGGTAGGACATATTAAATTAGAAAAAAAACACCAAGACTTAGATTTATCAAAAACCGAAGAATCCATTATTCGTTGCCCCGATGCTGCTACCGCATATAAAATGGTGAGTTACATTGAAGATATTAGAAAAGAAGGCGATACCATTGGTGGCATTGTAAGTTGCCTGATTAAAGGAACTCCTATTGGATTAGGCGAACCCGTATTTGACAAACTACATGCCGATTTAGGAAAAGCAATGTTAAGTATTAATGCGGTAAAAGGTTTTGAATATGGCGAAGGTTTTAATTCCATCAACTTCAAAGGCTCTGAATTGAATGATTCTTTTGTCAGTTCGAACGAAGTCGAGAACAACAAAAAGATAACAACCTCAACCAATCATAGCGGAGGTATACAAGGTGGTATTAGTAACGGACAAGATATTTATTTTAATGTGGCTTTTAAACCAGTAGCTACTATTATGCAAGATCAACAAAGCGTTGATAAAGATGGAAACGAAACAATCGTAAAAGGCAAAGGTCGTCACGACCCATGTGTATTACCTAGAGCAGTGCCTATTGTAGAAAGTATGGCGGCTTTAGTTTTAGTAGATGCTCTTTTGAGAAATAAAACTTCTAGGATAATTTAAATCAAACAACTTTTCTCCAACAACTAACAACTTTATATATGTTCAGTAAAAAAAACAGACTTATTACCATTATTGTTATCTCTATGATTATTGGTATTGCTTTAGGATATGGCATCAACAAATCCATCACTAATAACGCCCCTAAAATTGAGCAATCCTATATTCAAAAAATTTCAAAAGGAAATGCAGAGATTGAAAAACAATTAACAGTTACTTGCGCTAAAATTGATAAAGACAATTTGAAACAAGCGAAGAAAAAAGTAGCTTCTAACTTTTCTATTTTAAGTGACATCTTTTTACGTTTAATCAAAATGATTATTGCACCCCTTGTTCTTGCTGTATTAGTAATGGGTGTAGCCAAGGTAGGCGACTTTAAAGCAGTTGGACGAATTGGAGGAAAAACCATTGTGTATTTTACCTTTGCTACCCTACTCGCTTTAAGTTTAGGATTGGTGATTGTGAATTTATTTGAGCCTGGTAAAGTCATGGCATTAGATTTACCTCCGGCAACTGCCGATGCAGGCGTAAAAGCTAATGCACAAACAGCATCCAATTTTGTAGCTCATATCGTTCCAGATAGTATTGTTAGAGTAATGGCTGAAAATGAGATTTTACCTATTGTGATTTTTGCTTTATTTTTTGGAATAGCAGCCGCAAGTATTGGAGAACAAGGTAAACCAATGATTAAGGCAATGGATAGTTTGTCTCACATTATGTTTAAGGTCACTAATTTTGTGATGAGTTTTGCACCTATTGGTGTGTTTGGCGCTATAACCGCCGTCGTTATCCAGCAAGGTTTAGATGTATTGAGTGGCTATGCCTATTTAATGGCTTGCTTTTTTGGAGGATTATTATTTTTTGTATTTGGTATTTTATTTACCATTTGCTTAGTGCTACGTATTAACTTCTTCTCCTTATTATCATATGTAAAAGAGCCTATTTTACTAGCATTTAGTACAGCAAGTTCGGAAAGTGCGATGCCAAAAACGATTGAACAATTAGAAAAATTTGGTATTAGTAATCGTATTGTATCCTTTGTATTACCACTTGGTTATTCATTTAATTTAGATGGCTCTATCATGTATATGACATTTGCAACGGTGTTTATTGCACAAGCTTATGGCATTGATATGACGATGGGCGATCAAATTCAGATGATGTTAATTTTATTAATTACTAGTAAGGGTATGGCTGGTGTTCCAAGAGCCTCTTTAGTAGTTATTGCAGGAATGTTAAGTATGTTTCATATTCCGGGCGAAGGTTTATTATTGTTACTAGCCGTTGATCAAATTTTAGACATGGGTCGCTCTGCTACTAATGTTGTTGGTAACGCCGTGGCAAGTGCTGTGGTTGCTAAATGGGAAGGCGAAAAATTAACTCCTAAAACTCATATTTAAAATTAAGACATGCTTTTCTACTGGCTTAATCTTATTGGCATTTTTTTCTTTACCATTTCGGGTTCATTAGCCGCACGAGATAAAAAACATTATCATGATTATTTTGGAGTGTTCTTTACAGGATTTTTAACAGCTATTGGTGGAGGAACATTACGAGATATGATGTTGGGCGCTTATCCAATTTCTTGGTTGAGCGATAGAAATATTTTAATTTCTATCATCATTGCGTTTGGATTTACTCTCATATTTAAAAAATACATAGTCAAATTACGTCGCACCTTATTTTTATTTGACACGGTTGGCGTTGGCATTTATACCATTTTGGGCGTTCAAAAAAGTTTAGAGTTAGGCGTTAATCCTTTTGCTGCAGTGATATTAGGCCTTGTATCAGCTGTATTTGGAGGTGTTATTAGAGATACATTATTAAATGAAATCCCTTTAATATTTGCCAAAGAAATTTATGCAACCGCTTGTATTGCTGGCGCTGTATTATATACCACGATGTTGTATTTTAAAATTGAAGCTAATATTGCTGCGTCTATTTGTATGAGTATTATTATCATAATTAGAATTATAGCCATGAAATATAAGCTAGCTTTACCTAAATTTGACGCTGGAAACGAAACGATAGATTAAGATGGAAACTGAAGAAATTGGATATATTAGTAAAACACATGGCTTAAAAGGGCATGTTATTTTACGTTTAAATGAATTAATAAACATTGATGAAGAAGGCATTAAATCTATTTTTTTAGATATTAATGGCTCTCAGGTTCCTTATTTTATTGAAGAATGCAGACCAAACAATACTGGTTATATTATTAAATTAGAGACGATTGACACGGTTGATACTTCTAAAAAACTGATTGGAAAAAAAGCATTTGCATTAACGGACTTTATTTTAGAAAATGATGAATCGTTGAATGAATTTATTGGTTATGCCATTATTGATTCGAGATTAGGCAACATTGGAAATATAGCTGATGTAGATGAAAAAACCGATAATGCCATCGTTAAAGTGATTCACCCTTCGGGAGTTGAAATTATTTTACCTTTCAACGATGATTTTATTGTTGAAATTGATGATGATTTAAAAACCATTGAATTTAATGCTCCTGAAGGTTTAATTGAAATGTATCTACAATCTTAACGTCACCGAATTCTTACCTATTATTACTTCATCTTGTTACCTTTTACAAACTCAAATGAGCTGTCCGTGAACTCGTTTCGACTATTCACGAAATTAAACCATAACTTCATCAATCTTTTATAACTTATTAAAATTTAATCTGTTAAATCAAAAATAGACTAAAATTAGATTGAGTTTTTTTATATATTTGAATATCAAACATAATTACCTTTTATGAAGAAATTTTTATTTTCCATTTTCATGATGAGCTTGTTTTGCTCTCAAAATTTCATCCAAGCTCAATGTTCTTTAGATCAGGTAGGAACAAGTACCGTTGTAGCTACCTCAGCTCTATCTGATATGGCTGTAGCTCCTAATGGAACTACCTACGTTTTAGCATATAATAGCACAAGTAAAGTTATTGAATTAAGAGCCACTGCAACAATAGCTTCAACTTGGTCGTTAATAGCTACTGTACCTACAGTAACTAACACCACAGTGAAACCAGTCATAGAGATTACAAAAGCTGGAGAAATTGTGATGTTTGTTCGTGACGAAGGAAATGGAAAAGTTGGAAAAGTATACCACTCATTTGGTGGTGCTATTACTCAAATAGGACCAGATGTTTCTACAGGACCAGCAACTGATTTAGCTATTGCATTTTCCTCAACTAACGAGATTTTTGTATCCTATACTGATGTTTCTTTATCAAACGTTGCTGTTGTTAAAAAATGGGGCGGTGCTGCTTGGTTAGATATAGGCGCTAGCGGAATAGCATCGGGAGCATCTGTAGCTCATTATAATTCATTAATCATAGATAAAACAAACACACCTGTTATTGCTTATCAAGACTTAGGCGCAAGTAATAAAATAACTATTAGAAAATATAATGGAGCTGCATGGGTAACTTTATCAACAGTAAGTTCTGGTTCTACTACAAACTCTAAACTAAAATGTGCTAATAACGGAAACTATTATCTTGGCTATGTAGAAGGAACAAATGCAATTGTTCAAATGTATAATGGTTCTGTTTGGGTACCACTAGGCTCTCCGATTCCAGGATTATTAGCAACTTCTGATTTATATGACATGGAATTAGACCCAGCTGATGTTCCTTTTATGATTGGCACCGAATCTGGAAATGCTTATGTTGTTGCTTATAAATATAATGGTGGAGCTTCTTGGATGCAAGTACCTGCAGGTTTTATAAATGCGGCAAACTCCTCTAATACTAATATTTCTTTTGATAGTAAAGGCGCCCCTTATTTTGCGTATGTTGATATTCCAACAAACAATACGATTAATGTTAAAACCTTATCTCTTCTTTCGTCTATTACTACGCAACCTGCCTCAACCCTTGTTTGTAACGGAAATTCAGGAGGTATGTTAGTTGCAGTTAGTGGAACTTACACACCAACTTTTCAATGGCAAATTGGAACAACAGGTTACTATTTAAATGCCATATCACCATACGAAACAGCAACAACAAGTAATGTATCTTTTATCGCAGTTCCAAGTATGAATCAAGATAAAATTAGATGCGTTGTGAACTATGGTTGCAGGAACGCTATTTCAAATACAGCAACATTAACTGTATCCTCTCCCTCAGTATCATTAACAAAAACCGACGCAAGTTGTTTCGGTATATGTGATGGCTCTATAAATGCTAATACAATTGCAGGAAATGGACCATATGTATACTCTTGGACACCCAACGTAGGTTCTAGTGCTACTGTAACAGGATTGTGCGCTGGTAATTATACAGCAACTAGTACTGATATTAATGGGTGTGTTGGTTCCTCTGTTATAAATGTCAATTCTCCTTCAGGGATTAGTAGTTCTGTTTCGGGAAATTTAAATATATGTAACGGAACTAGCACTACACTAACCGTAAATGCTGCGGGAGGTACCGCACCTTATACATTTACTTGGACTCCTGGCGCTACTTTAAGCTCAACAAATACCCCCGTAGTTGTTGCCTCTCCAACAGCGACTACAATTTATAGTGCAACTACAATTGACGCAAATGGATGTACAAAAACATTTTCAGTAACCGTAAACGTCAATGCACTTCCTTCTATAACAGTTAACAATCCTACAATCTGTATTGGCAGTGCTGCTACTTTAACAGCAACCGGAGCTCATACCTATACTTGGAATCCTGGCAACTTAATTGGCGATATTCAAAGCGTTTCACCTAGTTCAACAACGACTTATACTGTTGCCGCAACCAATACATTAACTGGATGCACTAATACAACAACGGCATTAGTTACTGTAAATTCATTACCTATTGCTAATGCTGGACCAACTGCAACATTAACCTGTGCTAATACAACCACTACTTTAGCTGGTTCTGGTGGAACAACTTATTTATGGACAGGACCTGGAATTGTTAGTGGAGCTACAACCGCAAATCCCACTGTGAATTTACCTGGCACTTATAGTTTGCAAGTAACATCTGCTGGCTGTTCCTCTACAATATCTACCGTTTCAGTTTCGCAAGACATAACAACACCAAATCCAACTGCTAGTAATGTTGGAGTATTGACGTGTACAACATTAACAGTTACTTTAACTGGCGGTCCTTCAACGGGAGTTACCTATCAATGGACTGGGCCAGGATTTAGTGGAGCAACAACAAATCAAAACGCATTTGCTACTGCTCCTGGAGCATACACTTTAACAGTTACTGATTTTTCAAATGGCTGTACAAATTCGGCGATAACAAGTGTTACACAAGATACAACTACGCCTATAGCTACTGCAAGTTCAACTGGAACTTTAACATGTATAACTTCAACTGTAAATTTAAATAGCGGTGCGGCTGCAGGTGCAACTTATCTTTGGTCGGGTCCTGGAGTTTCTGGATCACCATCCTCACAAAATACAATAGCAAATGCCCCTGGTATTTATACTGTGGATGTTACTAATTCAGCGTCTGGATGTTCAAGTACTGCAACTACAGCCGTAACTCAAAACACAACAACTCCTATAGCTACAGCAAGCACATCTGGAACTTTAACATGTGTTACTTCAACGGTAATTTTAAATAGCGGTGCGGTAGCAGGTGCAACTTATCTTTGGTCGGGTCCAAGCGTTTCTGGATTACCATCCTCACAAAACACAATAGCAAATGCTCCTGGTATTTATACTGTAGATGTTACTAATTCAGCATCTGGATGTTTAAGTACTGCAACTACAGCCGTAACTCAAAACACTACAACTCCTATAGCTACTGCAAGCACATCTGGAACTTTAACCTGTATAACTTCAACTGTAACTTTAAATAGCGGTGCAGCAGCAGGTGCAACTTATCTTTGGTCGGGTCCAGGTGTTTCGGGGTCACCATCCTCACAAAATACAATAGCAAATGCTCCTGGTATTTATACTGTGGATGTTACTAATACAGCATCTGGATGTTTAAGTACTGCAACGACAGCCGTAACTCAAAACACAACGGCACCAACTGGTGTAAATGCTGGGGCTGACCAAACTTTATCTTGTTCTAGTCCATCTGTAACTTTAATCGGAGGCGTTTCTTCTCCAACAAATGCAGCTATTAGCTGGACAGGCTTAAGCGTTTGTGGAACTTCTAATACAGCAATCACCTCAGCTTGTGCTGCCGATATATATACATTAACTGCAACTGATCCATCAAACGGATGCTCTTCATTTGATTTAGTAGAAGTGTTTGCTAATGCAGGTGCTCCCTTAATTAGTGCATCTTCAACTACAACTTTAGATTGCATCACTACTAATGCTAATATTATTGCAACTACTACAACCAGCCCCGTTTCATATAACTGGACTGGCTCAGGAATTATTTCCGGTTCAACTAGTTCAACTGCTACTGTGAATCAACCGGGAACTTATACTGTTACCGTTACTGACCTCATCAATAGTTGTTCTACAACTTCTATTGTTACAGTTAATCAAGACATTGCATTGCCGTCTATTACGATTACAGTGTCGTCTTCGGTTATTTGCTCTGGTAGCTCGGCTGCAATGACTGCAACTGGAGCAAATAGTTATAACTGGTCTCCTGGCGGACAAACTACCAATAGTGTTTCTGTTTCTCCAACAAGTACAACTAATTACATCATTACAGGTACTGGCTTAAATGGTTGTACAAATACTGCTAACCAGAGTATTATTGTAAACCCTTTACCTCCTGTTTCTATAAATGGTAGTACTAATATTTGTAAGGGCTCAACAACAACATTGTTTGCTTTTGGTGCAACTTCTTATACTTGGAATTCAGGAGTTAATACAACGTCAATAAGTGTTTCTCCTACGCTAACAACTACTTATTCTTTGACAGGAGAAGATTCAAATGGATGTATTAATACTTCAACTACTACTGTAAATATAGTTGCCGCTAAAAACATTTCGGGTGTCATTACAAATACAGCAGGCACTTCATCGGGAGACTTAATTTTGTACAAATACAGTCCAGGATTAAGTATGTGGGATTCTATTACTACAGTTCCGTTATCAAGTTCTTATTCATTTACAAATATTGATAGTTCATTATATGTCATCAGAGCCATTCCAACAGCAACCAACATTCAGGTTACTTATGCCGATAGTGCTACTACATGGCAAAATGCAACTATAATTAACCATGGCTGTACCAATAATACTAGTCAAAATATCAAATTAATTCCTTTAGATACTTTAGGAGGAGGTCCTGGTATTTTAACTGGATTTATTATTCAAGATGATGGATTTGGAGCAAGAATGAGTAATGAATTTAAACCAATGGTCCCTGGTAATCCAATAGGCGGAATTGTTGTAAAAGGCGGAAGAAACCCAGGAGGAAGTATGTTTACACAAACGACAACTGATGGTGCTACAGGCGGTTATACATTAACAAATATTCCATTAAGTTCAGGTTCTGACCATTATTTTATTTATGTAGATATACCGGGACTTGATACAAGTGCCAGTTATCATAAAGTCATAACCACTACAAATTCTATACACCAAAACTTAAATTGGTCCGTTGATTCTATGTACATCAAACCAATTGGCGAGATTACAACTATTAAAAACAATAATAGTTTATTACATAACTCAATTTCTGTGTTCCCTAATCCTGCCTCTAGTTTTGTAAATATTCAATATGAATTAATACAATCAGCTAATGTTCAAATTGAATTATATGATATTATTGGAAATAAAATTCAAGATATATCTCCAA
>DIHL01000041.1 GCA_002420145.1 Bacteroidetes bacterium UBA5697
AAAACATCCAATAAAAAGAAGTTTAAATCGTTCTATCCTAAATCAGTGTATTTTATTAATAAATTGTGAATAGATAGACTCATTGCCATAACAGCAAACTTTAGTATTTAGTTAACTTCGAGCAAAAATTACAAAAACATGTTTCAAGAACTGAGTGAACAAGAAGAATTAAGAAGAGAGAAATTAGCTGAACTAAAAAAGTTGGGCGTTGATCCATATCCTGCAGAGGAATTTAAAATAAATGTAACAGCTCATGATATCAAAGAAAACTATGAGCGTGATAAATTAAATTATAAAGACATTAAAATAGCTGGTCGTATCATGAGTGTTCGTGATATGGGTAAAGCAGCATTTGCAGTTATTCAAGATAGTACAGACCGTATTCAAATTTATGTTCGTCGTGATGATATTTGTCCGAATGAAGATGATAAAGTGTTATATGATGTTATTTGGAAAAAATTAATTGACTTAGGAGATATCATTGGTATTGAAGGTTATGTGTTTACTACTAAAACTGGAGAAACATCTATCCATGTCACTTCATTAAAATTATTAAGCAAATCATTAAAACCATTACCTGTTGTAAAAACAGACGAAGATGGTAAATCATTTGATGAAGTAACAGATCCAGAATTCCGTTACCGTCAGCGTTATGTAGATTTAATTATTAATCCAAAAGTTAAAAAAACGTTTGAGCAGCGTACAAAAATTATTTCTTCTATTCGTAATTTCTTAAATGATAATGGCGCTTTAGAAGTTGATACGCCTGTTTTGCAATCTATTCCTGGTGGTGCAGCGGCTCGTCCGTTTTTAACTCATCATAATGCATTGGATATTCCATTGTATTTGCGTATTGCTAATGAGCTATATTTAAAGCGTTTAATTGTTGGTGGTTTTGATTGGGTGTATGAATTCAGCCGTAATTTCCGTAACGAAGGTATGGATAGAACTCACAATCCAGAATTTACAGTATTAGAATTCTATGCAGCGTATCGTGATTACTTCTGGATGATGAATACCACAGAGAAATTGTTAGAAAAAATCGCTATGGATTTGCATGGAACTACAGAATTAACAGTAGGAGACAAAACAATTAATTTTGCGCCGCCATTTAAACGTGTTACTATTTATGATGCGATTAAAGAGCATACTGGCTATGACGTTAGTAAAATGGACGAAGCTCAATTAAGAGAAGTTTGTAAAACATTGCATTTAGAAATAGATGAATCAATGGGCAAAGCGAAATTAATTGATACTTTATTCGGGGAGAAATGTGAAGGACATTATATTCAACCAACATTCATTACAGATTATCCAGTTGAGATGAGTCCTTTAACTAAAAAACACAGAACAGAAGAAGGATTAGTAGAACGTTTTGAGTTAATGATTAACGGAAAAGAAATTGCTAATGCCTATTCTGAGTTAAACGACCCAATTGATCAACGTGAGCGTTTTGAAGATCAGGTGAAATTAATGGAGCGTGGCGATGATGAAGCGATGTTTATTGATTATGACTTTTTACGTGCTTTAGAATATGGTATGCCTCCAACAGCTGGCATAGGATTTGGTATTGATCGTTTGTGTATGTTGTTAACTAATCAACCATCAATTCAAGACGTGTTGTTGTTTCCTCAAATGCGCCCTGAGCGTAAGCCTGAGGAAGAGGCGGCGCATTCATAAGAATATGAAATAGCTAATTATACGTCCTGAGTATAAAATGTAACATCAGAAGAAATAGAAAAATAATTTATGCATAAAATAATAGTTTATAGTTTGTTTTTAATGGCTTTAGGTTTTTTCTCATGTCAGGAAACTCCTAAAGTTGTTGAACAAAAAAAACCTCGTGTGTTTCCTGAATATAGCGAAGCATTGGATGAAATTATCCGCACCAAAGAAGGTGTGATTAGAGGAATTGATTTAAATAGTAAAGCAGATGTGATTACCAAAACGGAAACTAAATCTCCGTCAGAAGTAGCCCACGATTATTTATATTTTGAATATGCTATTGATAGCGTTACTAATTATTCAGTAGCGTATAATCTTCAAAAAGATAGCTTAGATGAAGTAGAAGTTCAAATTAATTGCAACGATTTGGACTTAAGTTCTCGCTTGTTTACAGATTTAAAAACATACTACGAGAAAAAATTACCTAATCCTACAGAGGATAAAGGTTTTGTAGTATATAACTGTTTTGAAGGGCAACGTAAGCCTTTTGTGGTTTCTTTAACGGATAATAGTACGCCAACAATGGGTATTATTAATTTGGTGATTTATAGAGATAAATAGTTTTGAAATAGTATATTGTATGTCATTAACATCTATGAAAATTAAAATTTTAGCTTTTATTTTGATTTGTATAATTGCATTTGATGCAAATGCCCAATCTAATTTTCAGGAGGTAGTTTATCTTAAAAATGGCAGTATTATTAAGGGAATTATAATAGAACAAGTTCCAAATGTATCCCTCAAAATTAAAACAAAAGACGGAAATATTTTTGTTTTTAAAATAGAAGAAGTAGAGAAAATAACTAAGGAAGATGTTGAAATTAATAGTAACACGAAATCACAAAAACAAAAGGGATTCTTAAATATTGATGAAGTAGGTGCATCGTTAATTTTTAACGGAAACAAATCTACGCCCTTATTTGCTCTCCATACTATTAATGGGTATTTATTTAATCCTCATCTTTTTTTAGGTTTTGGTGCAGGTATTGAAGCAGATGAAATAACAGCAATTATTCCACTTTATTTAGAGACTCGAACATTTCTTTCTAAAGGACCAGTATCTCCATATTTTGGTTTAGGTGGTGGTTATGGATTAATGTATATAAATCAAGGTAGTAATGAAGGTGGTCCTTTAGGACATGTTTTAGCAGGTTGTAAATTTTCAATGAATTCAACAGCGGCAATTACTTTGTCATTAGGATATCGTGTTTTTCAATTCCAACAAACAACTGTTAGATATAATACTTCTTGGGCACAAATGCAGTATAAAAAAGAGTACGTTAATAGTGGAAATTTATTTCTAAGAGTAGGATGCTCTTTTTAGTTATTAATAATACTGATACAGTAACTTCACAATTCGTAAACTCTTACTATTAGGATCTCTAATAATATAAGAGTTTACTTTTTTATTAGCATCTGTTACATAACTAATTTCTTTTTGAAGTTGCCCGTTTTTGTATTGCTTTTCAGTTAATAAGCAATCATTTGAATCATACTCATAGGTGCGAACTTGCTCCATATCGCCGTTGCTATTGCTTTTATAAGAAGCTTTAATGAGTTGTCCTTTGGCATTATATTCAAAACTACTATTTTGAGTAATCCAAGCAACCGTATATTGCTCATTGATAGTAACAGGTTTTTTATTGTCATTTAATGTGTAAATAATTTCTTTATATGAACGACCTTCGTCATTCATGCAAGTTTTTTTGAATTGATTTTTACCTGTTGAAGTGTATTTGTAACTTTCTTCACTAATCACGTATTGTCCGCCAAGCTTAAATTCAGTTTTATTTTCTGATACATTTGTTTCTTTACAGCGTTTTTCTTTTTCTACCTGACCTTCTATTGTATAATCGTAATAATAACTTTCATAATACGAACCATCATTGTAACGTTTTAATTTTAGTAGATTATTTTCGGTATAAAAGTAATTGGTGGAAACTGTGTCATACACATATTCATTTTTTGTGTACGAATAGCCATTACTTATTTTTCTTCGGTGTTTATATACTGGCCCAGAATGATATTCTTTTTGAATAACTTTAATGATAGATGTATTATAAAAACGGGTTAAAAAGCCATTCGAATTAAATTCGTAATAGGTTAATAGCCCTTTGTCTTCTGCTACTTGTAAATCTTTTTTATCGATAATATCGAAGGTGATTGATTTAATTTTTTGAGCTTTTATATATTCTGTATTAAAAGGCAATTGATTCTCAAAGGCTGTTTCAGCATTTGGAATCAAAGTTTGAGATGTTAGAGATGATTGAATACAGATGATTAGCATCAAGGCCAAAGCCATTGGAGCGTCATGTTTCTTCATAACCCTAGACTTAAGTCTAGGGTTATGAAATGTTATATTATAAAGGGCTTTAGCCCTGAAATATTTATTTAAAAGTTCCTTCAATTTGCTTTAGTGCGTCTTCAACAGACTTGCTTGGTAATAAACAACTGTTGTTTTTACAAACATAAATTAATGTTTGTTCGTCAACATATCTGTTTTTTAGCAATGGTAAATCTGATTTTTTATCGCTTAAAGCAAATATCACATTTGGAGGGCTTTGTTTATACAGTGCCAATAATTTTTCATTAACACTTTTACCAACAATTACCACTTCGGTTTGAGGTTTTAGTTTTTGTAATAAAAGCATAGCCCAATTACTATAACCTGGTCCGTAATTCTCTATTTCTTTAATCACTGATTTCAAGAGATTTTCAGAGATTTGACGATAATTTTCTTCATCAAAATAAATAGATAAACTATTGAGATTGATGGCCATTTGAGAGCTAGAGGCAGGAATCACATTGTCGCTCCATTCTGCCTTACGAACTACTAATTTCTCCTGACTTGAGTCTGTGAAGAAATATGTATTTTGTTTTTCGTCATAAAAATTCTTAATTGTATAATCTGTTAACGTTTTGGCTAATATCAGCCAGTCTTCATTAGCTGTAATTATATAAATAGATAAAAAGGCATCTATCACAAAGGCGTAATCTTCTAAAAACCCAGAAATATTGGTGTTGTTATTAATCACGCGAAGTAATTGCCCATTTTTTTTGTAATAATGTTTTAATAAATAATTTGCATTGGCAAGTGCTAGGGTCTTAAATTTTTCTTCTTCAAATACTAAGTAAGCTTCTGTTAAAGCTTTGCACATCAAGCCATTCCAAGAAGTTAATACTTTGTTATCTAAGCCTGGTTTTACTCTTTTTTCACGAACTTGAAGTAAGGTATCATTACAAGTTTTTATTTTTTGTTGAAGTTCAGTGACAGATATGTTGTGTTTTAATGCAATCACAGAATCTTCTGCATTTCGCATCAACACATAATTCTCATCTTCCCAATAGCCAATATCATTTACACAATAATAGTCAGCAAAAATTTCAAAATCATTTTGTAATAAATGCTGTAGTTCTTCTTTTTGCCATACGTAGTATTTTCCTTCTATACCTTCACTATCAGCATCTAAAGCTGAATAAAACCCATATTCAGGATTCATTAATTCTCTTTCTACAAAAGCAATTGTTTCAAATACTACCTTTTTATAAAGTTCGTTTTTATTTTGTTTGTATGCTTGAGAATATAGATTTACTAATTGCGCATTATCGTATAACATTTTTTCAAAGTGCGACACTTTCCATAAAACATCAGTGCTATATCTTGCAAAGCCTCCGCCTAATTGGTCGTAAATTCCACCCCAAGCCATTTTGGTGAGTGTTAAATCCAAATGTTTTTTAATGCTTAAATCATCTTGGAAGTATTGATAATTTAATAAAAACAAATAATTGTTTGGTAAAGGAAACTTTGGGGCTCTGTTTGGTCCTCCATGTTCGTTATCAAAACCTGATTTCCATTTATTAACTGATTTATAAAGTGTTTCTATTTCAAAATTAGTTTCAATGCCGACTTTAGGAATTTCTAATTGTTCCAAACCATCTGTTAAATGAGCAGCGTATTCGTAGGCTTTATCAGGATTAGTAACAAATAAATCTGCTAAATTGCTTAATACATTTATCCATTGTGTTTTTGGAAAATAGGTTCCGCCATATATTGGTCTGCCGTCAGGCAATGCAAAACAATTGAGTGGCCAACCTCCTTGTCCTGTCATTAATTGCACAGCACCCATATACACCATGTCAATATCAGGACGTTCCTCTCTATCTACTTTAATATTGATGAAGTTTTCGTTCATGATACTGGCTACTTGTTCATCTTCAAAACTTTCGTGTTCCATCACATGGCACCAATGACAAGCACTGTAGCCTATACTCACTAAAATTAATTTATTCTCTCTTTTAGCAAGCGCTAATGTTTCGTCATTCCAAGCATACCAGTTAACTGGGTTATTGGCGTGCTGGAGTAAGTAAGGACTGCTTTCTTTGATGAGGCTGTTTGGCATTTTGTGTAGTGGTTAAATTTCAACACAGAGAAACAGAGGAAATGAGTTCACAGAGTTTATTAAAAAAATCTTTGCGTACTCTGTCTCTCCTAAACTCCGTGTTTAATGTTCTAAATTAAAAAAGGATTATTCATTCTCTCAAAGCCAATACTTGTTGGTATTCCATGGCCACTATAAACCTTCATATAATCTCCTAATGGGAATAATTTTTCTTTGATAGATTTAATTAAGGTGTCATGATGTCCTAATGGTAAATCTGTTCTTCCTATGCTCCCATAAAACAACACGTCTCCACCAATAATAAATTTATCTTCTAAATTGTAGTATGAAATACTTCCTGGTGAGTGGCCTGGTGTATGTAATGTATTTAGTGAGGAGTTACCAAATGTAATCACATCACCTTCGTTAATAAACGCTTTTGGCATCGGACTTTGTTCGGCATGTAAACCATACATGGTGGCAGTAGCTAAATGTTTTTCTATAAAATATACATCATCTTTATGAACTTCAGGTAGCAATCCGTAAGTATCAAATATGTATTTATTACCATTTATATGGTCAACATGTGCGTGTGTTAAAATTAAACGTTTAGGAATTAATTGTTTTTCTGTAATAAAATCACTCAATTTTTTGTTTTCAGTGGCATTATTGTTTCCTGGGTCTAATATGATACATTCCTTTGTTTCGTCCCATAAAATGTAAGTGTTTTCCTGAAAAGGACCAAAGGCAAAATAGTGCACGTTTATCATAGTATTTTATATAATTATTTGCTAAATTTAGGGCTTATTATCAATTTAATGAAATAGCAAGTTTGCTAAAATCATTAACAAACAATAAATTAAACTGGCTATACCATGTGGCCATAAAAAATAATAATTTAAACACATGAAATGGTTATTTTCTTTATTTTTCATAGTGCTATGTATTAAAACTACGTATGCGCAATTCTATTATGGCTCCCAATTAGAATTTGGAAAAAACCGTATGCAATACCAAACGTTTAATTGGACTTATTTTGATTTCGAACGTTTTAGAGTGTATTTGTATGAAGGCGGTCAGGAAATTGCTCGCTATGCCGCAACATCAGTTGATAGACAATTGCCAATTATGGAAAAGAGAATGGATTTTCAATTGGATGATAAGATTGATGTGATTGTTTATAATAACCAAAACGATTTTAAGCAAAGTAACATAGGACTAGCAACCGAGGAAAATGGAAATATTGGAGGTGTTACAAGAATTATTGGAGATAAAATTTTTATATATTTCACTGGCTCACACGCTGATTTAGATAAACAAATTAGAGCGGCACTAGCCGAACTGATGGTAGATCAAATGATGTATGGCGGAAGAACAAGAGATGTCGTGAGGAACTCAACTTTATTAACGCTTCCTGATTGGTTTAAAACAGGTTTGGTTTCTTATATTTCGGAAGGCTGGAATTCATCTATCGATAATAGAGTAATGGATGCCATTCAAAATGATAAATTTAATAAGTTCAATCAGCTTACTGGGAAAGAAGCGGCTTTAGCGGGTCATGCTATGTGGTATTATGTTGCCGAAGAATACGGAGAGGCTGTGATACCTAATTTACTATACATGACTAAAGTAAGTCGTAATCCAAACAATGCTTTTTTATATGTGTTAGGTCTTTCTGTGCAAAACATGACGGTGGAGTTTACAAACAAAATGGCGAAACGTTATTTTGACTATAGAGATAGTACTCGTAAAAACCCTGTTGTTGAAACGGTTCTTAAAAAACAAAAAAAATCAAGACACTATTATCAATTAAAGGTTAGTCCTGATGGACAAAAAATTGGCTACGCCACCAACGAACTTGGTCAATACAAAGTTTGGGTAAACACTATTGGCGAAAAGAAAAGCAAACGATTGATTAAATTGAATCCAAAGCTGGAACGCATCGAAGATAATACATACCCTCTAATTGCATGGCATCCCAATAACACAGTCATGGCCATGATTTATGAGCGAAAAAATGTATTAAAATTATTCACTTACGATACGGATTCTAAAGAAAAGAATAAACGAAATGTTACAGGGTTTGAAAAAATAAATAGTTACGCATTCTCTCACGATGGAAAACGTATGGTGATGAGTGCGGTTAAAAAAGGGAAAGGCCAATCGGACATTTTTATTTACACATTAAATTCAGGTGGAGTTGAGCAAATCACCAACGATTCATGGGATGATAATAATCCTGTATTTGTAGATAATTCAAAAGGTATTTTATTTGAATCAAACAGAACACATGATACGATTAAGGCAAATGAGGATGCTAAAATGTATTTAAAGTTTTCTAAAAACAATGATGTATTTTATTATAATGCGGTTACAAAATCAAACTTATTGTATAGAGTAACTAATACACCTGACGTGAATGAGATTAATCCTCAGGAGTACAGCAAAGGAGTTATTGCTTTTTTAAGTGAAGCAAATGGTGTATATAATAGATATATTGGTGTGCTGGATAGTTCTATTGCCTTCGTAGATACAACAGAGCATTATCGTTATTTCTATAACTCTAAGCCAGTTACAAATTATCAAAAAAATATTCAAGAACACCACATTAACGCGCGTTATACAAAATACGCTGAAATCATTATTGATAATTTTAAAGAGAAATTAATAGTTGCTCCATTAGTCATGCCAGCAGATTTAAAACCTGTTAAATTAAATAACACATGGTTTAAGGCAACACCTCGTAATAATCTATCAGACCCTGATAAAATTATTATTACAAATCCTGTTAGAAGAGATGAAGATTTAGGTCCAAAGAAAACAGATACAACTGCTAAACCTAATGACGGAATTGATTTTGAAAATTATGATTTAAAGGGAGAAAAGAAAAAAGAGACGCCGAAAGAAGCAACTCCTGTTGATGGAAGCACTAAAGATTTAGCAGTTAAAAATCCTCAGGATGCAGCGGTTAATTCTTCAGGCGAATTAAAATTTCCTATCCAACAAAACTACTATACTAATTTTAAAACCGATCAAGTTGTTTCGCAATTAGATAATTCATTTTTGGGAACTAACTATCAACGTTTTGCTGGTGGGGGTAGTCCGGTATATTTAAATCCAGGATTAAATCTGTTATTTAAAATTGGACTAAGTGATTTATTTGAAGATAAACGAATTGTAGCTGGCTTCCGTATCTCAGGAACATTAGATAATGAATATTTATTAAGTTGGGAAAATAGAATTAGAAAAGTTGATAGACAATTTGTATTACACCGCCAATCGTTTTTAAAAGTAAATGGCTATGCGGGATTATCAAAAATTCAAACACATGATGCTCGCTACACTTGGAAGATTCCTTTTAGTGAAGTGTCAGCTACTAAACTATCATTAATGTATCGTAATGATAGAACTGTTTTTGCATCTGTGAGTAATGAAAGCTTGCCAAAAAGAAATGTATATGATAATTATGGAGGCGCAAAAGTGGAATACATTTTTGATAACACTCGAAAGAGAGGCTTGAATTTATTTAATGGTACTCGTTTTAAATTGTGGGCAGAGTATTGGAGATTGGTTAAAGAAGAGCAGCATGATTTATTAACCTTTGGATTTGATTATCGTCACTATCAAAAAATTCATAGAGATTTAATTTGGGCAAATAGAATAGCCGGTGCCTCTTCACAAGGTAAGGATAGATTAATTTATTATTTAGGTGGCGTGGATAGTTGGTTAAATCCTCAGTTTGATAGAACAATTAATATAGTAAAACCTGAGCAGTACCAATTCCAAACTCTTGCTACTAATATGCGTGGATTTAAACAAAATATCCGTAACGGAAATAACTTTGTTGTTTGGAATAGCGAAATTCGTTGGCCAATATTTAAGTATTTAATCAATCGTCCTCTGCGTTCCGACTTTATTCAAAATTTCCAAATCATTGGATTTGGAGATTTAGGAATGGCTTGGTATGATTTTAATCCATATAGCGATGAAAATGTTTTAAATAAAAATGTGTTTGCAGGTAATCCAGTAACTCTAACTATCTATAATCAAAAGGAACCAATTGTTGGAGGTTATGGATTTGGATTACGTTCACGTTTATTAGGATATTTTATCCGTGTTGATTTTGCTTGGGGTGTAGATGATAAAAAAGTTCAAAAAGGAATGACTTATTTGTCTTTAACTACCGATTTCTAGAAACAAATGGAAAATAAAAAACCAATGACATTACAAACTCTTTTGATTTTATTAGCGGTTGGTTTAGCGGCTGGATTTTTAAGTGGCATGGTTGGTATTGGAGGCGGAATCATCATTGTGCCTGTATTAGTTTATTTTTTAGGCTTTACCCAACATCAAGCGCAAGGCACTACCTTATTTATGTTTTTATTACCAATAGGAATTTTAGGAGTCATGAATTATCATAAACAAGGTTATGTAGATTACAAAACAGCTTTAATAATTTGTACAACTTTTGTTTTTGGAAGTTATTTTGGGAGCAAACTATCTATTTCTTTAGATCAAAAAACAGTGAAACAAATTTTTGGCGCCATTATTATTTTGTTAGGCGCTAAGATGTTGTTTTGGAAATAATATCTATTTCCCTTTTCTAATCGTAAATAACCTGCCCACCGCTGAGGTTTTTCCATCATCAGTAAATACACCATGTTCTGAACCTTTTACGTCTTCTATCGAATAAAAGGCGTTTGGTGTAAGAGTGTTGATTAAAGCAATTACTTCTGCTTTATCAGTTCTTTTAACGATAGTAAAAATCAATTTCACTGGCCCCATTGCTCCCTGACCATCAACAATAGTGATTCCTTGATTTCTGTTTTTTAAAGCATCTGTTAACGGCGAAATATCTTCATTGCTGATGATTCTAATAATTTGAGCACCCATTGCTAAACGTTCTTCAATATACATTCCTAAATAGGTTCCTGCGCTAAACCCAGCTGCCCAAGCAATAAAACAAGCCAAATTATCTAAATGACTAAATACTTGTCGCATGGCTACCAACCAAATTAATACCTCAAAGAAACCAAGAATAGGCACTATTTTTTTAAAGCCTTTGGATATGAAGATGTGGCGAAGTGTTGCCATGGTCACATCACCTAATCTCGAAATAAAGATAAGAATGGGTAATATAATCCAGCTGAAATAATCGAATTCCATGTGATAAATCTGAATCATAAAATTACTTGTACTTTATCTCTTATCGCTTCGTTATACTATAAATTATTAATAATCTATTGTTTATACAATACTTTAATTTGGCAAAAATTAACAAGCAATAAAGCAGAAATTTAGACTATCGAAACAAGTCGCGAACATACAGAACTACCTATTCCAGAAAAGAAAAAAAGCTTCTGGAGATTTCTAAAACGTTTAATTATTACGTTGGTAGTTTCTATAATTGCTATCATCGGTATTAGTGTTTCTTTAGTGTTTATATATGAAGAAGAGGTGGTTAATTTAATCATCAAAGAATTAAACAAACATTTAAAAACCGAAGTTCGCATTGACCCTAAAAATATCGATTTAACCATTATTAAATCATTCCCAGATTGCGCCTTAGAATTTAAGGAATTAACGGCAATGGATGCTAAAGAATTTAAATCAGATGATACCTTACTATATGCAAAGCGATTGTCATTAGCATTTAATATTAAAGATTTATTTAATAAAAACTACACCATCAAAAAAATAGAACTTGAAAATGCACAATGCCATTTAAAAGTCGACAAAAAAGGAAATGCTAATTACTTTGTATGGAAATCAGATAGTGGCAGCACTGGAAGTGATAGTTTGAAATTTGCATTAGAAAAAATTAGTTTGAAGAATGTAGATGTATCATTAAAAGATAGTAAACATAAAATTAAATTAAATACCTCTGTGAAGGAGTTGAATTTTAAAGGCAAATTTAATGAGGATAATTATACTTTAATATCTGATGGTAGTGCGTATGTCAATCTGTTTCAGGTAGAGAAGATAAAATACGTTCAAAATAAAAATGTAAAATTTGACATCGAGTTTGATGTATCAGGCTCTACATATACCATTCGAAAATCAGAAACTTCTATCAATTATACTCAATTGGTTAGTAATGGAGCTTTTGTAATTAAGGATAGCCTTCAATCTTTAGATATTAATTTTAATGGAAAGAATTTAGACATTGCATCCACTTTATCATTATTGCCTGAGAAATTTCAAAATCAAATTCATGATTACGAAAGTGACGGAGAATTTTATGCTTCTGGCGAATGTCATTATAAAAACGGACAACCATTTATTTTAAAATCTGATTTTGGAATAAAAAAAGCAACGATTACTTACAAAGAAAAAAACACCACCTTAACCAATGTGAATTTGTTGGGCAATATTACAGTGAATGAGAATAGAAGTAATCTAACACTTAAAAATATTTCAGCCAATTTAAATAATAATAATTTTACGGGCGATATAGAGTTAACTAACTTCAAAGATCCTTATTTAAAACTAAAATTAGCAGCTAATACTAAATTAGAAGAATTGATTGCGTTTTATCCAATTGACACATTAGAGAATTTGAGCGGTTCTATTAATATGAATGCAGAAATAGAAGGCTTGGTTAGTGAGATGAAAACAAATGCTTATAGTCCAAGTATTAAAGCAAGTGGTAATGCAGTGATTACAGATTTAAAAGCAACGTTTAAGCAAACAGATAAACACATTAATATTCCTGGAGGAAAATTAGAATTAAACAACAGGCACTTAAATGTATATGGACTACAATTAATTAGAGGAAATTCGGATGTGATGTTAGTTGGAGAGTTGCCAAATTTCTTGAGTTATTTATTTGACCCTAAGGAACCATTAACCATAGTTGCTCACGTAACAAGCGACAAAATTGAATTAGAAGATTTTTTATTTGGAGCTGGAAAATCGAGTGAAAATGCCTCAATTAATATACCTAATAACTTAGATTTTAATGTGTCGGTTGATGTAGCTCATTTGACCTTTGGTAAGTTTGTGGCAGACAATATCAAAGGAAACATGTTGTTAAAGAATCAAAAAGTAGCGTTAAAAGATTTAAGCTTAAATGTAACTGATGGAGAGGTAAAACTAAACATTTTTGCTGATGCTAGCGGAGATAATTTAAAAGTATCTGCTGATTGTGATTTAAACAAATTAAATATTCAAAAATTATTTTCTCAATTAAATAATTTTGGACAAGCAACAATTAAAGATGATAATTTAAAAGGTTTTGTAACGGCTAATATTGATTTTACTGGTACCTGGGATAAAAAACTAAAAGTAGATTTAAACAGCATTAATTTAACCAGTAGTATCTTAATAGAAAGAGGTGAGTTAATAGGATTTAAACCATTGGAGAGTTTGGCCAAATATATTGATGTTAACGAATTAAAACATATTAAATTTTCTACCTTACAAAGTGCGGTTGAAATCAAAAACAGAGTTATTACGATTCCTAGAACGTCTATTAAATCAAATGCCATTAATATGGAGCTATGGGGTAAACATGGTTTTGATAATGTGATAGATTATCATATTCAATTATTATTAAGCGAAATTATTGCTAAGAGACCTAAGAAGAATAAAGATTTTGACGAAGAATTATCATTAGTAGAAAATGACCCAGAAAACAGACGTTCTGTATTTATAGTAATGACAGGGCCAATTGATAATCCTACCATTAAGTATGATAGAAAAGGCGCTAAGGAAAAAATAAAACAAGATATCAAACAAGAAAAGCAAAACTTAAAACAAATATTAAAAGAAGAATTTGGCTTCTTTAAAAAAGACAGTATCAAAGTAAAAGAAACTCAAAAAGCGAATCAAAATTTTCAAATACAAGTTGGCGAAGAAAAACCAAAAGCTAATAAACCTCTTCAGCCTAAAAAGAAAGAAGAAGAGGACGATGATTTTTAGAAATGGTCAACAACAAGCTTGTCAATTCGAGCTGTCACACTGAGCGGAGTCGAAGTGGTAGTCGAGAAGCGAAGGGCGAGAACAAAAATAATTATCTAATTATTCCATTTTTTCACTACATTTATTTATCTAAATTAAAATCACATGCAACAATATGCAATTGCAATACATGGAGGAGCTGGTACTATTTTACAAAGTACGATGACTCCCGAAAAAGAATTGGCTTATAAAAATGGATTACAAGATGCCATTGAAGCAGGTGAAAGTATTTTAAAAAGTGGAGGTTCCGCATTTGATGCGGTTGAAACTGCAATTATTCAACTAGAAAATAATCCTTTGTTTAATGCAGGCAAAGGCGCTGTATTCACAAATACTGGCACACATGAAATGGATGCTTCTATTATGAACGGAAAAGATTTAATGGCAGGAGCTATTGCAGGTGTACAAGAGGTCAAAAATCCAATTTCACTTGCAAGAGCGGTGATGGAGCAATCAGAACACGTTTTATTGACGGGTAATGGCGCCATGGATTTTGCTAAAAAAGTAAATGCTCAATTTGAAAACGAAGAATACTTTTTTGTGCAACTACGTTACGATCAGTTACAACAAGCCAAGCAATCTAATAGTATGATATTAGATCATACAGAAGATAAAATTGAACACGGCGAAAAGAAATTTGGAACGGTTGGTTGCGTGGCATTAGATTTACAAGGCAATTTAGCTGCTGGTACTTCAACAGGCGGCATGACTAACAAAAAATTTGGCAGAGTGGGTGATAGTTCTATTATTGGCGCTGGGACATACGCAAACAATAATACTTGTGCTATTTCTTGTACGGGGCATGGTGAATTGTTTATTCGCTCGGTTGTAGCTTACGATATTTCTTGTTTAATGGAATATAAAAATTTATCATTAAAAGAAGCCTGTGATATTGTAGTAATGGATAAGCTCGTAAAGATTGGTGGCGAGGGCGGTTTAATTGCTTTAGATGCCAAAGGAAATATTGTATTACCATTTAATTCAGAAGGCATGTATCGCGCTAGTAAAAAACAAAACGAAGATATATTTATTGGAATTTATAAATAAGTTCAACTAAATCATTAATAAAAAAACGGCTATCAGATTTGATAGCCGTTTTTAGTTTGATATATAAATTTGATTTTACTTTTAAACAGCAAAATCGCTTGGCTTATGAATCGTTAATTTTTTGTTTTTCAAATCATAATGATCTCCTAAGGCCATCACGTGTACAATTAAATTATCAATCGATACAGGCGCTCCCATTTCCACATCACTCATACTTGTATGACGCATGTGTGTGGCATCCACTAACATAATTAATCCAGAACCAACAGCTTCCATATTATTTCCATCTGTAATTAATAAGCCTGCGTCTTCGCCTAAACCAACTCCTAAATTAATAGGGTTGCTGGCGCAAGCATATAACAAACGTCCAATACGTCCGCGTTGTACAAAGTGCGTATCAATAATCACGTTATTAATAAATCCTAAACCGCCAGTAATTTTCACTTCGCCTTTATGTAAAGCTTCACTACTACTACCTTGGTAAATCATATTATTTGAGCTTGCCGCAGCTCCTGCCGAAGTCCCTGAAATTAAAAAATCTTCGTTTTGGTATTTGTCTAAAAGCAAATGATGAAAAGTAGTTCCTCCAAAAATAGCGGTTAAACGTAGTTGGTCACCTCCTGTAAACATAACCACATTGGCGTTTTTTAAACGCTCTAAACACTCCTCCGAGTTAGCTTCTTCACGAGTTTTAATATTTAAAACACCAACGTTTGCAACTTGTAATTGAGCAAATGCTTTTACATACTCCGCACCAACTTCCTCTGGAATACTTGATGCAGTTGTGATAATTTCAATGCGAGACTCGCTATTTTTAATAGATTCAGTAGTGATTCGTTTTAAAATTCCTTTTTCAAAAAACTTTAAACTTCTCTTTAAGTCGGTTTCACTTTCCGAAAAACTACCTCTATCTACTGAGCCACCAATGATGACTAATTTTCCTTTTGGATTCATAAACTAAATTTCATGTAAAACTATCGTAAAAGAGCGACAATTAATCGAATTTCTGGATAGTTTATACCATTATTTTGAACAATAAATAGTTTATATAAAAAACATGACTTATATTTAATAAAAACACAATCCTATTCACAATTAATTGCATTTAAATGAAGATTATCGAAACTAAAGTCATGCGCGGACCAAATTATTGGTCAATCAAAAGAAAAAAATTAATTGTCATGAAGTTGGATCTGGAAGAATTAGAAGAACTTCCAACAAATAAAATTGAAGGCTTTGGTGCCCGTATCGAAGCTTTAATGCCAAGTTTAATGCAACACCGTTGTTCGGAAGGCAAAGAAGGTGGGTTATTTTCTCGTATCAAAGAAGGCACATGGATGGGTCATGTGATTGAACACATTGCTTTAGAATTACAAACTTTAGCTGGTATGGAATGTGGTTATGGAAGAACGAGAGGTACTGGTGCTAAGGGAGTTTATAACGTGGTGTTTTCTTATATGGAAGAAGCGGTGGGTTTATATGCAGCTAAAGCAGCAGTAAAAATTGCCGAACATTTAATAAGCGGAGACGCTTATGATATAGATGCGGATATTCGTCACATGCGAGAGTTACGTGAGAATGTGCGCTTCGGGCCAAGTACTGGTTCTATTGTAGATGAAGCGATTGCCAGAGATATTCCTTTTATTCGTATCAATTCCGAATCATTAGTGCAACTAGGTTACGGAAAAAATCAAGTGCGCTTTAGAGCTACTATGACCGATAGAACAAGTTCTATTGCGGTGGATTTAGCTAGTAATAAAGATGAAACCAAGCGTATGTTAAAAGACGCTGCGATTCCTGTTGCTAAAGGTGTTTGTATTTCAAATCCTGATGATTTAGAAGATGCTGTAAAAAGTGTTGGCTTTCCTTTAGTGTTTAAACCATTAGATGGTAATCATGGGAAAGGCGCTTCTATTAATGTGAAAACTTTAGAAGAAGCTGTTGAGGCTTTTGCTCATGCAAAAAAATATTCCCGTAAAATCATCATTGAAAAATTTATTACTGGATATGATTATAGAGTATTAGTAATTAATAACCGTTTCATAGCAGCAGCTTTACGTGAGCCTGCCCATGTAATAGGTGACGGTAAATCAACGATACAACAATTAATTGATAAAGAGAATTTAGATCCTCGTCGTGGTTACGGGCATGAAAATGTATTAACAGAAATTTCGGTTGATAGAGAAACTCTTGAACAGTTAGCAAAGAAAGATTATAATTTAGAAACGGTTTTAAAGAAAGATGAACACTGTTATTTAAAAGGCACTGCCAACTTAAGTACAGGAGGAACTTCTACAGATGTAACGGATATTGTGCATCCGCATAATATTTTTATTTGTGAACGTATTTCTCGTGTGATTGGATTAGATATTTGTGGCATTGATATCATGGCATCTAATTTAAGCGAGCCTTTAGAAATAACAGGTGGCGTGGTTTTAGAAGTTAATGCTGCACCAGGCTTCCGTATGCATTTGGCGCCAGCAAAAGGCTTGCCTCGTAATGTGGCAGCGCCAGTAATTGATATGTTATACCCAACTGGTAAATCATGCCGTATTCCTATTATTGCGATTACTGGTACTAATGGTAAAACTACGACTACCCGTTTAATTGCACACATCGTAAAAAATAACGGATTTAAAGTTGGTTTTACAACGAGTGATGGTATTTACGTTGGTAACTCCATGTTAACCAAAGGAGACACAACAGGACCAGTTAGCGCAGAGTTTATTTTAAAAGACCCAACAGTTGAGTTCGCTGTTTTAGAAACAGCTCGTGGTGGTATTTTACGTTCAGGTTTAGGATTTAGTAGATGTGATGTAGCTGTGGTGACTAACATACAAGAAGATCACATGGGACTTTCGGATATTAATACTTTGAAAGACATGGCGCGTGTAAAAGGCGTTGTAGCAGAAAGTGTGAAACGTGATGGTTATGTAGTTTTAAATGCTGATAACGAATACTGTGCCGGTATCTCAAAAGAAGTCAATTGCAATGTGGCATACTTTAGTATGAATGAAAATAATCCGGTGATTATTGAACATTGTAAAAAAGGTGGTATCGCTGCTATATACGAAAACGGATTTATCACGATTAAAAAAGGAGATTGGAAATTTAGAGTTCAAAAAGTAACAAGCGTGCCTTTAACCTTTGGTGGACGTGTTTCCTTTATGATTCAAAATGTATTAGCGGCTACTTTAGCAGCTTATGTATATGGTTTTGCTACCGAAGATATTGCAACGAGTTTAGAAACATTTATTCCTTCGGCAGCACAAACGCCAGGTCGTATGAATATTTTTGATTTTAAAGATTATAAAGTAATGATTGACTTTGCACATAACCCTGACGGATTTAATGGAATCAAAGAATTTTTAACAACCATTGAATCTACTTCTAAAATTGGAATTATCACAGGTACAGGCGATAGACGAGATGATGACATTAGAGCGATGGGAAGAATCTCTGCAGAGATGTTTGATCATATCATTATTCGTCAGGATAAATTTTTACGTGGCCGACAAGCAGAAGAAATTGTAAGATTATTAGTAGAAGGAATTCAACAAGTAAGCCCAATGACGTCATACGAATATGTGCCTAAAGAAATTGAAGCTTTAAATCATGCCTTCAGTATTGCTAAACCAGGTTCTTTTATTGTAGCTTTAAGCGACGTAATTGATAATGCGATTGAAGTGGTGCATTCTTATTTAGATAAGGAAAGAGAAGGGAAATAAGTATAGAGTAAAAAAAGCCATCTGTTTTTTAGATGGCTTTTTTTGTTATTAATTACTTGTTAAAGTATCATTCATGAAATTTCCTAAAGGTTGTATCTTATTGTCATCAAAAGTTGCCCATTGAACAATTTTATTTTTTTTATCAATTGGAAAAAACATGAAAGTTTGATTTTCATAATGGATATTTGAAGCATTAAAAATTAATGTGTCTCCTTTTGAAAGGTAATTTTTCACATTAGATATAAGTGTTTTATCATCCATTCTGAAAATAATTGAAATTTGCGGTTCAGTTGAAATATCAATTGAAATGCTTTCATTTATGCTTTTGTCAAATTCCTATTTACCTTTTCTTTCTATAGCATATCTCCATTTACTATTTTCACTGTATTTTTGAGTTTGTGTCTTTATGGCTTCAAACATTAAAGAAATTGATTCTCCATTTTCGTTTAATTTCTTTATTTCTTGCACTGTTTGATTATCAGTTTTAAACCCATGAGAATTGTTATTATTACATGATGAAAAGAATAATGTAAGACATAAAAAAATAATTAATGTTTTCATTTGCTTACAATTTCTCATACTCACTCTTCACAAAATCTGCTAACTCTTTTACATAAGCAGGCGAGAAATCAAATTTGATTCCAGCTGCTGCATACAATTCAGGAATTGTTTTTAAATATCCTAATGACAAGGCTTTTTTGTAATTAGCTAAAGCTTGTTTTGGATTTTGTTTGTAGCTGCGCCACATCGCAATAGCTCCTAATTGCGCCATACCATATTCAATATAATAAAATGGTACTTCGTATAAATGCAATTGTGCTTGCCAAGAGCGTTGTAAATTATTTTCTAATCCTGTATAATCAACCACACCTGTTCCAAAGTCTTTACTAATTTGCATCCAATACGCATAACGTTCTTCTAATGTGTGTTTTGGGTTGGTATAAATCCAATGCTGAAATTTATCAATGGATGCAATCCAAGGTAAACCTTTTAATACATCATTTAATTGTTCTTTCTTGGCGCGTTTTAAATCTTCTGGATTTGGAAAGAAAGGTTCCCAGTGTTCCATACTAATTAATTCCATGCTCATACTAGCCAATTCAGCTACTTCGCTTGGTGTACTTTTAAATTCAGTTAACTCTAAGTCTGCCGCTAAAAACGCATGCACGGCATGCCCACCTTCGTGAACCATCGTTACCATATCGCGGTGTAAACCAACGGCATTCATAAAAATAAAGGGTACATCGGTTTCCATTAATGGATAATTGTAACCACCTGGTGCTTTCCCAATACGTGATTCTAAATCCAAACGTTTCATCTCTTGCATAGTCGTAATGCATTCTGCAAAATAGGGGTCGATGGTATTAAAACAAGCAATGGTTTTTTCTGCTAAATCAGCACCCGTTGTAAAAGGCTTCAAAGGTTCTTTACCTTCTGCATCTACTTCTTTATCCCAAGGTCTGTAAACATCTAATTTTAAAGCATCTTTACGAGTTTGTTCGTTTTGTTTCACTAATGGAACAATATGTTGTTGTATGGCGTCCTGAAAATTATAACAGTCTTGCACACTGTAGTCAAAACGACCTAACTCTTCGTGTTTATAATCTCTATAATTTTTAAACCCTGTGTTTAAAGCCACTTGATGACGTAACGCAATTAATTCATCATACAGTTTATTTAATTCTGTTTCATCTTCAGCTCTACGAGCTTGTATTTGATGATAAATGCTTTCGCGTAAAGCTCTGTCATTACTTTTAAAATAAGTCGTTGCTTTTTGTAAAGTAATTTCTTCTTTATTGTATGTAATAGTTTGTGCAGCGGAAATATTTCCATACTCCTGTTCCTTTTGACGTAGCTCTGTATTTAAAGCAATGTTTTCTTCGCGGTATAGTTCAATGCTTTTTTTAACCCCACGCACATAAACGAAGTAGGTGTCTTTTTCTAATTGATCAACAAAAGGGCAATCAATCAATTTTTTATTTAAATCATTGCTGTATGGAGAAATGTGCGGTTCAATTTCTGTTACAAAATAATTAAACGATTCCTGCAATTCTTCGTTTTGCGTATTGCAAGTCATTTTGATATAACGCCAGGCGCCGTCTTCATTTAAAACAGCTTCTAATTCACTATGGTCGCGCATCCATTGTTTTAAATCAGCAACCGAATGAATGTTTCTGTTTTTTAATTCTTCAAATAATGGTTTTAGGTTTTCCCAATTGCTAATTCTAAAATCTTTTGAAATATAATGACGGTTCATGATGTTCTTTTTTATGGATTGAAGGTAAAGGTTTTTGGTTAAATTAGAATAGGTTGAAGTAAAGATATATCTATATCGTCCCTACGGGACTTTATTTCAATTTGATTGAGACGATTGTTACCCATATTTAATCCCTACGGGATTCTGTGATTCTTTTATGTTTTGCGATAGCGTTGTTCCATAGGGACAAAATATTTGTAGAAACAAAAATAACATGAATGTGTTTTTAAGTCCCGTAGGGACGACATTATGCAATTCTTTTGAAATAAAAAAAGCCCTCTCTTTCGAAAGGGCTTTCAATATATAACAGTAAGCAATTAAGCCACGCCAGTTTTTCTAACACCAGCTGTTTTTTTAACACCTGTGCTTGTTTTTGCTTTAGTCGTATCTTTAGTAGCTGTTTTTTTAACGGCTGCTTTTTTCTCAGTAGCTGCTTTCACAATTTTCTTTTCAGCTGATTCTTCTTTTGTTTCTGCTTCTTTCACTTTTAAGTTTCCAGAAGTTTGCAAAGCATTGTACCAGTTAAATAATTTACGCATATTACTTGTATAAACACGCTCTTTATCATAATCAGGTAAAACTGCTGCAAAGTAAGCAACAACCGTTTTGTCGTCAGCTTTCGCATCAATACAAGCTCCACCTTTTTCTTTATCAAAAATAGATTTCATTATTTCTGCCACTGGCTTATCTTCTCCAGTAGTAAACATACTAATGTCTTCTAATGAGCTTACTTTTGCAGTAGAGCTAATAGAAGTACGTTTTTTGTCAGCTAATCCTTCTACAATAATTCCGTTTTTAGATTGAGCAACCACTTTATATAATCCTGGTTGTCCGCTAATGGCAATAATTCCTGTTAAATCAATCATCGTTCGTTTTTAAAAATTTTAGATAACAAAAATAGCACTTTTTTAATATCTACGCTATTTATGTTAAAATACTTTGCGAAACCTCTTTTGATTTTAACAATATTAGAGATTCATATTGTTGAGTTATTTTGCAAAACAAATCAGGAGTTGGTATAAAATTAATTTCTACTTCATTTTTTACTTTTTCGTGTTTTTGTGTTTCAGACTACTTTACCTATTTAAAAGATTAAGCTCGTTTTTTAGAAGATTAAATTTTTTTGAAGTTTTTTTGTAATCAAAAATGTGTTTCTAGTGTTTTTCCATTATAAAAAAAGGCTAATTCCCTTACTAGTAAAGACTTTTAAAAGCATAATGAGTCATTTTTAGCCCTCCCTTAACAAAAAAATAAATACAACGAACAATTTTTTTTCACTTTTTTTTATAAATCTTTCAATTGCTTGATATATAAGCAAATCGCTAGTTTATTAACGATGCCTGTTAATTTCCCGATGTTAAAAAAACAGCCGTAATGTTAATTTCATTTTCTAAAAATCCAATCATTTTTAATCAGATTTGTAGAACGAATATTTAAACTAATACGCTTACTATTTTTATAATAATAAGCTTTAATATAAAGACCGATTTATGACAGAACCAATACTAGCAGAAAACAAAGACCGCTTTGTTTTATTTCCAATCAAATACAATGATATTTGGGAATTTTATAAAAAATCAGAAGCAAGTTTTTGGACGGCCGAAGAAATTGACTTATCTAATGACGTAAGTGATTGGAATAATAAGTTAAATGACAACGAACGTCACTTTGTAAAACATGTGTTAGCATTTTTTGCTGCAAGTGATGGTATAGTTAATGAGAACTTAGCGATTAACTTCTTAAACGAAGTTCAATACCCTGAGGCTCGTTGCTTTTATGGTTTCCAAATTATGATGGAGAACATCCACTCTGAAACCTATTCTTTATTAATCGATACATATATTAAAGATCCAGTTGAAAAAGATAAATTATTACATGCGGTAGATACAGTACCATGTGTTGGTAAGAAAGCTGATTGGGCTTTACGTTGGATTGGTAACGGAAGTTTTGCAGAGCGTTTAATTGCCTTTGCAGCAGTTGAAGGAATTTTCTTCTCTGGTTCTTTCTGTTCAATATTCTGGTTAAAGAAACGTGGTTTAATGCCAGGCTTAAGTTTTAGTAACGAGTTAATTTCTCGTGATGAAGGCTTACACTGTGATTTTGCATGTTTATTATATACTAACCATGTAAAAAATAAATTACCAAAAGAACAAGTAACTCAAATTATTACAGATGCTGTAGTGATTGAAAAAGAATTTGTGTCGGATGCAATTCCAGTACGTTTAATTGGAATGAACTCTGACTTAATGTGTCAATACATCGAGTTTTGCGCTGATAGATTATTATTAGCATTAGGTTGCGATAAATTCTATAACGCTTCAAATCCATTTGATTTTATGGAGATGATTTCGTTACAGGGCAAAACAAATTTCTTCGAAAAACGTGTGGCTGAATACCAAAAATCTGGTGTGATGAACAATAAAGAAGAAAATAACGTGTTTAATTTAGATGAAGATTTTTAGGTAAAAAATTCATCGGTTAAATTCCCTAATTCGTATCTCATTGAAAATCATTGAACAAGGTGCAAATCTTGTAAGGGAATACTAGCCTCCAGAAACACGTTCAGTAAATGTTAAATTTTTGTTGTGTCGCTTGCGGCCCAGCAAATAAAGGAAAGAAATAATTAACCGTCATTTTGTTAATATCAAGTGGTGGCGTAAGTAAAAAAAGACAATTATAGTTATAACTTGTTGTAACGAAAACGATACTCAAAAACTAAGTAAAACCAATTAAAACCAAAGGCAATGTTTGTAATTAAAAGAGATGGCACTCAAGAGTCTGTGAAGTTTGATAAAATCACAGCACGCGTTCAAAAGCTTAGCTACGGCTTAGATGCAAATCATGTAGATCCAATTCAAGTAGCAAAAAAAGTAATCGATGGTGTGTATGATGGCGTTCACACAGTTGATTTAGATAACTTAGCTGCTGAAACAGCTGCGTCGTTAACTACTAAACATCCTGATTATGCTTTATTAGCATCTCGTATTGCAGTAAGTAACTTGCATAAAAACACAATTAAATCATTCTCAAAAACAATTGAGATATTATATAATTATGTAGACCCAAAAACAAATCAAAAAGCATCATTAATTGCCGATGACGTTTATGAAATTGTAATGAAGAATGCGCAATTATTAGATTCTTCTATTATTTACGATAGAGATTTTGGTTACGATTATTTTGGTTTTAAAACATTAGAGCGTTCTTATTTATTAAGAACTCACGGTAAAGTTACTGAGCGTCCTCAACATATGTTAATGCGTGTATCAATTGGTATACACAAAGAAGATATTGCTTCTGCTATTGAGACTTACAACTTAATGAGCGAGCGTTGGTTTACACATGCAACTCCTACTTTATTTAATGCTGGTACGCCAAAACCACAAATGAGTTCTTGTTTCTTATTACAAGCAAAAGATGATAGTATTGATGGAATTTACGATACATTAAAACAATGTGCTCGTATTTCTCAATCTGCTGGAGGTATTGGTTTAGCTATTCATAAAGTACGTGCTACTGGTTCTTATATTAAAGGAACTAACGGTACATCAAATGGTATTTTACCAATGTTAAAAGTATTCAACGAAACAGCTCGTTACGTTGATCAAGGTGGTGGAAAACGTAAAGGTTCTATCGCCGTTTACTTAGAGCCTTGGCATGCTGATATCTATGAGTTTTTAGATATTCGTAAAAACCATGGTAAAGAAGAAATGCGTGCGCGTGATTTATTTACAGCGTTATGGATTCCAGATTTATTCATGAAGCGTGTAGAAGCTGAAGGAACTTGGAGTTTAATGTGTCCTAACGAGTGCCCAGGATTATATACATCTCACGGTGCAGAGTTTGAAGCATTATATACTAAATACGAAGAAGAAGGGAAATTCCGTAAACAAATTCCAGCACGTGAATTATGGGCAGCTATCATCGATTCTCAAATCGAAACTGGTAACCCATACATGTTATACAAAGATGCTTGTAACTTAAAATCAAATCAATCTCATTTAGGTACTATTCAATCATCTAACTTATGTACGGAGATTGTTGAATACACTAGCCCTGATGAGGTTGCTGTTTGTAACTTAGCATCTATTGCATTACCTCGTTTTGTTGATGAGAAAGAAGGAACATTTGATCACCAAAAATTATTTGATGTTACTTATACCATCACTAAAAACTTAAATAAAGTAATTGATCGTAACTACTACCCAATTCCAGAGGCTCGCAATTCAAACATGCGTCACCGCCCAATTGGTTTAGGCGTGCAAGGTTTAGCAGATGCGTTTATTTTAATGCGTTTCCCTTTTGAAAGTGAAGAAGCTAAAAAATTAAATGCTGAAATTTTCGAAACGATTTATTACGCTTCAATGACAGCTTCAAAAGATTTAGCTATCAAAGAAGGATACTACGAATCTTATCCAGGTTCTCCATTATCAAAAGGCATTATGCAATTTGATATGTGGGGTGTAACACCAAGCCCACGTTGGGAATGGGATGTATTAAAAGAAGAAGTGAAAAAACATGGTGTACGTAACTCATTGTTATTAGCGCCAATGCCAACAGCTTCTACTTCTCAAATTTTAGGTAACAACGAATGTTTTGAACCATATACATCAAACATTTATAGTCGTCGTGTATTATCAGGTGAGTTTGCCGTAGTAAACAAACATTTATTACGTGACTTAGTAAAATTAGGTATGTGGAATGATGCGTTGAAAAACAAAATCATTGCAGCAAATGGTTCAGTACAAAACATTCCTGAAATTCCTCAAAACATTAAAGATATTTACAAAACAGTTTGGGAAATTAAACAACGTACTATTATTGATATGGCGGCTGACCGTGGAGCGTACATCTGTCAATCTCAATCATTAAACTTGTTTATCCAAGACGCCAACTTTGCTAAATTATCTTCAGCACATTTCTACGCTTGGAAAAAAGGATTAAAAACAGGTATGTACTACTTACGTACAAAAGCAGCAGCAGACGCTATTAAGTTTACAGTAGATCAAGCAGCTTTATCTGTACCAGTATTAGGTAACGAAGATCAATTATTAGTAGAGCGCGGACAAGCTCACGTATTAAGCTACGAAGAGCAACAAGCACAATTATCTTGTTCATTAGATAATCCAGATGCTTGCGAAGCTTGCGGATCTTAAATAAATAGTGTCACTTCGAGTAATTCGACGCAAGGAGAATTGTATCGAGAAGCGACACAAAAGAAAATAACCCTTAAGATTCCTGAGCTTGTCGAAGGATAACCCTGAAAAAAGGCCTCTCTGAAATTTTTAGAGAGGCTTTTTTTATTTAAAAATTAAAGAAATCTGCAACTGTAACTCCCAAAGCATCTGCTAGTTCTTTTAGGTAAAAAGCAGTAGGGTTTGATTTTCCATTCTCAACACGTTCTATGCTTTGGGGTTCTTTGCCACATTCATAAGCTAAGTCACGTTGAGACCAGCCTTTTTTGAGGCGTAGTTCAACAATTCGTTTACCTAGTTTATTTAAATATGGTTGCTTTTTCATGAGCAACACAAATCAACAGATAAGATGATTTATTTTCGTCAACAGATATGTTGATATATGTATTTTATATACATTTGTTTTATTAATTAAATAATATTATGGCAATTATTCCACAAAAAATTCAAACCAGAATAACTGAAGGGTTAAAGAAATTTCAACCTATTGTAGAATCAGCTAAAATCAGAGATGTTAGTGAATCTGATACTGTTGTTATGTTAACAGGAATTTTATCAGATATTTTAGGATATGATAAATATGTGGATATAACTACAGAATTAGCTATACGTGGAACTTATTGTGACTTGGCTCTAAAGATAAATGACAAGATATCTTTATTAATTGAGGCAAAAGCTGTTGGGATTGACTTAAAGGAACAGCATGTTAAACAAGTTGTAGATTACGCTGCTAATAAAGGAATTGAATGGGTTATTTTAACGAATTCAGTATCATGGAGAGTTTACAAAGTAGTTTTCTCAAAACCTATACAAAATATTTTAGTGTGTGATATTGATTTTTTAAAACTTCGCCCAAAAGCTATTCAGGATATTGAAACAATATTTTTATTATCCAAAGAAGCTATTGCTAAAAATTCATTAGATGTGTATTTCACGCAAAAACAGGCTACGAATAAATTCATGATTGGGAATTTATTGAGTGAAGAATCAGTTTTAAATACCATTAAAAAAGAATTAAAACAGATTTATCCTGACATTAAAGTGACTAATGATGAAATAAGAACTGTTTTAGTTTCAGATGTTATTAAACGTGAGATATTGGAAGGAGAATCCTCCGATGAGGCGAAAAAGAAAATAGCTAAAGCAAATAAACGAAAAGAAAAATTAAAGGAGAAAAAACCTGCTGATTCTGTTGTTCCGCAAATGTCAAACGAAACTATTCCAACTGCTGAAAATACTATTGTTAGTGAAAACTAAATAAGAACAGAGTCTTTAAAAGCCCAACGATTAAATTCGTTGGGCTTTTTGCATTTTTCTACAAACAAAGATTAAATTGTTTTCAAAAGGAATATGCCCTTTTTAACAACCTTATTTCTTGCTTTTTTCATTTTTTGTTATAACTTAGTTATACCAAATCTTGAGTCATGAAACTATCCTTCCAATGCCAACAAGACCCAAAACAAATGCCAACTAAAAATGGCACTAAGTTTTGCCAGCACTGTCAAAAAAAAGTATTTGACATTCGCCGAAAAAGTCAGGAAAAAGTATTGGAGTTTTATCAAAAAAATCCTCATGCTTGCGTTATTGCGTTTGAAGATCAAATAGAGAGAATTCCTAAATATAAGTTAGTTACTAAATCAACTAATTATATGCCTTATGCCGCGGGTATTATTGCTGTAGCATTATTACCAAGTTTAACGATGGCGCAAGTTAATGTGTCTCCTAATCTTCACATGATTGGTCAGGGCATTCAGCAAAAGCAAGCAGAAGCAAATAAACAAGAAACGAAAAGTGAAACTCCTGAAAAATATTTTATTGAAGGAAAAGTAACCATTACGGATAAAAAATTGAAATCACGTTATGGTAAAGAAATTTTCATCTACAAAATCGTGAGAGATTCCAAAGGTGAGTATATAGGTGAAGATACCCTAGCATTTGGAGAACTTCAATTAAATGGAAAGTTTAAACTAGAAATTTCAAAAGCAACTTTTGACTTACTTCAAATAAAAGACGAAGATGTATGGCTTAATGTAGATGGTTTTAGCCGTGAAAATATAGAAGAACTAACTACTGATAAAAATACTATCAAAGCTGCCATTACCGTTTCTGCTAGAAGAAGAGTGATGGGAGCTTTGTTTTAAATCCTTAACAATCTATTTGACTATAATGACAGGACTGTAAATGTTGGTTTTAGTTCCTTCCACCTTAATAAAGTAATATCCATTCTCGTATTTTGATAAATTTAAAGGAATAGATGTTTTACCTATGTTTTGATGGCCTTTATATAAAATAGCTAATTGGCGACCAGATATATCATATAATTTAATGCTTAAGCTTTCTTCATTTATCAAATCCATTTCTAAATTTGAAACATCAGTTGTTGGATTAGGAATTAGTTTGTAATTCATCACATTGCCGATTTCTTCAATGGAACTGCAATTGGTGTAATAATTACACGAATCGTATTTATAGATACATGGATTTGATTGAGCTAAGGTATAAGTACAACTTTGAAAATATTTTTCGTTGTTAGAAAACTTACACGCTAATCCTAGTCCGTAGGGGTATGAACAAGGATCAGAAGGGGATCCCCAAAAAAAACCACCTTGTGAAAAGTATCCATATAAATATAATGGGTGCATAATACTTCCAATACTTTCAATATGTATTAGGGTATCGCTTCCTGTAGTCAATAATTTTAAGCGCTTACGAAATCCAACTCTAGTTAATACTGAATCGGCAACAGTAACGGTGTATGTTCCACTTGGAAATGGACTAAAATTATATAGGAAATCAAGCTGTATTGTTCCTCCTAGTCCCAACGAAAAATCATAAAGTAAATCATCCGAATTGCCCAATCTATCTCTAAAATAAACCTTACGATTAATTGTATCTTCTCTAATATATCCTATATGATTGTTGTTTGTGAAATTTGGATTAAAATAAACATCAAACATTTTTTTGTAATTGATAGAAGAAATAGTTGTGTCAGTAAATGCAGAATATTTACCTGAATTAACATTAAATGAAACGGTTGAGCTTGGAGCGGCTGGTTTAACAGGAATTACGTCTAAAAAAATATACCAATCGGTTGTGTTTGTAGCTAGCATTTTTTTATAAGGAGCTTGCGCCATTAAGGCTGAACTCAAAAATAGAGCTATAGTAAGAGTATAAAAAAGGTGTATTTTTTTCATATGATTGGGTTTGGATTATGAATTTATGAAATAATATGATACATAATACTAAATGTGAATACACGAACATTTTTAAAATATATATCCATATTTAAAACATTATTTATTAGTTTCTTCTGAAAAAAATAGATTTATATAGTTTTGATGATTGACTCATCTAATTGTTGTGCTTTTTATCTATAAGTATATTTTATTAAATCATATTTTCAAGGTCTTTAATATCTGATATAATTTCTTAATTTTAGGCGATGATTACATGGTTTAATAAGCTTATAAATGTTGGTGTAAAACCAATGTATCAACCTTGGGAAATTTATTTGACTCGTAAACTCAATTTAATTGCATGCATTACCATGTGTAATATGATTATTGCCTTGGTGTTTTTTCAAATAACAGGTTACAAACACATTTTCATTGATTGTCTTCTGTCGTTGATGGTATTACCATTTTTAATTTTATTGAACCGTTACAAAAATTATATATGGACAGCTTACGGATTTTATTTCGTTGGATTTAGTTTTTTAGCTTCTATGTGTCTTAAAATGGGGATAGATTCTTATATCATTTTGTTTTACTTCCCTATGATGATTAGTATGATTCAATTACTGGGTAGGAGAGAAACATTGAAACATTTAGTGGTGATTAGTTTTTTTTGTTTTTGCACCATCCTTGTTATTGTAATTGGTTACAATGGTAATTATTATAATTTCGAAATAGGCAATGATGATTTTAAACAAACAAAGTTATTTAATATCATTCTCAGTTTTTTATCAGCGCTGGCTTTTAATATCAGCTTAGTGATGGAATCTATAGGGCAGGAAAATTTGATTAAAAAAATGCTGAAAGAAAAAGAAATATTATTGGCTGAGGTTTTCCATCGTGTAAAAAATAATATGAATATTGTGACGAGTTTGTTAAACCTTAAAAAAGAGATTTCAAATTCTCAGGAAGTCAAAGATGCTTTAGAAGATTGTAGAAACCGAGTATTTTCGATGGCATTGGTTCATCAAACTATTTTTAATAATGATAGTATTGTAGAGCTAAATTTTAAAGCTTATATCGAAAGTTTAACCACCGAAATCAAAAATTCTTTAAGGAGCAATAAACCAGTTGATATTCATTTAGATACAGAGCTGGTGATGTTGGATTTATCGAGCGCCATACCATGTGGTTTGATATTAAATGAATTAATTACTAATTCATTTAAATATGCTAGCAACGAGGATAAATTAATTATACATATTAAGTTGCGTCACTTCAATAATACGATAGAGTTAGAGGTAAGAGATAACGGGAAAGGATTGCCTGAAAATTGGGAACAAAACAACCATAGTTTGGGAATGGAATTAATAAGTTCCTTATCTCAGCAATTAGATGGCACGCATCAGTTTAAAAACGATGATGGCTTGGTTTTTAAGCTAGTTTTTAAGTTAAAATCATAGTTTTTACTAATAGCTCCAGAAACGGTTTTTATTAAATTCTTCAATTTCAAATAAAATTCCTATCTTAATATTTGATAACGCCTGTTTCTATGAAAAAAAATATCGCCCTTATTCTTTTAGTATTTTCTTTTTTAAATAACTATTCACAAAACAATATTGTTCAGTTGAGTCCAGATGTAAACGATGAGTTTGCTTATCCAGAAGTATTTGGCATGAACGAACAATCATTTTTTGCAATATCATCTAAATCAGATCATGATTTTTATATCGAGTGTATTACCAATAAAGAATTAAGGAGAGTTTTTAAAAGCCAAGTTGAAATGCCTCAAATAGAAGGTAAATCAAACTCATTTGAAAATATTTTATATTTCAATTCACATATATACTTGTTTAGTTCCCATCATGATAAGAAATCGAAAAAGTATACAGTTTACATAAATGAAATTAAAAATAATGGAGAGTTATCTCTTAATCATACAATAATTGACGAAGTTTCATTTACTGATAAAAATTATTATTGTAAATACACGTTTAAATTATCCAGTGATAGCAATCGTGTTTTAGCCTTTCGTGAAAGCTCAGAATCGCAAGAAGCAAAAGGAAAAATAACCTATAAAGTCATTAGTAAAGGGTTAAAAGTAGTATTCAGTAAAGATATTGAGTTAACGCAACCGCTTCATAAAACAACTATTGCTAATGTATTAATGGATGATGAACAGAATTTGTATTATACCGAAAAGCAATATTTAAAAAACGAAACAGAATCGGGAGATTATACTAAACTATTTGTAGCGAGTTATAAATCTGAGAAAGATTCACTGCTTAAAACAGAAATTTCTATCAACGAAAAATACTTTCTTGACGCCAATCTTCAGTTAAACACTCAAGGAAATTTAATATGCACAGGTAATTATGCCATTGAAAAAATTTCGGGCTCTAATTGGGAAGAAAGTCATACTTTGAAAGGTGTATTTTATGCTATTTTGGAGTTGGAGAAATTAAATACTCTATCACAAGCTCAATACAATATCCAAGAATTATTTCCTGAAGAAAAATTTTATCATTATTATTTGACTAATACTTTTCAATTAGACGAGAATAATCTAGTGGTTTTATGTGAGTTTCAAAACACCATTTGTGATAACGGCAATTGTGATTCAAAATTTGGCCCATTGATTAAAGTGAATTTCAATATAAAGGAAAAACAAGGGTTTTCAGCTCAGAAAATTTATAGTCTTGTAAAGGGAGAAAAGCCAAGTTGTAAAGGCGGCACATTGTCATATATGTCTTTCCAAATAAATAAGTCAGTTAAATTATTATTTAATTGCAATAAGCAATTCGAACTCAGTACAGATGGAAGTGTAGTGACAGCATCAATTTTTGATAATTCATTAAATGCTGATTTATCTTTTATGAAGTACAATTTTAGAATGAATAAGACCGATTTATTGGTTTTAATGTACTCTAAAAAGACAGGTCATCGATTTGTAAAAGTTTCTTTCAACGAGTAATAGGAATATTTATATTTATACTTCAATGAAACTGAACAAAAAAATAGATTTATCGGATTTTGAGTTCGTCTCTTATAATAGTTGTACATTTTGTAATTCATCGGATGTTCTTAAACAAGTTACAATACATAAGAACCCTGAAGTAAATTATTTTTTTTGTAACCATTGTAAAGTTAGTTACACAGATAAACAGTTAAGTGTTAAGGATACCGAAAAACTGTATTCTCATTATTATGATGAACATGTTTTTAAAACAGGAATCAATCCATCTGTTCTAGGAAAACATATATTTAGATTTATTTCTTCAAAAGTTACAGTAAACTCTTCTGTAAGAATATTAGACTATGGCGGTGGAGACGGTTCTGTAGCTAAATATGTAGCAGAAGAATTAAGAAAGAGAAAAAAATGTAGTTATATAATTGATGTTTATGATATTTATGAAATTGAAAATAAACTGGATGCCGTAAATTACATTACTTCAGAAAGCATCCTTGCAAATTATCAATACGATATTATTATTGCAAGCGCTGTTATTGAACATTTAAATAAGCCTCTCGATACATTGAAAATATTATTTACCTCTTTAAAATCAAATGGGTATTTTTATGCTAGAACTCCCTTTAATTTGCCATTAAAAAATATGTGCGAGAAATTGCATCTAAAGAAAAAAGTGGATATGCAATTCCCTTGGCATTTGTTTGATATGGGTCGTATTTTTTGGAATCATATTCCACTATTGTTCCAATCTTATCATATTAAAATCAGCGTCATTAAAAGCCAGCCTTCGTTAATAGAGATTCCATTTAAAAACAAAAAAAAGCGATATATAGCAACTGTACTTTTAAAATTTCCTGGATATATTTTCAAAAATTGGAATAACGTTGGGGGCTGGGAAGTTTTTATTAAAAAAAATGAGCCACAGTCTTTAAAAAAGTCTGAAAATAGTTAGTTTAAAATTATTTAAAGATTAATAATTAACTTACTTTTAGCCATTAAATACACTAAACTACCATGAACGAAGCTATCAGAAAACTAGAACCCACAGCTATGTGGAATAACTTTGCCGATTTAAATGCAGTACCTCGTCCTTCAAAAAAAGAAGAAAAAGTAATTGCTTTTGCTAAAGCATTTGGAGAAAAATTAGGCTTACCAACACTTGTTGATGAAGTTGGGAATGTGATTATTAAAAAGCCTGCCACTAAAGGGATGGAGGACAGAGTAACTGTTGTGTTACAAAGTCACTTAGATATGGTGCACCAAAAAAATGCAGCTACTAATTTTGATTTTAATACTCAAGGTATCGAAATGTTTGTGGAAGGAGATTGGGTAAAAGCTAATGGAACAACTTTAGGAGCAGATAATGGTATTGGCGTAGCTTCTATTATGGCTTTATTAGAATCTAAAGATATTCCTCATCCAGCTTTGGAAGCTTTATTTACGATAGATGAAGAAACTGGAATGACAGGGGCTTTAGCATTAAAAGGTGGCTTGTTAGACGCAAGTATTATGTTGAATTTAGACACAGAAGATGATGATGAGTTAACGATTGGTTGTGCTGGTGGAGTAGATGTAACAGCTACAGGTAAATATGCAACAGAGTCTGCTAAAAACAAAAAAGCATTTAAAGTTACTGTTAAAGGTTTAACTGGCGGTCACTCTGGAATGGATATTCACCGTGGAAGAGGTAATGCGAATAAAATCATGAATCGCTTGTTATTAAACTTAAGCAAGGATTTGCAAATTGAAATAGCAAGTATTGATGGCGGAAGTTTAAGAAATGCGATTCCTCGCGAATCAGTTTCTGTTATTACTGTTGCAGATGCTAACGCTTTGAAAAAACAAATTCAAGAATTTGAAAAAATAGTAAAAGGCGAGTACTCTACAACTGATCCAAATTTGGTAGTAACTATCGAAGATACCGAAGCACCTACTCAGGTATTTAATAAAGAGTTTCAATATAAATTATTACGTAGTATCTATGCTTGTCCTTATGGTATTTATCGTATGAGTCCAGATATTGCAGGATTAGTGCAAACATCTAATAATGTGGCACGTGTGATTGTGAAAGATGGAGCGTACCAAATTCAATGTTTAACTCGTAGCTCAGTTGATTCAGAAAAAATAGATTTACAATATGCTATTACATCTGCATTTGAATTATTAGGAGCAGAAATTATGGCAACAGGTTCTTATCCAGGTTGGACACCAAAACCATCTGCACCTATTGTAAAATTAATGAGTGATTTATATAAAGAGAGATATAACTCAGATGCTAAAGTAAGTGCTTGTCACGCTGGTTTAGAGTGTGGTATTTTAGGTACAAATTATCCTGATATGCAAATGATTTCTTTTGGACCAAATATCAAAGGAGCTCATTCGCCAGATGAAAGAGTTCAAATTAGTTCAGTACAAAAGTATTGGGGTTTTTTATTAGAAACTCTAGTAAGAATTCCTAAAAAATAAGTTATTGAATTGTAAATATAAAAGGACTATCAATGATAGTCCTTTTTTTACGCAACTAGGTTTTTATAAAGCAGTCTTTTAGCAATTGGCAAAAATGTTTCTTCGCTTGGTAAACTGGCATTTGCCTTAAATAAATATACTGCCGGGTTAGGCATTTGTGGATTCGTATCAATAATATCTAATTTAATTTTATCAACGGTTTGAGATAAAGAAATACTATACGTACTGAAATAAGAACTATTTAATCCAAACACTTCTTGTTGTAGTAAATTTAATTTAGTTAGAGAGTAATTGTATACATGCACTTGTTTTGATTGAAATGGATATAACATAAAGTACCCTTCCTTTTTATAAATAGGTAATATGCCAATATGATCTGTTGAAATATGTTGTTCGGCAAAATCAAAAATTGTTTTACCTTTTTTTAATTCATCAATCAATAAGGGCTCGCTAAATGCTATTATTTGTTTCAACTCATCTAAAGAATCATCGTTAATAGCATTTTCATATACAAGCGTGAGGTTTTTATAATCAATGCCTTTGATGTTCTTTTTAAAACTATTTTCTAGAGAGGAAGTGTTGTTTTTTATAGAAACTAAATTTTTATAGTGTGCAATTAATTCTGCGAAATCAGGATATAATTTTTGCTCATTAAAATGTTCCTTTACTTTTTGTAAATAACCTAACAATACATATTTTTTGTATTCAAAGTCAATCAGGTTTTCAGTTAGCCAGTTTTCAGATAATGTTCCCATGGCTTTTTATACGATTGAAGTTTTATTTAAGTTTCATTGTTAATTTTTTGCGTGTTTGTCTATTTTTTTACCTTTGATATATGGATATTACAAAAGTTCCCTTTAATCAATTATTAGGCATTTCAATAGCGAATGATAAAGACTATTTATTACAGTTAGACGCTAAGAAAGAATATACCAATCATTTAGAAACAGTTCATGCGGCGGCCTTATTTGCTTTAGCGGAGGGTTCGGGTGCTCAATTGTTATTGAAAGCATTTCCTGAAGAGCTGATTGAAAATGTGATTCCTGTTTTGAGAAAAGTAGATGTATCGTACAAAAAACCAGCACAAGGCATTATAAAATCTAAAGCAACATTAAAAGATAATACGATAGAGAATATTTCTCTAGAATTGCAAACTAAGAAAAGAGTATTGTTGACTACTATTGTTGAATTGTTTGACGAACAAAAAGTGAAAGTATTTGTAGCAAATTTTGAGTGGTTTGTTGTATTAAAATAAATTAGAAATGTAACTTATCTAATTGAGTACACACTCTTTCTAATAACATTGTAATTGTGCGTTTTACAACTTCTCTTTTGTTTTCGTGGTAATATGTCATTTCTTCTTCTGTAAATAAGCCAATGGTAATACCTGTAAATAATTGCTTTAATTGCAAATTTCCTTTCACGATTTCGTGAATTCGTTCTGTTTTTTTATTGTCTGTTAAATTCTTGACAATAATCTTATTCTCGGCTAAATGTTGGTTAATTAAAGTCAATATCAAGTCGTTTTGAAATTTAAGAATAGGTCTTAATGTATTAGTTTGAAATGTTTCCAAATCAGTTGATTTAGAATTATCTACATGTATCTCTGGACGTAAATTCTTAAGTTGTTCTGAGCGATTGTTCATTTTACTAAGATATTGATTATAAATGAAGAAACTATTTAAATTTTTAGTGCTATTCGGTTAATATCCAGTGCATATAATTATTGAAATTACTAGTCTGGCTTTTATAATAAGTTTACTTTTACTGCATGGTTTTTGAGCAATTAAAACAAAAAAAGTATCCTGCCAATTCTGTATTCGATACAATTTATCCTAAGTTATATCAAGAGCATTCGGCCCGTCATTTTACTCCCGTAAATATTGCTATTAAAGCTGCTAAACTATTAGTGGATAAGCCAACCGATAAAATATTAGATGTAGGATCTGGAGTTGGAAAGTTTTGCTGCATTGGCTCTGCAGTTACGGAGGCACATTTTTATGGTGTTGAAAAAAGAAAGACCTTAACCAATCTTTCTAATAAAATTAAACGAAACTATAAGTTAAAAAACGCACATTTTATTAATAAGGATTTCACGAGTTTAGATTTTAAAAAATTTGATGGCATCTATTTTTTCAATTCATTTCATGAACAATTAGATGAAACCTGTGTGTTGGATGAAACATCAAAAGTGTCTTTGAAAGAATATAAAAAATACCATGAAGATTTGATGATGAAATTAAATGAATGTAAATCTGGAACCAGATTGGTAACATATTATACTTTTAAAAACAAAATTCCTTCTACTTATCAATTTATTGATAAAAATGAAACAGGTTTATTAAAGTTTTATATTAAAAAATAAATACTATGCAACTCCATCATCCGCAGTTAGTTGATTTGATTAAAAAAGCATATTCAGCTGAAAAAGCGGCTGCATTCGCCTATATTGGTCATGCCGCTTCTGTTAAAGATAAAGAAGAGAAAGCAGCTATTAAACAAATAGAAATTGATGAGTGGAACCATAGGGCAGAAGTGCTTCAAATTATGAAACACTATCATATTCAGGTTTCAAAATGGTATGAAATTAAATTTCATGTAATTGGTAAAATTATTTCGGGTAGCTGTTTTGTGATAGGTTGGTTTATGCCATTTTACTTTGCCGGAAGATTAGAAAGCGGTAATGTGTGCGAATATTTTAGAATGAAACAATATTTTAACTCGTTGGGAATTACAGAACATGATGTTGTTTTATACGAAATGGGAATTAAAGAAAAGGAGCATGAAGTATATTTTTTAAGCAAAATAAAAGATAGCAAACTATTACCTTTTTTTGAAAAACTATTTTTCTGGGGTGAAAGTAGTTTTAATAATATTGATTTAGATAAAAAATATCCTGTTGAACAGTCTGATATTTACTGTAAACACAAGTAGTTTTAGTTGTTTTATGTAATAAACAAAACTCAGTTCATAAAGTTTTTTATAAAAACCGAACCTTATTTGTTTTCTGGCGTACAATAAGTCAGAACTAAAACAAAACTTACTCGAAACCCAATGAACTTAACACAATCAAAGGGCTGGTAAAACAAAGAAGTATTTTAGAGTACTCGAAACTAGAACAAATGTTAGCTCTAACATTTGTTAGCCAATCAAACTAAAAATTAGCAATTAAATCATATTGCCTTCAGGGGCATCACATAATAACTCTGCCTATAAATTAAAATAATTCACATGAAGAATATAAACCTATTAAAAACATTGTCCTATGAAAACTTTAACCTACCTAACAACATTGTTGGCTCTTACCATTCAGGTAATGGTAAACGGCCAAACACAAGGCAACCAAGTTCGTAAAATCAGAGTAGATATTATGGGAGCTAAAACTCCTGTTACAATGAAATACACGAACAGTAACATCACGCTAACAATAGAAGAATATAAACAATTGTTAGAACAAGCCAATCAATTAAAAATTGGCGCGCAAAAATTAAGAGAAGAGGCTGAGTTAACAGAACAAAATTACTATACAAAACAAATCGAAGCCTCTCAGTTATCTGCACAAATATCCTTTCAAAAATTCCAAGAAAATAAAAAAACTATTCTTGTTTTTTATACTCAAACACCCAAAACAAATAACATTTATACTCAAGTAACTTTGGTTGATAATGAATCTGAACGATTGATGAAATTAGCTAAAGAAATTAGAGAAGAAGCGGCCGCTCAAATTAGTCTTCAAGCTAAGGTTGGAAGCATGAGTAATGCCGAAGAAAAAGAAACTTTAGCGCTTAATAAACAAGCAGAAGTATTAGCAATCATCGAAAAATATCTATCAGATTCTAAAGAGGAAAAAATAGAAGAACGCGTTGCTTTGAAAGTTGAATTAAAAAGTAATATTCAATCAGAAGTAATGGTTGAAAAATCAGAACAATTAATGGAATCATTGTTTGATGCATTAACACAAGCTGATAATATGAGAACCACAGCTCAATCATTAAGAGAAACAGCATTAACTGCTTCTTTAAATGAAAAAAATATTTTAATCAATGAAGCTATTAGTTTAGAAAAAGAGTATATCGCGAAAAGAGTAGAGATTTCTAATTTAAAATCAGCCTTAACTTACGATAAGTTTAATCAAAACCGATTGATGCTAATTGAATTGATGTCTAAATTAAAAGATAATACCGATATCGTTAATTATGTCAATCAATTAAATCAAGAGGCAGAGCGATTAATGAAAATTGGAAAAGAAATGAGAGAAGAAGCGAATGCGCAATTATCGTATTCAGCAAAATATGGCTCCATGAGTAATGCCGAAGAAACTGAACTTTTTGCAATTGGTAAGCAAACAGAATCGATACAATTTATAGAAAAAAATAATTCATCAATAGTTATAGCAAGTAGGTAGGACAAGCTATAATTTAATAGAAAAACCTCTGTAGAACGCAGAGGTTTTTTATTTGTATAAAATGCTATCAAATCACTATCTTTATAGCCCATGAAAATTCTTTTAACCACACTAAATGCTAAGTACATTCACACGAATTTAGCCATTCGCTTGTTGTATGAGCTAAATCATGAGCAATATAAAGGGCTTGAGTGGAAAGAATTTAATATAAAAGAAGATAAAGACGAAGTAGCAGAACATTGTGCGAATTTTGATGTGGTTGCTTTCAGTTGTTATATCTGGAATATTACTCAAACATTAGCTGTTTGCGAAAAAATTAAGGCAATTCATCCAAATACTAAAATTTTATTAGGCGGACCAGAAGTAAGTTATGAATACGAAGATATCATTGCGCTAAACTATGTGGATTATATCATTGTTGGAGAAGGGGAAATTGCTTTTAAAGAGTTCTTAGATTTTTATCCAAATCCTGAATTAGTATCGAGTTTAGTTTGGAAAAATGGAACAGAGGTGAAGACCAATAAAATGGCTCCGATGTTTGATTTAAAAAACTTTGAAAATAGTATGCCTTACCGATTTGATAAGCCAGAAGATTTAATCAATAAGGTATTGTACATCGAAACTTCGCGTGGTTGTCCTTACAAATGCGAATTTTGTTTAGCGAGTTTGGATAATAAAGTGCGTTATTTGCCAAATCAAACGATTAAAAACACCTTGTTGTATATGATGCAACATGGTAAAGTGATAAAATTTTTAGATAGAACTTTTAATATCAAAAAAGATTTTACACTTGATATTTTTCAATTTATTTTAGATAACTATCGTCCTGAAAACGTATTTCAGTTTGAAATCACGGCAGATATTTTGCATCCAGATATCATTCAGTTTATTCATGATAAGGTTCCTGATAATTTATTCCGTTTTGAAATAGGAATTCAAACAGTGAATCAAAAAGCTAACTTAGAAGTTAAACGTAAACAAAGCTTTGAGAAAACAACTAGTATCATCAAGCAATTAGATTATAAAGTAGAAATGCACTTAGATTTAATTGTTGGAATGGCTTTGGATTATTGGGAAGATATTAAATACAGTATTGAAGAAGTGTTTAAGTTATTTGCTCCCGAAATGCAGTTGGGATTTTTAAAATTTTTAAAAGGCACACCAGTTCGTCAAAAATACCAGGAACATGGATTTGTATTTGATCCTAATCCACCGTATCAAATCATCGAGAGTAATTACTTATCAAAAGAACAATTACATCAAATTGTAGAATTAGAACATGCTTTAGAGATTTATTGGAATGGAAAAAAAGCAATTCATACTTTAAAATACGTTACTAAACACTATAGTATTTTTGAATTTTTACTAGGTTTAGGCCATTATTTTGGAACTCAAAAAGATTTTCATAAGTACTCTTTAACGGATGTGTTTGAAATTATAACCTCTTATTCAAAAGCTGCTTATCCAAACGATACTGTTTTACAGCAGTTAATAGCGGTTGATTATTATTTACATTTTAAAGTAAAACCTAAGAGCTTATTTTTAGAAGAAATTGATTTTACAGTAAAAAATAAATTGATTGATGAGTTAAAATTAAATCATCATAAATACCGTTATGTGGTATTGCCTTTAGATTTTGATTTTAAAGCGTTTTCTCAAGAGCAAACCATCATTAATGAATCTAAAAATGTCATTATTCAATACAATGGCACTGAAAAAGCCATAGTGGTTTAACTTATTTGTCTTCAAAAGTCTTCCGTTAATTAAATTGCTACAATTTGTAGCAATCAATTGCTATCGAATAGGCGTAACTTTATCCTAAGTTTTAGAGTTATGGAAAATATGATTGTTAATTATTTCAAGGGAAGAGGAGCGCAATTTAATCCTCCTAGTAAATTTGAGCAAAAACAATATGTTCAAGACCATGTGGAAGGCTTAGACGAAGAGTTTCTGCAAAAAGAAAAAACAGAAATTATTTATACCTATCCTAAAACTATTATTAATAAGGTAGAGAGTACTGATATTGGTCTAGCTTATTCTTTAAATCCTTACCAAGGTTGTGAGCACGGCTGTATTTATTGTTACGCTCGTAATTCCCATGAATTTTGGGGCTATAGCGCAGGATTAGATTTTGAAAGAAAAATCATCGTTAAAAAAAATACGGTTGAATTATTAGAAAAAGCCTTTAGTCAAAAAAGCTGGAAACCAAAACCTATTATGCTTTCCGGAAACACGGATTGTTATCAGCCAATAGAGCGTGAAATGGAATTAACTCGTAATATTTTAAAAACCTGTTTAAAATATAAACATCCAGTTTCTATTATTACCAAAAACTCATTAATTACTAGAGATATTGATGTATTAACTGAATTAGCCGAGCATAATTTGGTACATGTTATGATTTCGATTACTGGAACAGATGAAAAAGTCCGTCAGTTATTAGAGCCAAGAACTGCTACTTACAAAAACAGAATGATGGTTTTAGAAACTTTATCAAAGCATGGTATTCCGTGTGGTGTGATGGTGGCACCTATTATTCCTGGAATTAATAATCATGAAGTATCTAATGTGATTGAACAAGCAGCTGCTGCTGGCGCTACAACAGCAGGCATTACAATAGTGAGATTAAACGGTTCTGTGGAACATATTTTTAAAGATTGGTTAGTGAAAAATTTTCCTGATAGAGTAGATAAAGTATGGAATCAAATTATGGAATGTCATGGCGGCAAGGTGAGTGATACTAGAAAAAGCGTGAGAATGAAAGGAGAAGGGAAAATAGCAGAATCTATCATGCAATTATTTAAATTATCTAGAGAACGATTTATGCCTGTGGAGTCAAAGTTTGTATTTAATACAGAAAGTTTTAATTATAAAGCGGGTGATAATCAATTGAGTTTGTTTTAATAGAACGTTTAACCACATAGAGAAATAGTAATGATTACTCAAAAGTATTTAGATGAACTTACCTATGAAGTCGTTGGCGCATCTATTGAAGTTCATAAGATAATGGGAAGAGGCCTTTTAGAAAGCGTTTATCATCAGTGCATAAAAGAGGAGTTAGTTCATAGAAAAATAAATTTTTCGACAGAGATGTGTATCCCAGTAATTTATAAGGGAAAACAGCTTAATATGGACTTCAGGTGTGATTTATTTATCGAAAAATGTTTAGTAGTTGAATTAAAGTCAGTGCAAGTAATATCTAATGTGCATGAAGCGCAGCTTCTAACCTATATGAAACTGCTAAAATCGCCTAAAGGAATTTTAATAAATTTTAATTGTTTTAATATTTTTAGAGAAGGGCAGAAAACTTTTGTAAATGAGTATTTTAGTCTTTTACCTAAACAATAACTCTATTGTTTCTATATGGTTAAATTAATTTGGTTTATATGATAATTATTCGATCTTTTTTTAATGGAACAATTAACCACATAGAATCATAGAAATTGCTAATGTTGTTAGAGGCTGAGATAGAAAAATAAATTTTTTACATAGAGGGTTTCTATGAGAGAAGCGAAGCTTCTTTGTCGCTCTTTTTGCTTATTTAATAACTATATTTCTATGTGGTTAAATTACTTTTAGTTCTAAATAGCTCATTTTCAAACAAACATGCTAGCTAATTTATTTTAATATTTTCCCTATCTTTAGTCATACTAATTAATTGCATGACTAAATTATTAAAACCTTCAGAAACCCTATCAAATTTATCTGCTCTTCCTAAACCTTCTGAAAGAGAAGATTACGAAAAATGTGAATTCGTTAATTGTACATTGACGGATATTTCTAATTTAAATTTCATTAATTGTACGTTTAAAAATTGCAATTTAAGTAATTGTAAAGTTAACAATGCAAAGCTGCAAGGTGTTGAGTTTATAGATTGTAAATTATTAGGACTTAATTTTTTTCAAGCCAAAGATTTTGCTTTTGAAGTGTATTTTGAAAAATGTCTTTTAGATTACGCTTCTTTTGATAGCAAGAAACTTAATAAAAGCGAATTTAAACATTGCAAAATGCACGAAGTAAATTTTACAAATGCCGATTTATCGAAGTCATCATTTATGGATTGTGATTTATACGAAGCTGTTTTTGCTAAAACAAACCTTTCAGGAGTTGATTTAACGAGTTCTAGTAATTTTGCTATCGATCCTGAAATTAACAATATTAAAAAAGCAAAATTTTTATCTCAAGATTTATTTAGACTTTTAACTAGGCACGATATCATTATTGAATAATTATTAAACAAAAATCATTATGAATAAATTACTGATTACTTTATCTTTCCTTATGGCTTTAACTTTAAATGTAAAGGCACAAAAACCAGTTTATGATTCTATATTGGCAAAAAAACTTAATGCCGATGAGTATGGAATGAAAATGTATGTGTTTGTGATTCTAAAAACGGGAACTAACACATCAACCGATAAGACAGCTAAAGACAAAGCCTTTGCTGGTCATATGAAAAACATTCAAAAAATGGCAGATGATGGGAAATTAGCAGTAGCTGGTCCATTTGAAAAAGGAGGGAACAATAGAGGAATATTTATTTTAAATGTCACAACGTTTGAAGAAGCTAAAGCATTGCTCGAAGGTGATACAGCAGTGAAAGAAAAATATTTGGAACCAGAATTTACTCTTTGGTATGGTTCAGCCTCCTTGATGGAAACTCCTGAAATTCATAAAAAAATTCAGAAATCCAACTTTTAATTTGTAAGTTTATTAAACCTAAAAAAATCATCATGAAATCACTATCTCTCGTATCTATTTGCCTATTTTTATTTTCAACAGCTCAGGTAAAATCACAAGTAACGGAAAAAAATTATAAAATATATTCGGTTAAGCAAGCAAAGGAAGTTACTATCAATGATATTGTAGAGGATATGAAAAACAACGATGTTCTTTTTTATGGCGAAGAACATAACGATTCAGTTACTCATTATCTAGAGAGTAAAATTTTTGAAAGTTTATTTCAAAAATACCAAAGTAATGTTGCTCTTTCTATGGAAATGTTTGATAGAGATGTTCAACCAGTAATGAATGAATATTTAACGTCTGATATTAGAGAGAAAAACTTTAAAAAAGATGCCCGTGTATGGTCTAATTATAGAGATTACAGACCAATGGTAGAGCTTTGTAAAACTAATAAACTAGATGTGGTTTGTGCAAATGCAGCAGGACGTTATTCAAATTTAGCAGGACGTAAAGGACAAAAAGCATTAATGGCTTTACCAATAGAATCGAAAAAATTCTTTGCTCCCCTACCTTATGATACAGCATCTGGAAAATATTATGATAAATTAATGGGTTTATCTCACGACCCAAATGATACTGCTAAAAAAGCAGCGCCAGTAATGGGAATGGGTGGTTTTAATTTAGTAATGGCGCAATCTCTTTGGGATGCGACTATGGCTTATTCTATTTCTGAATATTTAAAAATCAATAAAACTAAAAAAGTATTTCAAGTAAACGGACGTTTTCATAGTGATGAAGATTTTGCTGTAGCTAATCAGTTAAAAAAATATAGCCCAAAAACTAAGATGCTTGTTATTTCTTCTGGTTCAGATGATTCTTTTCCTAATATTGATTGGACTAAACATAAACACTTGGGCGATTATATTATCATAACAGATCCTCAAGTTCCTAAAACCTATAAAGACTAAACCCTAAAACTTATCTTATGAAAAAATATATCATCTGTATTGCAAGTGCATTTTCATTTGTATCTGTTGCACAAAATCGAAGTATCAAATTTGAACATGTTACTTTTAAAGAAATTAAAGCAAAGGCTTTAAAAGAAAATAAATTAATTTTTATTGATGCATACACTAGTTGGTGCGGCCCTTGTAAGCAAATGGCTAAAAATGTATTTACAAATGATACAGTAGCTGATTATTATAACAAGAATTTTGTGAATGCAAAGATTGACATGGAAAAAGGAGAGGGCATTGAAATAGCGAAACAATACGATGTAAGATGCTATCCTAATTTATTGTTTGTTGATGGAAATGGCAAAATTGTTCACCGAGTAGCAGGAGGAATGTCGCCAAAAGATTTCATTGCACTTGGTGAGGATACAAAATCACCAGAAAAATGTTTTTCATATTACGCTAATAATTATGAGACTAATAAAACAAATTCGGATTTTTTAAGAAAGTATATCTATGCCAAAGATGGCACTTGTTTAGAAACAGGAGATTTAGTGAAGAGTTATTTTGCTTTACAAAAAGAAAGTGATTTAACGAATGAAGATAACTGGAAAATGATTAAATTTTTTGTTAATACAATGAATAGTAGAGAATTTGATTATTTGATGGGAAACAAAGCAAAGTTTGAAAATTTATATCCATCCCAAGAGGTTGATGTAGTGATTGAAAATATATTTCGAAATTCATTATATGCTGAATCAACCAGTAAATCATTCGACCAAAAAAAGTACAATGAACTAAAATCGAAAATTTCATCTTATAATTTACCTAATACTAAGTTGCTTTTATTTGAATCAGATTTAAGTTTAGCTGCTAATAAAGCTGATTGGCTTACTTATTCTAAGTTAGCTGTTAGCCATGTAGATGAGTATTATTCAAACGATGTAAATGCATTAAATAATATTTCTTGGACCTTTTATGAAAACGTAAATGAAAAAGAATCGTTAGAAAAAGCTGAATCATGGTCGAGTAAGGCATGTGCTATCGAATCTAACTATGCTAATTTAGATACTTATGCGGCTATATTATATAAACTTGGAAAGAAAGATTTAGCATTGGAAAATGTGAATAAAGCTATAGAAGCTGCTAAAAACGAAAAGCAGGCGCCTGAACAATATCAAGGCACAACAGATTTATTGAAAAAAATTAAAGAGTTAAAATAGAATTATTTTCTATTTTATTTAAAAAGCCTGAATTCGTATTCAGGCTTTTTTGTTTTTATTGAATTAGTTTCCAAAACGCTTTAAAGCTTTGTAAATGTTTGATCCAAAGTAATTCAGTTTTTGCTGATTTTAATTGAATCAGTAATATGATATTTTTCTTATGATCTATCATCCATTTTTTAGAATCAGGATAGGAGCAAAATAAAATTGAGATTTGTTTGGCGTAATCTATGTCTTCTGCTTTCCAAGTTTTTACATTAATACCTAAAGCCTCTTTTAGTAGTTTAAAACATTGATTCGTGGCTTTTTCTCTATTACCTTCAAATTGAGTATTGATGTAATTTGTAATTTTTTGACTCAATACTTCTGAATCAAAATCAGGATAGGCTTTATCAGAAAGGGTTAAAGCGATATTGCTTTTGGTATATTTTCTTAAAGTACTCGCTTCACTTTTGTATTTAGGATTTTTAAGTTTTTCTTCTTCCTCTTTTTTGGCTAAGGCTCTTAATTCCTCATTTTCGGGGCGGAAGCCTAATTTGTAATAAAACCAAAATGCTCCTGTTTTAATAGCTTCTGGATTGTGTAATCCAAATTGATATGGCTTAACAACAAAACGAGTCGCTTTAAAATATTGATGATACACTCTTAATAATTCGCAAATAATTAAACTCGATTCTCCGCCTCTAAAAGATTCTAAAATATTAATCCCAAACTGACTGCGTTCTCCAAATATCCAACCACCACCATAGGAAGCGGGAATATTATTTTTCAGAACTAAATAACCAATGTATGATTCTAAGGAATAGCGTTTATTGTTTGTGCTTCCAAATAAAGCAACAGAAATACCTTTGTCTAAATGAAATAACGTAATGTCATCTTCATTCGCATTCGTAAAAGACTCAGTTTCTCTGTATAAGTAAAACAAAGTCATTTTTGCTGAATGAATCAATTGTTGTTTTTCTTTTAGAGAGAGTTTTACAGGAGTTGGCAATTTTTGTTTAATGATATCCTGTAAGCTTATTTTTTTTTCTAATGGTGCTGTATGGAAGTAGACTGGTAAATGAGTTCCTCTTAAAAAACTGACAGAATCTTTTTCACTCGATACTCTCCATTGAATAAAAACTCCTAATTGATTATATAAGAAGACTTGTGTTTTACTATCAGAATTTGATTGTTCAATAGTTTGTAATAGCCATTCTAAATCCGTTTGATGTTTTGATTTATAAAAAGCAGAGATTCTAGATTTAAAATCTTTTTCACCTGTGTGTATTTTAGAGTATTCAACATGAGGCAAAATTAATTTTAAAACCGCTTTTTGAGTTTCTATATTTGAAGAAGCACTGTGAATCGATACTTGATTTGGGAAATGTTGAATGATGTGTTTTATTTTTTGATAAGTAAAATTGCATTCAACCGCCGTATGTAATAATCCTGTTCCAATTAATTTGCCCTGAATTGTAGGATATTTTGATAATTGCTGTAATAATTGTGAAGTGATTTTCTCAACTAAATTATGTAGAGTTTGATCACTAGGATAGGCCATCATACATAACAAAACATGATGAAATTGCAAGAAGGCATCTTTCTTTTTAGGAACATTTAAAATCAAATCGTTTAATAAAACTGCTTTTGTATCGCTAGTGGTTTTATCAAATTGAAACACCAATGATTTGAGTTGTTTTAATTTTTCAATAAATGCTGTTTCTGTAATTGTTCCCATAAAATTTAGACTTAACTAAATTTACAAATTATTTTGGCATATAATTAAATCTCAGTAAAGTAGGCTGATGTGTTTGCCCCTCATTAGAAATGATTAAATCTCCATTTCGAAAGAAATCTAATCCTTCCGATTTATTAAATGTGATAGGGTTAAGCTGTTCGATATATTCTAAATTACCATTTTTATTAAAGATAAACAGAACATGGTCGGTAGCAGATAAAACAAATAATTGTTGTGTGGTGGGATGAATTGCTATTTCGGAAGTATTAAACTTAAAACCATGTTCGATAGATTCTCCCTTTTTGTTCTGCTTTTTAGGAAAGTTAATTCCTTGCATTTTAGCGGTTACATTAATATCTGAAGTATTAAAACTAAAAGCTGGCGATTGATTTAGTGTTTTAGTTTTTAAATCAAAGGCATAAATAAAACGCATATTTTTATTCATTGGGTCTTTATTAACCTTTCCTTTAGCTCCAATTAAAAGTCTATTGTTTTGTACATCATAACACAAACCTTCATTATTGATAGCAGGCACTCTCGTAGAGTATGTGTTTACTTTCAACTTTTTTGATTGATAATCTTTGATTTCAAATAATACACCATCGCTTCTAAGTATATACAATACACCATTTACTAAAGTAATTCCTTCATAATCACCTTTTAATCCAAAAGCATGCTGTTGAGTAATTTTACGACTTTTAATATTGTAAATAAATAATATGCCATCTTCATCTTGCACACATGCAATGGAAGTAGAATCTATTATCGCTAAGCCAGATATTTCGTGAAGAATAGTTGGGAGTTCAGCATTTAATGTTGGTTTCGAGAAATCATAACCAATTTTATTAGAGCTAGTCATAAATATACCAGTCCACACAAAAAGTATATAAATAAATTTAAACATGGTTTATTTTCCGATTTTTATTTTGTCTCCCAAAAATTTAGGTGAAGTATATAAAATGTAAATATCTAATACACATTTTACTCTCGCAAAGTATTCTCTCAATCGTGTTTTAAAAGAGTAGTTTTTATGGACTTCTTTTGCATTGAATCCAATGGCGTTAATATTATTTTTATTTGAAATAAATAAGGCTCTTTGATTATGAAATTCTTGAGAAATAATGGTGATAGAATCTTCTCCAAATACTTCGTTGCTTCTCACTACGCTATCCAAGGTTCTAAATCCTGCATAATCCAATACAATGCATGAATCAGGAACACCTAATGCTATTAAAGCCTCTCTCATGTCGGAAGGCTCATCGTAGCCCTTTACATGGTTATCGCCGCTTAATAATAGATATTGCACTTTATGTGCTTTAAATAATTCAAAAGCAGCTTGTATTCGGAAAGAGAAATATAAATTATTGCTTCCGCCGCTTGCTTTTTTACTCGCGCCTAAAACTAAACCAACTTTTCGTTCAGGAATTGAATTGACATCACTATACAATTGTTTTGTGGTTGTATTTATAATCCAGTAATTGCAAAGTGTTATTGATAAGAATAAAAGTGAAATGATAAAAAGATTCCATTTAACGAATTTTTTATGGGCTTTTATAAACTCAATCATTTTAAATATATAATGATACAATTGTAAAGCAAGCAAAAACTACACTAGCAATTCCATTAGTAGTTCCAAATGCAAGATTAACTCTTGATAAATCATTTGGTTTCACAATTGTGTGTTGATAGATGACAAGGCCTGTAAATAATGCCGTACCTATCCAATACATAAAATTAAAATGCCCAATAAAACCAGCAGCAATAACAAAGGCGATTGAAAAAATATGTAGTACTTCTGAAAAACGAAGTGCCCCTTTTGTTCCTAATAAAACAGGAATAGAATTTAATTGATGTTCTCTGTCAAATGTCTCATCTTGTAAAGCATAAATAATATCAAAACCACTTACCCAAGTAAACACTGTAAATGAAAACAATAATGGTAACCAAGCAAACACACCTGTTACCGCTAAATAAGCGCCGATAGGAGCAAGCGCTAATCCACAACCTAATACGAGATGACATAATGGTGTAAAGCGTTTAGTGTAACTATAAAATAATACTGTGAATAATGCTACAGGAGATAAATAAAAACAAATCGTATTAATAAAATAAGTGGCTGTTACAAATAATAAACAATTGGTGATAATAAAGAATAAGGCATTTTTTGGATTGATAATTCCTGCAGGAATTTCTCTAATGGCGGTACGTGGATTTAAAGCATCAAATTTTCTGTCAATAAAACGGTTGAATGCCATAGCTGAGTTACGAGCAGTAACCATGCAAACTAATACTAATAACAGTAATTTTAAAGAAAAGGAATGTCCTTCTGACAGAGCCAAAGTGAAACCAATTAAAGCAAACGGCAAGGCAAATATAGTATGACTAAATTTTACTAATGATAAGTAATGTTTAATACTCGACATGTTAGTGATTACTAATAATAAGAATTAAAATAAAAATCACTGGAAAAGAGGATAGAACCATTCCAATATAACCTATACTAAACCAACTCTTTGTTATTTCAAATTTTGCGTTTAGATACACATTAATAGTGGAAAATGTATACCCAATAATAGCACATAATAAAGAGAAAGGAAGTAGTGTAGGATAAAACAACATTGCGCAACATATAACGCCAGCAATAATTGATATTAATCCTGATAATTTAAACAGATTCATTTTTATAATACGTTATTGGTTTGTTCTTTTATTTTTTCTAATTCATCTTTCATTAACACAACCAGTTTTTGCATTTCAGCATCATTAGCTTTGGAGCCAATAGTGTTTACTTCTCTTCCAATTTCCTGACCAATGAAATTTAATTTACGTCCACCAGCAGGCTCTTTCATTGTTTTAATGAAATAATCTAAATGTGTTTTTAAACGTACTTTTTCTTCATTAATATCTAATTTCTCAATATAGTATATTAATTCTTGCTCAAAACGGTTATTATCCACTTTGTCTTTTCCAACAACTTCTTCTAAATTTTTTTTAATGCGATCTCTGATGTTTTGAATTCTCGCTGCATCGTGTTCTTTAATTTTCTCTAGTGAATCTGCTATAATACCTAAACGTGTTTCGAAATCTTTTTCAATAGATTTTCCCTCATCGGATCTGAATTTATTTAATCCTTCAATGGCTGTTAATACAACGCTATGAATGTCATTCCAATCTTGTTCGTTTGGTTCTTTGCGTTCTGATTTTAAAACATCTGGCATTTTTAGTACATGCGACATTAAATTAGTGGTTGGCTCATTTAATTCGACAGCTAATTGTTTTAATTTTTCGTAATACGATTTTGCTAAATCTGTATTGATTTCAACAGGTGTTTCTATTTGTTTTGATTCTACGTAAATTGATAAATCTACTTTGCCACGTTCTAGTAATTTAGTGATTTCACTTTTTAGTTCGTGTTCTTTATCTCTGTACGTTGATGATAAACGTAAACTTAAATCTAAGTTTTTGCTGTTTAAGGAACGAATCTCAACATTAACGGTTTTATTTTCAAATTCTTTTGTGGCTTTCCCAAAGCCTGTCATTGATTTTAGCATGGTATAAAAATAATGAATTAAAGGCGAATTTTAGTCTCTATTTAAAATTAATGTTTTAACTTTAATTCTCCATAAAATCGACATTATTACAACAAACGAAACATATATGAAACGTGCCCTTGAACTAGCCTTTAAAGGTTTAGGGCATGTCGCACCTAATCCAATGGTGGGTTGTGTGATTGTTCATAATAATCAAATTATTTCAGAAGGATATCATGAACAATATGGTAGCGCTCATGCAGAGCCGAATGCCATCAAACAAGTGAGTGATGAATTACTTAAAGAAAGTACTTTATATGTTACCTTAGAACCTTGCTCTCATTATGGAAAAACGCCACCCTGTGCGGATTTAATTATCAGTAAAGGGATTAAAAAAGTAGTGGTTGGAAATTTAGATACTAACCCTTTAGTTTCAGGGAAAGGCATTCAAAAATTGAAAGATGCTGGTATTGAAGTAGAATATGGCGTTTTAGATAAAGAATGTAGAGCATTGAACAAACGCTTTTTTACCTTTCATGAAAAAAAACGTCCCTATGTGATTTTAAAATGGGCGCAAACTCAAGATGGTTTTATTAGTCAATGGCCATTACCACAAGACAAAGAAGATAATTGGATTACAGGAAAAGAAAGTAAAGAACTCGTTCATCAATGGCGCTCTCAAGAGCAGGCTATACTAATTGGTTATAATACATTAATGAATGATAACCCTTTATTAACTACTCGATTAGCGTCAGGTAAAAATCCAATTCGCTTACTGCTATCACGAACGATTGATTTACCAGCTGATTTAAATATATTTAATGATGATGCTAAAACAATTATTTTTAATCCTGTAAAAGATGATATCAAAAATAATATTGAGTTTGTGAAAATTGATTGGAACAAAAAAGCTCAAGAAACTTTAGATTATTGCTTTAAAAATAATATTTCTAGTATTATTATAGAAGGCGGCACAAACACTATTTATAATTTTATGAATATCAATGCGTGGGATGAAGCACAAGTATTTGTAAACCCAACTAAAAAATTTGAGCACGGAATCTCTGCGCCTGAAATTAATTTAAATAACATCACACTTATTAACGTTGGCAACGATTTGCTGTATACTATTCTAAATTCTTAATATGCTTTTTTTATTACTCTCTATTTTAGTTTCCACTCTGTTCGGAATTTCTTTTAAGATTATTTCTATTAGAAATATCAATGCTTTTCAAGCTATTATTATTAATTATATCATTGCCGGTTCATTAGGATTTTTAACTACTAAATCGGATGTCACTCCTGCAAATGTATTTGAACAACCATTTTTTTTAATTGCTGTTTTTTTAGGAATAGTTTTTATCAGTAGCTTATTTGTGATTGCTGAAACAACAGCCAAACAAGGTATTTCTGTTGCTCAAGTTGCTAACCGTATGTCGGTAGTAGTGCCCATTAGTATTGCTATTTTGTTTTATGGAGATGGCGTTTCAGCATCTAAGATCATTGGTATCATCTTAGCCATTGTTTCTGTATATTTAGTGTCTCATAAAGAAGCAGAAGGTAAGCCAGCTGATAAATTGTGGTGGTTGTTCCCTTTAATTATCTTTGGATGTAGTGGTATCATTGATTCTTCTATTAATTATGCGCAACGTAACTTATTAAATGATTTAAATTTTGATGCATTTTTATCTACTATTTTTGCAACCGCTTTTGTATTTGGATTTATCGTGTTGTTGTATCAGTTAATTATCAAGAAAGAAAAATTTCAAGTACAAGCCATTCCTGCAGGGATTATTTTAGGAACCATTAATTTTGGAACCATGTACTTTATCATTTCGGCTTTAAATACCAATGTGATGGAGCCTTCGGTTTTATTTCCAATAAACAACTTGAGTATTTTAACTTTATCAACTATTGTTTCTGTTATTGTATTTAAAGAAAAATTATCCTCTAAAAATTGGTTAGGAATAGGCTTGAGTTTATTAGCCATTCTAATTTTAGGATTATTACCACAACTAATGAAATAATTTATGTTGTTTTCTGATACCTATTTAACGATTGAAAAACCTGCCGAAGCTATCTTTAAAGATAAAGGAAGTAAGTTTTTAGCTTTTGCTTATCCTGTTGAAAATGATCAACAGATTAAAGAAATTTTAAATCAATTAAAAAAAGAACATCACACCGCCAATCATCATTGTTATGCTTATCGATTAGGAGCTGATAAAATGAATTTTAGAGCTAATGATGATGGGGAACCAAATAATACAGCTGGTAAGCCAATATTGGGTCAAATTCAATCCAATGATTTAACCAATATTTTAATAGTGGTGGTTCGTTATTTTGGAGGAACTTTACTAGGAGTAAGTGGTTTAATTAATGCGTATAAAAACTCTGCAGCGGATGTAATTAAAGTATCTTCTATTATTGAAAAACAAATTTTATTCAATTATACCATTCAATTTTATTTCGAACACTTAAATGATGTGATGAAATTATTAAAGCAATTAGATTGTAAAATCACCAATCAGCAGTTTGATAATAATTGCGAAATTAGTTTTAGTATCCGCAAAGCTAATAGTGAGCAATGCGAAGAAAAGTTGAAGAAAATTGAAGGATTGAAGTTAGAGTATAAATAACTTCCTGGTAAAATTAGCGAATGATAAAATTCCTTATTACTTTTAAGTATAAACTTTAAAATTTAGAAACATGAAATTAAAACATTTAGTATTGGCAGTTGCAGCTTGTTTAGCTATTAATACTGCTTCGGCACAGGATTTAAGAAAAGGTGGGTCATCATTTGGTAAGATTGAATCAAATGGAGATGTTCGTCTTAATGGCAGCGTTAAAGGGAAATTTGAATCAAACGGAGATATTCGTGTAAACGGTAGCGTTAAAGGTAAGATTGAATCTAACGGAGATATTCGTAAAAATGGTTCTGTTGTTGGTAAGGTAGAATCTAATGGAGATGTTAGAATTAATGGAAGTGTTGTTGGTAAAATTGAAAGCAATGGTGATATTAGAAAAAACGGAAGTGTTGTTGGCTCTGCTAGTGGAGTAGATAAGAGACAAGCAGCAGTGATGTTCTTTTTCGATTTCTTTTAACAATTAGACCTTTCAGGTTTTTAAAACCTGAAAGGTCTTTGTATTTTTAACCATGCAAATTTCTAACCGACAATTATTTTTAAATCATGTTGCTCAAGTGTCTCCAAAACCAATGGATTTGGAAATAGTAAAAGCGCAAGGAGTTTATTTATACGATACTCACAATAATTCCTATTTAGATTTTATTTCAGGTATTTCGGTTAGTAATGTAGGGCATTGTCATCCTAATGTGGTGAAGGCAATTCAGCAACAAAGCGAAACATACATGCACTTAATGGTGTATGGTGAATATGTTCAAGCGCCTCAAATTAAATTAGCAAAAGCATTAACCGATTTATTACCTCCTAATTTAAATTCTGTTTTTTATACTAATTCAGGAACTGAAGCTACTGAAGGAGCCTTGAAATTAGCAAAGCGTGTTACTGGTAAAACAGAAATTATTTGTTTTAGAGATTCTTATCATGGTAGTTCACATGGTTCTTTAAGCGTGATGGGTAATGAAGAATTTAAACGAGCGTTTCGACCATTGTTGCCAGATGTGAGAATCATTGATTATAACTCTATCGAAGATGTAAATAAATACATTACTTCAAAAACAGCTGCTGTTATTTTAGAACCTGTACAAAGCGAAACGGGTTATACAGTTGCCACGAATGAGTTTTTACAAGCTATCAGAAAAAAATGTGATGAGCATTGTGCTTTGATGATATTAGATGAAATCCAAAATGGATTTGGACGCAGTGGTACATTTTTTGCTTTTGAGCAAACAGGTGTTGTGCCAGATATTTTATTGTTGGCAAAAGGTATGGGAGGTGGATTGCCAATAGGTTGCTTTATCAGCTCTCAAAAATTATTAAACGAATTTACTTACAATCCAGTTTTAGGAAACATCAATACGTTTGGCGGAAACGCCGTTTGTTGTGCCGCTTCGTTAGCTTGTTTGCAAACCATTCAAACCGAAAAATTAATGGATGATGTAGAGCGTAAATCTAATTTGATTCGTTCATTGTTAGTTCATCCCGCAATTAAAAATATTAAAGGAAAAGGCTTTATGTTGTCTTTAGATTTTGAAGACACAGATTTAAATTTTAAAATTATTGAAACTTGTATTAAGAATGGATTAATCGTTGATTGGTTTTTATTTAATTCTCATTCCATGCGTATTGCCCCACCATTAATTATAACAGACGAAGAAATTAAAAAAGCTTGTGGAATTATTTTAAAGTCGATAAAAGAAGTTGTTACTTAAAGTGTTTGTCACCCTGAACTTGTTTTAGGGTCTCTTGAGATGCTGAAACAAGTTCAGCATGACATTTAATTTAAAGCTCCACCAGCGCCACCAATAACTTCTCAATCTTCATTTTCATTTCTTTAGGTGAGCAATCGTAATTATTAAACAATACAGAGAAGGCTAATTCTTTCCCTGATTTTGTTTTCACGTAACCACAGTAGCCTCTAGCTCTGTTAATGTAGCCAGTTTTAGCGCGCATATTTCCTTCTGCAAAAGTCCCTTTACATAAGTTGGTCATACTACCGTTTTTGCCTGCAATTGGAAGTGATGCATTAAAAGCGGGATACATTAAGCTGTCTCTATAGATTTTGGATAAAATAGTTGCTTGTATTTTTGTTGTAATGGTATTAGCTCTTGATAAGCCACTGCCATCAGCCATGTGTAAGCCGCTGATATCTATTCCCCTTTCTTTCCAATAATTTTCAACTGCTTTGATGCCATTATCTGTTGTGCCTTGTTTTCCTGATTTTGCAGCACCTATAGTTTTTAATAAACTTTCGGCATAATGATTGTTGCTTTTAAGGTTCGTATAGTAAACTATTTTTTCGAGTTTGGGAGAAGTATGTATGTAAATTAATTGTTCTGGTTTTGTATTGAAGGTATTAGGTATTTCGTTTAAGGCTAATTTACTTTCATTACTCACTAAATTATTTTTCTTTAATTCGGTTTGAAGTTGGGTGATGAAGTATAATGCAGGTTCTGGCATTTCAGCTTCTACTTCATAATGTTTTTTGTTTGGAGGAATTGTTCCCTTTACAGTTCTTGAGTAACCATTTGGGTCACCAAACACAAACGCATCATCTTCAGTTCCTGATGAAATGACATGAGATTGTATATTTGTTTTTTTTGAAAAATATTCTGGCGAGATGCTTTCTAGTTCGGCTTTAGTATTCGTATTTCCACTGTTGTAAAACAAAGAGAATTTGTTGTCATGATAAGATAATCCATTGGCTCCTGCGCCAAAATAATTACCTATATCGCCCCAAATCCAAGTACTTGGGATACTATTATCAAAACACGAAGCATCTGCTATAATAGAACCATTTATTTTTTTAATTCCTTTCGTTTTTAGTTTTTGAATGATTGGATTTAAAAAAGACGAATCATTATTGTAAAAATATGAAGAATTAAAAGACGGGTCTCCACTCCCTTTAATTAATAAATGATTCATGTTTTGTCCTGATACAGAATCTGTTTTGGTGAACGTATAAAAATTAGTTTTATAAGTATAGTCTTTCCCTAAAATTCCTAAAGCCGCAGACGTTGTAACAATCTTCATAGTGCTAGCGGGGATCAATGCTAATTCAGAATTAAATTCTTTCATCATTTTTCCTGTGGCTGCGTCTACTATGCAAAAACTATAAGTAGCATGTTGTAAATCCTTATCTTTTTTATAGTTGTCTAAAACGATATCGATCGAATTTTGAGAATACAAAACACTTGAAAGTAAAATAAGTATAAAGAGGAAACTTGCTTTTGTCATTATAATTTGCTAAATTTCTATAAAATTAATTCCTTAACTTAAATAAAACTTTATAGTTTCATTTTTGTTTTTAACTTTATACAACTCAAAACGCTAAACATGGTTTATGCCTGGTACGTCATTTGCTTTTAAACAGTTTATTATTAAACAAGACAAGTGTGCTATGAAAGTTGGTACAGATGCTGTTTTGTTAGGTGCTTGGGTTTTTCCAAATGGAAGTAAACAAATTTTAGATATTGGAACAGGAACAGGTGTTGTTGCATTAATGCTTGCCCAAAAAACGGATGCGCATATTGATGCGATTGATATTGATAACAATGCATTTAGTCAGGCAAGTCAAAACGCCTCTGAAAGTAAATTTTCCAATCAAATTTCCGTTATTCATTCTTCTTTACAAGAATATTCAAAAACAACTGATAAAAAATACAATTTAATCGTTACTAATCCACCTTATTTTGAACAATCTTTAAAGTCCAGTGATGAGCAGCGTTCTTTTGCCCGTCATGCTGATGTGTTGCCTTTTGAAGAATTATTAGATGGAGTTATAAAGTTACTAGACCAAAAAGGTAAGTTTTGTCTGATTTTGCCGACATTAGAAGCTGAAAAATTTAGAGTCTTGGCGCAAAAAAGAGGACTTTTTTTGTCTAAATTGTTAAGAGTAAAATCTAAAGTTAATAAGGATACAGATAAGCGCCATTTAATGCAGTTTGAGTTCACTCCTACCGAATTTTCCGAGAAAACTATAGCGATTGAACTGGACGAAAGACATCAATATACAGATGATTATAAGCAATTAACAAAGGATTATTATCTTAATTTTTAAATTTAAGTTCCTTTTTTTCATTTATTTTTTTATCTTTAAAACGTAACAAACTATCCTATGCGAAAAATTGTATTAGTAGGTCTTGGCTTTTTATGTTTAAACATGTCGGCTCAAGATACCGTAAAAATAAAAACAGCATTAACTTCTGACCAAGAAGCTGAAAATGCTTATAATGCTGGATTAGAATTAATGACTAAAAAGGATTATAACATGGCTATTGAGCAATTCACAAAAGCTATTTCCTTTAAGCCTAATTTTGACAAAGCTTTTTGTAACAGAGGCGCAGCAAGATACGAGGCTAAATCTTATGATGCATCTATTGATGACTATAATAAGGCATTGGCAATTAATCCAATAAACACAGATGCTTTTTTTGGTAAGGCTCAAAGTTTTTATGCGATTAATAAAAAAGATTCTTGTGTAGCATATTTAAGTAAAACTACTTTTATTGACGATACATATAGCAAAGCTTTCTATTTAAATGGGCAAATAAATTTTGAGGCTGGAGATTATAAATATGCCATCTCTGAATATGATAAAGCTATAGCAAATAAAAAAGACTATGCTTATGCATATAATGATAGAGCTTCTGCAAAAAAACAATCGGGTGATGAAGCAGGTGCTATTATTGATTATGAAAAAGCAATTTCTATCGACCCTAAATTGTTTTTTGCGTATAATAATTTAGGCTCTTGTAAACGTAACAAAGGAGATAATGCTGGAGCCATTGAGGCTTACAATAAAGCAATTAGTATTAAACCTGATTATTATATTGCTTTAAATAATAGAGGAACAGCAAAATTAAACTTAAACGATTTTGCAGGTGCTATTGCTGATTTTGACGCCGCATTAAAGATAAAACCTAATTATGTGTTAGCGATGAATAATATGGCTTCAGCATACATTAAAAAGAAAGATTATAAATCAGCAACGGAATGGGCAAATAAAGCTATTCAAGCAGATGCGAAATTAGCGGCGGCATATGTAAATAGAGGGATAGCAAAACAAATGTTGAAAGATGAAGAAGGCGCTTGTTCTGACTGGAAAAAAGCATCTGAATATGGTTCAGCGGAAGGAAAAAGATATACTTCGGGTTTTTGCGATTAATCTAATATTGATAAAATTATACAATCATTCTAATATTCAAGTATGAAGACATTATATAAAATAGTAACATTAATTCTTTTCACTTCCTCTTTGGCATTAGCCCAAAATGTGGAATTCGAAAAATCTAATTTCCCAGACAAAAAGGATTTATTAAAAGAGGCTAAGAAAAACTTAGAGGAAGGTAAAGATGCGTTTGAATTAGGCAAAAAGGAATATGATTTCGTATTGGAAGGTTATGTGGAGAAAAACAAGTACTATCCAGTAAGTCGTAAAGATTATCAACGTGCTGGTGATATTTATTTTAAACAAGCGCAACCATTTTTAATGAAAGCACAAGAGTTTAATCCTAATAATGCCGAATTAAATTATATGCTAGGAGTTATAAATTTTAATTTAAATCCTCAATCAGATGCAGCTAGTAAATATTTAGAAAAAGCAGTTACTCTTAATGGTAAAATTCCATTAGATGTCACTTATTTTTTAGGATGGGCTTTACAGTTTCAATTAAAGTGGGATGATGCTATTAAGTACTATCAGGTGTATTTAAATACATTAAGTTCGGATGCTAAAGGAAATGCTTTAGCAATTGAAGACGTTAATAAAAAAATGGGAGAGTGCAGAGTAGGGAAGAGAGAAGTAGCTAATCCACAAAGAATTTTTGTAGATAATTTAGGCCCTAACATTAATACATCTTATCCTGAATATTCAGCTTTTATCTCTGCAGATGAATCCATGATGGTATTAACGGCTCGTAGAGAAAATTCAACAGGCGGCAAATTAGATGAAGGAGATAGTTGGCCATTTGAAGATTTATATCAATCTTTTAAAGTAAATGGTAAATGGACTCCAGTTCAAAATTTTGGACCTTTAGTTAATAGTCCAGAGCATGACGCTACTTCAGGCTTATCAAGTGATGGAACAACTATGTTTATTTTTAAATATAAAGAAAAAGATGGTGGAGATATTTATGTCAGTAATTTGACAGGTAATACTTGGAGTAAGCCAGAGCATTTAAATAAAAACATTAACTCAAAAGCTCATGAATCATCGGTGAGTTTATCGTATGATTCTAAAAGATTGTATTTTATTAGTGATAGAGAAGCAGGTTTAGGAGCGGGTGATATTTATTATTCTGATAAAGATGTTAAGGGAGATTGGGGTCCAGCTGTTAATATAGGGCCGTCTTTGAATACAAAATATGGTGAAGAGGGTGTGTTTATTCATCCAGATGGAAAAACTATTTACTTTAGTTCTAAGGCTCATAGCACCATGGGAGGTTATGATATCTTTAAATCAACATTTGAAAATGGAAAATGGGGAGAGCCTGTAAATATGGGATACCCAATTAATGGACCAGATGATGATGTGTTTTTTGTAATTAGTGGAAGTGGTAATCACGGATATTTTGCTTCATCAAAACAAGGTGGTTATGGAGATAAAGATATTTATAGAATAACATTCTTAGGGCCAGAAAAACCGCCAGTGGTAATGAATGAAGATAATTTATTAGCAAGCGTAGCGGCGCCTGTTAGTGAGTTTAAAGCCGAAAAAATTGTGAGCAACGGACCAAAAATGACCATTTTAAAAGGTGTTGTTTCAGATGCTAAAACGTATAAATTGTTAGAAGCAGCTATTGAATTAATTGATAACTCATTAAACGAAGTGATTGCTACATTTAAATCAAATAGTACAACTGGTAAGTATTTAGTGTCTTTACCTTCTGGTAAAAACTACGGTATTGCCGTGAAGAAAGATGGCTACTTATTTCATTCTGAAAATTTTGATTTAAAAGCTTCTGAAGAATTTCAGGAGGTTGAAAAAAATATTGCATTGAAGGCTATAGAAGTGGGACAGTCCATTGTTTTGAAAAACATTTTCTTTGATTTTGATAAAGCAACTATTCGACCAGAATCGGCTAATGAGTTAGATCGATTAATTAAATTATTAATCGATAACCCTACTTTGAAAATTGAATTAGGTAGTCACACAGATAGCAAAGGAAGTGATGAGTATAATCAAAAATTATCTCAATCTCGTTCTCAATCTGTTGTTAATTATTTAATTGGAAAAGGAATTTCTACAGATAGATTAGTGGCTAAAGGTTACGGTGAAACAATGCCAGTAGCTACTAATGATACAGAAGCTGGAAGACAGGAAAATAGAAGAACAGATTTTAAAATTCTGAGTAAGTAAGTATTTCAGATGATACTTATGCTATAAATTACATAGAGGAATTTTAATTTCTTTACCTGAGAAAGTAATTGCTTTTTAACGATGGTAAAAATAAATCAGACTTTATGAGATTGCAGAAGCAATTATTAGCGATTAAAACTAATTAATAACCAACTTCTTCACTTGATTTTTAATGCCATCATAAAAACGAATCATATAAATACCTTTTGCTAATTCACCAGTATTAATCTTTTTTATCTGGTTATCTTCCGTTAAATCTTTAATTGTAGTTGTAGTAATTAGCTTTCCAGTGATATCGTAAATGTTTAATTCTACAGAGTTTGTGTGATTTTTGCCAAATAAAACATATACAGGTTCGCTAGTACCAGCAGGGTTAGGATAAATAGTGTATAATATTTCGTTTTCTGAAGTTATAGATATAATTTTTGAATACGTATAGCTTTCATCAAAATCAGTTTGCTTTAATCTATAGTAATTAATTGTAGGATAAGGTTTGGTATCATAAAGAGAATAGTTTTTTGTTGACAGAGAATTTCCTGCGCCATCTACTTTACCTATGCTGTTAAAATGAATTCCATCAGCACTTCTCTCAACTGTAAAATAATCATTGTCAGTTTCTGTTGCTGTTGACCAAGTTAATTTTATTTTATTGTATTCTGCCGTTCCCTCAAAGCTTATTAATTCTATTGGAAGTGGAGTTGGAGAGTTTGGAATAATACCTCCATTATTTGGTCCGCCACCAGGTCCAGCAGATACCAATCCACCAGAATTATCAGTGCCAGGATTTCCATTTGTAGTCGTTGAAGTTACATTAACGGTTGGCTGACTAGCAGGGTATAATAATGCGCCTTGCCCACCGCCACCGCCACCGGCATGTGCTCCAGCGTTTGTAACGTTCCCACCATTTCCACCATTAGCGTTAACTGATAAAGGACAAGTTGCGCTAGCAGAAAATGTATTGACTTGTAATAGGATGCTTCCAGCAGCTCCACCGCCACCAGCACCATCGTTTCCTACGTTTGCAGAGGTTAAACCATTAGCGCTTATTCTGATTGATGAAGCGCATAAAGTATTAGTAACAAGTGTATTTGCTTTTATAATAATAATTCCTCCTCCGTTGCCGCCAGCAGAACCAACAGTGTTATTTTGTTGACCGCCGCCGCCGCCGCCGCCCATAAATATTCGAGAACCTGATATATAAGAAGATAGTGCAACGCCTCCTAAACCTCCTGCGGGAAATGCAGCGCAGTTATTATATCCATTTCCACCTTGTCCGCCAGTAGAGTAGTTGCTTCCACCGCCACCGCCAGCATTATGGTCGCCACCACCACCACCGCCAGATAATATTTTAGCTCTGCCTTTATTAAAGTTTGCATTTAAATTTTTGTAAATACCTTCCCCTTTTCCGCCATAGTTTGCATTATTTGAAATATAATTAGTTGAATTTCCCGCAACACAAACTGGACCGCCATTATCATTTGAACGAACGCCTCCTAAAAAGCCAATCCCATCTGCGATGACACTATGATTTAATGTTAATGTGTTTGAGGTTTCAAAAGCAATAACCCCGCCCACATTACCGTTCCAAGCTAAGCCAGTAATATTTGCTGTAGTGGTATAATTAGCGCCCATATCTCTAAAAGTGATAATTTGTACTGATGAATTTGCTCCAGTATTAAAAGAAGTTGATAAAGCATTTGCCAATGTGATACTATTTGGTGTACCTGTTGCTGGAAGTCTTGATGCAATAATTCCTATTTCATATTTTCCTGCGTTTTGAATGTTGGAAACGTCACCAAAAGTGGAGGCATTGGTTGTATTTGTGCCAATGGCATCATCTTGCATTTGCATAATAATTACTTTGGCACCAACTGTAAATGTATGGCTCGCCTCATTTACATTATTAACAATAAGAGTTGTTTGAGCTCCGTCAATACTAGCAACCTTTGCATAAGCATTTACAATTTGAGCTTCAGACGCAAAACATAAAAATGAAAGAATAAATAGAAGTAAAGGTTTATTCATAATCGGTTTGAGTTAATTATAAACTGTGTAAGTAAAGATATAACAATTACTCAAACTATACGTTAATAACTCTAAAATGTTTCAGTTTACGGTGATTTTATCCTTTACTTTACCATGAAATTCATATTAAATTAACTATATTCGTATTTCATTTTTTATATATATTATGAGCGCAGAACAACCTAAAGCAAAGAAAAGTTTATTTAAAAGAATTTTAAAATGGAGCGGAATTTCATTTTTATTACTTTTAGTTTTAATAATAATAGCTCCTTTTATTTTTAAGGATAAAATCGTTCAAATTGTAAAAGACGAGGCTAATAAAAGTTTAAATGCCAAAGTCGATTTTGGAGATTTTGATTTAACCTTATTTAGTTCATTTCCAGATTTTAGATTTAAAATTCAAAATGTGAGTGTTATCAATGTTGAACCATTTAAAGGAGATACTTTAGCATTTATCAAAGAACTATCTTTTGATTTAAATATTAAAAGTGTGATTAGTGGAGATCAATATCAGGTAAATTCATTAGTGATTGATGAACCAAAAATTAATGGTATTGTAATGGCTGACGGCAAAGCTAACTGGGATATTGCTAAAGCAAGCACAGATACTGTTTCTGCCGAACCTGTAGATGCTTCTGCAACTAAATTTGCGTTAAAATTAAAATCATTACAAATTAAGCATGCAAATATTACTTACAATGATATGCAAGGTAATATGGCAGCTTCATTAAAGGATATGAACTATACCTTGAGTGGAGATTTTACTCAAGATAATTTCTTATTAAGTAATTTGTTGGAAATTGCTGAAACATCTTTTGAAATGGGAGGCGTTGGATATTTAACTAAAGCAAAAACACGTTTTAAGGCAGATTTAGACATGGATATGCCTAATATGAAATTTACATTTAAAGAAAATGAATTAGACTTAAACGACTTAGGTTTATCTTTTGATGGTTTTGTTTCTATGCCTAAAGATGATATCACCATGGATTTGAAATTTGCAGCTAAGCAAACAGAGTTTAAATCTATTTTATCTCTAATCCCAAGTGTTTATAGTAAAGATTTTGCTAGTGTTAAAACAGCGGGTAGTTTAAAATTGAATGGTAAAGCTGCAGGAACTATGCATTCAAGTGCAGATGGAAAGAGCGATACTTACCCATCATTTGAAGTTAATTTAGGAATTGCAAACGCGATGTTTAAATACCCTTCATTACCTAAATCAGTTAACAATATAAATATTGATGTACATGTAGAAAATAAAAAAGATTTCTTAGATGCCACAGTAATTGATGTGAATAAATTTCATTTAGAAATGGCAGGTAATCCAATTGATATGTGGGCTCATGTTAAAACACCAATTTCTGATCCTGATTTAGCGGCAGAAGTAAAAGGTATTATCAATTTAGCTTCAGTAAAAGAGTTTGTTCCTTTAGAAAAAGGCGATGAAATGAGTGGTATCATTAAAGCAGATATTTCGGCAGCTGGAAGAATGAGTAGCATTGACAAAAAAGAATACGAAAAATTCAAAATGGCTGGAAGTTTAGAAATTAATAAAATGAATTATAAAACAACAACGCTTCCATATGAAGTGATGTTGAATATGATGAAATTAAATTTCACTAATCAATTTGTGGAGCTGGCAGGTTTTGATGCCTTAATGGGTAAATCAGATGTGAAAGCAAATGGTAAAATTGATAATTTCATGCAATACATTTTTAAAGACTCTTTAATTGTTGGACATTTTAATGTTCAATCTAATTTGATGGATTTAAATGAATTAATGAGTTCTGCTTCTACTTCAACAGCACCTGCTCAGCCAGCAGCAGCCGAAACAGCTGCGATGACAGTTGCGGAAGTGCCAGGAAATATCGATTTTATTTTAAATGCAAATATCACAAAGTTATTGTATGATAATTTAGTGATTGATAATATGAATGGTAATATCGAAATTAAGAAACGTAAAGTAGATATGACGAACTTAAATTTAGGATTACTAGGTGGTAAGGTTTTAATGAATGGTTATTACGAAACAACTAATCCTAAAAAACCAACAGTGGATTTAACTTTTAAAGTAGATAATTTTGATATTCAAAAAACGTATGCCGCATTTAATACCGTGCAAAAATTAGCGCCAATTGGGCAGTATGCAAAAGGAATGTTTACAGCAACTTTAGAAAACTTTAAAGCTGATTTGGATCAAACAATGTCTCCAATATTATCAACTCTACATGGTAATGGTGTATTAAAAACGAGCAGTGTATCTATAGGAGGATTTCCAGCATTTGTAAAATTAGGAGAAGCTTTAAAAATTGAGCAATTAAAAAATCTAACTTTACAAAATGTGGTTGCTGATTATGAGTTTAAAGATGGAAGAGTAAACTTACGTAATCCAGTTAAAGTAAAAATTGATAAAATCAATGCTGAAATTACTGGTTCAACTGGCTTTGATCAGACCATAGATTATAATTGGAAAATGGATGTGCCAACAGAGATGTTTGGTTCACAAGCAAATTCTATGGTTGGTAGTTTATTGGGACAAGCAAATACAGCAGCTGGAACTAATGTGAGTATGCCTAAATCAGTTAAAGTAAATGTTGGATTTGGAGGAACAGTGATGAATCCAACAGTGAAGACAGGTACAAAAGCAGGTGAAGCAGGAGCAAGTGTGAAAGAGCAAGCAGTTACGGCAGTTAAGGATAAGGCTAACGAAGAAGCTCAAAAAATACTAGCAGATGCACAAGCTCAAGTTGCAAAAATAAAAGCGGATGCACAAGTGGCGTCTGATAAATTGAAAGCAGAGGCTTATGCAGCGGCAGATAAGCAAGTAGAGGATGTGAAAAATCCTTTAGGGAAAATTGCTGCGAAGAAAGCAGCAGAGATAGCTAAGAAAGAAGCCGATAAGCAAGCTCAAAAAATATTAGATGAAGCTGAAGTGAAAAGCCAAAAAATATTAGAAGACGCCAAAGTGAAAAGCGCCGCAGCAGCAGGGAAATAAAAATACACGCTATAAAATAGCGTGTATAGAACAAAATAATGCAAATACACGCTACAAAGTAGCGTGTATAAGTTAGTTACCACTAATTTGTAGAATGACAAACATCGAACAATATATTCTTCCTTTAGACAATGTTGACCTAACAAAAGTGTTAAGTACATGGACATGGCTAGTAGACAATGACAAAAGCATCATAGCTCTCACGAAAGCAGGTGACGCAGTGCTTAAAGACACCAATAATAAATTGTATTTTTTAGACATTGGTGGTGGTAAACTAAATTTAATAACTACAAACTACTTAGACTTCACCGAAGGCAAACTAACCGAACAAGTTATAGAAGAACTCTTATTACCGAGACTTGTAGACCAATTGGAAATCAATAATATTACATTAAGGGCTGGACAAGTTTATTCTTATAAAATGCTTCCGATTCTTGGCGGCAACTACGACAAGAATAATATTTTCGCAGTTGACTTATATGAACATTACAACTTGACCGGAGAAATTCATTTTCAAATCAAAGACTTGTTAGACGGAACTAAAGTTGAAATTGAAACAGAGAAGTAACAAACTAGTGGTAACACACGGTTTATTCTATTTGGGCATTCGGCTTCGGCATTTGCAAAAGCAGTAGCTCCCGCGAAAGACGTTTATTTTTGCTTTGCAAATGTCTAATAAAATTATAGCTTTGTTAGTAATATTTCGGTAGACAATGTTTCAAAACCCCAAACAGAAATAAACCGCGAAAACGTTATTGGTTATCAGCTAAGATAGATATAGTAATGAAAAAACTTACATACATAATATTGGGTTCTTCCCTTCTTTTATTCGGGCTTTTTCTGACTTTAATGACAGTTGTGTATTCATTTAAAGAAGGCGACAATCAAATATTTAAGTACCTAATTTTTTATTTTGCTATTGTATTTATTTCAATTTATTTAATTATCAAAGGACTTAAGACTAATAAAAAAGCATAATGACAAGGCATTTTTTTAATTACATTGGAATTTCGACCGCAATCATTCTGATACTATATCTATTGATAGAAGCGTGGCTTGGGCCAGATCCAAAAGGTATCGGACACGCAATTATTTATTTTGCCTTAGCTTTAATTCTTGGTTTTGCAGGGACTATAATAATTGTTATCAGCTTCGTTAGCAAAGCAAATTGGTTACGCTTCTTAAAAACATTGTTAGGACTTTCGAACTCACTGTTTATATTTGCTTTTATTGCTAATTTAAACGTAGACATTTCGTTTTTATTTTTGTTAGGATACACTTCATTAACAGGTTTCTTTTTAATAGGATTGACTGTAAAGCAAACATATGACGATACACGGCAAATTGTGGTGAAATAACAATGAGTGGTTGCCATTGACTAACACGCCCTTCATAGCTGCCAGTATTAATTATATATTTTTCACTTTTCTTATTTTGATTTTATTATTATCTTACCAATAATAAAATTTGCACCATGAATCCTTTTTTGACTCAAGTTGTTATACAAACCATAATTAACAACAAAAACAAAAAACCTAATCAGTTCCCAGAACCTCCTTCGAGATTTCGTTTAGCTAAGGGATATCGAGAGTTTAAGTTATTGGTAAAACGTATCTTAAAAGATGTAGTATTAATTGGATTAGGAATTGCTGCAGCTGCTTTTGGTTTAGAGAGTTTTTTATTACCTAGTAAATTTATTGATGGTGGTGCAACAGGTATTTCTTTATTAATAACGGAGCTAACTAATATTCCGTTATATGTTTTAATTATAGGTATTAATATTCCATTTGTATTTTTAGGATATAAAATTATTGGGAAAGAATTTGCGATTAAAACAGCAATTGCTATTACTGGATTAGCGATTTGCATCGCGTTTGTTCATTTCCCAGAAGTAACTCATGATAAACTATTAGTGGCTATTTTCGGAGGATTTTTCTTAGGCTCAGGAATTGGATTGTCAGTAAGAGGAGGAGCCGTGATTGATGGGACAGAAGTACTGGCTATTTTTTTAAGTCGAAAATTTGGAGTAACGATGGGCGATGTGATTATAATCATAAATATTTTCATCTTCTCGGCTGCAGCCTATTTTTTATCTATTGAAGCTGCTTTGTATTCCATGATTACTTATTTAGCAGCTTCTAAAACCTTAGATTTTGTTGTATTAGGTATTGAAGAATACAATGGTGTTACCATTGTCTCTTCGCATAGCGAAGAAATCCGCCAAATGATTATTGATAAAATGGGAAGAGGAGTAACCGTGTATTGCGGCAAAAGAGGTTACGGAAAAAGAGGAGAGGGTAAAGAAATTGATATTGTATATACCGTGGTAACACGTTTGGAATTAAATAAATTAAATACTGAAATTGAAAAAATTGATCCGAATGCTTTTGTGGTCATGAATACAATTAAGGATACTAAAGGAGGGATGATTAAAAAGCGCCCTCTACAACATTAGTTTAAAGTAAATCTCTATTAATTGTATAGCCAACTCCCTTGGTAGTTTTTATAATATCATTGCCAAGCGTACGGCGTATGTTTCGAATATGAATATCGATGGTCCTGCTATTAGCAACTTCTGGTGAGTTCCAAATGAGTTTAGCAAAATCCTGACGAGTAAATATTTTATGTGTGTTTTGATACATCAAACTTACCATCTCAAATTCTTTACGTGGTAAACTTATTTTTCCGTTAGGAGTAATGATGAGATATTGTTCTTTATCTACGTAAAAATTTGGAGGTGTTTGTTCTTCTTTATTCTCAATGGTTTTGCTAATCAACCGTTTTTTGAGAGTTGAAATTCGAGCTTCCAACAAAATAGGTTTTATTGGAGAAACTATAAAATCATCTGCTCCCGAATTAAAAGCAGTTATTTGAATATAGTCATCTTGTTTGTTAGAAAATAAGATGATGAAAGGCTGTTCTATCCCCTTTAAATTTCTAATATCTGATGTAATGGTTATTCCATCCTTATGTTTATAATCTAGTTCTACAATAACCAAATTAACATGTTCCTTATGAAGACAATCCATTAAATCTTCTTCGGATTTAACGAAAGAGACTTTATACTTTTTTTCTTCTAAATAATCAGCTGTTTTTTTTACCGACGATTCAGAGTTAGATACAAATACTATGTGAAAGGGTTGTTGCATGTAATAAAAAAGGCACGAACAATTGTTCGTGCCTTTATAGGATATTAAATTACTTATTGATTACTAATTTTTTAGTTTCTTTAGCGCCATTAACTTCTAACGAAATATAATAGATACCACTTGATAAGTTTGATGTGTTTAATGAAATAGTATTGTTTCCTTTTTCAAATTCATTGTCTTGAGAAACGATTGATACTAAATTTCCTAATACATCATAAACAGAAACACTTACTTTATTCTTTTCAGCAATGTCGAAAGCGATAGTTGTATTTTCTGAAGCTGGGTTAGGATACAACACGAATGAATTTTTAATTACACTAGAAACTTCGTTTATACCTGTGAAACCTCCAACAAAAGCTGGATGTGTAAAAGTAGCGCCAGTTGATGCAGTTGAAGTTGCTTTTAATCGGAAATCAGAAGTAGTTCCTAATGCATTAAATGCAGCTACAAAATCAATTTGTGCAATTGTAGTTACGGTATCAATATTATTTGCTGCTGCGTATGTATGATACCAGTTTTGAGTAAATACAGTTGCAGATTCAGTAATATATGTAGAAGGTATTTCAGCAGTAATATTAGAGTTAGCTATTACAGCAACAGAATCAGCTGTTGAAGGAGCATTGAAATTATCTAACGTTACCGCATTTTGTAAACGTAATCCTTTTTCATAACCTAAAATTAATGAGTTAAAAATAGAATGAGAAGAGTTACGGCGAATATGAGCAAATGCCTCATGAGCTTCACCAGCAGGTAATGTTCCAGCACCGTAAACAGTTCCGTCACCCTTAGCACCAATGAAAGTAAAGTTTGAGAAAACAGGTTTAGTTAATGGCAATGCTAAATATGGAGAAGTTCCATTGTTATCAGACTCAATTCCATTACTTGCTCCACCAGAAATAGCATCCCAAATATTAGGATCTTTAACTCCTAATCCAAATTGTACACGTCCTCTAAAACCGAAGTCAGTATCAAAATCATCATCAGTTGTTCTGTATGCAATTAAATATTTTGCATCAACAGTTCCACCAAACCATTCAAATGCATCGTCCCCACAAAAAGAAACTTGTACGTGGTCGATTTTTGTTCCAGAACCAACGCCACCTAATGTTAAGCCATTAATTTCTGAGTTAGATTGTAATGGATCTAATGCCACACCAGCAAATTCAATTCTTACATAAGAAAGAACACCTGAGTTATCAGCATCATTTGTTCCACCATAATATCTTAATGGATCTGTTGTAGCAAAGCCTTCAACTTTACTTACATTAGGATTAGTAGAAACACCGCCAGTATTAATAACACCATTTCCTAAAATTACAACACCACCCCAATCTCCAGGGTTGCGACCATTAGATACAGTATTATTAGATGTGAAAACAATTGGTTGAGAAGCAGTTCCTTGAGCCTGAATTTTAGACCCTTTAGTAATAATTAATGTACCAGGAGTTAAACTTACATCATTTGGTTTACATCTGATAACTGTTCCTGCAGCGATAGTTAATGTTGCATTATTTTTTACATGCACGATACCATCTAAATACACAACACCACTTATTGAAGTATTTGTAGAAATATCTCCTGTTATTGTTGAAGTTGGAGCTGCGTAATTTGTATTTTCCGGATCCCAATTTGCCCAACCAGATGTCCAATCTGTAGCTGGAGTATTATCTGTTACAGGAAAAGCACCTTTGTAAGATGTTACATCCCAAGTGAACGCTGATTGAGCGTTTAAAAAAGAGCAAGCTAATAATGCTGCTGCTGATAAGTAAATTTTTTTCATTTTAGTTTTAGTTTTTTTGATACGCAAAACTATTTCAACAATCTTTTATTTACATTAAACTAACCTTACATATGTTTTACAATTACATTAACTAAACGTTAACAAAAAAGGCTGTGATTTACACAGCCTTAACATTGTTTATTATTGTTTATTTAAAATTTATAAGATAAGGATAATGAAATCGTAGGAGCAAGTTTTGTATTAAACATCACATTGTCTGTTTGACCTGAATGGGTTAAGTTTTGACTTTCTTTTTCAGCTCCTTTATCTAGTTTTCCATTTTTATTAATGTCTTGATACCAAACTTGTTTTTGAGCAAGTATATCTCTTACATTAAATTTTATTTCGAACTTTTGTTTGAATGTTTTTGATAATTGTAAATCTAATACATGTCTTGGTGCTTCATAAAAATCTGGTTCAGCACTTGATCCAACAATTACAATTCTCCTTCCAATAACATTGTAAGACAGACTAACTCCCCAGCCTTTTTCAATGTCTAGGTATTGAGCCCCAGCATTTATAATATAAGGTGATTGACCTTGTAAAGGACGCGAAGATGCTCCCGCTCCATTGATTTTACTAACATCTACTTTTGATTGAATGTAAGCGAAATTTGTGAAGATGGTTGTATTATCTAATAATTTTGATGAATCGGATTTAAATATAGTACTTAATTTAAAACGATATTCTAATTCTAAACCAATGTTTTCTACTAATGGAACATTAACATAAGTTAAACTTTTAATTTGAGAAGCAGCATTTACGGCCATTTCTGTTGCATTTGTAATTCGTTTGTAAAAACCAGATGCTGAAACTATTTGTCCTGCTCCTGGGTACCACTCACCTCTTAAATCATAGTTGTCTACTTTTGCTCTTACAAGTGTTGGGTTTCCATCAATACTAAATCCTGTTGCAAAGTCAATAAATGTAAACGGAACTAATTCTCTGAACTCAGGTCTAGATACAGTTCTGTAATACGCAAATCTGATATTTGTTTTGTCGGTAACACTATATACGGCATTGATTGAAGGTAGAATGTCGATTACTGTTGAATCTTTAATAGTTGCTTCATCAGGATTTAAATAATATGTGATTTTTTGTTTGTATGATTCAACTCTTGCTCCATAAATAAATCTTAGTTTTTCAAAAAATCTAGAATCAATTGATAGATAACCAGCATGTAACATTGAAGATGCTTGGTAGTTATCTTTAGGTGTAGTCGCTTCAACTAATAAGAAACCTCCATCTTTAGTTCCTGGTCCGTCAATTATTCCCATGTTTTCTTGAGCAAAAATTTCGGATTCATTTAATAATAATAAGTTTGTATTAGGAGTTAAAGAAGAATTTTTTCTATACATTCCATATCCAAGGAATCGCGCTTCAAATGCTCTATCTCTGTATATATGATTTCCTCCAATCTTTATTTCATGTTGCGATTTTTTGATTTTAAAACTTCTACTTAAATCATACTTTATGCTTTTAATTGATTCATCAGTTTTAGCAAATAACATGGTTCCTCCATTACCTGTAGAAGTTGCATTACTCGTAAAGATATTGGCTGTATAAGGTATTGAGTCATTTTCTATATTTTGTTCAATAGAACTTTTTGTATATCTCATTACTCTTAAATTTGGCATCTCTCTTTGAATATTACTATATCCAGCAACCCATTTTAATTTGATTTTCGCTTTTTCTATGTAATGATCTCCATTTAATTGTCCAGAGTATATTTTATTTTGGGTGAACCATCTAGCATTAGATATTTCCCATTTATTATTATTTATTTCAAGAGCCCCTCTTCTTGTAATAACTCGGTCATCGGAGTTTATGCTGTATAAATTTTTTAAACCTATCTGATTATTATCATTTAGTTTATATGCTAAATTCCAAAGCGCACTTGCTAAAACTGTATTTGAATACGTCGTGTCTTTATAGTCGCTGTTTTTTATGATATCATAATTTTCTCCTTGTTCCGAGAAGTCTCTTCGCGTTGTAAATGTTGTATTGGTATTGTTGTTGTATGTTAAAGCAAAAATACTTCCGGCGTCTTTTTTAAATACTTTACCAACGTTAGCTAAAGAATATTGAACATTGAAATTTGGTAATGCTTTTTTAGTTTGCAAACTCCAATCATAATTAACCATTTTTGCATAATTAATCTGTTCTAATTTATCTTGCGAATAATCTTTAGTAGATGGAATACCTCCAGGAAGCGATCTAGTTCCATCATCAATTCCTAACCAATCTGTTTTGCCACCTTCGTATGTTTTAAAATCTTTGAAAGTTGTTTGTGTATTATAGCCAGCTCCTATTGAAATGCTTTGAGAATTTTTTTCGGGAATACTTTTAGTATTGATTTGTATAACACCACCCGCAAAATCACCAGGTAAATCTGGCGTGGCTGTTTTTAAAATAATAATATTGTCTAATAAATTAGCTGGAAAAATATCAAACGAAAATGCTTTTTTATCGCTTTCAGAACTTGGTAATGGAGCTCCATTTATAAAAGCTGCATTATATCTATCGCTCATCCCCCTGATAATAGCAAATTTATTATCTTGAATAGTAGCCCCACTAATTCTTTTAATAACATCACTAGTCGTTCTGTCTGGTGTTTTTTTGATGCTTTCAGAAGAAATACCGTCACTCACGCTTGCATTATTTTTTTGCATGATTAGTACTGCATTAGTATTCTCTTTATTCATTTCTGCTTGAACAACTATTTCTGTTAAGTTTTGAGAATTAGATTGATCTAAACCAATATTAAATTCTGTTACGTCGTTAGCTTTCACAACAACATCTAAAAATTTCTTATTGTCATATGTAATATAACTTGCGACAAGTGTATATTTTCCAGCTTGTAATCCAGTTAATGAAAAGTTTCCGTCAAAATCAGCCGATGCACCTTTGGTTGTACCATCAATTAAAACAGTTGCTCCAGGAAGTGTTTCTCCTGTTTTGGCATCTATTATTTTGCCAATAATTTTACCAGTTTGAGCATTTATAATTAATGAAATTAATGAAATTGTAATTGTAAGAGCTATTTTTTTGAACATGATATCTTGTATTTGACGCTGCAAAAAAACAATACCTACTTAAGGTTAATGTCAATTATATATTACCTTAATATTAAATCAAAACCTAAATATGTTTAAATAGTTAATGTTTACTTAACATAAGTTTTGAAATTCAATTCCTATTAAAGAAATATCATCTGTTTGTTTTGTGGCACCTTTCCATGTTTCAATCACAAATTCTAATAGCTCAACTTGCTGATTCATTGGCGCTTCGCTATAGTGATTTAAAAGATGGAGTAATCTTTTTCTGCTAAATTTTTTATTATTGTCTGCATCAAATTGATGTTTTATGCCATCTGAAAAAAAGTAGAGTTTTGCATTTTTTTCTAAAACTAGTTTATGTGTATCAAAAATTCTAGATTTTTCTATTTGCCATCCACCTATTGGAAAATTATTTCCCTTATAAAAACTTATTTGATTGTTTTGATGTACTGCAAATTCACCTCCGCCACATGAATATTGAAATTCCTTTGTTTTGGTATTATAAGAAATAAGAGTAATCTCTAACCAATCGTTATTAAAATGAGAGTCGTGTAATTCATTATTAAATGTTTCTATCCATTTTTTATCTAATTCAGTTAGGTAATCGCCCACATTGGTATAGTTTTTTTGAATAACATAGTTAAGTAAACTAATTCCCAAAACAGAAAGCATCGCACCAGATATGCCATGACCTGTGCAATCTGCCAATGCAAAATATAAAGTATCACCTTTTTGGGTTAACCAATAAAAATCTCCACCTATTTTATCTTGAGGTTTGTATAATATAAAGTAATCATTAAAAAACTTATCGAAATGTCTTTTTTTGGGAAGCAAACCATTTTGAATGGTTTGCGCATAAAGTAAACTGCTTTCGTGATCAATGATGGTTTCTGGGTACATGTATTGCAATTTTATGCAAATATCGGTACCATATATTAAGCAGATGCGTAGATTATATTAGCAAACCATTATCTCTTTTTGTTTTCAGAAATGAATAAAAGTCTCAATTTCCCATTGAATTTACTAGTTATGTTTTTAAATAAATGTTTTGGAGAATAATATTTCTAGTTGGTCGAAAATATAATTATTTAATGTAAAGGAAACGTATTTGCATAAAAAAAGCGCACCAAACTTGATGCGCTTTTGAGTTTTAATATTTTAATTATAGTGAGCTATAATCTGTTGTTTTAATCAATTGTCCGTTTTCGTCCCACTGCTTCCAAACACCTGTTTTCTCGCCATCTTTATATGTCATTTCAAATAGTTTTGTCCCATTTTCATTGTAAACAAACCAATTGCCATCTTTTTTATTATTTAAGTAAGACGCTTGTGCAATTAAGTTTCCATTTTGACTATATCTTGTCCATAAGCCAAATTTTAAGTTGTTTTCGTAGTTGCCAACTTCCATTTTCTTGCCACTTTCGTAATTTTTAGTGAATACGCCGTTTAGTTTACCATCTTTGATGTTTAACTCTTCTTTAACAGTTCCGTTTTCGTAATATAAAATGTATTTGCCAGTATACGCTACTTCATTTTGAAGGTAAATACCATCAACTAAAGTTATATTTTGAGAAAATGTAATTCCTGATATTAGGATACAAATGCTTAAGATTAAATTTTTCATGATCTGGAATTTTTAATTGTGGAACGTAAATTCTACACAATTATACCAAGAAAAATTAGTAATGTTACAAAAATAACAAAACCTTAACATTAACTTTACATTGAGTAATTTTACTCCTCTGTTAGTGTAATTTCAATATTGCCTGAGACCTTAGATAAGTCTTCATATGACAGGGTTTTGCTAGCGTAACCAACTTGAGAAAATTCTAATTTGAAATTTGAGGTATCTTTAATCTTTATATAGATAAAAAAATTCCCGTTTAAATCAGAATACATTGTTTTTTCAACCTGAGATGTTGTAATTGAAACCCCAGCTAATAATTCATTTTTATTTAAATCAACAATCTTACCGCTAACAATAATTGTTTTCTCTTTTGGGTTGTTATTTGAATAGGCGTTAGAAACACTCATTAAACAAATAATTATAAAAGAAAGAATTATTTTAATTTTTAACTTCATTTTGTGATTGTAATTTTTATGCCACAAACTAACAGAAGTTATTTAAACATAATCTAACCTGTATATTACCAAATTGTTAAATGTGTTTTTTGTGTTAATGAGAAATTTTGTTGTTTTTAATCTTTAAAAGGCTTGTATTTAAAATAATAATACAATTTATACCTAATTGAGCCGTTTCAGTGATTTTCTTTTCAGGATATTGAAATTTCAATTCTTTGGCTATTAATTTATAAAGACTAACAAATAACTCAATATCTTTTATTGCTTTTTTTGAAATTTTCAACTTTATAGATGGATTTGTTACATATGCTTTTTTGATATGACTTATTAAATTAGAAGTTTTTATTTTGTTGTCGATGATTTCTTGATTTAATTCGTCTTTTATTATTTGCTTTAAAGCCTTGTTTAATAAGATGTAGGATAGATTTAACGATTCAATAAAAAAAGAATGATCGAATGCGTTTTTGTTTTTATCAATAAGACTTTTAATTGTAGTTGCCATAATTATTTATTTTTGTTGAAGCTAACAAAGTCTTTGTAAACTTATTATTAAATCTGTTTTTGTAAATTTAACTCTAGAATATTTAGTATTTTAAACTATATTTTTACAATTTTACTAAATCAATTAGAGAATCTTAAAATAATGCGATTTCTTAATATTTAGTTAACTTTGAACCTAATCATTAAGCTTAACTTTGTGCCAATGAATGATATGAGTACAGAAAATAATTTATATAAGATATTACTTGTTGATGATGAACAAGATATTCTTGACTTTTTGAGCTATAATTTAAAAAAAGAAGGATTTCAGGTTTACACCGCGCTTAATGGAAGAGATGCTATTAGTATCGCAAAAAAAGAAATCCCTCATTTAATTGTTTTAGACGTGATGATGCCAGAAATGGACGGTATTGATACGTGTAGAGAAATTAGAGAAATTGCTAGTTTAAAAGATGTGATGATTGCGTTTTTAAGTGCTAGAAATGAGGATTATTCTCAAATTGCGGGTTTTGAGGTTGGTGCAGATGATTATATTACTAAACCTATTAAACCTAGAGTTTTTATTAGTAGAATTAAAGCATTATTGAGAAGATATACCCCTGATCAACAAAAATCATCACAATTAGATTTAGGTGGAATTAAAATTGATAAAGAAAAATACTGCGTCCATAAAGATGGAGAAGAAATTTCTTTCCCTAAAAAAGAGTTTAAGTTATTATCCTTATTAGCAAGTAAACCAGGAAAAGTATTTACTCGTGAGTATATATTAGAGCAAGTATGGGGAGACGAAGTCGTAGTTGGAGACAGAACGATTGATGTTCATATTAGAAAATTACGTGAAAAGTTAGGTGACGATTATATCAAAACTATTAAAGGAATAGGATATAAGTTTGAATTTTAAAAAATAGCGGTAAGAAATTATCGCTATTTTTTTTGCTCATTATATGCTTTAATATAGTCTGGCCAGCTAATGGTTTTGTATTTATCCTCTGCGTAATATTTTAATATAGGTAATAACGTTTTTGGAGTTAAATAAGCGTTAAGTGCGTCTAGTGTGTTTTGTTTATCATCTAAAACAGCAATTGATGGAAATTGTAATCTGTTATTAGTTGCTCTTAATGCAAATGTATTTAGTGGATAACCGTTTAATACTGTTTTGTAACATTTCTCCCCTCTAAACATAATTGTATCGTTACTTTCAGCATCAAAATTCATTAAGTAAAAATGCTTGTTAATGTAATTTACTATACTTGTATCTTTTAACGTAGTTGCATTTTGAACTTTGCAAGAGTTGCAGAATCCTGCATAAATATTTACTAATATTTTTTTCGTTTTCTTCTTTTGTAATTTTTCAATTTCTTTGATGCTATAAGATTTTAAAGTCCCTTTAGTGAAGGTGGTGTCATAAAAGGCATTGTTAAACTGAGCCGCAAATTCTTCGTAAGGAGCACTTTTAAAAACATTTTCCACTGTATATACTAATAAGGGCTCTAGTTTTTTTTCTTCTAAAAATCCTTGCGATAATAGATTGTATTCAAAATTATTAGAAACAAAAATCGTGGAAGGGTAACTCAAGCTATTTCCTAAAAATTTAATAGCTAGTTCATGAGGTGTTTTAGGATTTGGAGAGGTTGGTTTGTAAATTTTACCGTTATATTCAATCGTGTCTTTAGTTTCGGCATTAAACTTTATAGGGTAAAAAAACTGATTGATGTAACCTGCAATGTTTGGGTTAGAGTAAGTAGTTTTCATCATGTGTTTACACCAGCCACACCAATCCGTATAAACATCTATTAAAAAAGGTTTCGGTTGTTTTTTATTCAGTTCTTGAGCTTCTTTAATAGTTAGCCATTTTACTAATCCTTCTTCGGATTGAGAAAATGAAATGATATTTATAAATAAAAGTAAAGTAGTTATCTGTAAGGCACGCATAGTTTTAAATTAATAAATGCGATATAAAGATAAAATTATTCTTTGAAATTGATGTGTTTTCCCATCGTACCTTTAAATCTAAACCAAAAACTTTGGGTTTCGGTGATTGGTGTAAAGTTTTCAATCTTATGGGCTTGGTAATTTATTTCAGGCTCAAGGTGAGGTAGAGTTTTTAAAGTATCAAAGATTACTGGCAAATATTTTAAATCCTTTAATCGTCTTTTTCCAAAACGGTAGGTCATGCGTGTTTGAAAAGGATCGGTACATAAAGCAATTTTTTCATGTCCCAATGATTTAGCTAATTTGTAACCATACCATACATTTTCGGTACTGTGCTGTGCTTTATCTTCAATAATTATATCATCAGCAGGTACTCCAAATTCAATAGCATATAATTTCATGATTTGCGCCTCTACATAAGGTGAGTAAACAGAGCTTCCACTCATGATGATTTTTTTTGTACTGCCATTTTTATATAAATGTATAGCCCATAAAACCCTCATTTGCATGGTTCTATCCCATTTTGGTTCTAAAAAAGGAACGCCGGGTACAATCACAGCATCATATTGTTTATGAGTACGTAAAGCTCTATTGTTTAACTTTTTAGCAGACGGCTGAAAAAGAATACATGAGCTAAAAACTAGTGCAGAAGATATATATATAATTATTTTAAACATGTATTACTTGTATGTTATATACGTAAACAAGGTAAACAAAGTTTTGTTTAATTTAAAATATTAATTTTTTTTGGAAAGAATCTCCCAGGTATGATCACCCAACATTTTCACAGTGCCAATATATTCAAGTGTTTTAGGTAGTTTCCCCCAATCATCTGGCCCAATCATTAAAAGTTTGTAATTACCTTCTTTGATATATAAATGATAAGTGTGTCCAATAAGCGGCTCAAAAGATAAATCTGCCATGTATATTTTTTCTGACATTTCAATTCGTTCTCTCAGCTCGTTTGCTTGTTGAGCCAATAATTCAACTTGCTTTTGAATTTGACTCATTTGAATATTGGTTTGTTCTCTCATAGCTGTTAAGGCACGAGACTTTATTTTCCCATTATCCTCAGGTTTTATTACAATTCCTCCAACATGATGCGGGTAAGGAAGTAACCCTGGATTTTCAGCAACTTTATCTTTATCAATAGGATTTACAAATTCTGTCATTTTCTACATTATTAATACACACTAATATAATAGCTATAACACTAAATATCAAGGCTTGTTTAGTTTTTTGAGCTAGAATGTAATAAATTAGCATTTTAGAAAGTTGGGTGTAAAATTTGAGTCATAAAGAGGATATTTATTTTTATTTAAAAAAGCACTGGGGCTATGATTCTTTTCGTCCTTTGCAAGAAGACATTATTCAATCTATACTTTCTAATAAAGACACTTTGGCTTTATTGCCCACAGGTGGTGGGAAATCAATTTGTTTTCAAATTCCAGGTTTAGTCATTGGTGGAACTTGTTTAGTGGTTTCCCCTCTGATAGCCTTAATGAATGATCAAGTCCAGAATTTAAAGAATAAAGGTATTAGTGCCGTGGCAATTACGTCTTCTATGAATTTAAAGGAAATTGACATTGCTTTAAACAACGCTGCTTACGGTCATGTTCAATTTTTATATGTTTCGCCAGAAAGAATTGAAAATGAAACTTTTCGCCAAAGACTTTCTTATTTGCCAATAGGATTAATAGCCATAGATGAAGCACACTGTATTTCGCAATGGGGTTATGATTTTAGACCAAGCTATTTAAAAATTGCAGAGTTAAGAGAATATTTCCCTTCAGTAAATATCATTGCTGTAACTGCTAGTGCTACTAAAGAAGTAGTGGAGGACATTCAATTAAAATTGGAATTTAAAAACCCAAAGGTATTTCGTCAATCTTTTGAAAGAAAAAATATTAGATACGTTGTTCAGTTGGAAGAAAATAAATATGAACGTTTACTGAAAGTGATTCATAATATTGGCGGCTCAGGAATAATTTATGTGAGAAATAGAAAGAAAACTGAGGAGATAGCCAAATGGCTATTTCAAAATAAAATTTCGGCTTCTTTTTATCATGCAGGAATTAATCCAAACGATAGGGCTACCATTCAACAAAATTGGATAGAAAATAAATCGCAAGTTATTGTAGCTACTAATGCATTTGGAATGGGAATCGATAAACCAGATGTTCGTTTTGTGGTGCACTTAGATTTACCCGAAAGTTTAGAAGCGTATTTTCAAGAAGCGGGTAGGGCAGGTAGAGATGAGAAGACGGCTTATGCCATATTATTATGCAATAATTATGATGTGTTTTCTTTAAAAGAACAATACGAAGAAAAAACACCAAGTATTGATGAAATTAAACAATCTTACCAGGCCATCTATAATTTTTATCAAATACCAGTAGAAAGTGGAGAAGGTTTATCCGTTAGTTTCGATATCAATGAAGTGACTCGAAATTATAATTTAAAACCTGTTACTTTATATAATTCAATTAAGTGTTTAGAAAAAGAAGGATATTTTTCATTCTTAGATAGTGGGTATGAGCCATCAAAAGTCATGATGAAAATGAATAAAGATGATTTGTATAATTATCAAATAAAGTTTCCTAAATACGAATCAGTGATTAAGGTTTTGCTAAGAAGTTATGGCGGATTATATGAGCAATACGTTCACATTAAAGAAAAAGATGTGGCTTATCGTGCGAAGATTTCGGAACACGAACTAGATATGCAGCTAGATAACCTAAATACTCAAGGAGTCATTTCTTTTATTCCTCAAACTACTTTACCAAAATTAATTTTCTTACAAAACAGAATTAATTTAAAATTTGAAAATATTAAATTGTTTAATTATCCTATTCTAAAAGAAAAAGCTTTAACACGGATTAATAGTGTAGTGAATTATGTGACAGAAAAAAATATTTGTAGAAGTAGATTGTTACTGTCTTATTTTAATGAGACAGATTTTAAAGATTGTCAATATTGTGACGTATGTATAGAGAAATACAAACGAAATTTAGAAACAGAAGATGGATTAATTGAAAATATAAAAATCGAATTAAGTCATCAGTCGTTTCAGTTGTCTGAACTAATTCGTAAATTTCAATCAGTTAATAGTAAACGATTAAATGATTTGGTTAACAAACTCATTGATGATGATGTGTTATACATTGACTCTGA